>NZ_SSGF01000007.1 GCF_008015755.1 Methylophilus sp. | reverse complement strand
CGCCTAGGCCGACCAGGATAAACATCAGAATTGGGAAATAGTTTTCTAACACTGATTTGCCTTAATCGATCATGTTAACAAGTGATTTCAATGCAACATACCCAACAACTCATTGAAATACTCCCAAACAACCAATTCCCAACCAGCCACGTCGCCAACACAACATGGGACTGGTGCCGTCGGCGAGACTCGAACTCGCACAACTTTCGTCACTACCCCCTCAAGATAGCGTGTCTACCAATTCCACCACGACGGCTAAGTATTAATTAGGAATATCTTTGGGTGTATTTTCAACCGGCTTAGCAGCTTCAACTGCTTCGCCTTTGGCCGGAGCCTGTTGTGTCAACGCAGACTTAACCACGCTGCCAGAACTCGCTTTATGACTGGACATAAATGCCAGCGTCAAGCTCGTTGCAAAAAACACTGTAATAAAAATCGATGTCAGCTTGCTGAGCAAGTTAGAAGAGCCGGAAACCCCGAACAAACTGCCGGAGGCACCACTTCCAAAGGCGGCACCCATATCGGCGCCCTTGCCATGCTGTAATAAGACCAAGCCAATCACGGCAGCGGCTGCCAACACATGAATGACTAGAATGACATTTTCCATATTTCTTTAATCCATTGATTGAATAACGATTAAGCTTTTGGCATTTTCGCTATCTAGATGACACTATTTTCAGGAACGGCCTGACATATTTTTATAAATTGCTCTGCATCTAGCGAGCAACGACCGACCAGCGCGCCATCTATTTCCTTCTGATTTAATAATTGTACCGCATTTTGCGGATTTACGCTGCCCCCATAGAGGATTTTTAAGCTATCTGCCGCGCTTTGATCTGCCGCCGCGACGGTCTCACGTATAAATTTGTGCATGGCCACGGCTTGCTCAGCCGAGGCAGCCAAACCGGTGCCAATCGCCCAAATGGGCTCATAAGAAACGATCGTCTGCGTAAATGCTGCACCGCCAAACAACCGGATAATGGTTTCCAGCTGCTTGCCGACCACACGCTCCATCACGCCGGCTTCGCGCTCGAGCAAAGTCTCCCCTACGCACAAAATCGGAATCAAGCCATGACGCTTGGCCATCATAAATTTTTCCGCGATGTTTTCATCCGACTCACAATAAGCCGTGCTGCGCTCAGAGTGGCCGATAATCACATAATTCGCACCAAAGTCCCGCAACATATCGGCGCTCACTTCTCCGGTGTAAGCGCCCTGCTCCACCTTAGCAATGTTTTGCGCCCCCCAGGCTACGTTGGTGCCTGCGAGTAAAGATTGCGCTTGTGCTAAATAAGGATACGGCACACAGACTACGACGTCTGCATGTGCTAAAGGTTGCAAACCTTGCAGGTATTTATGCACCAATGCCTGGTTGCGAGCCAGATTGCCATGCATTTTCCAGTTGGCAACGACCATTTTTCGTGGGGATAAAGGGGTAATATCAGGGCGGGACATGCAGAAATTAACTCACAATGTGCAGAGCGATAGCTCGATTGAATTCGCGTTGCGCGAATTTTACGCCCGCACACCAAGAGCAGCAAGCACAACAAGGGATGACGCAACGAATCAACTGCCTTCGCACGACATCGCCTTGTTTAACTAAGGAAGCGTTAAGCGCTTAAAAATGGATAATCCGTGTAGCCATGCTCAGTGCCGCCGTAGAAGGTTGACGAGTCTGCTGCATTGAGTGGCGCATTGCTGGCAAAGCGTGCCACCAGGTCAGGGTTGGCAATAAACGGCACACCATAGGCCACCGCATCAGCATGGCCACTGGCAATTGCTGCATCGCCACGCGCCTTGTCATAACTCAGGTTTGCGATATACCCACGATTAAACAATTGACGGAACGCCGCAAAATCAAACGGCTCAGACTCGCCACCACCATGAATGCCACCTTCAACAGCATGCAGATAAGCTAGATTAAAGGCATTTAACGCCTGCGCCACATAATTAAATGTTTGCTGCGGCTGGCTGTCTTGCATGTCATTAAATGGGTTCACTGGCGATAAACGCACGCCAACTTTGTCGGCCCCTATGGTGTTGACCACAGCTTGGACGACTTCGAGCAAAAAGCGTGTACGATTTTCAAGCGAGCCACCATATTGGTCTTGGCGCTGATTGGTGCCATCACGCAAAAACTGGTCTAGCAGATAACCATTGGCCGCATGCACTTCAACACCATCGAAACCCGCAGCGATCGCGCAACGTGTGGCATGCACATAGTCTTGCACAATCGCAGGCAGCTCTGCCGCATCCAGCGCACGTGGTGTCACATAATCTTGCAAGCCCTGGTAAGTAAATGCCTTACCAGCTGGTTTAAGCGCAGAAGGTGCCACTGGCGTCGCTTGGTTAGGCAACAAGCTAGGATGAGAAATACGGCCTACATGCCACAACTGGATAACGATTTTGCCGCCTTTGGCGTGTACTGCATCGGTGACTTTTTTCCAACCGGCCACTTGCGCATCAGTGTATATGCCAGGCAAGGCCGGATAGCCATGTGCCATCGGCGAGATCGGCGTGGCCTCAGTAATAATCAAGCCAGCGGTGGCACGCTGCTCATAATAGGTAACGTTCATTGCCTGCGGTACACCGCCCTCGCCTGCGCGATTACGCGTCAACGGTGCCATCACCACGCGATTTTGTAAGGCAATACTGCCGAGTTTAGCCGGGGAAAACAAATCTAATGCCATTTACTTGCTCCTGTAAAAATGAGGGTCGCGCAGGCCATCCGCCTACGCGCGCAGACTTACTTGGCCTTTACGCCTTCAATCAACAACGTGATTTCAATCTCATCACCGACGGGCGAATTCGCACCAGCAGCCCAGCCAAAGCCGTAATCCGATGCCTTGAGGGTCAAATGACCTTCAAAACCCGCACGCTGGCCGCCCCATGGATCGGCGCCATAACCTAATACTTTCACTGGGATATCCACCAATTTGGTCACGCCATGCATGGTCAGCTTGCCTTGCATCACCGCTTGTGTCTGGTTGCTGGCGCTGAATTTGGTGCTTTCAAACAAAATCTGTGTGTACTTGCCCACATCCAGATATTTATCCGCTTTGATATGCTCATCACGCTTACCAAAACCTGTATTGACACTGCTAACATTAATCGCCGCGCGCACCGTCGCTGTATTTAAATTGGTGGGGTCCAATGTCACTACCCCGGTCACATCATTAAACGTGCCGGTGGTTTTTGACACCACATGGCGAATGCTAAAGTTAGCAAAGCTATGTGTCGCATCAATATTGTAGGTATCCGTTGCCGCCCAAGCCTGGGTTGCCGCCAGCAAGCCCAGCGTTAAAATCATTTTTTTCACGTGTTATTCCTTTGTGTTTGTAATACGTTATGCGGATGTAGAAAATCGTTTGGTGACGGTCGCGACGCGCTCACCCAAGTGCTCAGCGGTCAACAAATCGCTCTGAATCGGTGCCAGGTCAGCGCCTTGGTCCGAGTTAGCTTGTGCCATGGCGCCCAAAAAACTCCCTAAACGGTTTAAATCGTTGACCGACCCATTGCTATGATTGTTCCCTGGCATCAAGCCCAAGCTGACCCAGATCATGCCATGCTGCGCTGCGAAGACTGACAATTGCGATAAGGTACTCAATTTATCGCCGCTCTGGCTGGCCGAGGTAGTAAAGCCAGCGGCAATCTTGTCTTGCCAGTCACGGGTAAACCAGGCTTTGGAGCTGGCATCCATAAACGCTTTAAACTGGGCAGATGCCGAACCCATATAGGTTGGGCTACCAAATATAATCGCGTCACTGGCCTTGAGCACATCCCATTGCTGCTGCGCCTCATCTACAGTTAGCAAATGTACTGTCACGCTCGCTACTTTTTGTGCGCCACGCGCCACCGCTTTAGCCTGCTCGGCCGTATGGCCATAACCACTATGATAAACAATCGCCACTTGAGTCATTTTCTAGCTCCTTATCATCTATTCAAAAATTATTCCGCATTTTGCGGCAAATCAAACCACAACACTTCGCTCTCACGTGCTGCACGCATACTTAACTCCTGTGACACATCCACCATCAGCGCATCCCCGGCCTGCAGGCGCTGACCATCAATCTCCACCTCGCCGCGAGCAATATGCAGATAAGCCGAGCGACCAGCCATCACATGCACAGGCAGCGCCTGATCAGCAGTCAGTACCGTGGCATACAGTGACACATCCTGATGTACTTTTAATGACCCTGCCTGCGCACCAGGCGAAGCAATCAATGACCAGCGATTTTGCTTGTCCTCCAGAGGAATCGTTTTGTCCTCATACCCAGGCGGCAATCCCAAGGTGTCGGGTGTAATCCAGATTTGCAATAAATGGGCGGTGGTTTCGCCAGAGGCATTCATCTCACTATGGCGCACACCGGTGCCCGCCGTCATGCGTTGCACATCCCCGGCGCGGATCACTTCACTGTGGCCCATGCTATCGGTATGGCGTAACTCGCCTGCCAGCATATAAGTAATGATTTCCATATCCTGATGGCCATGCATGCCAAAGCCCTTGCCTGGCGCGACCTGATCATCATTGATCACGCGCAGCACCGAATAGCCCATATATTGCGGATCGTAATAACCCGCAAATGAAAAACTGTGAAAGCTCTGCAGCCAGCCATGATCGGCATAGCCACGTGTATTTGAAGGGCGAACATGTAACATTTATTCACTCCATTTGAAAGATTAACTGTATGATAAAAAAACACTTAATCTTTTGATAGCAAAACATTTTGCACCACTTGTTCAGTTTTTTTGATGAAAACGCATGACCATTAAACTCAGTCTCGAAGCCTTGGAAGTCATAGATGCGATAGACCGTAAGGGCAGCTTCGCCGCCGCCGCAGAATCGCTTTACCGCGTGCCCTCTGCGCTCACCTGCACCATTCGCCGCCTTGAAGAGGACTTGGGACTGGAGTTATTTGACCGCAGTGGCCACCGCGCCACCCTCACGCAAGCGGGCCTAGAGTTACTCAAAGAAGGCCGCTATTTGCTCGATGCTGCGCATGCGCTTGAGCGCCGCGTACAACGCATTGCCACTGGTATTGAAACCGATATTGCCATCGCGATCAGCGATTTGTTCGACTTTACACCAGTACTAAACATCCTCGAGTCGTTTTATCAGCAAGGCTTTGGCACGCGGATCAAGCTGGTGCGGGAAGTCTATGGTGGCAGCTGGGATGCCCTGCAATCGGGTCGCGCAGACATTTCGATTGGGGCGCCTGGCGATCCGCCGCCAGGTGGCGGCTTTGCCACGCATCTACTTGGTCAACTAGAGTTTGTGTTTTCCGTCGCGCCGCATCATCCGCTGGCGCAATTACCCGAACCCCTTAGCGCGAGCGATATCGTGCAGTACCGTGTCGTGGCGGCCGCAGACAGCTCCCGCAACCTACCGCCTCGCACATCCGGCATACTCTCGGGGCAGGATGTGTTAACCGTGCCAGACATGCAAACCAAGTTACAGGCCCAAATAGCAGGCATCGCCATCGGCTACCTGCCGAAATTCATGGCGCAAGCAGCGGAGGCTCAAGGCAAACTCATCCTCAAGCAAGTCTCAGAACCCAAACCTATCGGCCCGACTTTTATTGCCTGGCGGCAACAACGCCCCAGCGAGATGGGCAAAGCTATGCAATGGCTGCTCAAAGAATGTTGCGCATTACCGCTGGAGCAATTGCTGGATAAATGATTTATCATCCTGAAAAACAAGACACAGGACGCCGCATGTCACAAGAGCAACTTCCCGAAGAGTTTGAACCGCTGAACCGCATCGCCATCAAGGCCATGCTCTGGCTTAACGGCCTCGCGCATATCATCATCGGCCTGGCGCTGGCCACCTCGGTCATCATGTTTACCTGGCTGTTTTTTCTGGATGTGAAAGAAGCCGCTTATGCACACAACCTGGTGCATGGCTTTTTGCGCGCACTCGGCACTCTGATGCTGCTGTGGTCCATCTCGGCATTGATTTCGGCAGAAATACGTTACCTGCGTGGCCACAAACTGCTGGTGGAAACCTTTATTGAAGTCGTGCTGGTCATGTTCTTGCGCAAACTGATTGTGTTGCCGGTGCAAGACGCCACCCCGACCTATCAAGAAATAGGCATCTGGCTGGCTGGCGCATTTACCATGAGCCTGGTGTATATCCTGATTCGCCTAGCCGATAAAAACAGTAGCAGATAGCCCAATGCAAGACGAAGACTTTATGCGCATGGCCATGGCATTGGCCGCAGAAGCTGCTAGCCTGGGCGAAGTGCCGGTCGGCGCCTTAGTGGTGAAAGATGGTGTCGTCATTGGCAAAGGCCGCAACGCCCCAATAAGCCTCAGCGATCCGACAGCACATGCTGAAATCCAGGCCATGCGGGCAGCTGCAAAGCATTTAGGTAACTACCGCCTAGTGGACTGCACCCTGTATGTCACACTGGAACCCTGCGCCATGTGCAGCGGCGCCATCCAGCATGCGCGCGTTGCCCGCCTGGTATATGGCGCCAGCGACCCCAAAACGGGCTGTTGTGGCAGCGTGGTGAACTTGATGTCCGAACAAAAGCTGAATCATCATTGCGAGGTGATCAGCGGCATATTAGCCGAGGAATGCGGCGCAATATTGAGTGATTTTTTCAGGCAACGCAGACTCGAAAAATCAAAAGCCTAACAAGCAACAAACCCGCCAATGGCGGGTTTGTTATTTACAACAGCACTTAAACTTAATTAAGCAGATTTACGACGACGCACAACAGCGCCCATCAAACCCAGACCGGCCATGAACATAGCATAGGTTTCAGCTTCTGGTACTTGTGTCACAGCAAAACCGCTCAACCACATATCTTGGCGAATACGTCCACCTTCATTGGTAGAGGCGCCTTGTACAATATGCACAGCATTACTTACCCACTCGTAAGTATAGTTACTGGCGCTAAAGCTAATCAAATACAAACCGCTATTAGGGTTATCCTCGCCAATACTTACGTCTGTACGAATAGCCACTTTGTCTGCATCAAAATATGCACCTGTAGCAGCCGTACCAGCATTGTATGAAGCAATATAGTCTGAACGAGAAGGATCACGCAAACGATAGCCGTCGGCAGGTGCAGAACCATAAACATCTGAAGCGTATACCCAAGCCGCTGACAACGTACCTGCATAGTCTGCGAAGCCACTGCGTACGATAGAGTTAATTTCCGTAATACCATTTGTATTGTTATCTAATTGGAAATAGCTACCAATAATGTAGGAGTTGGTTGCGCTATCAAGCCATACAGAATCAATAAAAGAACCAACGGCCACACTATTTACCGGTGAGTAAACAGTAGACGTTTGGGTAGCTTGCAGTGTCCAGGTTGATGGCAGACTAGCCCCTAAATAGAACGCATCAGTGCCTGTATTATTTGTGCTGCCAGGTGTACGTGCACCCGTATCCAAAAGATCAACGAAGCCACCGGCATGGGCGCTGGAGGTTGCTGCCAGCGTGAACGCTGCAATAGCAAAAGATTGTTTCAACATAGTTGCTTTCATAGTAATATTTCCTCACAAATTAAGATTAATTGGCGGGGTAGCTTTTGCTCCCCGCTCTTTTTTTCATGGCATATAGTTTTAACCAAGCCAATTATTTTGATTTACGACGACGAGTAGCAAGACCAACTACGCCAAGTCCAGCCATCATCAAGGCATAGGATTCTGCTTCTGGCACTGGAGTAGCAATGAAGCCGGTAAGGAAGCCACCAACGACAGCCTGACCCTCTTCACCTGCTTGATAGTATCCAATCGCATTGGCGCCAAGACCATAATTCACTGCATCTGTCTTCACCAGATACAATCCAGACCAAGGATTACCCTCAGAAACACTGATATCAGCCTTTTGACGAACGATGCCATCAACATAGCTTACGGATGCGTTATAAGTAATATCGTTTGTTTGACCTGCCTGATACATACGCAAATCATAATCACTCAAAAAAGTCCAAGAAGTTGAAACGTTACCACCTGCGCCTTGGCGATAGAGATAGTTCACTTCCTGATCATTGTCTACTAGGTTCAAGTATCGGGTACCGAATACCAACTTTCCATCTAAACTATCGCGATACACATAGTCAAAAATGGTTGCCTGAGGAATACCTGGTAACAACGTTACATTTTCAGTGATTCTGTAATCAACCAATGTCAGCGTACCAAAAGTGGAATTCGCGCCTGTGAAAGCTCTGTAATTCAAAGTACTAGCGATAGTACCGTTGTCAGAACCATACTCGTACCCAGTGAGATAAGTAGTTGAAGCCAGATTTTCGATATAAAACTTATCTGCATTCAAGCTGTTTGCGCCATTAATCAAACCGCCATTAGCCAAGGTCAAATTAGTACCGTTGCCACTGGTCAGCGTCACGAACTGACCTGCATTTGCAGCGTTAACACCTAGCGTCATCAAGGTTGCAAGCATTGCTATTTTTAACTTCATCCATATTCTCCTAAAAATTAAGCTTTTGAATTGTTGTCACGAGTAACCGTCATGACGGCAGCGCTCGCGCTTAACTGCTCCCAAACTCTGGATATTGTTGTTTACCAAAAACGGTTTATAACAGTTCAGTATCCTTCTGCAAAAGATATGCCAACTGGCCTCATTAACAGCAAACACTCTAAAAAAGCACCCATAAAAAACAAAAATAAACACATAACCAATTGTTTTATATAGACAAAAATTATTGAGAGAAATGTAAAAAAACATCAGAGACGTCATAGCCAAACAAACACCATCAAGTCGTGCATAACCAATTAAAATAAACCCGGCTTAAATGAACCACTATGGCTGTTCATAACCACCAAATAAAAAAGTCGACACCTTTCGATGTCGACTTTTGGCAGCCTTTTTGACCATCAATCCTTTAAAGCTCTATTTTTCCAATCCCAATCAAGAGAGACACCAATCCAGAGCGCTCTTGGAGCGCCTGGACCGATAAACGTTGTATTGTTCCATGCGCTCGAATTAGTCTGAAAGTTGCCATTCGCACTGAATGGATTTCGTCCAAGCGCACCCGCAGTAGAGTACTCACGATCAAATATGTTATCGAACTTTAAGTAGGCATTTACGCCAGGCCTGAATTTATAGTTTGCCCTTAAATTGAATACAGCATATCCAGAAATTGACCCGTCCCCAATGTAGTCATAGCGCTCTCCAGGCAGCGCGTCACGTGGTTGATGTTTATTGTTCTCATTACCTCTCACATAAGAGGAAGAATGCATGACCATCGATAATGTAGTATCGAACTTGTCGGTGAAACGGTGATTCCAATTCGCCTGAATAATATGGTTAGGCATCCCTGGTATATCATCACCTGAGCGTACATTGACAAATGCCTGTGCAGCATTTGCAGCAACTGTTTGACCATTAGTGCTATTTGCGTCATTAATAATTCGTGCTGAAGACTCAAACGTTGCAGCCATAAATGTGTAATTCAAACTAAACTTATCTTGATCAAAATTGCCTTTCAGTCCCAACTCCAGACCCTCACGCATCGTTCTGCCAAAGTTATTAAAAACACCGCGATTCTTTCGTCCCAAAGGTACAAATAAAATGTCATCTGTAATCTCCGTTCTAAAATAACCTGCATTCCAGTCCCATCCACCATTTTCACCACGTAAGCCAGTCTCATAAGCGGTAGAGCGAATTTGTTTTAAGTAAGGATCAGATGACAAGGAGGTGGGGATAGAGCAACCAAATTGATAATTTGTACTACCAGGGGCATTACTTTTCGTCGGATCATTTGCGCAACCAAGCTCGATCACTGTAGGAGTTCGAGCGCCTCGACTCACGTTTGCATAAGTAGAAAGGTTTTCTTTAACTTCCCAAGTCACTCCAAGCGAGGGATTGAAGCTTCGGTAATCATAGTCACCCTCACTACATATAAAACGACCTCTATTAGGACTCACGTCACCTGGAACCAAGCACTTCTGACGAGCGGGCCTAAGATCATTTGTCGTAAAGTTATAAAACTCTTTTCCAGAGTCCGAGACCAAGGTATTTTTAACATTCGACCAATTCATCCGAGCCCCCAAACTGATATGTAAGGTATCAGTTGGCGACCAAGTGTCGAAAAAAAATGCACTCTCTGTCTTGCTGCTGCCCTTGAGGTTATTCCTGACAATCGTCATATAGGCAGGAAAGTATCCGTAAGCATCAAAAATCGGATCTGTCACTACGGATGCGGAGTGATCTGCATCATTAATCTCACCAAGCTGCTGAGACTGAAGGAAGCCTACTTTATTAGTATCAAGGGAGATGCCCGCAACAATTTGGTGCTTTTCAAGATCAAAAGCTGCCTGCAGCGTAAAGCCATCACTCGATTGATCAAGATTTGAATAGTTAAAAAGACCATTGATTTTACCGGCATCAACGACACCATCACCATCGACATCATCTCCCCAGGCTGAAACCAATTGCCTGTAAGCATCATAAACATCGGCACTAACAGCATACTGACTCATTTTTCTTTTATAGGCCATGCCAGATAAAGTTAAGGTGTCACTCACATACCAGCTACCACTAAAATTGTAATGTTCCAGCGAGTTTTCAACTGCATCAGGCGATGTAAACACCTGATCTCTATCTTGCGCTGCCATTTCAAATGGCAACATACCATTACCAACTAATGCGGTATCAACATTCAATGCAGTTAAGTTAAATTCAGCCTTGTCAAACCTCAAAGTCGCCTTATTAAACAATTGGCGTACATTACTCGGTGAATTATCTCTCCAACCATCCTCTTTAAAATGGTTGTAAGCCGTAAAGAAGGCGAATTGCCCATTATTCACCCCATTTGACAGCTGAAATTGATCTCTCCCCCAAGCCCCGGTCAAATATTGAGAACGAAAATAATTATCTGAAAACCCATCTTTTGTACGAATAGCTAACGCCCCTCCAATGGTATTCAAGCCAAATAATGGATTAGATCCAGGGATTAAATTAAGACTAGAAATGGCATTCATGGGAATAAGGTCCCAGTTAACTACCTCGCCAAATGCCTCATTAATCCTGACACCATCGAGATAGACTGAAATACCTTGCGGGGTTCCGATTGCTGGCGAAGCTGTAAACCCTCTGAAATTTAAATCCTGCTGAAAAGGGTTTCCAGCATAATCATTGGTGGTGACTGACTGCAAATTGCCATTCATAAACTCTGTCACATTTAAAGCTTTAGTCGCTTCAATTTCTTTAGCAGTTGCGCTTTGAATGTTTGTTGTTGCTGTCGCCTTATCAAAGGGCACACCAGGTAATGGTGTGATAATTTTTAGGCGCTTGGCTTTGACCTCAACTTCATCCAACTGAATTGTTTTGTTTGAATCTGACGCACTTTTATTGACGGTACTATCGTCACCGTCTGCCGCTATCGATACACAAGAATAAGTTGCAAGAAACAATACTGATTTTATTTTTTTATTTAACATACATCCCCTCCGGAGAGGATGAGTGCAAAAATCAAACCAGCTTATTCAATTAAATTTAAATATAAAAATCAATATGTTATGATTTAATTCATCTTTACAGCCACCAATTTCGGTTGCAATCAACCATTAATGGCTGCAATAAACCATATCGATGCAAATATTATTGGAGTAATAAACATTACAAAAATAAAAAAACCCGCCTGCAGGCGGGTTTTGATTGAATCCTAGGTACTGGTTAATCGCGGTTACCCAGCAAAGACAGCAGGATGTTGAGCAAATTCACAAACAGGTTATACACATCCAGGTACAAATTCAGAGTGGCCATCACATAATTAGTTTGCCCGCCACGCACAATCTGGTTCACATCGTACAAAATATAACCAGAGAAAATCAGCACAGACACGCCGGAAATCGCCAGTGACAACGCTGGAATCTGGAAGTACATATTAGCCAAACCAGCCACAATCGCCAGAATCAGGCCAATCATGAGGAATTTACCGATGCCGCTGAAGTCGCGCGCTGGTGAAGAGCCAATTGCAGCCAGGCTCAGGAAGGTAATACCGGTACCTGCGGCAGCCAGACCAACAATCTCTGCACCATTACGCAAATGCAATGCAAATTGCAAAATAGGGCCCAACATCACACCAAACACAAACGTCATCGCCAATAGCAACCATACGCCGACACCGCTGTTTTGGTTCACCGCAATCAGTTTAAACATCCCAAACATCACCGCCATAAAGCCGATGGCAAATATGAATGGATGCGCGGCCATAAAGCCGAAATTCATTTGCAGGCCGACATAAGCGCCTATCACAGTTGGCACCATGCTCAAGCCGAGCAAAGCATATGTGTTACGCAGCACGCGATTCTGTGTCGCAGAGACATTACTTTCGCGACCTAAAACTTGCATATCTGACATAGTGTTTTCTTCCTCTCAATAAAACTTTTTAAAACTTACTTAGGATTAAGATAATGGCAAACGCACAAAGTTTCAAGGTTTAATCATGACATTTGTGTGAAGAAGCATGGTAGCTAGAGCTTCCATATGGCGTAACAAACCAATGCAATCAACATGATACGGGTGATTTGATACACATTCTTGTTCCATTTTTTAAAGCGGCGGCGATATTGGCCAACCACCCAGGCGTAATGAAACAAGCGGTTAATGACGCCGGTTTGGTCACCGGCCTCGTTCGGCGAACTCGCTGCAGTGACGATAGTATTCGCAAAAAAGCGATTCACCGCTTGCGCCCAGCCGTAACGCATAGGGCGCTCAATATCGCAGAACAAAATTACACGCGTTTCGTCGGTCTTGTTATAGGCTTCGTGGATATAGGTTTCATCAAACATCACCGCCTGACCATCACGCCAGCTATAGTCTTCGCCATCGACACGGATAAAACAGTGGTCATTATTAGGCGTTGCCAGCCCCAAATGGAAACGTAATGAACCCGCATACGGATCGCGGTGTGGACGCAAATGCGCGCCAGGCGGCAACTCGGCAAACATAGCCGCTTTGACGCTGGGAATACTTTGCAGCAACGCCACGGTTTTCGGGCAGTAAATGCTGGCAGATGGATGATGCGCGTCATACCATTTGAGGTAAAAGCGCTTCCAGCCGGTTTTAAAAAACGAGTTAAAACCAGCATCGTTATTGGTTTGTGCAGCGGCAATGCGCTCCTGCTCACGCACGTGCAAAGCCTCTTCGCGAATCTCCTGCCAGCGATCTGTAATCAATTTCAACTCAGGAAATTCATTCACCGACAAATAAGGCGTGGTTGGCGCTTTTGAAAACAGGTATAGAAACACATTAAACGGCGACACAATGCCTGAATGGTCAAACAGCTGGCGGTAAAAGCGATGCCGCACCTTGCCTCTAAAGTGTACATAACTGACCGAGGCTAAAAACACCCCTAAAATAATCCATTTCATAGTGAATACCGATGAACGCGCTTTAAAAAAATTGATAGCAATCATTTGACAGCTTACCGTATGGCCTGATGCTCAGGCAAACAAATCAGGCTCTTTTTGCCCTACCATGGCCACGCGCTTGAGCGCATCAACATAATAGGCAGACTCACGCAAACCAACCATGTCCTGTGGATGATGTCCACCATGCATGCGCGCCAGGCGTGCAATGCTCTGTGCCGAGATTTTCCAGTCCAGCTTGGCCAATAATTCATCGGCCAAATCAGGACGATTACATAACAGAACCATATCGCACCCTGCATT
Source organism: Methylophilus sp. (assembly GCF_008015755.1). Taxonomy (GTDB): domain Bacteria; phylum Pseudomonadota; class Gammaproteobacteria; order Burkholderiales; family Methylophilaceae; genus Methylophilus. Next base: position 281,756 of record NZ_SSGF01000007.1, on the reverse strand, counting down.
CAATGCCGCCAAGGTACGCGCAGTGACATCGCCTGCGACAGTGGCGCCTTCCATGCTGAGGTCATCGCTGAAAATCACACCGTTAAAACCCAGGCGCTCGCGCAATACTTTTTGCAACCAGCGTGGTGAAAACCCTGCTGGCTTTTCATCTACTTTAGGATAAATCACATGCGCAGGCATTACCGCATGTAAGCCTTCGTCTATCATGCGCACAAAGGGCTGCATGTCGTTCTGCGCAATCTGGTCAAACTCGCGCTCATCCACCGGAATGCTCACATGCGAATCGGCCACCACAAAACCATGGCCAGGAAAATGCTTGCCCACTGCCGCCATCCCGGCTTTTTTCAGGCCTTGCATCAAGCTAAACGCCAGCTCGTTAATCGCCTGCGGGTCGCGGTGAAACGCACGGTCGCCAATCACCAGGCTGTCGCCGTAGTCCATATCCAGCACCGGCGTGAAGCTAAAATCTACACCATGCGCGCGCAACTCAGCGCCCAGCACATAGCCAGCTTCCACCGCCAGCTCTTTGGCCTTGCGTGGATGCTTGTCCCAAATATGCCCAAACTCACGCATGGGCGGAATCTTGGTAAAACCGTCCCTAAAACGCTGCACGCGCCCGCCTTCATGATCTACCGCAATCAGCAATGGCGGCTGGCGCACAGCATGGATGCTGGCTGTGAGTGCTTTTAATTGTGCGCAACTCTCAAAATTGCGTGCAAACAAAATCACCCCACCCACCAGCGGATGTTGCAAACGGCGGATATCATCGGCGCTGAGTTCCTTACCAACGACATCCAGCATGACGGGACCTAAAGACATTCGTGCTTCCTTAAATACTCAATTAACGTGATTTTAAACGATAAAGACTGGTTGTTTCTTTCGCGCGGGCCGCGAATAAGGGATCTTGATCATCTCGCGCCTTGCCGTGTTTAGGTTTGGTGTCCAAACGCTGCACAATGTCTAGTCCGGCCTCGGCAATCCAGTTTGCCAGTTCGTCAGGTTGACGCAAACCGATGTGTTCCGCCAGGTCTGACATCACCAGCCAGGCTTCACCGCTGGGGGTTAAATGTGCTTTCAGGCCGTTTAAATAGCCTTTGAGCATGCGGCTATCCGGGTCATAAATGGCGTGCTCAATGGCCGCATTGGCTTTGGCTGGCAACCATGGCGGGTTACAGACAATCAGGTCAGCCTGGCCTGCAGGGAACAAATCCGCTGGCAAGACCTGAATATTGGTTTGCATATTCAAGCGTTGTACGTTTTCAGTGGCACATGCCAATGCACGTGGCTGATTATCTGTGGCAACCACTTGTTTGATGCCGCGCGCCACCAGAATCGCCGCAATCACGCCAGTGCCGGTGCCAATATCCCAGGCCACTTGCGGATTATTGAGTGGCACTTGATCGACCAGCTCAAGATATTCACCACGCACAGGTGAATAAACACCGTAATGGGCGTGAATATTGGCGTTAAGCGCATGAATAGGCACGCCTTTTTTGCGCCACTCGTGCGCGCCAACCATGCCGAGCAGTTCACGCAATGACAATACCAGCCTGGCGGGTAATTTATCTGTTTTTTCATCGAGAATGAGCGCGCCTTGCACGGCCGCTTTGACGTCTGGCGCGCGTGGCAACTCGCATTGGCCATACTTGAGCTCAATCAGGATTTTATTGGTAATGTTGGCGCGGCCAATCTGACGGGCGCGGTGTTGATGAAAAGCCTCCAGCATGGTCGCCGCCGGTTTGATCGGTTTGCGATCTACCCGACGTGTGATGGCTTGCAATAATTGTTTGGCATTTTGAAAATCACCGCGATAAAGCAAGGCCGTGCCTTCACAGGCCAAGCGATAAGCGTCATCAGCCTTGGTTGTATCATCAGCGATGACGACGGCTTTAGGCGGCAGATTGCCGACCTCAGATTGCCAGTCTGCGGTCTGTGTTTTGTTCTTTTCGTACCAGTTAATATGGTTCAATGGTGTTCCAATAATATAAATATAAAAAGGCACTTTCACGTGATGCATGCTTTATACATGGCATTCACAAAAGTGCCTAGCATGTACTACTTAAAGCAGTACATGCGCCGTACCTTACCTGTTTACTGAGCGTGAGGGGCGTCTTTGCCTTCGGCGCCCGTCACCTTGCTCAATACACTTTTACCCAGGTCTGTTTGGCCCAGCGCCTCCAGCATGGCGCCCATCTGCGTGCCGCCATTTGCGCTAAACAGGTCGGTCACCTTGCTAATGCCGTTACTGATGGTGCCGCCCGCATTAGCAATGATCTTCACGTCTGCTTTTTCAAGCGCTTTTGCCTGCTCTTTGCCAACCTCGCCCATGACTTTGACTTGCTCTAACGAAATCAGATATTTCTGATAGCTTTCGTTTTCACCAATTTTTTCCGCCAAGGTAATCTCAGCCTGTACCGAGGCAAGTTGCATAGCCTTAGCAGCCTCAGCACGGGCATGACCTTCGGCCTCTATGCCTTTAGACTCCAGCACTTTGGCTTCCTTCAAACCAGCGGCTATCGCCATGGTGGATTGTTTTTCACCTTCGGCTTTAATCATCACGGATTGTTTTTCTGCCTCTGAGTTAATCAATGCAGTGGCCTGCTCGGCTTCGGCATTAATAATCGCCGTTTCTTTCTGCTGATTGGCATTGACGATTTGTACTTCTTTATTAATTTCTGCTTGCTTGACTTGCGCGACCTGCTCAACCGCCATGGTTTTTTCTTTGGTGATACGTTCTTGCTCTTTAATGCTTTGCACCGACTGCTCTTTGGCAATACCAACTTCGCGATCTTTTTCTGCCGTGCGCAAGCCGACTTGCTGCTGACTGACTTGTCGTTGCAACTCGATATCGCGGCTGGCATCGATTTCAGCCATTTCGGCCTTACGTTTATTTGAAGCGACCTCAATACGAGACTGCATTTCGATCTCGGACTTTTTCTTCTCCATGATGTTTTTAATCACATTAGAGCCTTGTGAGTCACGGATATCCATCAGCTCTACCGACTTTACCGTGACCACACCCCAGGATTTCAGATTCTCATCGACTTGCTTGGTGAATTCCTCACCAAATTTGGCTCTATCCTGCATGATTGTTTCGATATCATTCATGGCCAGAATCGAACGGATACAGCCTTGCAAGATCGCATTCATCTGCTTGCGCATCTCATCAAAGGTTGCCACCCGTTTGGCCGCCACATTACTATCTTCAATTCTGAAAAACGCTTTGACATCAATCACAAACGGCAACCGTCCTTGATCATAAGCTTCATAATCAAGCAGCTCTTCAGTAAACACAGAAACAGGATAGCGCGACACAGATACCCCTAACACGGGTATCCAGATTGGAAACTGATAATAGGTATTGCCATATTCCAGGCCGGTTCCATAAGAGCGGCTTTGTTTGGCAGCCTGCACAATATGTACTTCGTTGGTAGAAACAACTCTGCGTAAAAAAATCACCCACAACACCAGCCACACCACAATCAGCGCGGCAACGCCTAACAAAATATGCGTTAATGAAAAATTGGATTCCATGGACGTTCACTCCCTTTATTATTAATTAGACTTAAATTCACTACGTGCCTGCTATCAAAAACCAATCATAAGCACCCAGTTTGAAACCAAGCATTATCCTAAGGCTTTATGATAAACGGGTTAAAGTCGGTCTGGGTATCGTAATAATCTTCATTCTCAGCGCGCTTGAGAAACGCGACTATTTTGTAGGTCACCGGCGTGAAGGCGACTTCTACCAATAGTTTGGCGGTAAATTGCGCCAGTACGATTTGCGGCATCATGGCATCGGGGAACTCACCTGAGCCGTAAAAAGCCAGTGGGAAAAACAGGATGGTATCCACCGCTTCACCAAAAATGGTCGAGCCTATGGTGCGGCTCCACAACCAGCGGCCTTGGGTGAGGACTTTCATTTTGGCCAACACGAACGAATTGACAAACTCGCCTGCCGCAAATGAGACCAGTGAGGCGATGGCAATACGCGCGGTGGAACCAAACACCGATTGATAGGCGGTCTGGTCATGCCAGTCTGGTGCTGGTGGCAAGGCGACGATGACCCAGGCCATGAGACTGGCAAAGGCAAGGCAGATAAAGCCGGTCCAGATCACGCGACGCGAGGCGGCATAACCGTAGACTTCGGTCAGAATATCGCCAAAAATAAAACTAATGGGGAAAAACATTATCCCGGCGCCAAAGGTCAGTGCGCCTAACAGCGGCAGCTGGACTTCGGTAATCTTGCCGGGGCCAATGAGGTTGGAGCAGACCAGCACCACGGCAAAGGACGCCATGATCAGGTCGTAATACCGGTAGGGCTTTCTCATGCGCTCACCTTGATTATCCTCTCACCTCGCTGCGTACGTCCAGCTTGTCACGCAACACATCGCCACCCAGATTAATAGCCAGAATCAAACTCATCATGCACACGCCAACGCTGAGCACATAATGCGGCGCCACCAGCATAAAGCGCACGGCATCACGCAGCATCGCGCCCCACGAGGCATGCGGTGCCTGTATGCCCAGGCCAAGAAACGACAGCGACGCTTCGGCAATCATGACGCTGGCCATGCTGTAGGCGGCTTCTACCAGCAAAATAGAAATCAGCATCGGCAAAATATGCAAGGCCATCACGCGCACGCTACTGGCGCCCAGCGACTCTGCCGCCAGCACATGCAGACGTTGCCGCAATGCCAGCGCCTGACCACGCGACAGCCTGGCATAGGTCACCCAGCCGGTTAAGCACAGTGCCAGAATCAGGTTGTTGATGCCTGCGCCCAGCACCGCCGCAAACGCAATCGCCAGTAACATGCCAGGAAACGCCAGAAAAATATTGGTGACCTGCATCAGCACGCTATCCAGTTTGCCGCCTTTGTAGCCAGCCACCAGGCCGATGCTCAAGCCTACGGTCAGCGTGACCGCCGTCACAACCACGGTGACCAGGAAAGACACCTCTACCCCGCGAATCACGCGCGCCAGAATATCGCGCCCCAAATCATCGGTGCCCAGCCAGTGTTGCACACTGGGCCATTGCAAAATCGCGTTGAGGTCAATCTGGTTGGGATTCAACCCGGCAGCATGCCCCAACAGGACGGTGATCAGCCAAAACGCCAAAGTGAGCAATGAAAACGTTTTCATTGTGTGCCCCGCGTGCGCGGATCCAGCCAGCGATAGACCAGGTCTGTTGCCTGATTAATCAGCACATAGCTTAACGCCACCACCAGGACACAGGCTTGTGTCACCGGGTAATCGCGTTTTTCTATGCTGTCTACCAGCAAACGGCCGATGCCGTTCCAGCTAAAAATGGTTTCGGTAATCACCGCACCGGCCAGCAAACTGCCCATTTGCAAACCAACAATGGTCACCAGCGGCAATAAGGCAGCGCGTAATGCGTGCTTGAGCAATACTTGCCGCTCGCTCAAGCCTTTGGCACGCGCGGTGCGAATATAATCCTCACTCAACACCTCCAGCAGGCTGGTACGCGTCATGCGGGTCAAAATAGCGCTCAAGCCGAGGCCGAGTGTTAATGCAGGCAATACGATGGTCAGCGGGCTAGTCATGCCGCTCACCGGCAACCACCCCAGCCATACCGCAAACACCAACATTAGCACCGGCCCTAGCCAGAAGGCAGGCATGGCTGCCAGACGGATACTGAGCATGGTGATCATCACATCTTGCCAATGCCCGGCTTTGAGCGCAGACCAAATGCCTAAGGGAATACCGATAGCAAGGCCGATGGCCAGTGCCACCACCGCCAGCAACAAGGTCGCCGGGTAGGCTTGCCATAACAATTGCGAGATCGGCGTTTGCGTATGGATAGAGCTGCCAAAATCGCCTTGCAGCACATGCAGCAGATACTGGCCAAACTGAACTGCTAAGGGTTGATCTAGCCCGAGTTGTGCCTTAAGTGCAAGACGGTCGGTCACACTGGCTGATTCACCCAGCATGACGTCTACCGGGTCGCCAGGTATCAGGTGTAACAAGGCAAAGGTCAGGCACAGCACCCCAAACACCACTGGCAATAATGTGGCAAAACGCTTAATCATCCGCCTCGCAAATATTCACAGTGGTGCCCACCGGCACCTGCTCGAACAATGCCATCAGGTCGGCATTGCGCATGCGCACGCAGCCATGCGAGCCGGGCACGCCCAGCTCGGTTGCGTCTGGCGTGCCATGGATATAGATATAGCGCTGCATGGTATCTACATTGCCCAGGCGATTTTTGCCCGGCTCGGTGCCGCTGAGCCATAAAATACGGGTGAGTATCCAGTCGCGGTCAGGAAAAGCCTGCTTTAAGGCGGGGCTAAACACTTCGCCAGTTGGGCGTCGCCCGACAAATACCGTATTTTCAGCCGCCCCAGCGCCAATTTTGGCGCGAATAATATGCGCCCCCAGCGGCGTACAGCCACTGTTTTTAACGTTACCCACGCCATTGGCTGCCGTCGAGACGGCATAGCGCGTCACTTGCCCGCCATTGTCGTCAAACAAGGTCAGCGTTTGTGCCGGGATAGAAATTTCAATATGCATAACCATTATTCTAAGCGATTTGCCTGTTGTCGTCGGAGATTTGATGCAACACGCAATCTGGCCATACAAATTGCATTAAAATCCCATCAAACCGCTTGTTTATTTCACTTATCGCTTTATTCAGGGTCACTATATGGCGCATCACGAATTACACTTTTTACAACGCAGTGGCTGGTTGCGCGCCGCCGTGCTGGGCGCCAACGACGGCATTATTTCTACCGCCAGCCTGCTGATGGGCGTGGCCGCCGCCGGGGCTACTCACCAGGCTTTGCTGATGACAGGCGTCGCCGGGCTGGTGGCTGGCGCACTCTCGATGGCCGCAGGCGAATATGTGTCAGTGAGCTCACAAACCGATATTGAGCAGGCAGACCTTGCCCGTGAAGCAGAGGAACTCAAAGATAACCCGGAGAGTGAGCTGCGTGAACTGACTGGCATCTACATCCAGCGCGGCTTAACACCCGCGCTGGCAAATCAGGTCGCACAGGCGCTGTCACAGCACGACTCGCTGGCCGCGCACGCGCGTGATGAGCTGGGCTTGCATGACATTAACCAGGCCCAACCCTTACAAGCCGCATTGGCCTCGGCACTCGCGTTTGCCAGTGGCGCAATCTTGCCGCTGATCACTGCCTGGCTGGCGCCGCATGCGCAGGCACAAACCTGGCTCACCATCAGCACGCTACCCTTTTTAGCTTTGCTGGGCATCGTCGCCGCGCGTACCGGCGGCGCCAGCATGGTCAAAAGTGTTAGTCGCGTCGTGATTTGGGGCGCCGTCGCCATGGCGGCCACGGCACTGATCGGTCACTGGTTTGGCGTCAACCCGTGACCTGCGGGTAGCGCAGGGATTACTGCGTGACCGGCTTAAAAACCACCTGCGTCAATCCATCCAGATTGCCATCTGGCGTCGGCTGGTAATCGCCAATCGTCTCGCGATAAGCCACAAACTGGCCCTCGTACCACAACGGGATTACTGGCAACTGGCTATGAATACGTTGTGTGACCGCGGGCCAGTCTTCTTTTGCCAATAATTGGTCCAGTACACCATCCTGATAACGGCCACGGTTAAAGCCTTGTGGCGGCAAACTGTTAGAGGCAAACACTTTGCTGTAAATTTCTGGGGTTTTAATCCCCACCCAGGTCAGGCCATACAGCTGAAAATTCCCTTTTTGCACATCGGCAAAAAAGGTGCCCCAATCCAAACTCTTGATTTGCAGGTCTATGCCCGCCTCTTGCATTTGCGCTTGCAAAATAGTGGCCAAGCGCACCCGCTGTGGATCAGTGCTGGTTTTATAAATCAAAGTCAGTGGTAACTTGATGCCTGCGGATTGCAATAACTGCCTAGCCAACGCCGGTTGATACGCATAAGGCTGCAAGGCAGGATTACCCGCATAATGCTCAGGTGGCAAAATCGCGCTGGCCTGGCGGCTATGGCTGACCATGACTTTATCAATAATGGCTTGCACATCAATCGCGTGGGCAATCGCGCGCCTCACGCGAACATCGCGCAGAAAATCCGCCTGCACGTTGAGGCCCAGATAAGAATAATTGGCGCCTACCCCGGTTTTTACCATGATATTAGGCTGCTTTTGCAGATATTTAACCAGCTCTGGCGGCAAGTCGCCCTGTATCAAATCGGCCTCGCCACGTTTAAGTTTAAGTACCCGCACATTGGGGTCTTTGACTTCTTCAAAGCGCACTTTGAGGCCATCACGCAAACGCTGTAACTGTAATGCCGACTGCCAATGATCGAGTTTAAACGGTCCGCTACCGACAGGTGCATGACCAAAGTCATGCCCGGTGGCAATCAGGCGTGCAGGCAAAATGCCCACCATCAAGCGCGCGGCAAAGTGCGGGTCCGGGTGGCTCAGTTCAAAATCGATGGTGTTAGCATCCAGCGTTGTAATCTGCTGAATATGTTTGAATTCTGCAGCATGCGGTGAGTCTTTGAGTTGCAGCATGCTATCGTAAGTCGCTTTCACATCGGCAGCGGTCAACGGCTGGCCATCGTGGAATGTGGCAGCTTGAGATAACTGGAAGCGGTAATGCGTGGCATCGCGCATTTGCCAGGTCGCCAGCCCAGGCACCTCGCGCGAGCGGCTATCAAACTCGACCAAACGCTGATATATCAGGCGATTGATGCGCTCAGAGGCCGCATCGGTGGCATAACGCGGATCCAGGTTCACCGGCGCCTGCGCCACGGCAAACACCAGCGAGCGCGGCTCGTCAGAGGGCTGGCAGCCAGTCAGCGCCCATGCGAATAACAAACCGGGCAACCACCGGCGCAACATCCCCGTCATCCCCTTAAAGCTTCTCAAAAATCGCGATAGACTCTACATGCGCCGTATGTGGGAACATATTCATCACCCCTGCGGCCTCTAAACGATAGCCTTTGACCTGAGTCAGCGTCGCCGCATCGCGTGCCAGCGTGGCTGGGTTACAAGAGACATAGACGATGCGTGATGGCGCATGACCAGCGTTGCTATCACCCGCATCCGGCAGCGACTTGATCAACTCAATCGCACCGTCGCGCGGCGGATCTACCAGCCACTTATCAAACGCCCCCAGCGCCTGCAATAATTCCGGCGTCATATCAAACAAGTCAGACTCAGCAAACTCGACATTGCTGACGCCATTGAGTTGTGCATTTTCTACCGCGCGCTTCACCAAGGCTTGCGAGCCTTCCACGCCATAAACGCTGGCACCACTGCGCGCAATCGGCAGCGTAAAATTGCCCAAGCCACAGAAAAAATCGGCAATACGCTCACCTGCTTGTGGCTGTAACAACTGCATGGCGCGACGGATCATGACACGGTTAATCGCCGGGTTGACCTGGGTAAATTCAATCGGGCTAAACGGATATTGCAGGTTAAACTCAGGCAAACTGTAATGCAGCTTGTCACCATGCCCAAACAGCGGCTTCACCGTGTCCGGGCCTTTGGTTTGTGTCCACACCTGGGCGCCATGCGTTTCTTCAAACGTTTGCAACAACGCAATATCGGCATCGGTCAGCGCTTCCATAATACGGAACACCAGCACCGTGGCATCTTCACCCACCGCCAGTTCAATCTGCGGCAAGGCCTGCTTGATCGAGAGTTGGCCAATCAAAGTTTTCAACGGCACAATCAGGTCAGACACGGGTTGCGTCAGCACTTCACAGCTATCCATAGACGTGACGTAACTGGTGCCTTTTTCATTAAAGCCCACCAGCACGCCACCTTTTTTCTCGACATAACGCACCCGCAGGCGTGCCTTGTGGCGGTAATGCCATGGCGTGCCCTGAATCGGTGGCAGGATTTTTTCGGCACGCACGCGGCCAATGTGCCATAAATCGGCCTCTAACATGCGCTGCTTGGCTGCCACTTGCGCCGAAAACTCCAGATGCTGCATGGCGCAGCCGCCGCAAGTGCCAAAATAGGCACAGCCTGGTGTCACGCGCTGGCTGGATTGTTTCAACACCTCAATAGTGGTCGCCAGCTCATAGGTCGCCTTGGCATGATGCGAGACAAACTTGACCTCTTCAAACGGCAGCGCGCCTTCGATGAAAATGACCTTGCCATCAACGTGGGTGACGCCGCGGCCTTCCTGGTCCAGGGATTCAATGGTAGCAATGCGGGGAATCTGCGCTGCCCTGGCGGCAGACGACAGGTTGGAGGATCTTTGACGGTTGTTTCTCATAACCTGTTATTTTACCTGATTTGGGCATACAATCATCCAGCAAACCAATCAAAAACAAGGAGTCTGTGATGCTTAAACAATGGCGCTTAACCACGACGCTGGTGGTCGCACTTTTTTCATCGTCTTTCTGCTTCGCGGACGAAGTGGCTATTCAGCAAGACGCCCACGGTGTGGACTATGTCACCGGCGGTATCGGCTCAGAAGAAGTGGACGCCATGGAGTCCTTTAAAAAACAATTCAATCTATATTTTTTGTTTTCGGAAGGAAAAGTTGGGCGCGTGATTGATGACATTAACATCAGCATCACCGACAGCAAAAACCAGGCCGTGTTTGCATTGGAGCACGCCGCGCCCAGACTGCTATTAAATCTGCCGTCAGGCAAATACCAGGCCGTCGCCAGTTATCTCGGTAGCGAACAACGTTACCGTTTTAGTCATGATGCAAAAAAACACCAGCGCATTATTCTCAACTGGAAAAACAAGATTGATGAAGATACGGTAGAACCGCTGACTGACGATGCTGCAGAGTCTGAAGCACCTGCCACTGAAACACCGTAAAAAACGCTTTAACCGCTGATAAACGCGGATACACGCCGATGAGTACACATGAAATTTCAAGGTTTTATCGGCGTGTATCTGCGTTTATCGGCGCTAATCAATTAAGATTTCTATAACTCTCAAGCCCAAGCAGCCATAAACTGCTGCCAGTGCTCACCGTCGTAGCCAGATAGCGTCTCACGCACTAACTGGATTTCAGCGGCGTAGTTAGCCTCATTCAAGTGTCCGCGCATTTTGAGAAAGCGCAAATAGACCAAATGCGTGTTGGCAACATCGGTTTCGCAGTAGTCACGGATCGCTTTCACTTCACCGTTCAAATACGCCTGCCACACTTTACTGCCATCCATGCCCAGTTTGCCGGGGAATCCGCATAGCTGCGCCATTTGATCCAGCGGCGCATTGGCGCGGCCGCTATACATGGCCAGCACGTCCATCAAATCCAGATGACGCATATGGTAACGGCTGATGTAGTTGTTCCATTTAAAGTCTTTATCGTCTTCACCCAGGTCCCAGTAACGGGGGGCGGCAATGCCATGCACCATGGCCCGATAATGCAGCACTGGCAAGTCAAAACCGCCGCCATTCCAGCTCACCAGGTTGGGCGTGTATTTTTCGATGCCGTCAAAAAAGCGCTGAATCATTTCTGCTTCACTCGCCTGCTCGTCGCCCAAGGTCCAGACGCGAAACTGATTACCCTCGCGTAGCGCGCAAGAAATCGCACAGACGCGTTGTAAATGATGTGGCAAAAAATCGGTGCCATTTTGCTGGCGGCGTTGGTGAAAAGCGATATTCGCCACGTCTGCATCGCTCAAACTGGCGGGCAGATCCTGTAACTGTCGAATGCCGTCCACATCTGGAATAGTTTCAATATCAAACACCAAACTTAGCATGCCCACTACCCGTAAAAAAATGATTTTTTTAAAATAGCACAGCATGCCTGCTGACACCAGAACCGCTTGCACCAAGCAGCGCGCTGTCCAAAAAATCGAGGATTTGTATCATTTGATACAAACCACGGCCATTTGTATCAAATGATACATTTAAATAACTGATTTATAAGGAATTTTTGTGTTTTTTCTGTCAATCAAAAAACAAGATTCCACTTTAATCTGACCTTGTTCAGTCAACACGATGCCTGGCCTGTGCGCCTGTGTATCAGCCCTGGACCTTTACAATTTACGGAGTACATCATGACATCTATCAGTTCACTTAGCAGTAGCAGTGCTGTTCAATCATTTTCGCAGGTCGGCCAACGCAACGGCATGCAACCTCCGCCGCCACCGCCAGATGGCGAGGGTCAGGGCAAGGATGGTGGCGGTTTGCTGGGTGCCATTGACTCGGCATTGAAAAGTGCGGGCATTGAAGGCGGCCTGGAATCTATTTTTGGGCAATCTGCGTCCAGCAGCACCCGTGCAAGCACCAGCACAGACAGCACGGATTCAACCACGACCAGCGATAGCAGTACCGATGCGGCCAATGCACTGAATAGCTTTTTACAAAATCTGATCAGCGCCTTGCAATCACAAGGCACGACAGACACTAGCAGCTCAGAGAGTAGCGACAGTGAAACAGCGGCGAGCACCATGCAAGGCATGCCGCCACCGCCACCTTATGGCGGCCATGGCATGGAATCTAAACTGCAAAGCCTGATTGCTTCTTTGAGCAACGACAGTACCAGCGATAGCACGACATCGGATACTGGCTCGGACAGCACCTCCAGTGACCTGCAAAGCAGTTTTCAGTCACTGGTCAGCGCATTGGGTGGCAGCAGCGACAATGCCAGTCTGAGTGGATTCCTGCAAGCGTTATCCGGCAGCATGCAGCACCGCGGCCCCGCAGGCAATGTGGTCAGCACCACCGCCTAAGGTTAACCTCCACGCTAGATATAAGACTGAAAAGCAACTACCGCTTTAAACAGTGGTAGTTGCCATATTCTGCGCGCTAATCAGGCAAATTCCAGCTGCATAATATCTGTGTTGGTATCTTCTTGCAGCCACTCAGCAGGCGCTTTATGCAACCGGATAGGCGTGTTCATCTCTTCGCCGTCAAAGGTCAAAATGGCATAGCTAATGTCTTGTGGCGCTTCAATCGGCGTGAACTTGGCAAACCCGAAATCGGCATTGCGCATCACTTGCCAGGCACCTGAGGGTTCGGCGTATTCTGCTTTGGAAAAGTAATGGGCGATTTGCCTGTCAGTGGCCGCCTTGAGGGCGCAATCATTCTCGCGCGACATCACAGACCAGCGATAATCCAGGCCATCGGCAATTGGCTGCAATTGCATCAAATACCAATGCACGTTTTCACGCGCCAGCTGTATCAACGATCGCACGCGGCCCGTATGGTGATTAAGGATGTAATAAATCCCCAAGTCCTGTTGATGAATACTTTCACCCAATCGAGGTAGAACGAAAAGATTAGTTGCCACAACGCACTCCTTCCATCTGAACATGCACTTAGATTGTATGCAATGAACATGCCTGAAACTGAAAGCCGATACTTTTACTACGCTGTTTATCGAATTGCCGTTGTGGGCAGTCGTCATGCCTGTGACGCCACACAACCAGCTTGAGCCTAACCCTCATTTGCCAAGCTGTTGTTTTACCTGCTTATTTACGCAACCACTGCCCATCACGCTGCACAAACCAGCCAGGTTGTGCCTTATCGATCCAGCGTATCGCAAACGTGCGCTGTATCTCGCCCTCCCACTCAGGGTGACCATTTGCGGCAGCAATTCCACGATATAAGTTGGTGCGATCTGCATTTTCGTCTTTTACCAGCGCAGTTAACGCACTACGTTGAGACAGTGGCACCAAACCGGCCTCTTTGACGGCGACAAAGCCATCGGCGGTGAGCCCGACGGCACCGGACTGAAAGTACGGTAACAATTGCACATGGCGGCTTTGCATACTGGCTTTGACGGCGGCAACCGCAGGCGTATTCACATCCAGGTCAGCGGCAGCCTGCGCAGATAATGTCAGCGCGATGCTGAGAAAAGCACCGCACAGCAGCGCTTTGACAACCGCATAGGCATGCCGTAAACCTAAAGGTAGCCAGCCTAAGCAGCGAGAAACGGGTTGCATGCGCGTGATCATGGTTTAGGCTCCTGATTAGCTGCCGGGACAGCCGGGGTCGTGGCAGGCACGGTGGGCTGATCTGCTGCCGGATGCTGGCCTGCTGGCACCTGCCAGATTTCGTCTATGACTTTATCCGCGGCTTTTTCTGCGGCAGCGGCCGGAAAGTAGATATTAATCGTCACACAAGCACTGAGGCCTGTGGCCACCAGCACCATGCCAGCGGTGCGCATACCGCGCAATCCGGCAACTTTTTTGATCAACGTCAGGTTCAATCTGGTTCCTTTCTGACAAGCGATGGGCGGTTTATGTTCATTCACGCCTAATCGATAATGATTTTACTATTGCTATCGGTCACACGCTGCATGCGCCCCAAGACATCTTTCCAACTGACATATTGCGTGTAACCATTCACATTAACCGAAGGCGCGCCCTTGCCTTTAACAATCACAAATCCGTCAGGCAATGGCTCAACGCCGCCCATTTTGCAAATATCGCCGCGCAACTCACAACTCAGGCCTATTTTTTCATAGCCAAACTCTTTAAAGAAGCGCAAAAAAGTACGTTGTAACGCCGCCGCCGTCCCCTCACCGCCCAAGGCGGTAATATTTTCGACAGCGCGCTGCGATATTTTCTTTTCAAACGGGCCGTCTGCGGTTCGCACCGAGGCATCCATAGACACGGGCTTCCAGTTTTGCAGGCGCAGATGCTTGATATCACCCTCCAGCTTGCCACTGATCGAGCCAAAGTTGAACGTGCGCGTGATTTCACCCAGGTCAATCTCCCGCATGGTGAAATTGGCGTGTAATTTGGGCACTGCGCCCAACGGGTCATCAATGTCCAGGTCAGACATGCCAACCATGCCATTAAACAGTTTAAATTGCATGTCGCCCATCATCCGCAGCTCATGGTTAGCATAAGTCACCAGTGGAATCGTGCCCGAAATCTGGCCACGCATGGTCGGCCAACCCAGCGCCTGACTAAAACTGGTCATGCTGATCGGCTGCAAATCCATTTTGACATGCCAGACCATGCTCTGATTAATCCAGGCTGCGGAAACATCCTGAACATCCAAGCCGCCATCCAAAATCGGCAATTGCAACCGAGGTGCCGTAATTGAAAAACGATTCACCTCCGCCTGCCAGCGGGTTGCGCCCAAGGGGATTTTTAGAATATGGCCGGACTGGTAGCCCATGGCAATCTGTCTGGGATGATCGTAATCCCATGGAATATCGGCATTAAAATGACTAAAACCAAACTTACCCAACTGGTCTTCCACGCTGGCATCGGTGATATTCAGGTGAAACTTGAGCGGCTGCAAGCCTTTGGCTTCAAACGACCAATCGGCCTTGCCGGAGACATTTAAATGACCAAACGCCGAGTGCGGAATCAGTGGCTGGATAAATGCCTGATAGACGCCATTAAAATCAACCTCTTTGGCGTCGACCTTTAAAAACTCAAATTGTTTGTTGATCAGGTGGATGCGGCTTTGGCTATGCAAGGTGCCCACGCCCTGCAAGGCGAGTGTTGCCTGCTCAATATCAATATATGGCTCACGGTAAAAGCCACGAATCTCAAACCGTTTGCTACCCTCAGCAAAATAAAACGGTTGCCAGAACAGCTCACCCTGTTGCCATTGAAACACGCCTTGCCAACGCCAGCCACCGTCTTGTTCGTGCGCAGACAGATTCACCTTACCCGTGAGTTTATCGCCTGCATGCAAGCCCGCTGCGTCACTAAACTTAGCCTCATGCACTGCCAACTCAATATCCACGCCTTTGGCGGCCGGGCCTGATTTATCCTGTTCTTTCCAGGTCGGGGTGAGCCGCACATTAAACGGCACATGCGAGCGCACATCGTGATACAGCCCATCTTCGCAGCGCCAGGTTTGCGCTGCTGCCTGCGCAGGCACCAGGCAGTTCAAATGAAAGGTGCCCCACACTTCGTCCTGCAATGCTTTGACTTCTGCATCAAAAGACAGCGTGGGCTGCCGGATTTGTGACCGCTGGGTGTGGGCACCATGATCGAGAAAACCATAGTCGAGAAATATTTTAGGATGGCGCACCTGGTAAGGTGGCATTTGTAGCTGTTCGGACGTAATCAGCGCCGTTGGCCGGGCGCTGATATCCAGCAGAATATTGGGTTGATCTAATTTGGCATCGCCGACTTGCAGGCGCTCGGCATAGACTTTTACCTGCTGTTTGCTATGTAAATTGACCACGGCATGCGGTTTATCCAGTTGAAAAATATCACTGAAGACACTGTCTGCGCTGAGGCTGATCTCGGTCATGGCGCACACCTGCGCTGACCAACACAACAGTATCAGCCCGCCAACGCGCATCAGTCTGGAAACACCCCGGTGGATAAGTAACGGTCACCACGGTCGCAAATAATCGCCACAATCAATGCATCATTGACTTCTTTAGATAATTGCAACGCCGTATATAAAGCACCACCGCTAGAGATACCCGCAAAAATACCTTCTGTGCTGGCCAGTTGCCGCGTGGTATCTTCAGCATTTTTCTGGCTGACATAGCGCAATGCATCAACCCGCTTGGCATCATAAATAGACGGCATATAGGCCTCTGGCCATTTACGTATGCCCGGAATCTGCGCGCCCTCTTCTGGTTGCACGCCAATAATCTGCACCTGAGGATTTTGCTCCTTGAGATAACGCGAGGTGCCCATAATGGTGCCGGTTGTGCCCATGCTAGAAACAAAGTGCGTGACTTTACCAGCGGTATCGCGCCAAATCTCCGGCCCAGTGCCTTCATAATGGGCCAAAGGATTATCGGTATTGCCAAACTGGTCAAGCACGATGCCTTTACCTTCTGCTTGCAGTTTTAACGCCACATCACGCGCCAGTTCCATACTGCCCTCTTTAGATGTCAGTACCAGCTCTGCGCCATAGGCTTTCATGCTTTGGCGACGCTCGATAGATTGATTTTCCGGCATCACCAACACCATCTTATAACCACGCATGGCGGCGACCATGGCCAGCGCAATGCCGGTATTCCCGCTGGTCGCTTCAATCAGCGTATCGCCGGGTTTGATTTGCCCACGGACTTCTGCACGTAAAATCATGCTGTAGGCAGGCCGGTCTTTGACCGAACCCGCCGGGTTATTGCCTTCAAGCTTGAGCAAAATAGTATTGCTCGGATTGGGGTTCATGCGTTGCAAAGCGACCAGTGGCGTATTGCCAACAAAGTCATCCAAAGTTTTGTATGGTTTCATAACAGACCGATGTGTGTTGTTTTCCAGGTAGAACAAGGCCAAACGCCCAAAATATTCAGAATTTAATCGATTAAAATGAATACATGCAATGCTTAATATATGTAAAATTCCAATATCGTGACTGATTTAGCTGGTGAAGTACTGATTTTACATAAACTGCCTGCATCAAAAAAAATAATTACCAAGGAAACCGGATGTTGAAGAAGTGGATTAGCCAAGCGCTTGCTGTCGTGTTGCGTCCGATCAAGCTTTTTCCAGAGCTCAGCGAAGCCGATAACGTACGTTACAAGGTTATTTTTCTAAATAATGTCTTTGCGTTCTCAGGCTTTGTATCGCTGTCTATGGGCATTATCCGCTGGAACCTTCAACCCTTCATCGGCATGGTTGACCTGATCTCCGCCTTTATCGCCTTTGTTTTACTTTGGGTACTCTATCGTTACCAGAAAAATATTGAATTAATTGCCAGCATCGCTTTGTGGCTGTGCTTTATACAGTTTTTAACCGTGTTTTTCGTCGGCATGGGCACCACCACGCGCAGCGCACTGTTACTGCTGATATTGGCCGCCGCGTTTTACCTCAAGGGCCGCGTGACGGGGTACTACATGCTGGCTATCTTGCTGGTATTGGTCATCAGCAATCATGCGATGGGCATTTTTCCTTCAGAATATAGCACCATGGATATTATCAGCCTGTGCCTTTACCTGCTGGCGCAGTTTTTTATTATCCGCAATTACGAATGCTTGCGTGAATCACAAACCAGCCATTTAAAAGCCCTCAATACAGACCTCGAGGCGCTGGTCAAACAACGCACCGAACAACTGGCTGCCGCCAATACTGCCCTGGAAATCGAAAAAGAAAACCTGAAAACGTTGTCCAGCACCGATCATTTAACTGGCCTGAGCAACCGCCATCATTTTGAAACTGTGTTTGCCGAACATACGCCAGCGATCACACGCAGAAAAATATCTGATGCATTAATTTTGATAGACATCGACCATTTCAAAAAAATCAATGATACCCACGGTCATGTATTAGGCGATGTGGTCATCAAGTCTGTGGCTAGCTGCATTAAAAAATACAGCCGCATCTCGGACATTACTGTGCGCTGGGGCGGCGATGAGCTGATTATTTATGCACCGCGCACAACGCTTAAACAAGCTACACAGCTAGCAGAAAAAGTGCGCCATCAAATCAACGCCATGCACGTGGCTGGCGTCGGCAACATCACCATCAGCGCGGGCGTCGCTGTGTTGCATCCTGGCGATAATTTGTCACTGCTATTACAACGCGCAGACCAGGCACTGTATCAAGCCAAACAGGCTGGCCGTAATAGCGTGTATGCTGCCGCGCTAGACTAAGCCACCACAATTAGATACCTTTACACCCATTTTTAATTATTCGTCTCACGCCTCATGCCTAGATGTTCTGCCGCTGCGTTTTTCCTTGCTTGCCTGCAATTACTATTAATCACCCCCATCGCCCATGCTGAGCAGTGGCAAACCGTGGCAGGACGCGAAAAGTTTCTTACCGTTGCGGTCGACCTTGACTCATTGCAAGTCGGCCAACATGAGGACATGGTTTTTTTTAAACTGAGAGCAGATGACCACGACGACACCATCGCCACCCGATATGTGCAAGCTTCTTGCAGTGAGTTTTCCTTAGAGGTAGAACGCGAAACCGTGTTTCATCAGGCCAGCCAGACCTCAGAAAGTATGGACTGGAAAAATAATCACGCCCTCGCCAGCCACCCAGCGTTTGCCCAGGCCAGATTATCATTCTGGGGTGTCACACAGGCTTACGGGCAAGCCATTTCGTTGGCCTGTCGACGCGTTGGCAACCGTGCGCCAGAACGACTGCACACCTTGCAAGCCGAAAACTGCGCAGCAAACAACCCTTTACGCAAAGTCGCCTGCGCCAGCCACACCAGCTGGCGAGCCAATTACAAGCTGTATTTTTCACGCTCGCATGACGTCATTCATAACTGCGGGATTTCAGAGGAGCGTATGACCAAGCAAGCCGCCTGGCTGATCAAGAGCGTGATGCGTTGCCAAACTGAAAGCTGCGGTAACGAGATTCTCGAAGACTGGATCCACAAGCGCGGGCAAGACATCGCCAATGTGATTCATATGCAAAAAAGTACCTGGCAGGCGGCATCGCAATCAGCCCCACTGTGCCAATCTCTCAACCAGGCCGATCAGGCAATCGCCAGCATGCAAACGGAAGAGATTTACGCCAAAGCCAAATACCTAGGTTGTTTAAAACGTGAAACCGCTAAACTGCGCGCTGCCAACATACCAGCCGAGTCGCTCTCACAACAGGCAGAGCAATTATGTGATGCGCCTTTCAAAGAGTGGCATGAAGTGATTTCTAAACAGTCAGCCAAGTCAGACATTGCCAATTAATAACAGTCTTAGTCTTAAAGTTCAACCATCATGGCATACACCCTAGAAAACAGATTAGTGATAGGCGTCGCATCAAGCGCGATGTTTGATTTATCTGACTCTGACGAAATATTCAAACGAGACGGTGAAGCACTCTACCGTAAGTTTCAAGAGAGCAATCTCAACAACCCCTTGCCCAAAGGCATTGCTTTTTCATTCATCAAACGGCTGCTCTCTCTTAATGATTTGAGCGCCCGCCCAGATGACCCGCTGGTTGAAGTGATTTTGCTGTCAAAAAATGACCCGGATACCGGCCTTAGGGTCATGAAGTCCATAGAGCATTACAACATCGGCATGACCAGAGCCATCTTTATGCAAGGCCAAGCGCCTTACAAATTTATTCCTGCGCTCAACATATCGCTGTTTCTGTCAGGGAACAAAGAGGATGTCGATTCTGCCATTCGCCTGAATCTGCCTGCTGGTCATGTGATGAATTCAGCACTGATTGATGACGAAGAGGATGCTGCATTACGCATTGCCTTCGACTTTGATGGTGTGCTGGTCGATGATGAGTCTGAAACCGTTTTTCAGGCCAGAAAAGACGTGAATGAATTCAAAGCACACGAAGCCATGAATGTCATGCAGCCCCATAACCCCGGCCCATTGCAACAGCTACTTGTGCGTATTTCCTCTATTCAATCCGCCGAAGAAGAAAAGAAAAAAATAGATCCTGGTTACAAAAATCGCTTAAGAGTTTCGATTGTCACCGCGCGTGATGCACCAGCCCATGAACGCGCCATGAACACACTCAAAAGTTGGGGAGTGATGGCGAATGACGCGTTCTTTTTAGGCGGCATTGAAAAAAGCAAAGTCCTTGCGGTATTAAGACCGCATATTTTCTTCGATGATCAATCTGGGCATTTAAAAACAGCCTCTGAAGTGGTGCCTTCAGTCCACATTCCTTTTGGCGTGACGAATCAAAAAGCAACCGAATCAGGCTGATCTCATTAGATTAAGTATTAAGCTCGCGCGCGAAACAGGAAGACGGCATACGCGCCGAACAATACAAAGCTGATCAAACCCAGCTGCGGCAAAGTCAGGCCGAGAAAGGTCCAGTCGATGGCAGCGCAATCGCCAGTGCCACGAAACACCAGTGTCAGTGCTTTTTTCAGCGGGAAATTTTCAAACATATAGTCAAAGCCAACGCCGCAGTCAGCAATGATTTCGTCTTTGTGTGCTTGTAACCACCAGTGACGAATCGCCACGCCCGCGCCACCGACTGCAGTGAGTACTTCTAGCAGCGCTAACCCAGCATGCAACCATGATTTGGGAGACACAAAAGCGTGCACAAGAAACAGGATACCCAGGCCCATAAAGACCATACGCTGCGAAATACACAGCGGGCAAGGCTCTAGGTGGTTTTGTACTTGAATAAATAGCGCCAGCGCCACGATGCCGAAACCGGCCAAGAACCCGAGCACGTAGCCACCACGACCTTTAAACCACTGACACATTGCAAACTCCTGCGCGTTAAACGAAGTTGAAATTGTAATAGATAACGCGCGTATGATGCAGCCACAGCGTACATCGTTCCCTGACTTTAATTCATCTCTCAAGAAGCAGCCTGCGCACTAACTGCCTGTTGCATGGCAGACTTTTGTTTGACTTCATGGTGTTTCTTTTTGTAATAACGGCTGATGCGTTTCACATAGTCACGGGTTTCGGGGTAAGGCGGAATCCCCTGATGCCTCAGCACGGCATGTTCACCGGCATTATAAGCAGCGGCGACCAGCTCCACATCGCCCTTAAAATAGGCGATTAGCCAGCGCAAATAAGACAAGCCACCCTTGATGTTTTGCTCAGGATCGTAGGCATCTTTGACGTGAAACCTGGCTTGAGTATCCGGCAATAACTGCATCAGGCCCTGTGCGTTTTTGCGTGAAGTAGCTTTGGGATTAAAACCTGATTCGACTGCAATCACAGCCATGGCAAAGTCCACATCGACGCCGTACACCGGCGCATGCTTTTTCACCAATTGATAAATCGGGCCGCGCTTGCGAAACAAGACTTCTGCCGCAGAATTACCTTGTTTAAGCATACAGCCTGGCAACACAGCCAACTCAGTATTCCCCGGCTCACTATCCAGCCAAGCCCTGGCATCGCGGTGGCCCTGGATGGCGGCCAAACTGAAAAAACGGGCTGCAATATCATGATTCACGGCCACCCCTTTGCCCGTACTGTAAAACCAGCCCATCGCAAACAAGGCATCGGGGTCACGCGACTCACCCGCCAACGCACAATAATGCGCATGTGCCTGCTCGTAGCTGGTGAGGCCCAATGCATTCTTAGTGCCGGCGGCGAGACTGACCTGTAATTTGATAAATTGTTTATACGCCTCATTTTTAACCGCAGACTGCTCGCGACTATAGCCATCGACGGGCTCGCCGCCCTCAGGCAAGTTTGATGTTGCAGCCAATGGCGGTGTTTCACTCGGTAAGGGCTCAACAATTTCATCGGCCTGTGACAATGGCGATAAAAGGGCCGCGCAGGCGGCGACTGCGCAAAAAGCAAGCCACAAGCTTACGCGACGCATTCGAGCGTATAAGAGCATTGATTGCATTTGGATAACAATATTTTCAAGTATTATTTTATGTAATGACTCAATTAATCACACAAAGTGCCAGGCCGCGTGTAAATAGGGCCAAAAAAGATGTCTTCCGGTGCCAAAACGCACAGGATTTCATACAAAAGGCGTAGCCAACTAGCAATCCACTGTTGGATAATGCCAGGCTATGACACAGCTGTTATCGACGCCTTTTAAACAAATCTTGAATGTCAGCGACCTGACGCGCCTGACCAAAGAACTGCTGGAAACCAGTTTTCCGTTGTTCTGGATCAGCGGCGAAATTTCCAATTTCACGCGTGCCGCCAGCGGTCACTGGTATTTTTCGCTCAAGGATGACCGTGCCCAGGTGCGCTGCGTGATGTTTAAAGGCCGTAATAGTCTGATGGGCAGCATGCCGCGCGAAGGCGATCTGATCGAAGCGCGGGCGACGGTCACTCTGTATGAAGCGCGCGGCGACTTTCAGCTGACGATTGAGTTTATGCAACCCGCGGGCATGGGCAGGTTGTATGAAGCATTTGAGCAACTCAAACAACGCCTGCAAGCCGAAGGCCTGTTTGACCTCTCGCGCAAGCAAACCATTCCAGCCAGCCCGCAACGCATCGGCGTGGTGACTTCGCCCGATGCAGCAGCTTTGCGTGATGTGCTGACCGCTATCCGCAGGCGTTATCCAGGCATGGGCGTCATCATTTACCCAACCCCTGTACAAGGCAAAGGCGCAGCCGCGCTGATTGCGCAAGCCATCCAACTGGCTGACCAGCGCCAGGAAGTTGATACGTTATTGATTTGCCGCGGTGGCGGCAGTATTGAGGATTTATGGTCTTTTAACGAAGAAGTCGTCGCACGCGCCATGGCGGCGTGCCGTTTGCCAACCATCAGCGGCGTCGGCCACGAAACTGACTTTACGATTGCCGACTTTGTGGCAGACTTGCGCGCCGCCACGCCAACGGCTGCGGCAGAACTGGCTTGCCCGGATCAATCACAACTACGCCAACAAGTGGCGCAATCGCAACAACGCCTGATACGCGCCATGCAATCGCTGCTGCGCCAGCACGCGCAAACACTGGATTATTTGTCGCGGCGTTTGATCTCGCCAGCACAACAGCTGCAACAACAAAAACAGGCGCTACAACAATGGCAACATCGCCTCAGCTTGGCCATGCAGCAGTATTTGCAAGGCCGCCGCCGTCGGCTGGAATATCTGACTAACAGCCTGCAACAACTTAACCCACACCAGGTACTGGCACGCGGATATGCGATTGTGCAACAACAGAATGGCCGCGCCGTGACCGACGCTCGCCAACTGACCATTGGTGAACACTTGAAACTGACACTGCATCAAGGCGAGGCGCAGGTCATCGTTGCAAAAAACCGGCCTGCCGATCAGTAAGCTATTCATGCAATCCCCAACAAAGGTGCGACGCGTTCAGATTATTTCTGTCCAACTCGGTTATTTGCGTCAAAGTCGTTGGTGAAGTTTTAGAATTAACCGATAATAATTGCTTGTCTTCAGCTGTTCACACAATGGACCATACAAAAAATCAGCAAACGGCGCTCCACACCATGGCACTCGCTGCGCTAGGCGTTGTTTTCGGGGATATTGGCACCAGCCCTCTTTACACCATGAAAGAAGTCTTTGCGGTTGGCCACCACCCGCTATTGCTGACGCAAGACAATGTCTATGGCATTTTGTCATTGATCACCTGGGCATTGTTGCTCATTGTTTCGTTCAAATATGTCGCGTTTATCATGCGGGCAGACAACCGTGGCGAAGGCGGTATCATGGCCTTGTTGTCACTGGCCAGTCGCTATGCCGGTGGTGACCCTGATCAACGTAAACGCATCATGATGCTGGGTATTGTCGGCGCCTGCATGTTTTACGCCGACGGCATGATTACCCCCGCCATTTCGGTGCTCTCGGCGGTAGAAGGCCTCGAAGTCGCGGCCCCGCAATTAGATAGCTGGATTGTGCCGATTACACTCTGCGTGCTATTCGTGCTGTTCTGGGCACAAAGTAAAGGCACCGCGGTGGTAGGCGCCTTTTTTGGCCCGATCATGTTGACCTGGTTTGCTGTGCTCGGTATTCTTGGCGTCATCAACATCAACCACCACCCTGAAATTCTCAAAGCACTCAGCCCTGGCTACGCTTTTCTATTTTTCTACACCCAGCCTAAAATTGCATTTATTGCTCTGGGCGCAGTTGTGCTGGCGGTGACAGGTGCCGAAGCGCTCTATGCCGACATGGGCCACTTCGGCCGCAAACCGATTCGATTAGCCTGGTTTTTATTTGTGCTACCCGCCCTGATTTGTAACTACTTTGGGCAAGGCGCACTGATCCTGGCCGAGCCGGAGTCAATTCAAAACCCGTTTTACCATCTGGCGCCAGACTGGGCGTTGTTCCCTTTAATTATTCTGGCCACACTGGCCACCGTGATTGCGTCGCAAGCCGTGATTACCGGCGCATTTTCTGTCTCGCGCCAGGCGTTGCAACTCGGCTTTATCCCACGTATGCACGTCGCCCATACCTCAGAAAAAACCGAGGGCCAGGTCTATATGCCGCGCGTTAACTGGGGCTTGATGGTCGCCGTAATGGGCCTGGTGCTGATTTTTGGTAGCTCGGGCGATTTAGCCGCCGCTTACGGTATCGCCGTGACTGGCGACATGGTGATTACCACCTTGCTGGCTGCGGTGGTTTTTCACCACCTGTGGGGCTGGAGCAAATTAAAAACCGCGTGCCTGATTACGGTATTCCTGGTCATAGACCTGTCCTTCTTTGCCGCCAACATTCTCAAGATCCCTGATGGTGGCTGGGTGCCATTACTGATCGGCCTGATTATTTTCACGCTGATGCGCACCTGGAAAACCGGCCGCAGGCTGTTGTATAGCATCCTTAAATCAGAATCGATGGAACTGATTCCTTTTATTCAGGCCATTGGTGCGCACCCACCTGCACGCGTCAATGGTGCAGGCGTATTTATGACGCCCAACCCTGACGGCGTACCGCATGCCCTGCTGCACAACCTCAAACACAACAAGGTGCTGCATGAAACCATGGTGATCCTGACCGTGCGTTTTGAAGACTATCCTTACACCAGCCGTGAAGAACGCGTCGCGGTAGAAGTGTTACCCTACGGCTTTTATCGCGTCACGCTGCGCTATGGTTATATGGACGAACCTGACCTGCCCAGAGACCTGGCACTGACCGACGCCTTGGGGCTGACGCTGGACACCATGGATACTTCTTTCTTCGTTGGCAAGGAGAGCCTGATTGCGTCTGACAAACCAGGCATGGCTTTCTGGCGTAAAAAAATATTTATCGGTTTGTTCCGCACCGCAGAAACCATCACCAACCAATTTAAATTGCCGCCCAACCGCGTGGTGGAGCTCGGCTCACAAGTTAAAATTTAAATCGCAGGCGACAAACACAAGTGTACAGCCCAAGCGTAAAATGCGTTTTTTGCTTGCCAATTGCTTTAGTCAGCTGTCAACGGATCAAGCCAGCCATGCGATAACTGCATAGTTGCCACCTGTGAGGAAAAGAATATGTTCAATATTAAAACCATGTCAGTCGCCGTGATGTGTGCATTGCTCACTGCCTGCGCCAGCACCACCAAAAACAGCACTTCTGGTGTCCAGCGCAGCCAGTTGCTGTTATTGCCGTCTGCCACCGTCGATAAGATGTCTGCGCAGTCTTATACGCAAACACTGCAAGACGCCCAAAAGAAAAGCACGCTCAATGCTGATAAACCGTTATTAAATCGCGTAACAACGATTTCCAACCGTCTGATTGCTCAAGTCGGTGTGTTCAGGCCAGATGCCGCCAAATGGAAATGGGAAGTCAATGTCGAAAAGAATGATCAGCTCAACGCCTACTGCATGCCAGGTGGCAAAATCATGGTGTTTTCCGGCCTGGCCGAAAAGCTCAATGCCACCGACGATGAACTGGCCGCCGTGATTGGCCACGAAATTGCACATGCACTGCGCGAGCATGGCCGTGAGCGGATGTCACAAGCCTATGTTCAACAATTTGGCTTGCAGGCGCTGGCCTCCTTTGTCGGCGGTACGGCTGGCAGCATGGCTGCACAAGGCGCAGGCATGGGCAGCCAGTTATTGTTCTCGCTACCGAATGGCCGTGAACAAGAACGCGAAGCTGATCGCATGGGCCTGGAGCTCGCCGCCCGTGCTGGTTACAACCCGGAAGCGGCGGTCAGCCTGTGGAAAAAAATGATGGCTGCCAACAAAGAGGCGCCACCTGAGTTTTTAAGCACTCACCCATCTAGCGAAAATCGCATTAAAGACCTGCAGGCGCTCACGCCTAAAGTGATGCCTTTGTACCTCGCGGCCAAAAACAAATAAATACTGCCTGGCAGGGGTAGCCAGACATGCGCGGCCCCTGACCTGCCAAAATTAGGTTAAAATTTCGGGTTTCACTGTTATTTAACCGAATTTTTTCATCGAACAAGAGAACATCATGGATCCACGTCAAAGCATTATTGAAGCGGCTTTTGAAGACCGCGCCAACATCAACCCGGGCAATGCCCCTGCCGATATTAAAGCCACGGTGGCTTCTGTGCTGGATGACCTGGATGCAGGCAAATTGCGTGTGGCAAGCCGCATTGGCGATACCCAACAATGGGAAACCCACCAATGGTTGAAAAAAGCGGTGCTGCTGTCTTTCCGCCTCAAGGACAATGTGCTGATGGATGACGGCGTGACCCGTTATTTTGACAAAGTGGATCCTAAATTCGCCAACTACACTGAAGAAGACTTTAAAGCCGGCGGCTTCCGCGTCGTGCCGAATGCCATCGTGCGTAAAGGCTCATTCATTGCTAAAAACACCGTGTTAATGCCTTCTTATGTCAACATCGGCGCTTACGTCGGCGAAGGCTCCATGGTCGACACCTGGGCGACGGTAGGCTCCTGTGCACAAATTGGTAAAAACGTGCACCTGTCTGGTGGCGTCGGCATTGGCGGCGTGTTAGAGCCCGTGCAAGCCGGTCCAACCATCATTGGTGACAACTGCTTTGTCGGTGCGCGTTCAGAAGTAGTTGAAGGCGTGGTGGTCGAAGACAACTGCGTGATCTCTATGGGCGTTTATATTGGCCAATCGACCAAAATTTATGACCGCGAAACAGGTGAAGTACACTATGGCCGCGTGCCTGCAGGCTCTGTAGTCGTGTCTGGCAACCTGCCATCCAGCGACGGCAAATACAGCCTGTACTGCGCCGTGATCGTGAAAAAAGTCGATGCCAAAACCTTGGGCAAGGTTGGTATCAACGAATTGTTGCGCGGCATTTAAGTCCAATCAGCGCGGAACCGGGAATCACGCTTAAAAACACCCCTGTCGGCTCAAGTTATAGAGAAGACTGGTCGATATTAAGCGTGATCCTCAACCAAAGAAATTAGATACAGGGTTGTCGATAAATGTGTTATTAAATTTAAATGTAAGGACGGAGAGTCAGCAGACAAGCAACAAAACGCAGTAGAGTCAAACCACTAACAATCACAATGACCGTGCAATTTTTATGATCCCAACACACATGCTTATTTTGTTGCTATTCACATCCAGTGTCATTGGATGTTTTTTTGCATTTAAGCTTGTAGAGAAGCTGCGTATCGCAGCGACCAAAGATCATGATGCCTTGCTCAAAAAATACGCAGCATTGACTGCTGGCGGTATTTTCCTGCTACATGCTGGCTACCAGCTGGCCGCAGATAACTTTCCCAAAATCACCCAGCATCCGGTCGACTTTATCGGCAGCCTGCTGTGCGCCTATTTGTTGTCGCTTTCTTTACTTAAAACCGTCAACAAAAAGAAACTGCCTTTGCGCGACCTGCTGTATGCCTCGATGGCAGCAGGTGTCAGTGGTTATTTACTATCCTACTTTTTTCAGATCAGTGCGGGCGCGATTAATATCCGCATTGATACTTGGGCCGCCTTATTCGCGCTGTTTCTCGCCTGCCTGACCTCGGCACTGGCCATTGTGACTACCCTCTGGTTAAAAGGCTATGAGGGCAAAGCCCTGCAGCGCCTGAAGTGGATGTTTTCGGTCGAAATTGCGTTAGGTTTTCTCGCTTCACACACGGCGATTAACCTGAGTATTGTGCACAACAACATGCTACTCAGCCAACCGACCGACCAGAGCGGCAACTATCTGATGTTGCTGCTGGTATTGGTGCCGGTGCTGTTATTTATCACCTCATTTATTCTGGTGATTTTTTACGAACGCAATGTCGATATCACGCAAAGCAAACTCACGTTTCGCAACACACAAACCGTGAACAAAAAGTTTTTGGCCTATGACCCACTCACGCACCTGCCAAACCGCGATGCCCTAAACCAGCACCTGATTATCAGCGCCAAACGCTGTGACCGCAATGGCGAGTCCCTGGCGCTGGCCTATATTGACCTTGACCACTTCAAGCCAGTCAACGACCAGTTTGGGCACCATATTGGCGACTTGCTACTGATTGAAGTCTCCAAACGCATCAGCAATGCCATCCGCAATTGCGACTATGTGGCGCGCGCCGGTGGTGATGAGTTTATTGCCGTGCTGAGTGAAATTGAAAATCACCAAAGTGTGGTCACTGTCACGCAGCGTATCGTCGATGCCTTGCGTGACATTTTCATCATTGAAGATCACGTGATTGAAATCTCCTGCTCGATTGGCGTCTCGATGTACCCGCAGGACGGCAACCTGCAAAAACTCAAATTGAATGCTGATGCGGCGATGTACAAAGCCAAGGAAAACGGCAAAAACCAGTATCGCTTTTTTGACGCAGAAATCGAACAAGCCTCAGATGAAATGCAGCAAACGCGTGTGGAGCTCAAGCAAGCAATTACACACCAGGAATTCAGGTTGCTGTTCCAGCCCAAAGTCGATGCCCTGACGCGTATCGTCCATGGCGCAGAAGCCTTGCTACGCTGGCAACACCCGACGCGCGGCCTGCTCTCACCGAATCACTTTATTGAGGCAGCGGAACGTTTTGGCATGATTGAAGAAATCAATGCCTGGGTCATTTCACAAGCCTGCAGCACCATCAAACAAGCGCGCGACCGGGGCATTGATTTAAGCATTTCGGTCAATATGTCTAACCAGCAATTCCGCAACAAACAGCTCAGCTCACTGATACAGTCGATCCTTGAGCAACATGGCGTCGAAGCGCGCAACCTGATTTTGGAAGTCTCTGAAACCAATGCCATTCATCACCAGGCGCAGTTTCAAGAAACCTTGCGTCACTTCAAACAGCAAGGCCTGAAAATCTCACTGGATGACTTTGGCTTGCACCCCTTTAGTCTCACCCATTTGCAAGACCTCGAAATAAGTGAAGTCAAACTCGACCGCACGTTGACCAAAGGCGTGGCAGCGTCAAAGACCGGTCTATTAATTGTAGAGGCCATAGTTAAACTCGCGCATGCACTGGATTTGAATGTCGTGGCAGAAGGCGTAGAAGACGAGGATCAACGCAAGGCGCTGGCAAGCATAGGCTGCGACCAGATGCAGGGCTTTTTATTCTCCAAGCCGGTCGAGCAGAAATTCCTATTTGATGTGTTCAGCGAGTTACAACTAAAATCTGCCACGCAAAGCCTGTTCTAAGGCTAGCTCTGCCAGCACAAAAATTGCAACGCACCCGCGTCTGGCTGTTAAAATATGGTTTTTAACCGCACAAACCCGCCATGAAACTGTACGGCATCCCCAATTGCAATACCGTGAAAAAGGCCCGCGACTGGCTGGATCAGCATGCGGTGGCTTATGAATTCCATGACTTTAAAAAGCTCGGGCTGGATGCCGCCACGGCACAATCCTGGCTGCAACAACAACCATGGGAAAAACTGGTTAATCGTAGCGGCATGACCTGGCGCAACCTGACTGAGGCCGAAAAAAATGCGGTGGTGGATGCCGCCACGGCGCAGCCCTTGATGCAGGAAAAAACCTCCGTGATCAAGCGCCCTATCATCGTCAAAGACAACAAAATCATCGCCCTTGGCTTTCATGAAGCCGAGTATGCTCAACTGTTTGCCAAAGAATAAGCCCTATGACAACAACGCTGGACCTTGCCATTGACCTCCTTCAACGCCGCTCTCTGACGCCGGAAGATGCTGGTTGTCAGGAAACCATGATCGCCCGCCTGGAGCCCTTGGGCTTCAAGATTGAGCGCATGCGTTTTGGCCAGGTGGATAATTTTTATGCCCGCCGCGGTACCACAGGCCCGCTGATTGTGTTCGCCGGTCACACGGACGTGGTCCCCACGGGTCCGCTCGATCAATGGCACACACCGCCATTTGAGCCAACGATTAAAGACGGCATGCTGTACGCACGTGGCGCGGCAGATATGAAAACGTCACTGGCGGCGTTTATTACCAGCATAGAAGCGTTTATTGCCGAGCATCCTGATCATCCTGGCTCGATTGGCTTGCTGATTACTTCAGACGAAGAAGGCATCGCCATCGAAGGCACGGTCAAAGTGGTCGAAGCCTTGCAAGCGCGTGGCGAAACATTCGATTACTGCATCGTCGGCGAGCCGACCAGTAACAAAGTGGTTGGCGACATGATCAAAAACGGTCGCCGCGGCTCCTTGTCCGGCAAACTCACCGTCAAGGGCATACAAGGCCATATCGCTTACCCGCATCTGGTTAAAAACCCGATTCATCTGGCTGCACCGGCGATCAAAGACATGGTGGAAACCGTGTGGGACAACGGCAACGAATACTTCCCGCCCACCTCATGGCAAATCTCCAATATGAATGGTGGCACAGGTGCCACCAATGTGGTGCCCGGCGAAGTAGAAATCCTGTTTAACTTCCGCTATTGCCCAGAGGTGGATGGCCAAGGTAGCTCCGAAGACAGCTTGCGCTCACGCGTACATGCCATTTTAGATAGTCACGGCTTTGAATACACGCTGGACTGGGAACATAACCAATCCTATATCACGCCACGCGGCCAACTGGTCGAAGCCATCAGCCAGGCCATTACCCAAAGCTATGGTGTGACGCCTGAGTTATCTACCACCGGCGGCACTTCTGACGGCCGCTTTATCGCCGACATCTGCAAAGAAGTAGTCGAGTTTGGCCCGCTCAACGCGACCATCCACAAACTGAATGAGTGCGTGGCGGTGGCAGACATAGAGCCGCTCAAAGAAACCTATCAGCGCACCATGGAACTGTTACTACTCAAATAATATGACAAGCAACTTACACACGATCCGCGACTGGCTGCGTTACGCTGTTAGCCGTTTTGAAAACTCTGATATTTTTTATGGTCACGGCACCGACAACAGCTACGACGAAGCCGTGTGGCTGGTGATGAGTGCTTTACATTTACCGCATGACACACTGGATAACTTTTTCGATGCGCGTTTGACCACAGAAGAAAGTCAGCATCTGGCGACCTTGATTGAAAAACGCGTCACCGAGCATACGCCGACCGCTTACCTTGTGAACGAAGCCTGGTTGCGTGGCTTTAAATTTTATGTGGATGAACGCGTGATTGTGCCGCGCTCATTTATTGCCGAACTGCTGGAAGACGGCCTGCAGCCCTGGGTAGAGTTTCCAGAAATGGTCGAATCTGCGGCCGATATTTGCACTGGCTCGGGTTGTCTGGGGGTGTTGCTGGCAGACACCTTCCCCAATGCGCATATTGATGTGGTGGACATCTCGCCAGATGCGATAGATGTCAGCAATATCAATATCAAGCGTTACGGACTGGAGCATCAGGTACAGGCGGTGCAGTCTGATATGTTTACTGCGCTCAAAGGCCGTAAATACGATGTGATTATCAGCAACCCGCCTTATGTAGATGCCCCCAGCATGGCAGAGCTACCAGCGGAATACCGCCAGGAGCCGCAACTGGCACTGGGCAGTGGTGTGGCAGGGCTGGATCACACGCACACTTTACTCACACAAGCGGGCGAATACCTCAATGATGGCGGTATCTTAGTGGTAGAAATCGGCCATAATCGCGATGCCTTGCATGACGCCTACCCAGAGCTGCCTTTTACCTGGCTGGATACCAGTGCGGGCGACCAATTTGTGTTTATGCTGACCAAAGAAGATTTGGTTGAAGCGGGTTTGCAAAGCGAATAAATCGGCAGGCAAACTTGTCTGCGCAGCGTTTCAATCTATTAAAAAAGCACTTCGGTCAGAAGTGCTTTTTTTTGATACCACACCAGTTTAACGGGTTAGCGATTGCGGTCGCTGCGCTTTTTTGCGCCAGTATTGGCGCGTGCGTTCTCGCGTGAAGCCTGTTTAATATCAGCATCCTGGCGAATCCGGCGTGATTGCTTAGGCGCCGGACGTGCTGGGCGTTCAGTCTCTGTCGGCGCGTTTGCGGTTTCCAGCAAGCTACGGCGTTGTTTACGCACTTTAGGCACAAACACACGCGTAGCACGGTCTTTTTCGCGTGGACTGAGTTGCTTGAGCGGTTTACGCGGCACTTCCAGACCCGCCCACTCCATTAAACCCACCACTTGCTTTTGCTCCAGCTTGAGCATGGTGCCGCGCTTGAGGCGCGGTGGCAGGTTGATCGGGCCAAATCGCACGCGCATCAACCGGCTCACGGGCAAATGAAACGCCTCGAACAGGCGACGCACTTCGCGGTTACGGCCTTCTTTAATCACTACCTGATACCATTTATTGGCCCCTTCACCGCCTTGCGGGAAGATGCTTTCAAAGTTGGCCGGGCCATCTTCGAGCTCGATACCGTTTTTGAGTTGCGCCATCTGGTCCTCGGTCAACTCCCCCAGAATCCTCACCGCATATTCACGCTCAACTTCATAACGCGGATGCATAAAGCGGTTTGCCAGCTCACCAGAATTGGTAAAAATCAACAAGCCACTGGTATTCATATCCAGCCGGCCAATCGCCAGCCATTTACCTTGTTTGATACGTGGCAGTTTATCAAAGACGGTGGCTCGGCCTTCCGGGTCATCCTGGCTGACGATCTCGCCTTCGGGTTTATGGTAAAGCAATATTTGTGGCAGCTCTGCCTCAAACGGCAAATGCAGAATACGGCTATCCAAGCGGACGATGTCATGTTCGTCTACCACCGCACCGACTTGCGCAACCTGGCCATTAATGGTGATGCGGCCACTCTCAATCAGCGTTTCCATATCGCGACGCGAGCCAAAACCAGCCAAGGCCAGCAATTTGTGCAAACGCTGCCCAGAACGTTGTGTTGCAGCCACTTCGGTGCCGTCAGCATCCACCGTCACTGTTGTCGCTGCCGGTTGCACTTTGGGTGGACGTGCCGCAGCAGTCGCTTTGGGGGATTTAAATGGACGCGCCATGCTTAACCTCTTGAATGAAGGCTGTATTTTAACTGATTTAGCGCAAAGCCCCTAAAGGATTGCTTAACCGCAGATAAATGCGGATGAACGCAGATTTAGAGCAGAAAAGATGGCTATACAGACACAAGGCAAATGCATCAGCAATAAAAGTGTTTCAGTGTTATCTGCGTGCACCAGCGTTGATCTGCGACCAATTAAACAATCGCCTGTTTAAACCACCGCATGCACGACCTGCAATTGCAAATTGCGCGCACCGTTAAACTCATTCACTTGCATGGCATAAGCAATTTCTACCTGCTCAGGCAAAAATTCGGCATGCTGAAAATAAATCGCATCAAATTGCTGGTGATGTTTTTGCAGACGCAATTTCAGGTGTTTTTCACCTAACACCTTTTGCTGCAACACTTGAAAATTGTCATAAAACACTGGCTGCGGAAAGCCCTGCCCCCAAACTTGCTGGGCGATGGCTTCTGCGGTGTGCATGGTCATTTCTTGTGCGGCCAATGCACCGTCTGTTTCCAGCACTTCCTGCAAGGTTTCGGCATCAATCAGGCTTTGTACCACTTGCTCAAACGTTTGCTGAAAGCGTGCAAAATCATCGGCGCGGATACTGAGCCCCGCCGCCATGGCGTGGCCACCAAACTTAATAATCAGATCGGGCTGCAGCTTGGTGACTAAGTCCAGGGCATCGCGCAAATGCAACCCGGCAATTGAACGACCAGAGCCCTTGATCAAGCCGTCACCAGCATCGGCAAAGGCGATCACTGGCCGGTGATATTGCTCTTTAATACGTGAGGCGAGGATGCCAATCACGCCCTGGTGCCAATCCGGCTGAAACACACTGATCGTATATTGGTCATCACGAAAATCCTGCGTGAGATCTGCCATCGCATCCCACTGCATTTCAGCTTCAATCTGCTTGCGCTCTGCATTGAGTACATGCAGTTTCTGCGCATACTGCATCGCCTCCTGCGGCGTGTCTGCCAACAGGCAACGAATGCCTATGGTCATGTCATCTAACCGGCCTGCGGCATTGAGACGCGGCCCAACGTAAAAGCCTAAATCCTGCGCATTGACCTGCGAGGCATCGCGCCCAGCCAGTTTAAGAATCGCCAGAATGCCCGGGCTAGCCTGCCCTTGGCGAATACGCTTCAGGCCTTGCCTGACCAGGATACGGTTATTGGCATCCAGTTTCACCAGGTCAGCCACTGTGCCTAAAGCCACCAGGTCTAACAGACTGCCCAGATGCACAGTCTCATCAAGCAAGTGCCCGCGCTGTTTGAGCTCGGCACGCAATGCAATCAACACATAAAACATCACCCCTACCCCAGCCAGATGCTTGCTCGGGAAACCACAGCCACGCTGATTAGGGTTAACGATACAGTCTGCAGCAGGGGTTTGCTCGGCGGGCAAATGGTGGTCAGTAATCAGCACCTGCAAACCGAGTGCTTTGGCGGCGGCAACGCCATCCATACTGGCAATGCCGTTATCCACCGTCAAAATCACCTCTGGTTGCTGTTGCGCGGCCAGGGCCACAATTTCGGGTGTCAGGCCGTAGCCATATTCAAAACGATTGGGCACTAAAAAGTCAACGACGGCCCCCATCATACGCAAACCACGCATGGCCACACTGGTGGCTGTCGCGCCGTCTGCATCGTAATCGCCCACGATCAAAATACGTTTTTGCTGTGCGATTGCATCGGCCAGCAGTCTTGCCATCTCGGCCGCACCGGTCAAGGCCTCCGGCTTAAGCAAATGCGGCATTTCCTGGCGCAGCCAGTCCTCGGCAGTCACCGCCCTCGCGGCCAGCAATCTCGCTAACAAAGGTGGCAAGCCTTGTGCCTGCAAGGCCGCAAACGAGGCCTCGGAATAAACGCGTTGTTTAATTTTCATGGTGTATGAGCGGTAAGTAGGTCGCAAGCAGCGCTAGCCGCTGGTCGTCAGGGTTGTTTCAAGCTGTTGCAACAGGGTTTCCAGGCGAGGCGCTTTGCGCCAAAACTGCCAACGTAATTGTTTTTTATAGTGCACCTCAATGCTACGCTCGGCAAATGGCAACACCAGTTTCAATGTGCTCTGGCGGCCTGTTTGCAAAGCGTTAGATAGCATAGGCCAATCCACGGTTTGCCATTGATCTGCAACCCATGCGGCTTGCCGGGCGTCTTGATCTGCCATCAATGCGGCCATCGATGCTGACCGAATCGTGGGCAACGCACAAGCCTGCAAGGCGGCAACAATCTCGCCTTGCCCAGCAATCACAGGGGCAGACGCTTGCCAGGTCGGCATCTCGCCCACACTGGCAAACCATAAACTATTCAGCGCAGCTGGCCAATCTGCCACCTCTGTGCCATGGGCGGCCTGATGGATTAGCATTTGTATTTCGTTCGTCCATTGTCTAATCACGGCAGCATCGGCACCTTGCGGCTGCCATTGAAAGGCCTGCTGATACAAACAATCTTGTGGCCACTTACATTGCGCCTGCATATCACGCAAAGGCTGAACCCACCAAAAACGCTGGCTGCTATCAGCATGAATGACAAAATCATCAGCAAAATGTGTTTGCAAACGTTCTGTCAGGCTTGCATAGGTGTTTGCTGCCAAAGGAGTCACTGCCTGCAAACTAAACGTATCACGCCGCATACCAAGATGCACCGGCAACAGACAAAATGCAGGGCGCGCACCTGGCCAAGCCTGTCGGGCAGAGAGTAGCGTCGCTACAGAAAAATCAGGCCCTGCCTCCTCATGCACGCGTAACGCACGCAGCAAGGTTTTGAGCGGCGGCAACGGGCTGACCGTCCACTGTGCATTTAACAACGCAGGACATTGCGCAACCAGTGACTGAACCATCTCAACGGGGTGAGCAGCGGCATCAGACAAATAATCTGTGATATAAATTTGCTGTATCATGAGAAAACAAATACACTAGTTTGGTGATAATAAAACTTAACAAGTTGCCGCATCTAAGCTACAAACCGGAAAAATTGTTACTGTTATAATCATTGCGACTTATACACGAAATTCAGGGGGATGTCATGAATCGAACTCAATGGCTATTCAGCCTGCTTCTGTATGCGCCTGCTGCTTTAATTTAAACAGACCCTCTGGAATCCATGCATTTTTTCCAAAATTTAAGTATCCAGTCCAGATTATTGCTTTTAGTCATCGGGCCAGTATTCGCGTTATCTTGCATTCTGTTGTTATTTGACTTTAAAGAACAACTGCAACGCGAAGAAGACAAACTCAGCCAGCATGCCTTAACCACCGCAAAATTCTTGTCTGCGGTGATACACAACCAAACCGACCTCCACGGCCAGGACTATATCGAGCGCCTGCTCAAAGCCAGCCAACTGAATCGTGAACCTTATCTATCGCTGATTATTGCCGATGCAGATAATCATGCCATCGCCAATCTTGGCACCTCTTTCAATATCAGCGAAACACTGCCGCAACAAGACACCATCGTTATGCAGCAAAGCACACATGACATCACCATGGTGAAAGTGCTCTCTACCGAACCTGCCCATCGTTTGCTGGGCTATGTGTTTGTCGCTATCGATAAAGCTTCGCTGATCGAAGACCATCGCCAGGCCTTTATCAAAAATGTCGGCTACATTACGCTAGCGCTTATCTTGTGCTCTATTTTGGTGAGCTGGGTGAGTCGCTCGATTAGCCAGCCGATTCGCGACATGACTTCTGCGCTCAAACGCTTTGTCATCGGCAGCCAACAAGTCAGCCAAGGTAAAAATTCCTTGCCTGAAATCAAATCCCTACAAACCACCATTAATCAGATTTCCAGAGACATGCAGCATGTCGAAGCTGACATGCGTCACCGCATTCAAGATGCGCAAGCCCAGCTGCGTTACCAGGCGCGTCACGACGCCCTCACTGGACTGGTCAATCGCCAAGAGCTGGAAAGACGCCTGCAACAAGCGCTGCAAGATGTCAAACAACACCGTGCAAACCACGTGTTCTGCTACATGGATCTTGACCAGTTCCGCGTCATTAATGATACCTGCGGCCATTTGGCTGGCGACGAAATGTTGCGTCAGATCAGCATGATCTTAAGCCAGCGCATACGCGCTGAGGACACCTTTGCCCGCTTGGGCGGCGACGAGTTTGGCCTGTTGCTCAGCTATTGCCAGGTTGAAAAAGCCATTGAAATTGCCGCGCAACTGCGGCAAATGGTAGAAACCTTCCGCTTTATGCATGAGGGTCGCTTGTTCCAAACCGGCATCAGTATCGGCATTGTCGAAATCACCACTACCCTCAAAGACGTAGGTGAGATTACGCGCCATGCCGACGCTGCCTGCTATGTGGCGAAAGATAATGGCCGTAACCAGATTCACCTGTTTCACCCAGAAGATGACGTGTTACTCAAACGCCATGTTGAAATGGAATGGGTGTTGCGCATCAATGAAGCCATCGAGCACAACGAGTTTGTTCTCTACTGCCAGGGCATTTTCCCGCTGCAACAAAAAGAATTACCGCCCTTCTACGAGATTTTGATCCGCAAACGCGACGAACACGGCGGCATCATTCCCCCGGCAGAATTCCTGCCCTCGGCAGAGCGTTATCACTTGATGACCAAGATTGATCGCTGGGTCATCCAGCACGCATTTATGGCCCTGCAACCGCTGTTTAAAATGCAGTCTAGCGTCACCCCTTTTATTGTCAGCATTAATCTGTCTGGCACGTCTTTAGGTGACGCCCAACTGCTGCCCTACATTCAAAACTGTTTTGACACGTACGACATCTCGCCCAGCCATGTCTGTTTTGAAGTCACAGAAACGTCAGCCATCATCAACATCGATAACACCATTAAATTGATTACAGAGCTGCAAAAAATGGGCACTCGTTTCATGCTAGATGACTTTGGCAGCGGCATGTCTTCTTTCAGCTACCTCAAACACCTGCCGGTCAACTTCCTCAAAATGGACGGTGCTTACGTCAAAGATATCACCAGCAACAAAGTGGACCTGGCAATGGCCCAAGCCATTCAAAGCGTCGCGCAATCGATGGAAATCCAGACCATTGCCGAATACGTAGAAGATGAAGCCACACTAGACTGCCTGAAAGACATGGGCGTCGCTTTTGCCCAGGGTTTCTATTTAAACCGCCCCATGCCCCTGAGCGAAGCATTGGCACGCCATATCGGCACCATCAGCAATCAACAGCAGATCGCTGCGGCAATTGCGCCTGACATGACGATTTAAACCGACAATATGATGAGGGCCCAGCTTTTAAAGCTACACCCTTAATCACGTTGGTGACCCCTAAAATTGAGTGTTGACAGACTCTTTTCTATGGCTTTTACGCATGATCCACATCAGTGACGGTGTTAAAATCTAATGATGCTCATCGCAGGTATAGTTGTTTCTCTACTCGCCTACTACTTCGCTTTACAGTGGGGTAATCGTTTGCTTGAAGGCAATAACATCGAGCTACCAAGGTTTACCCGCTGGCTAGTGCTCAACACCTTTGCATTCATCATTTCAAGCATTGTTGCCCTGCCATTTCCTTCAATACTCTAGCTTTAGGCCTTAAGACTTCTTTGGATGTGCATAGACACATAAATCGCTTAAATACCTGTTTTAAGGCTACTTATGGATTGTATTAGATTAGATTTTGGTCGGAACGGTGTGATTCGAACACACGACCCCTTGCACCCCATGCAAGTGCGCTACCAGGCTGCGCTACGCCCCGACGTTAGAATCGAACAGGAACCTGCTCGAAAAGAAGGCTGTATTATAAAACAAAACCGCATATTCGCTAAGCAGAATATGCGGTTTTATAAGTGCGCCAGACGGTTTAGGCTGGGGCTTTTAGCAGTTGTAATACCTGTTGAATTTGCTCTCTGAGCGCGGCGACATCCACGACAGGTAATTTAGTTTCTTGGGCAATCAAAGATTGCGTATTCGTAGCAACAGGGCTGGCAATGTCGTTGCTAGCCCGCAATTTATCTGCTTTTTCCTCTACACCATCCAAGCGGTTACGCGCACCACTGATGGTGAAGCCTTGCTCATACAGCAGTTCGCGGATTTTACGAATCAAGAGCACTTCGTGATGCTGGTAGTAGCGACGATTGCCACGACGCTTGACCGGTTTCAGCTGAGTGAACTCTTGCTCCCAGTAACGCAGCACATGCGGCTTGACCCCGCACAACTCACTCACCTCACCGATGGTGAAATAGCGTTTGGCAGGGATAGGCGGCAACGTGACTTTTTGCGTTTCTACCATGTTTAGGAGTCAGATTAGGCTTGTGCTTGTAATGGTTGTTCGGCGTAGTGTTCTTCTACGCGTAATTTTAATTTTTGGCTGGCGTGAAAAGTCACGACACGGCGTGCAGAGATTGGAATTTCTTCGCCAGTTTTTGGATTACGGCCAGGGCGCTCGGATTTTGTACGCAACTCGAAGTTACCGAAACCGGACAGCTTGACGCTATCACCCTGCTCGAGCGCGTTGCGAACTTCTTCAAAAAACGCTTCTACCATGTCTTTGGCTTCACGCTTGTTCAGCCCGACTTGTTCAAACAACAAATCGGCCAAGTCAGCTTTTGTGAGTGTCATTAACGATCCCCTGAACCTTCTTATTATGCGAGATGCTTGTGTTGTATCAACTGTTTGTGCTTGGCGCCAAGCAATGATGATTCCAGGGAATCATCTCAGTGACGCAGCAAATTTGGATGACCAGTTGTTGAGGATTCGTGCCACGATGGTATCCACTTCCTCATCGACCATTGTCTTGCAAGTATCTTGCATAAGTACAAGAAATGCAAGGCTTTTTTTGTTTTCGGGCACACCTTTACCATGATAAACATCGAACAATTTCACCGTTTGCAACTGTGGAATTTGCTCAGAAATAATGGCATCAATCATGTCCTGTGCCGAGACAGTTTGGTCGACGACCATGGCTAAATCGCGACGAACCGGCAAGAATTTGCTGACTTCGTTATACGCAGGCACTTGGGTGGCGAGTCCCGCATCGGCATCCAGCTCAAACAGGTAACAAGCGCTGGTGAGACCATATTGCTGCTGCCATTGCGGATGCAATTTACCCAGCCAGCCAACGGCTTTGTCGCCCAGGTAAATGCGAGCTGACTGGCCTGGATGCAAAGCGGGATGTTGTTCGACGGCAAACCGCACCGGTTGCGCGAATAACGCCTCCACATGTGCTTTGGCATCGTAAAAATCAAAAGCGCGCGTTTCAACCGCCCATTGCTCAGGCAACACGCCGCCATAAACGAGGCCAGACAGGGTCAATGTTTCAACAAAGCCTTGCGCCCCCTTCTCATAACGGGCGCCCAATTCAAACAGCATGGCACGTGTTTGTTGGCGCTTGAGGTTGTAATCCAGCGCGTCCAGCAGTCCGCCCCACAAGCCAGAGCGCATCACGCTCAAGTTGCTGGCAATTGGATTTTTCAGCGCAATCGGCTGGCTATTGCCGTATAAATCACGCTCCCAGTTCGCATCAACAAAGCTGTAAGTCACTACTTCTTGATAACCATGGTTCACCATCACATCGCGCAACCAGTGCTTGCTACGTGTGGCCTCAGGCGCCACCAGCATGCCTTGCGAAGCGACTGGTGTGAGCGCTGGGATATGCTCATAGCCATGCAAACGGGCCACTTCCTCAATCAGGTCTTCTTCACGCGCAATATCAAAGCGGAAGCTAGGCGCACTAACATTAAACACACCGTTAGCTTCGGTATACACAAATCCCAATTGCGTCAGTAACTGACCCACTTGCGCCAGGCTAACGTCTATGCCCAGAATCGACAGCAGATAAGCATGACGCAACGTGACTTGCTTGCGCACAGGCAGTTGAGCAGTCACCGCGGTCACCGCACCAGCCTGACCACCACAAATCTCCAGCACCAATGCCGTCGCCCGCTCCAAGGCATTCAAGGTATTGCCGAAATCCACACCGCGCTCAAAACGGTAAGAAGAGTCTGTGCTCAAGCCCAAACGACGCGCTTTGCCTGCCATGACGTCTGGTGTAAAGAAAGCGCTTTCTAAGAAGATGGCTTGTGTCGCATCGGTGACAGAAGTCGGTTTACCGCCCATCACGCCAGCCAAGGCAACCGGTCCATGGCCATCGGCAATCACCAGATCATCCGCTTTTAAAGTCACTTCTGTGTCATTGAGCAAGGCCAGTTTTTCACCAGCGCTGGCGAAACGGACGGCCACATCGCCTTGTAAAAGCGCATGGTCAAACGCATGCATAGGCTGGCCCAGTTCAAGCAGCACATAGTTGGTAATATCCACCAGCGCACTGATGCTACGGATGCCGCTACGCTCTAAACGGCGCACCATCCAGTCAGGGGTTTTGGCCTGGGCATTCACGCCTTCAACAACACGGCCATAATAAGCAGGGCAAGCCTCTGCCGCACTGAGAGTCACAGCTTTGGTCAGGTTGCTACCAATCGTCGCAGTTGTCATCTCAGGCGTCGTGATTGGTGCACCTGTCATCGCTACTACATCGCGGGCGATGCCTAGAATGCTTAAACAGTCGGCACGGTTAGGTGTTAGTTTTAAGGTATAGGTGCTGTCATTCAAGTCCAGGTATTCGCGGATATCCTGGCCAACCGGTGCATCTGCTGGCAATTCCAGAATCCCATTGGCTTCGGTCGCAATGCCCAGCTCTTTGGCAGAACACAACATACCAAAAGACTCTACACCACGCACTTTGGCTTGTTTGATTTGAATGCCAGGCAGCTCAGCGCCTACCAGGGCACAGGGTATTTTGATTCCCACGCGTGCATTCGAGGCACCGCAGACAATTTGCAAAATCTCTTCGCCGACGTTCACTTTACACACTTGCAAACGGTCTGCGTCCGGGTGTTTAGCGGCTTCCATAATCTCAGCGACTACGACATGGCTAAACGCCGGCGCGACCGGGCTTAACTCTTCCACTTCCAGACCGGCCATGGTCAATGCGTGACCAAGTTGCGCGGTATCCAGCGATGGATTCACCATGGAACGTAACCATTGTTCGGAGAACTGCATATGTGTCTAACCCTGTATTAATTCGGTATTTAAAGTGAGCTGGCGATGGAATTATTTAATAAATTGCTGCAAAAAACGCAGGTCATTATTAAAGAAATGACGCAGATCATTGACGCCGTAGCGCAACATGGCCAGGCGCTCTACGCCCAAACCAAAGGCAAAGCCACGGTATTTTTCGCTGTCGATATTGACGTGTTTGAGCACCTCCGGGTGCACCATGCCACAGCCGCCAATTTCCAACCAGCCACCGTTCCAGCTCATGTCCATCTCGGCCGATGGCTCAGTAAATGGAAAGAATGATGGGCGGAAACGCACAGTGAGATCATCACGCTCGAAAAACTTTTGCAAGAAGTCCTGCACTACGCCTTTGAGATTAGCAAAGCTGATTTGCTCGTCTACCCACAAGCCTTCCACTTGGTGAAACATCGGCGAGTGTGTTGCATCGGAGTCAACACGGTAGACGCGACCTGGCGCAATAATCTTCAACGGCGGCGTATTGTTTTCCATGTAATGCACTTGCACTGGCGAGGTATGCGTACGCAAGACGTGCTCCATGCTGTCATTACCGCTATCAATGTAAAAGGTATCGTGCATGGCACGCGCCGGATGGTTATCAGGAATATTCAGCGCGGTGAAATTATAAAAATCGGTTTCGATTTCAGGGCCATCCGCCACACTGAACCCAATCGAGTGAAACAGCTCTTCTACACGGCGCAAGGTCAGTGTCACCGGATGCAAGCCACCGGCAGATTGTGCACGGGCGGGCAAAGTCACATCAATCGTTTCACTGGCCAGTTGTTTGGCCTGAGCGGCGGCCAAAATACTGTCACGGCGCTCATTCAAGGCCTGCTCAACGGCTTGTTTAACCACATTAATCGCCGCGCCAGCTGCAGGACGCTCTTCAGCCGTCAATTTACCCAGCCCTTTCAAGGCCTCGGTCAGCGCGCCAGATTTGCCCAGGTATTTGGCCTTGGCATTTTCTAGTGCAGGAACATCATGACAAGCCGCGAAGTCTTGTGCCGCTTCTGCGATTAAGTGATTGAGATCAGCCATCGTGCGTATTCTTCAAGTTTTAAGTAACATTAAAATAAAAAAAGAGGCCGCAGCCTCTTTTTTTGGTAGGTCTGATTAGGCGCTTAAACCTGTTTTAGCCAATTCTACGAATTTAGCAAAAGCAGCTTTGTCGAACACGGCCAGATCAGCCAGTACTTTACGGTCAACTTCAACCGCAGATTTTTTCAGGCCATTCATGAAACGGCTGTATGTCAAACCAGCTTCACGGGCTGCCGCGTTGATACGGGCAATCCACA
This sequence comes from Methylophilus sp., assembly GCF_008015755.1. GTDB lineage: Bacteria > Pseudomonadota > Gammaproteobacteria > Burkholderiales > Methylophilaceae > Methylophilus. The sequence continues at coordinate 238,089 of NZ_SSGF01000007.1, read as the reverse complement.
AGGTACGGAATTGACGTTTTTTCTGACGACGGTCACGGTATGCGTATTGACCGGCTTTCATTACCGCCTGTTTGGCAACACGGTAGACGTTCTTACGACGACCACGGTAACCTTTAGCAGCATTTAAAACTTTTTTATGTCTTGCGCGTGCGACGACACCACGTTTAACTCTAGGCATGTCGGTCTCCTTATTGTGTTGGCATCATTGCGCGGACGCGTTTCACGTCAGTCGCAGAAATAATAGAAGTACCGCGCAGCTTACGTTTTTGCTTGGTGGTTTTTTTAGTCAGGATATGGCGCAAGTGAGAGTGTGTACGCTTCACTTTACCGTTACCCAAGAACTTAAAGCGCTTTTTGGCGCTGCTCTTTGTTTTCATCTTTGGCATTTTTATCTCCTTAGAGGTTGAATAAAGAGTAACTAGGCAGCCAATTTAGCCGTATTACTCCAAAAAACTGTTTACTGCTTGATTTATTCTGCTTCTGGCGCTGACTTATCAGCCTTTTTTGACACTGGCACAACTTTTTTAGCTGGTGCCAGCACCATCACCATTTGGCGGCCTTCCATTTTTGGATATTGCTCAACCAACGCATGTTCTGTTAAATCTGCCTCCAGACGCTTTAACAGCGCCAGGCCGAATTCCTGGTGCGTAATTTCGCGACCACGGAAGCGCAAAGTAATTTTTGCTTTATCGCCATCACCTAAAAAGCGGATGATGTTACGTAATTTAATATTGTAATCGCCGTCATCAGTGCCAGGTCTAAATTTGACCTCTTTAATTTGCACTTGTTTTTGCTTTAGTTTTTGCTCGTGCATACGCTTGCTCTCAGCGTATTTGAATTTGCCATAATCCATCAAACGGCACACGGGTGGTGCAGCATTTGGTGCAATTTCAACAATATCAATATCAGCTTCTTCCGCTTTGGCAAAGGCCTCTCTCAGAGTCATTACACCTAACGGTTCGCCATCAACACCCACTAAACGCACTTGTGGCGCTGTAATGTCGCCATTGATGCGTGTATCTTTATCTTGAGCTATAACAATCCCCTAACAATAAACAAAGCCGCACGAATACCCGAAATTAGACCCGGTTTTGGATGTCTTGCTGTATGTGCGCTACAAACGCTTCTACCGACATCACACCCAGATCTTCACCTTTTCTGGTACGTACGGCCACATGACCATTTTGCATTTCTTTGTCGCCCACCACAATCAGGTACGGCAACTTTTGCAAACTATGTTCTCGTATTTTATAGGTAATCTTCTCATTTCTCAAGTCAAAATCGCATCGAATGCCATTTTTCTTCAATTTTTCAACCACTTGGCGCACATAATCAGCTTGACCATCAGAAATATTCAGCACCATGACCTGTACTGGCGACAGCCAGACCGGCATTGCACCCGCAAAGTTTTCGATCAAAATGCCCAGGAAACGCTCCATGGAGCCAACAATGGCGCGGTGCAACATAATCGGGCGCTGACGGGTATTGTCTTCAGCCACATACTCTGCGCCCAGGCGCTCAGGCAGGTTAGGATCGAGTTGGATCGTGCCGCACTGCCACATCCGACCCAGCGAGTCTTTCAGCGTAAATTCAATTTTCGGGCCGTAAAATGCGCCCTCGCCTGGCTGATATTCAAACTCCAGGCCATTGGCTTTAATGGCATTAGCCAAGGCAGTTTCCGCCATATCCCAGGCTTCTTCTGTACCAACGCGCTTCTCTGGGCGGGTAGACAACTTGACGATGACATCATCAAACCCAAAGTCTTTGTAGACTTCATACAGCATCTTGATAAAGTCAGCGACTTCAGCCTCGACCTGTGATTCCATACAGAAAATATGGGCATCATCCTGGGTAAACCCACGCACGCGCATCAAGCCATGCAAAGAGCCAGACGGCTCGTTACGGTGACAAGAACCAAACTCGGCCAAACGTAATGGCAAATCGCGATAGCTGTGCAGGCTGCTATTAAAAATCTGGATATGGCCAGGGCAGTTCATCGGCTTGACGGCATAATCGCGGCTTTCCGACTGGGTGACAAACATATTGTCACGGTAGTTTTGCCAATGGCCAGATTTTTCCCACAGGGTTTTATCGAGCACCGTCGGTGTGCGCACTTCCTGATAATCGTACTCTTTAAATTTGGCACGCATGTACTGCTCAACCTCTTGCCAGATCACCCAGCCACGCGGATGCCAGAACACCATGCCAGGTGCATCTTCTTGCATGTGGTAAAAATCGAGTTGCTTGCCGAGTTTGCGGTGGTCGCGCTTTTCAGCCTCTTCCAGCATGTGCAAGTACGCTTCCAACTCATCTTTATTGCGCCAGGCAGTGCCATACACGCGTTGCAACATTTCGTTATTGCTGTCGCCGCGCCAGTAGGCGCCCGCCAGCTTCATAAGTTTAAACGCTTTGAGCTTACCGGTATTTGGCACATGAGGACCACGGCACAAATCCGTGAAGTTGCCTTCAGAATATAAAGACACGTCTTCATTGCTCGGAATACTGGCAATAATCTCAGCCTTGTAATGCTCGTTAATGCTTTTGAAGTAAGCCACCGCTTCATCGCGCGGCAACACCTTGCGCTCGACTTTTTCGTCTTTTTTCGCCAGCTCAGCCATTTTCTTTTCAATGGCTGCCAGGTCGTCCGGCGTAAACGGACGCTTGTAGCTAAAGTCATAGTAAAAGCCATTATCAATGACCGGGCCGATGGTCACTTGCGCATCCGGGAACAACTCTTTCACCGCATAAGCCAGCAAGTGGGCAGTCGAGTGACGAATCACTTCCAGGCCTTCATCGTTCTTATCGGTAATGATGGCGAGGTCTACATCCTGCTCAATCAGATGACTGGTATCGACCAGTTTAGCTTCCTGACCTGTGTACGTGACCTTACCCGCCAGTGCGGCTTTCGCCAGACCAGCGCCAATATTCATCGCAACATCGGCCACGGTCACCGGCTGTTCAAAACTTCTGGATGACCCATCAGGCAAGCGGATTACAGGCATGACTCTCTCTCTACAAACATTAAACAACCAAATAAAACAAGCACATGGCGCCTGCTTTTGGTCAAACCTCGATTATCTCACAGCGCACGAAAATTCCGCAATCACAAACCGATGACAGATCCCACCGCCTCGGCATCACCGCGATGGTTGTGCGCAACTTAAAAAAGCAAAAAGCCACCAGAAATCCTAGTGGCTTTTTAAAACTTGGTAGTCGCGAATGGACTCGAACCATCGACCCCCACCATGTCAAGGTGGTGCTCTAACCAGCTGAGCTACGCGACTATTGCATTAACAGCATTGAGCTATCAATCAATAAGGTTGCGCATTCTATCCGAAAGCAATCGGTTAAGCAATGGCATCGCGCTTATAATATGCGCATGACAAGTACCACCTGCCGCCCTGCCATGTTCACTGAGCGCATGCTAGAAAACATCATCGACACCCTGGCCGAACAGCAGTATTGCGTGATCGACCAGTGTTTACCCGCCAGTTTGACGCAAAGCCTGCGCACCCTCGCGCTTGAGCAGCAACAGCAAGGATTCATGCACCAGGCGGGCACCAGCCAGTCAGCCATCAGCAACCCCAAGTTGCGTGGCGACCAGATTGCCTGGCTAGAGGCCAATGACCCGCATCCAGCCATTCAGGACTACCTCGCACTCATGGCTCAAGTGCAACAAGCCGCCAATCGGCAACTGATGATGGGGCTGGATAGCTTTGAAACCCATTTTGCGATCTATCCGGCGGGTGCATCTGGTTATGCCACGCACATAGACCTGTTTCGCCAACACCGCGAGCAGACAGCGCCAGGCGCCAGAATGCTCACCTCCATTATGTATTTAAATGATGACTGGCCTGCGGCAGCGGGCGGTGCGTTGCGCTTATATCTAGATGAACATCATCAGACGCCAGCAGCCAATGCCAGACACATTGACATATTGCCGACCACGGGCAGGCTAGTGTTGTTTTTATCCGCCAGATTCTGGCATGAAGTATTGCCGACCAGCCTGCCACGTGTCAGTGTGACGGGCTGGTTTAAAAGCCGTTAACGAAACAATTAAAGTGTGTAGTTATTGCGCCAATTGCACTTGTGCCGTGAGGCGGTTAAATACCTCGGCCCCGGCGTAGCCATCTTGTGGCAAGCCCTTGCTGGCCTGATAGCGACGAATCGCCGCTTGCGTTTTCGGACCCGGAAAGCCATCCGGCGTGCCACAATCAAAGCCCTTCGCATTCAGCGACTCCTGCAGAGACCACATCTGCTGATAGCTCAGCGCAGGTGGCTCAGGCGGCATCATCAGCGTATACGTCTCCTGGCGCAATTGCTGGCTGAGCAAACTGACACTCAGCGCATAATTGATAGAGCGGTTCCACTGCATAATCACGTCAAAGTTGGGGAACACCATATACGCCGGGCCGTCATAGCCTTGCGGTAGCAAAATGGCAGCTTGCGGCAAACTCAACGCACCATCAGGCACGCCCGCCACGCCGGCTTTCACCCACTCACTGACCGGCTTATTCAGTTGCCATTGCGCCTGGCTGTAATCAAACCCGGCCGGCAACGCCACCTGGATACTGATCGGCTTGCCAGGTTGCCAACCAGCTTGTGACAGATAATTGGCGGCTGAACTAAACACATCCGGGTAAGAAGTCCAGATATCGATTTTGCCGTCGGCATCAGCATCCACGCCATACTTTAATAAGGTCGATGGCATAAACTGCATATGTCCAGTGGCGCCTGCCCAAGAGCCAACCACCGGGCTATCATAGCGCTGCTCGCGCTCGACCACGCGCATCAGGTTCAACAATTCGCGTTTAAAAAACTCAGCCCGACGCCCTTCATAAGAAAGCGTAGCCAATGCAGAAGCTAATGGAATATCGCCCATAAAACCGCCAAAATTGGTTTCCAGCCCCCAAAAAGCCACCAACACCTCCCGCGGCACCTGATACAACTCCTCAACGACGTAGAGCACGCCTTGGTAATCTTGCGCCATCTGCTTGCCTTTGGCCACCACACGCGGGCTGATGCGGCGGTTGACATAGGCCGAAAAGCTAGTGACGAATTCTGGCTGTTTGCGGTCTAGTTCAATTAAGCGCGGTAAAAAAGTCACCTGATTCAGCGTCGCATCCACCGCTTCGGGTGCCACATGCTGCGCCAGCGCCTCCTGGCGCATGGCAGCCACCCAAAGCGGGAAGCCGTCGGCATCTTCTGCGCTACTCAAATGCCCCGATAGAACGAGCCCTGAGACGAGTAATCCACCGTATATTGATGGCCACTTGCGTTTTGTTTTTACGTTAGTCATAGACATTACTTCAGGCCGGATAAAATAGATGCATAGCCCGCCTGATAATCAGCAAATTGCGGCTTGAATCCTGTGTTTAGTAAAAAGTGGTTGCGGATGCGCTTGCCAGATTGCGGATGCAATGGCGGCGTTGGTGGCGCGGGTAATTGCTGCTGAGCCGCCAGCCACTGTAACACCTCATGCTGCATAGCTGGGACGCCATCGCTCAAAATACAATGTGTTGGTAACGCAACACCATCCATTATTTGCTGATATAAATGCACCACGGCAGCGGCGACATCCTGCTCATGCATGCGATTGGTCCAATGCACATGCGTCGGCCAGCGCGCGCTGTTTTGTAGCAAACGCAACAAATAAAGCCGCTGCGGGCCATAAATCCCCGATACCCGCAGGGCGGTGTGTCCACACGGCAACAATGCCAACAACTGTTCAGCCTCCAGCAACATACGCCCACCCTCGTCCGCCGGGAGGGCTGGGCTGTCATCGTCTATCCAACCGCCCTGATCCTCACCATAGACACCCGTGCTGGAAATAAAAAAAACGTGCTTCAATGCCGCCAAAGACACATTTGCCAGCACATGGCGCAAACCTTCCACATATGTCTGCTGATAGTTTTGCCCCTCAACAGGCGCCAGACAATACAGCAGGATTTCCGGCTGCAAAGCGGTGAGCGCTGGCAGATTTTCTTCAGCCACCACATCCAGATAGAGCGCTTGCGCGCCCTCGGGCACCGGCAATTGAGAGCGGCGCAAAATAGTCAGATCATGGCCTTCTGACAGGGCAGCCTGAGCAATCAATGTTCCCAACCCGCCGCAACCGATTTGCAATATGCGCATACTTACACCAAGCTCTCCGTTTGCGGATGTAGACGCAAATAGCGCTCAGCCAACAACATGGCCGACATGGTTTTGCTGTCGGTAATGTCACCAGCTTCTATGGCTTGCATCACACGTTCAAACGGCCACACAAACACGTCCATCGCTTCGTCGATATCCCTGGCGTGCGCACCCAGTGACAAACCAGTGGCTAAATAAATATGAATCACCTCATTGGAGTAGCCAATACAAGGATGTTGCACGCCCAATTTGACCCAGCTTTGCGCGGTGTAACCGGTTTCTTCGAGTAATTCACGCTGGCCAGTGGTCAACACTGGCTCGCCGGGGTCAATCTTGCCTGCAGGCAACTCAATAAACACCTGTTTGAGCGGGTAGCGGAATTGGCGCTCCAGCACGACTTCGCCTGCGGGCGTCAGCGCAACCACCACCACAGCGCCAGGGTGGATTACATATTCGCGGCCACTAATCACACCATTCGGTAAGCGGGCCTCGTCATAACGTACGGTGAGCATGTTGCCCTGCGCCATGATGGCGCTGGAAACGGTGGTTTCAATTAAATGCTGATCCTGATCGACTACTTTTTCTTGTGTCATGCCTGATATCTACTGCTTAAACAGCCTCTTTAAATGTATTGCAATCATTGACCTGGCCAGATTGCAAGCCTTGCTTGAACCACTGGACGCGCTGCTCAGAGCTACCATGGGTAAAGCTGTCCGGGACCACATAGCCTTGCGCCTGTTTTTGCAGAGCGTCATCACCAATCGCGGTCGCGGCGCGCAACGCTTCTTCTATATCGCCGGTTTCCAGAATGCGGAACTGCTGATCTGCATGATGTGCCCACACGCCTGCATAACAGTCAGCCTGTAACTCCAGGCGCACCGAATAGGCATTAGCCGCAGCCTCTGAGCGCGCCTGTTGCCGGGCTTGCTGTACTTTTGCCGAGGTGCCCAGCAAGTTTTGCACGTGATGCCCGACCTCGTGCGCAATCACATAGGCCTGGGCAAAATCCCCGGGCGCTTTAAAGCGTTCTTGCAGCTCCTGGTAAAAACTTAAATCGATATACACTTTTTGGTCCGCCGGACAATAAAACGGGCCCATGGCCGCCTGCCCTTGTCCACAAGCGGTTTGCGTGGCGCCACTGAAAATCTCCAGATGTGGCGCCGTATATTGCTGGCCTGCCGCTGAAAACGCGCTTTGCCATACTTGCTCGGTGCTCCATAGCACGCGAGACACAAACTTGACTTTGGGGTCATTACTATCGGCGGGCACGGCTTGTGACTCGGCCGCCGGTTGCACTTGCTGGGCAATATTCAATACCACATTGGGGTCTACACCAAAATACATCGCCACCAAAGCAATGGCAATCGTGCCTAAGCCGATGCTACGACCACCGACCATGCCGCGGCCCCGACTGTCTTCGACATGCTGGCTTTCTTCCAAATCATCCAGGCGCACAAAAATCTCCAGACCAATACGATTGAAAAATGTTGATGGAATGTGATTACTTTAGCATGCAGCACTGATAAAATCACACCATGTTTACTGGGATTATTCAAACCGTCGGCCGGATAGCCGAAGTGGTTCCTCATGGTGAAGATTGCGCACTCCGCATCGAAGCCGCGGAACTGGGAATGCAAGATGTGCAACTGGGCGATAGCATTGCGGTCAACGGCGTCTGCCTGACCGTCACTGAATTCGATACGCATAGTTTCCAAGTCATGGTCTCCAAAGTCACGCTGGACGTGACCACCGGGCTGGGTCAACCAGGCCCGGTCAACCTGGAAAAAGCCTTGCGCCTAGCCGACCGCCTCGGTGGCCACCTGGTCACCGGCCATGTCGATGGTATCGGCACCATCACTACCCTGCAAGAAGTCGGCGAGTGCTGGCTACTCAAGATCCGTGCGCCGCACGCCATCAGCAAATACGTCGCGAAAAAAGGCTCCTTGTGCGTCAACGGCATCAGCCTGACGGTGAACGAGATCAGTCAGGACGAAGTGAGTATTAACCTGATCCCGCACACCATGCAGCACACCATGATGCAATATGCCAAGGCTGGAGACCCGGTGAACCTTGAAATCGATTTAATTGCACGCTATGTCGAGCGCATGCAAGCCTGGGAGCAAGAATAATGTCGGCGCAAATTAGCCCTATTGAAGCCATTATTGCCGATATCCGTGCCGGAAAAATGGTCATCCTGGTCGATGACGAACACCGTGAAAACGAAGGTGACTTTGTCATTGCAGCAGAGTTTGTCACCGCAGAACATATTAATTTCATGGCCAAATTTGGCCGTGGCCTGATCTGCCTGACCCTGACCGAGCAGCGCTGCCGCCAATTAGACTTGCCCCCCATGGTGCAAAAAAACGGCACCCGCCTCGGCACCAACTTCACGGTTTCGATTGAAGCTGCCGAAGGTGTTACCACCGGCATTTCTGCCGCAGACCGCGCCACGACCATACGCGCGGCGATCGCCAAACAGGCCAATGCCCGCAGCTTGGTCAGCCCTGGCCATATTTTCCCGCTATCGGCCATGAATGGCGGCGTGCTGGTGCGCGCCGGACACACCGAAGCAGGCTGCGATCTGGCGCAACTAGCCGGATGCGAACCTGCCAGCGTCATTTGCGAAATTTTGAAGGACGACGGTGAAATGGCGCGCCTGCCAGACCTGATGCAGGTCGCGGCTGAGCATGATATTAAAATCGGCACCATTGCCGATCTGATTCACTACCGCGCCGCGCATGAAACACTGATTGAACGTAGCGCCGAGCGCGCCATAGAAACCGTGTTTGGCCCGATGCGCCTGATTGCCTACCGTGACAATATCGCGCAAGAAACTCATCTGGTGCTGGTCAAAGGCGATCCACAACACAGTGACGAAGCGCTGGTGCGTGTACATGAGCCATTGTCGATGATAGACCTGCTGGATAGCAGTCACCAGTCGCACAGCTGGAACCTGTTACACGCCATGCGCATTATCAGTACCGCCCCTTGTGGCGTGATTGTGCTGATCAACCACGATGAAGATGGCCTGGGACTTACCGACCGCATTCTGCGCGCGGATCAGAAAATGGTGCTCAACCAGGAGCTGCGTAATTACGGCATCGGTTCACAGATTTTGCTCGATCTCGGCGTCAAAAAAATGCGCCTGATGGCCGCTCCACGCAAAATGCCGAGCATGGATGGCTTTGGCCTGGAAATTACCGGCTATTTAAGTGCAGAAGAAACCAGCCCCGTATGAGTGAACAATTAACCCTGGATGCCAATGACATGCGGTTCAATCTGACTGGCCAGATTTTGATCGCCATGCCAGCGATGGAAGACCCTTACTTCAGCAAGAGCGTGATTCTGGTCTGCAACCATGATCACGATGGTGCCATGGGCATGATCCTGAACCATCCCTTGCAACTCAACGTAGGGGATTTGTTTGAGCAGCTGGATATGGCTTGCGAGACCGACTATCAGCAAGAACGACTGGTGCATTTTGGTGGCCCGGTACAAGTCGAGCGTGGCTTTGTGCTACACAGCCCGGCAACAGAATTCAACACCACCACGGAGCTGTCTGAAGGCTTGGCCATGACTTCCTCCAAAGATATTCTGGAAGCCGCTGCGCGCGATGAAGCCCCGCAGGATATGTTTATTGCGCTGGGCTATACCGGCTGGTCCGCCGGTCAACTGGAAGAGGAAATTCAAGCCAATGCCTGGCTGACGTTGCCGCTGGAGGACAACCAGCAACTGCATAAACTGATTTTCAAGTTGCCCAATGATGACAAACTATCCTGGGCCATGCAGCAGCTAGGCGTTGATTTCGCCACGCTGTCCGAGGTGGCTGGTCATGCCTGATGCACCCAAGCTCGGCAAACAGCCTCTTAACCAAAGCCATTTACCCATTACCCAGCGCCGTTACCCCGAGGTGAGCGGCACCCTGCTTGCGTTTGATTTCGGTGAAAAACGCATAGGTGTAGCCGTTGGCGACACAGTGCTCAAACTGGCACATCCGCTACTGACCATAGAAGCAGAAGAAAACGCGGCCAAATTCACCCAAATTGAAGCGTTACTCAGCGAATGGCAACCGGCACTACTGGTCGTCGGCTTACCGATGTCGTTAGATGGAGAAGCCCATGCCATGACCGCGCTGGCGCAAAAATTTGCCCAGCGGCTCGAGGGCCGCTTTAACTTGCCGGTGGTGATGGTAGACGAACGCTTGACTTCAGCCGAAGCGGCACAATCTTTGCGTGAAGCAGGCATTAAAGGCCGTGCGCAAAAACCGTTGCTAGACCAGGTTGCGGCACAAACTATATTACAATCTTACTTTGATGCTTATCATGGACGTGCATAGCGCCCCTCCCCTCATGACACTACCTGACCCGGAACAATTACTGGAGCATTTATATGCTCAAATCAAGCCTCGTATACAGGAAAACACTGCCCTGGTTGGTATTTATACCGGCGGTGTCTGGTTGATGGAGCGGCTACTCAAACGCCTGCAAACCGAGCTAGGGCATGACATCCTCTTCGGAAAGCTGGATGCCGCCATGTACCGGGACGATTACGCGCAACGTGGCTTGAAAACCTCAGCCCATCCCGCTTATATCCCGTTTGATATCAATGGCAAGCACATTATCTTGATCGACGATATTTTCTATACGGGCCGTACCACGCGCGCGGTCATGAATGAACTGTTTGACTATGGCCGCCCGGCTTCGGTACAACTGGCTGCCCTCATTAACCGTGGCGGCGCACAATTACCAATCCGGCCTGACATGGTCGGTGCCGACCTGCCTTTACAGGCGCATCAATCTTTTGAACTGGCCATGAACACACTGGGGCGCCTTAGCCTCAGTATTTCTGAATCGGCCTCCTCTGCCAAGCCTGGAGTTGACGACCATGTATAACCCGCAACTCAACGCACAAGGCCAATTACAACACCTGCTCAGTATCGAGGGCCTACCCAAACGTATTTTGACGGATATTTTGGACACAGCCGAAAACTTTGTCGGTGTGGCTGAGCGTGAAGTGAAAAAAGTGCCGCTGCTGCGTGGCAAAACGGTGTGCAATATCTTCTTTGAAAACAGTACGCGCACGCGCACCACCTTTGAAATTGCCGCCAAACGCCTGTCGGCCGATGTGCTCAACCTCAATGTCAGCACCTCGTCGCAATCCAAGGGTGAGACGATTTTAGACACAGTCAACAACCTGATCGCCATGCACGCCGATATGTTTGTCGTGCGCCACCAGCAAAGTGGCGCCGCGCACTTTATTGCGCAACATGTGCCACCGCATATCAGCGTCATTAACGCGGGCGATGGCCGCCATGCGCATCCGACACAAGGCCTGCTGGATGTCTTTACCATCCGCAAATACAAGCCAGAAATGCACAATTTACGCGTCGCCATTGTCGGTGACGTGTTGCACTCACGCGTCGCCCGTAGCGAGATTCACGCCCTGACGACCCTGGGCGTACCCGAAATCAGAGTGATCGCCCCGCGTACGCTGCTGCCTACCGACGTAGAAAAGCTCGGCGTACAGGTATTTCACAATATGGAACAAGGCTTGAAAGACGTCGATGTGGTGATGATGCTGCGCCTGCAAAATGAACGCATGTCTGGCGCCTTGCTGCCCAGTTCGCAGGAGTTTTTTCAGACCTTTGGTCTGACGCCAGAGCGGCTGGCACTGGCCAAGCCGGATGCGATTGTCATGCACCCGGGGCCGATGAACCGTGGCGTAGAAATTGATTCAGCCGTCGCAGACGGCAAGCAGTCGGTGATCCTGCCGCAAGTGACTTATGGTATCGCCGTCCGCATGGCGGTGATGGCCATTTTGGGGGGAGGCAACGCCGCATGAACATCGTCATTAAACAAGGCCGCTTGATGGATGCTAGCCAACAGCTGGATCAGGTCAAAGACCTCTATATCAGCGCTGGCAAAATCGTCGCCATTGGTGAGGCGCCTAACGGCTTTAAAGCAGACCAAACGCTGGATGCCAGCGGCAAATGGGTATTACCTGGCCTGGTGGATTTGTGCGCCCGCCTGCGCGAGCCTGGCAGTGAATACAAAGCCACACTACTGAGCGAGCTACGTGCTGCCATGGCTGGCGGCGTCACCAGCCTGGCCTGCCCGCCAGACACCGACCCGGTGCTCGATGAGCCTGGCCTGGTAGAAATGCTCAAGCACCGCGCCAAGTCACAGGCACTGGCGCATGTCTATCCGCTCGGTGCCGTCACGCGTCAGTTGCAAGGCCAGTTACTCACAGAAATGTATGCCTTAACTGCCGCCGGTTGTGTTGGTTTCTCACAGGCAGATACCACCATTGTCGACACACAAGTACTGTGGCGCGCCTTTGAATATGCGGCCTCGTTTGGCTATACCCTGTTTATGCGTGCTGAGGATCCCTATCTGGCCAAAAACGGTGTCGCCCATGATGGCGAAGTCGCTTCCAGATTGGGCCTGAAAGGCATTCCTTCTGCGGCGGAAAGCATCGCCTTACAAACCATGCTCCGTATTGGGCAAGCCACTGGCGTCAGGCTACATATTGCCCGCGTCTCGACGGCCGAGTCCGTCGAACTTATCCGCCAGGCCAAGCAATCCGGCATGCAGGTGACGGCAGATGTGAGCATTCAGCACTTGCACCTCACAGACATGGATATTGGCTTTTTTGACAGCATGGTACATCTCACACCGCCGGTACGCACGCAACGCGACCGTGATGCCTTACGCGCTGGCTTGCTGGATGGCACATTAGATGCGATTTGCTCCGACCACACGCCGGTAGACGACGACGCCAAGGCGCTACCATTTGCGGAATCACACCCCGGCGCTTCCGCGCTTGAATTACTGTTGCCACTGACACTGAAATGGGCGGCACAAGCCAAGCTCTCACCGACGCAAGCGCTGGCAAAAATCACGCAAGCGCCAGCCAACATTCTCGGCGTCGCCGCAGGTGATTTAAAGGTAGGCGCTACCGCCGATGTGGTCATTTATGACCCGGAAATGGAGTGGCGGGTAGATGGTCGCGCCCTGCTGAGCCAGGGCAAAAATACGCCGTTTGTGAATCATGCAGTCACGGGCAAAGTGACGACTACCTTCACACAAGGCAATCTGGTGTTTCAGCAAGAAAACCTGCAAACCTTGTAGTCGTCAAACAAAACGCCTGTAATGTTGTCATTGCAGGCGTTTTTTTATGTCTGTCACTTTGAAGCTGGCTACAAAATATCCAGGTCAGAAATCTTGCCGCGCTCCTGGTTTTCTGGGTTGGCCATTTTGCTGTTGAGTTTAAATTTGAGGCGTAAATCATTGACCGAGTCAGCATTGCGTAGCGCATCGTCGTAACTGATCTGGCCAGACTCAAATAAATCAAACAAGGCCTGGTCAAACGTTTGCATGCCCAACTCGCGTGATTTAGCCATGATTTCTTTAATCGCGTGCACATCGCCTTTATAGATCAAGTCAGAGATCAGCGGCGAATGTAATAACACCTCTACTGCGGCGACGCGACCACTGCCGTCAATTTTTGGAATCAAGCGTTGTGAAGCGACACAGCGCAAGTTAAGCGACAAGTCCATCAACAACTGTTGCCTGCGCTCTTCGGGGAAAAAGTTAATAATCCGGTCCAAGGCCTGGTTGGTGCTGTTGGCGTGCAAGGTGGCCAGACATAAATGGCCGGTTTCAGAGAAGGCAATGGCGTAATCCATGGTTTCACGGTCACGGATCTCGCCGATCATAATCACATCCGGCGCCTGGCGCAGGGTGTTTTTAAGCGCCGCATGCCAGCTTTCAGTATCCACACCGACCTCGCGCTGGGTCACAATACAATTGCGGTGGCCGTGAATAAACTCAACCGGGTCTTCAATGGTAATGATATGACCGTAACTACTCTCGTTGCGATGCCCCAGCATGGCCGCCATCGAAGTCGATTTACCAGAGCCGGTGCCGCCAACAAAAATGATCAGACCACGTTTGGCCATCACCACATCTTTCAAAATCTGCGGTAATTTTAGATCATCAAACTTGGGGATATTGGTATTAATCACCCGAAACACCAGGCCGACTGCGCTGCGCTGGATAAATGCATTGACACGGAAACGGCCGACCGAAGGCATGCTGATGGCAAAGTTGCACTCCAGCGTGTTTTTAAATTCGAGCGCCTGCTTGTCATTCATCACTGCACGACAGATTTCGGCCGTTTGCTGCGTATTTAAGGTTTGTGTGGAGACCGGCGTCAGCTTGCCGTCTATCTTCATCGCTGGGGGGAAACCGGCGGTGATAAACAAGTCAGACGCTTTGCGAGTGACCATCAGCTTTAGCAGGTCAGTGACGAACTTCTCCGTCTGGTCATGATCGCCAGCAGTTTGTGCGCTATCCATAGTATTAGCCGATGATAGCGTCACGGTTTGCGGCCTTGGTGCGTGCTTCGGCAGCACTAATGACATTGCGTTTAACCAGGTCTTGCAGGTTCTGGTCCAGGGTTTGCATACCCATACTCTGACCGGTCTGGATGGCAGAATACATCTGCGCAATCTTGTTTTCGCGAATCAGGTTACGAATCGCCGGCGTGCCCATCATGATTTCATGCGCGGCCACACGGCCTTGTTCGTCCTTGGTTTTACACAGCGTTTGTGAAATCACGGCACGTAAGGACTCAGACAACATAGAGCGCACCATTTCTTTCTCGGCCGCCGGGAACACGTCGACTACCCGGTCTACGGTTTTTGCAGCAGAGCTGGTGTGCAACGTACCAAACACCAAATGGCCGGTCTCGGCGGCAGTCAGCGCCAGACGGATAGTTTCCAGGTCTCGCATCTCCCCCACCAGGATCACATCCGGGTCTTCACGCAGGGCTGAGCGCAACGCGTTTTCAAAGGATTGTGTGTGCGGACCGACTTCACGCTGGTTAATCAGCGACTTTTTCGAGGTATGCACAAATTCGATCGGGTCTTCCACCGTGAGCACGTGTGACATCTGCGACTCATTGATGTAATCAATCATCGCCGCCAGCGTAGTCGATTTACCAGAGCCGGTGGGCCCGGTCACCAGCACAATGCCGCGTGGCGTCTCGGCAATATCCTTAAACACTTTAGGCGCATTCAACTCATCCAGTGTCAACACCTTGCTCGGAATGGTACGGAACACCGCACCCGCACCGCGTTGCTGATTAAAGGCATTGACCCGGAAACGCGCCAGGTCAGGAATCTCGAACGAAAAGTCACATTCCAGGGTTTCTTCATAGATCTTGCGCTGGCTGTCGTTCATGATGTCATACAGCATGCGATGCACTTCGGCATGATCCATGGCGGGCAGATTGATCTTGCGCACGTCGCCGTGCACCCGAATCATCGGTGGCAGGCCGGAGGACAAATGCAAGTCCGAGGCTTTATTTTTAACAGAAAATGCCAATAAATCTGAAATATCCACAATCGACTCCGGTGATTATTTATATAATATTGCTTTGGTTTTTTGTATTCTTCGTGCTTAATTCACGTGTGTCCGCATACTTGCCTAATCCGCCATGACCACCATTTCTGACAATCTTGCCCTGATACAACAACAGATCACAGACGCACAGGCCCGCTTTCAGGCATCGCAGCCTGTGACACTATGCGCCGTCAGCAAAGCACAATCTGCCGATGCGATGCGTGCCGCCTACCATGCTGGCCAAACCGTGTTTGGCGAAAACTACCTGCAAGAAGCGCTGACAAAACAGGCACAACTAGACGACTGTGCTATAGCATGGCACTTTATCGGGCCAATTCAAAGCAATAAAACACAGCTAATTGCCCGTCATTTCGACTGGGTGCATTCGGTAGATCGCCTCAAAATTGCCCAGCGCCTGTCAGATGCACGCCCAACTGAACTGCCGCCATTAAACATTTGCCTGCAGGTAAACATTAGCGAAGAGGCAAGCAAAAGTGGTGCCAGTGGCCAAGAGTTATTGCAACTCGCCTTAAATATCAACCAGTTGCCACGCTTGCGGCTACGCGGTTTGATGGCGATTCCGGCCCCTTGCAGCGACTTTGCGCAGCAGCGTGACCAATTTCGACAGGTGCGTGTGTTGTTTGAGCAACTCAACCGCCATGGCCTGTCACTAGACACCTTATCCATCGGCATGAGCGGCGACTTTGCGGCGGCCATTGCCGAAGGTGCCACCCTGGTGCGTATAGGCACCGCCATTTTTGGGGCGCGTTCAACCCCCTCCCCTACAGATTCAGCCACAGAAGGAACCTGATCACCATGCAATCACTTTCAGCCACACGCATTGCCTTCATTGGCGGCGGCAATATGGCGCAAGCCTTGATGACAGGCCTGCAACAGCGTGCCTTTCACATGCAGCACATCACCGTGATTGACCCGGACACCGCCAAACACGCACATTTGCAAACCACCCTGGGCATCAATACCAGCGCTAGCCTGACGGCAGAATCACTGGCGGTGGATGTGATTGTGCTGGCGGTCAAACCACAGCAGCTACAAAGTGTGGCCCAATCGCTGGCCCCTTTGCTGCAATCACAATTAGTCATTTCTGTCGCCGCGGGCATCCGCACGGCCGACCTCAGCCGCTGGTTAAATGGCTACCAAACCATGATACGCACTATGCCGAATACACCAGCACAGATTCAGGCAGGCATTACCGGCGCTTACGCATTGCCAGCCGTCTCTGCCACACAGCGTGCATTGGCTGACGCAGTCTTACAAGCGGCGGGCGAAGTGGTTTGGCTAGACGATGAAGTGCAACTGGATGCTGTCACCGCCATTTCTGGTAGCGGCCCGGCCTATGTGTTTTTGATGATAGAAGCCTTGACGGCAGCAGGCGTTGAATTAGGCCTCAGTGAGGCGCAATCGCTCAAACTGAGTCTGGCAACATTTAAAGGCGCCAGCCTGCTGGCAGCTGGCAGCAGCACACCGATTGCTACCTTGCGTGAACAGGTCACTTCCAAAGGCGGCACCACCGAACAAGGTCTGCTCAGCATGCGCCAGCACGATATTCATGGCATGATGCAAGCTGCCGCTGCGCAAGCCGCACGCCGCGCCAAAGAACTGGGTGATCAACTGGGAGCACAAGCATGATGTTGCAAAATATGACGACTTTTTTACTCAATGCTGCGTTTGGCATTCTGACCTTTTTACTGGTCTTGCGCTTTTTAATGCAATGGACGCGTACTTCATTCCAGAATCCGCTGGGGCAAATGACCGTGGCGCTGACCGACTTTATGGTCAAACCAGCGCGTAAACTGATCCGCCCCATCAAGCAGTGGGATGTGTCTACACTGCTGTTGGCATTACTCATGCAAATTGCGTTATTTGCCCTGCTGGCCTTGCTGGCGGGTGCGCCTGCCTCACCACTTTTCTGGGTATGGCAAGCGGTGTTTGGCGTACTGGCGCAAATGGTGGATGTCTTTTTCTATGCCATCCTGCTGATGGCAATTTTAAGCTGGGTCAACCCATATAGCCCGATTTACGGTGTCCTGAACCAACTGTCAGCGCCGATTCTGGAGCCATTACGGCTTATTTTGCCACCGATTCAGGGCTTTGATTTTTCTGCACTGGTGGCATTGATCTTATTGCAAATGATCAGCCATATTGTGTTGCCAGGTCTGGCAACGGGCATTCTTTAAAAGCTGACACACAATAAAAAAGGACGACAATTTGTCGTCCTTTTTTTTTTATATCCAAACAATATCAAATTCTTCCCGCCCATATTGCGTATCCGGGTGCAGCGACAGTGGCTTTTTAATAAAGTCAGACAAGCTAGCCAAACTCTGTGACTCTTCGTCACTCAGCATATTAATCACGATTGGTGAGGCTAATATCTTGAATTCTTTAGCATTTTTAAACTGCTTAGACTCACGCAGTACCTCACGCATAATTTCATAACAAATGGTTTGTGCTGTTTTGAGTTCACCACGCCCCTGACACACCTGGCAAGATTCACATAACAAATGCGCCAGGCTCTCGCGTGTACGTTTGCGCGTCAGCTCGACCAAGCCCAAGGCCGAAAACCCATTCACATTAATACGCGCTCTATCCAGAGTCACCGCCTTGCGTAGCTCTTCGAGTACCGCTTCACGCTGGGCATCTTCATCCATATCAATAAAATCGATAATGATAATGCCGCCCAGATTGCGCAAGCGCAGTTGCCGCGCAATGGTTTGCGCCGCCTCGAGATTGGTTTTAAAAATGGTGTCAGACAGGTTTTTGCCGCTGACAAAACTACCCGTATTCACATCCACCGTGGTCAGCGCTTCGGTCTGATCAAAAATCAGATAGCCACCTGACTTCAACTCCACTTTGCGCGACAAGGCTTTTTCGATTTCACTTTCAATGTCATAAAACTCAAACAGCGAGCGTTCGCCCTTGTAGTGCGTGAGCGGCTTGACTGCATGGGAGACATACAACTCGGCAAACTCTTTCAGGCGCTCGAACATTTCACGCGAATCGACGCGGATACTGGTCGTTTCCGTGCACACCACATCGCGCAAAATACGGCGTGGCAAGCTCAGGTCATAAAAAATCAGCGAACGCTCACCGACTTTTTTACTCTCGGCCTGGATTTTTTGCCAGACTTTGCGCAAGTATTCAATATCAGCCAGCAGCTCGTCATCGGTTGCATTTTCGGACATAGTACGAATAATGTAGCCACCCTCGCGCTCTTCTGGCAATAAGCCCAGCAAGCGATTGCGCAAAAACTCGCGTTCTTCTTCGATATCAATGCGTTGCGAAACGCCAATATGCTTTTGATAAGGCAAATAAACTAAAAAACGGCCAGCAATACTGATTTCCGTCGTCAATCGCGCACCCTTGGTGCCGATGGCTTCTTTAATCACCTGCACGATAATCGACTGCCCTTCGTGCAACACCTCCTGAATCGGCCTGGCGGTTTTTACCGTCCCATCTTCTGAATGGCACTCCATAATATCTGCGGCATGCAAAAAAGCCGCGCGCTGTAAACCGATCTCAACAAAAGCGGACTGCATGCCAGGCAACACGCGCACCACTGTACCGCGATAGATATTACCCACAATACCGAGTGACGAAGCCCGTTCTATATGTAGCTCCTGGACAATGCCTTGCTCCAGAATCGCCACGCGCGTTTCCTGCGGCGTGACGTTAATCAATACTTCCTGCGCCAATGACATATTGCTTTACCCGATCCCGATCATTATTTTTATACAAAGTTTACCATGCGTGCAGTAACTGCGCCGTTTCATGCAGTGGCAATCCCATCACGCCGCTATAGCTGCCCGTAATGCGCCTGATCCACGCCCCCGCGCGCCCTTGTATGCCATAGGCACCGGCTTTATCCATTGGTTCTCCTGAGGCAATATAGTCCTGCAACACGGCCTGCGGCACCGGCATCATCTCCACCTCTGTAGTGCTCAGCAAGCAGCGCACTTCACCTGCCTCGTACACCGCCACCGCCGTATGCACCAAATGCACACTACCGCTCAGGCGCGACAACATGGCCAATGCTTCGCTGGCATCGGCAGGTTTACCTAAAATCTCCTGCCCCAGTGCAACGGTGGTGTCAGCGGCCAGAATCAGCAAACCACGTTCACCATGGTGTGCCGCAACAGCCAGCGCTTTTTCTTGTGCCAGTCGGCATACATACTGCGCCGGGTCTTCACCGGGCAGACTCGATTCATCAATATCGGCAGGCAAAATATCGCATTGCACGCCGAGTTGTGCCAGCAACTCCACTCGACGTGGACTACGTGATGCCAGAATGATCTTTTGTTGAGTCATAGATATTTTATAAGTGCAATAAACAAGCCGCACAAGGTAACACAAACACAGGGGATTTTGCGCTGTCGTCAGCCTAACTTACGCTAACCGCCGCTGGATGCATTGTGTACAATAAGCCCTCGTTCGACTTTTCTCACCAAGCCACTCGCATGAACTCACTTGAACACTTGCTGCAACGTGCTGAACAACTCATCACGCGCCTGGAAACGCTGCTACCAGCCCCGCCTGCCGACATCAATTGGCAAGCCATTGCCTGGCGCTGGGTCAAACATAGCGCACACGGTCAATTACAGGCCGTCGAACACCCGCATCATGTGCTGTTAGACGATATTCGCTTTATTGACCGCCAAAAAACCGAAGTCGTGCGTAACACCCGCCAATTTTTACAAGGCCTGCCAGCCAACCATGTGCTGCTCACAGGCGCACGCGGCACCGGCAAGTCGTCACTGGTTAAAGCCTTACTCAACACTTATGCAGACCAAGGCTTGCGCCTGATCGAAGTAGAAAAACAGGACCTCAACGACCTGCCGCAAATTGCGCAGCTGATTCGTCAGCGGCCTGAAAAATTCATTATTTTTTGTGATGACCTCACCTTTGAAGCCAACGACACCGGCTACAAAGCGCTTAAAGTCATCCTCGATGGTTCGATTGAGAACGCTTCATCCAACCTGCTGGTGTACGCTACCTCTAACCGCAAAAACCTGATGCCAGAATATATGGCCGATAATCAACCGATTGTTGATCAAGGTGAAATTCGCCAGAACGACACCATAGACGAAAAAACCTCACTGGCAGAACGTTTTGGTTTGTGGCTATCGTTTTACAGTTTTGACCAGGACGAATACCTGAGCATTGCCGAGCACTGGCTGGACACGTTTGGCATCACAATGGATGACGCTGCGCAGCACGCCGCCTTGCAGTTTTACCACACGCGTGGCGCGCGCAGCGGCCGCGTCGCCTACCAATTTGCCAAAGACTACGCGGGCAAACTGCAACTGAAATCCTGATATTTATGACCAAACTCGTACAAGTCGCCGTTGCCATCCTCATGAAATCCGATGGTGAATACCTGCTCGCCAGCCGCCCTAACGGCAAAGGCTGGGCAGGCTGGTGGGAGTTCCCAGGCGGCAAAATTGAATCTGGCGAAACACCAGAACACGCATTGATTCGCGAGTCGCAAGAAGAGCTAGGCATCACGCCGACCCAAATACAACCGTGGATCAAACGGCGCTACGACTACCCTGCCACGCACGACGCCGAAGCCAAAACCGTGCTGCTGCACTTCTTCTTCGTGCATGCCTGGCAAGGTGAACTCACCGCACGCGAAGGCCAGCAATTCGCCTGGCAACACCCGCGTAAGCTCAATGTCAGCCCCGTATTGCCCGCCAACGCGCCGATTATGCAAGCCCTGAGCCTGCCGCCTATGTACGCCATCAGCAACGTGCAAGAAATGGGCGAAGCCGCATTCTTGCACGCTTTAAAAAAACAATTAGACCAAGGCCTGCAACTGCTGCAAATTCGCGAATCACAGCTTGATAGCCCAGCCTTGGCGAAATTAAGCGAACAAGTGCTCACACTGTGCGCCCCTTACGACTGCCGCAGCCTGCTCAACGGTACGCCCGAACAAGCCCTGCAACTCGGTTATCAAGGCGTGCATTTAAATAGCCAGCGCTTGCTGACCCTCACGCAAAAGCCAGACCAGTTATTAGTCGGCGCCTCTTGCCACGACGCCGAACAACTACAACAAGCGCAAACGCTGCAATTAGACTTCGCCCTGCTCTCGCCTGTGCTGCCGACCCAAAGCCACCCAGAAGCCACAGGGCTAGGCTGGGAGAAGTTTGGTGAAATGCTGAATGGACTGGAAATCCCTTTATACGCGTTGGGAGGTATGCGCCTGGAACATCTTTCACAAGCACAAGCCTGTGGTGCGCGTGGTGTCGCGATGCAGCGGGCTTGCTGGTAAGCGCATCTGAGAGACTATGCGAAATCTCTAATACGAATGTCTATTCTTTTTCAAATATCACCACCGATAGACAATATCAATACTTAAGAAGTTAAGTTAAACCTTAACTGCGCCCTCCTATCTGTTTGCTTCTAGGCAAACAACATTCTTAAACATTAGCTTCCCGCCTTATCGCGAACACTTTTTTCTAAATCCACACAATTTCGCACATTACAGGCATTGCAATATGCAGGCAATCAATGTAAATTTAACATATGTTAATAAATATTAAATAGAAAATGTCTCGTAAGATCCGCTGTTAACGCTAATGGTTCAGCTATCGAAACTAAGGGAGTCATAGATGAAAAGTAATCGCTCTTACTCTAAGTTTGTATTTACTCTGCTATTCATGATGAACATTACTCCAACATTCGCTTTAGCTGGAGGTGTAAAAGAAACTCCAAAGGAGCTAACGCTTACCCGACATGATGATGGTACTTTTAGCATAGTATCCAAATCAGTCAGGTTAGAAGTGCTATTGTCAAAGATTCGAGAAAAAACCAATGTGGATATTTATGTAGATAACGAATTAAAGCAGCAACCTATTTCGATTGACGCGAAGAGTATTTCGCTAATTCAGCTATTGCAGCATATTGCCGGCGACAATTATGCAATTGTATATGATGGAGATAATATCGTAGCGATGCATATGCTCTCAGAAAAAGCCACGCCATCAACCAACTCAACCAACCCAGCACCCGACTTTTCTGGGCAAGTTAAAATTCGGAATCAACATGCCAAGATGTTTTTCATGCCTGCAAATAACTCCGAAAGCGCAATTAATAACTACATCAAAAAACGTCACCAAATTCTATCTAAACTAGTAGCGGGAACGCCAAAAAAAGAGCTCCACGCGCAATTATCATTCCCGCACTACATCTCATCCGAACAACTTGTAGCAACTCTAAAACAAAAGCAATTAGATCCTGTCACTCTAAATATTGGATGGAAAGAAAATGGCGGTGGATATGATTTGAAGTCTGGTGAATCTACAGAGGACGCCATTAAATCAGCCTCTTTACATCACGCTCGATTTGTCTCACAGCTCTTAGAAGATGCAAACTTGCAGGTGGAAACTTTGCGTCAGCAGGGTACAAATGACGATCAAATGATACCGGCACTTGAATTTCAAAAGAATGCAAATGATCTAAATACAACACTAAAGCAGAAGGGAATCCAGTTTTATGGCGTTCGCGTTGCAGCAACGGCAGAAAAACTACTTGCAGCAGCAAGTGACAATAGAAGTATTAGACTTGTTGATCCATTGTGGGGTGGGACAATAGAGTATGAAATCACTCATGTATATCCCACCATAAAAATCGCCATTCCGATTGCACCTCAAAGTACTGTGACCCCAGATATGAACGAGGAGAGTGAAAAATGAAAACAAGATTTATATTCAGTCTTCTACTTTGCATTGCTCCGACTATATTTGCCGGTGAACAATGGGCGCCTGTCTCTGGGTACAGCAGTGTCACTCAGTCAAAAGCCTACAATAGATTTATCTTCCCATCACTGAGTGGTCAGTATGCCGATACTGATACATATGAGCACGAAACTCAGGTTTACAACAATGCCTTTGCTAATTATGACGGATACTGGTCTAGCAATCTACCAACAAAATACTATGACACTCCTTTTCTGGATGACATAGACAATTTTACTATTGGCTCAGCAAGAGCTGCTGACATTAAAGAGGCTGTACAATACTACACGTACATGGCGTTAACAAAAGGTAACGATTCCGACTGTCAAGGCTGCTGCTCAACACATGGTGGAGTGGTTTGCACGAATGGTATTTCGCAATGTGCTGACGGCTCAGCAGCTTCCCCAACCTGTTTGGCCAAAGGGTGTAACCAATGTCTAAACGAAGCTGTCATTAGGATCAAAGCACAGCGCGGACATAGCGTTATTCCCGGTTGTACGTCGACATGGTGCATATTCGCCGATGCGACTACAGGAACAATGTGCCTCTTACATGCCCCTCAGTATAAGAGCTGGTCGTATTGATGATTCAGCCAGCGCAGCATGGCATTACTCTCGCCTGCACTGCCAACAAAATCCACTAGGAAGTGGTGAGGTTGGGAGAAATTTGGTCAAATATGCTGAATAGCATAGAAGCTACAGTCTATGGATTAGGCAATATACACGTTGAGTCATTTCTAAACTCAATCAAAGAAGATCAGCATTTGCGCGAGATTGAAATTGATCAGGAAGTCCAAGCCACTGCATAACGATTGCACTGGACGCAGGCAGATCAGTCCAGTTTTTTCAGAAAAATACTCTCGTCCTCAGAGTTTTCAGCATTTGAGGTGGAGAAGCAACCCATGATGGCCGAGATCATCAGCATCGTGAAGGCGTTTAACAAAGGAAGTGCATCAAATATGCCAGAGAGTTGCGATGATATTATTAGAATTCAGTCGATTATTTATCAAATCAGGGACGTGAATCGACGTCAGTATGATTTCATGTCGCGAACACTCAGTACTGCGAATTAACTTTTAAAAGTGAAGGCCAGTTGCGCTCAAATAGTTCAGCTCAAATGTTAGCTGAGTCTGCTTTTTCACAACAACTCTTGGGAGCATTTCACTCGCATAGAATAACTCTTGCCCTAACCAGCCTGCCGCCATATACTAATGCAATATACATATTTTGCAGAGGTGACTGGTATGAGTATTAGCACTGTTTTTATCAATAACCGAACGCAAGCCGTTCGCATTCCGGCAGATGTGCGCTTGCCTGAAAACGTGAAACAGGTGACGGTGCGAGCGATTGGCAAAGAGCGCATTATTGCCCCACTGGAGTCCACCTGGGATAGCTTTTTTATCAACCCATTAAATGTGACTGATGATTTTATGCCGGAGCGTGTAACACAAACGCAGCCTGAGCGCGAGGCGCTGGAATGATTCAATACCTGCTTGATACCAATATTGTGATTTACGTGATCAAGCATAGGCCCATTGAAGTACTTGAAACGTTTAATGCGCATGCAAATAGAATGGCCATTTCAAGCATCACGCTGGCTGAGTTATTTCATGGTGCAGAAAAAAGTAGCAAACCGGGGCACAACTACTCCGTGATTGAAGACTTTGCCAGCCGCCTGGAAGTGTTGCCTTATGCAACCAAAGCCGCACAGCATTACGGTAGCATCCGCAGCGAGCTGGAAAGACGTGGTCAACCAATAGGCGTGAATGACTTGCATATCGCCGCACATGCACGTAGCGAGGGGCTTGTATTAGTCACCAACAATTTGAAAGAATTCGACCGCGTTTCGGGGTTATTACTTGAGAATTGGGTCAATCGCTGATTGAAACGCTAAGCATCAACTATGCATACACCACAACCAAACAACCCACTACATGGCCTGACACTTGAGCAGATTGTCGAGCAACTGGTCGACCATTACGGCTGGAATAAACTCGCGCAGCGGGTCAATATCAACTGCTTCAAGAGTGACCCTTCAGTGAAGTCTAGCCTGAAGTTTTTACGCAGGACGCCCTGGGCAAGGGCTGAAGTTGAGGCTTTGTATCTGGCAACATTTGCCAAAGATCGCCATTAATACTGGCGATATAAGGCAGCGAATCAGGGCGCAGTTTTCACTGGCATGGTGACGAACTGATCTGTAATGTTGCCTTTTTTGTCTTTGAAGCACAGTCTGAATTTCACTTGTTCGCCTGCCTTAAATGGGGTTGGCAACTCAAACAGCATTAGGTGCAGGCCACCTGGTGCAAGTTTAACGGGCTTGCCTGCGGGCACGGGCAACGTTTCCATACTGCGCATTTTCATGACGCCGTTTTGCATGGTCATGCTGTGCATTTCCACGGTGCCTGCGCGCTCTGTTTCTGCATAAACCAGCGTCACATCCTTGTCACTGCTCAACGTCAGATAGGCTGCACCGACTGATTGACCAGGGTTTGAGGCACGCACCCAAGCCTCAGTGGTTTTGACTTCTGCATGCGCAAAACTTAGCCAGCCAAGCAAACAAACGCTGGTGATTAGACGAGATAAGCAATGAGTTGTATGCATTTGAATGATCCTGGCAGCCTGTTATTCCTGCTCGAACATATCTGGCGGGGTGTTATCGGGAATGCGGAATTTCTCGGTGGCCCAATCGCCTAAATCAACCAATTTGCAGCGCTCACTGCAAAAAGGCCGGTAAGCGTTGGCGGTTGAGTATTCTGAGGTTTCACCACAGGCGGGGCAAGCGACCTTACGGGGTATTATGGCGGGCTGGGTCAATTGTGTCCCGCTCCGGTAAAGTTACAGACAATCATTTTAAACGGGATGTCTTGCTCACAGCCTTTGGGGCGTTGTACAAAGTCCAGCCGTTGAAAACGGATATTGATGGCATATTTGTTGGCACTGACTTCAGGGAAGCATTCATCGTGGTCGATCTCGATGCGCAGCAATTGCGCTGGCTTGTGGCCGGACAATTGCTGCTGGTAAGCCCCATGATGCGCGACCAGCGACAGTACCTGACCGCTACCGCGTAATAACTGCAGAATCAGGCGGATAGATTCATACATAGGCATTAATTTAGCCAACCAATGCGCAAAGTCTTGCTTGCGACGCTCAATCCCCAGGTACAACCAGTGACGATAAGAAGGCAAGTCAAACTCACAGACGCCGCCAGGAATGCTGGTGCGTTGTTTGACGCTCATTAACCAGTCATTTTCACGTAATGACTGGCCGAGTTTTTGATGATCAGAACGCAAAGCGGTCGCGCAACGGTCCAGGCTGGACAAGGTACTTGCCAGTGCGTTATGGTCGATATTGGGATTGGTTTGCAGAAACGACAGCTGGACTTTATGGCGGTCCAGCTCTTGCAGCAGATCAACTTTCAAATCGCCGCGATCAATCAAATCGAGGATTTGCAACATCGAAATCAGCGCGACATGATGATTGATCTCATGCCCAATCTCTATGTGGTGCAACATTTTGACGAACAAATCCTCCAGGCGGAGATAAGTTCTGATGCGCTCGTTAAATGGAAACTCGTAGCTCGACACGGCAGCCTTTTCTGTCAGCTGATACTTGAAAAGTATGCAATAAAAGCCTGATTATGAAACCCTTTTCACTCACTGGCAAGTCTTAGAGAAGTTTTTATGAAACTCTAGCACTTTTTCCTGCAAATTATCCAATGTTTGGTCGTTTTCAATCACCGAATCCGCAATCGCCAAACGCTCATCACGGCTGCTTTGTGCGGCGATCATGGCCTGCGCCATGCCCTCGGACAACTGGCTGCGTTGCACCACGCGTGTCAGTTGCGTCTGCTCATCGCAATCCACCACCAACACGTGATCAATCATCTGCCAGTCGGCGCGACTTTCAACCAATAAGGGAATCGCCAGCACCACATAAGCCTCTGTATATTGCGCGATCTGGCGGATGGCTTCAAGCCGGATGGCCGGGTGCATGATCTGGTTGAGCTGGTCCAGCGCATCTGGCTCGGCAAACACCAACTCGCGTAATTTGGCCCGGTCAAGCTGACCTTCTGCGTTAAACATTGCATCACCAAACTGCGTGCGCACTGCCTGCATCGCCGGGCTACCGGGCGCACTCATGTCATGGGCAATGTGATCTAAATCGACCACAGGCACGCCGAGTGCCGTAAACGCTTTGCACACTTCGGTTTTACCACTGCCAATGCCGCCAGTCACCGCCACCACTTTACTCATACCAGCGCGCTTACGGGATCAGGTAATAGGAGGCCAGCGCTTGCCCGTAAAACAGGGCAGCAATGCCGCCCAGCGCTAAAAATGGGCCAAACGGAATCGCTGTTTGGCGGGTTTTGCCTTTAAGCAGAATCAAGCCGATGCCGATCACACTGCCGACCACCGAGCTCAGCAAAATAACAGCGGGTAATAATTGCCAGCCAAACCAGGCACCAATCGCAGCCAGCAGTTTAAAGTCACCATAGCCCATGCCTTCTTTACCGGTCACCAGCTTGAATAACCAATACACTGACCACAACACCAGGTAGCCTGCCATGGCGCCGACCACCGCTGAGGTGAGGTCGGTAAATCCGTATTTAATATTGAGCAACAAGCCCAGCCATAACAAAGGCAGCGTAATGTCATCGGGGAGCAACTGTGTGTCAAAATCGATAAAGGTTAAGGCAACC
The DNA here is from genome assembly GCF_008015755.1 of Methylophilus sp. Lineage (GTDB taxonomy): Bacteria > Pseudomonadota > Gammaproteobacteria > Burkholderiales > Methylophilaceae > Methylophilus. The sequence goes on along the minus strand of NZ_SSGF01000007.1, from coordinate 210,095 downwards.
AAGGCAAAAACGAATACCAGCGCAAATACCGTTAGCATGCTGTAGCCATACTGCACCGCCACCGCCAGTGACAGCAGACCAGTTAACAACTCGACCAACGGATAACGGGCTGAAATAGATGCTTGGCAACCGCGGCAACGCCCACGCAAGAACAGGTAGCTGATAACAGGAATATTTTCGATAGCGGTAATCTGGTGTCCGCAATGCGGACAAGCCGAACGTGGCACGACCAGATTATATTTGGCTTGCTCCGGCGCAGTTTGCCCCTGCAAATCCAGGCAACTGGCATGCCATTCACGCTCCATCATTTTAGGCAGGCGGTGGATCACCACATTGAGAAAACTACCGACTAGCAAGCCAACCAACAAGCATACCGCTTGTAAAAAATGGGGTTGTGTTTGCAATAAACTTAAAACAGGTTCAAGGATTTCTGACATGATACCGATAACATAGTTAAAGTTGCTGCATGATGGCATCGTTAATGCAAGTAAGCAAGGCTAAAAGACGGCAAAACCTGTTTAAAAGCCGCTTTTCCCATCTTGAAAATCACTTGCTTGGCACCATTTATGTGTAAGATGGATACTGCAGTGCGGCAACATAATCGCGCATCTGTGTTTAAGTGACATCCGTTATCTAGTGAAGGAAGTTGCCTATGTCTGATCAAATCAAATTTACGCCACCGACCGAAGCAAGTCTCAATCAGGTCGAGTTAAATCAAGTTGACCATCCCGCCTGGGATCAGCCCGTGATTTGCCGGGTAGAAGTTGACTTGCCAGGCTGGCTGACAAAACTGACCGGACAATCGCACTGGGAAGTTTACAGTGAAGAGGAAGAAGAAAACTGCATCAGTTTTGGCATGCGTTCACTGCATAGCCACAGCTTGCACAAAGCGACCAAACTGATGGAAAAAGACATGCAGGCAGAGGTCACGCTCTATCACAATGGTTATGCAGTAGTAGATGTGAATGGACAGTCATTGTTTGACGGCGCACTCACCAACGCCACCAATGATTGTGCGCGGCTGAGCTATTACCACATCAGTGGCGAGCCGATCGCCTTGAATTAATAGACTGCAACAGTCAGCCTGCTCACAGGCTGACTGCCTGATTATTGCTGACGGCTGACAGAGAAATTGGCTAAATCCAGCATCGCCTGCTTGGCGGCTGTTGGTGCAAAGACAGACAAGGCCTCACAGGCCAGCTGCGCTTCTTTTTGTGCGACCGCACGCACGTAATCAAATGCTTGCACCGAATGCAAAATCTCCAGCACCGCATCCAGCTGTGATACCTGCCCTTCCAGTAACGCCTGCTTTACTAAATCTGCCTGCGCGGCCGGTGCTTGTTGAATCGCATACAGCATGGGCAAGGTAACTTTACCTTCGGCCAAATCATTGCCCAGGGTTTTGCCTATCTTTTCGCTGTCGCCCGTTAAATCCAGCACATCATCAATCAGTTGAAACGCGGTGCCCAGATGCATGCCATACGTGGCTAAACCCTCTTCCTGCTCTGCATTGGCCTGGCATTGCACTGCCCCCAAAAGCGTCGCCGCTTCAAACAGCTTGGCCGTTTTAAAGTGAATCACCTGTAAATAATCCTGCTCGCTGACGCCGATATTGCGCACGTTGAGCAACTGCAACACTTCGCCCTCAGAAATCACATTGGTTGCGTCGGCCAAGATCTCCATCACGCGCATATTTTGCAGCTTGACCATCATCTGAAAGGCGCGCGAATACAAGAAATCACCCACCAGCACACTCGCCGGGTTACCGTAAACATGATTAGCGGTCGATTTACCACGGCGTAACTCAGAGGCATCGACTACGTCGTCGTGCAGTAAGGTCGCGGTATGGATAAATTCAATAATGGCAGCCAGTGTATGATGTGCCGGAGAAACCGCGCCGGCCAGATCGCCGGACATTAACACCAGGGACGGACGCAAGCGCTTGCCACCACTGTGTATGATGTATTCCGAAATCTGATTAATCAGCGGAACTTGGGAGGACAAAGACTGGCGAATAACGGCATCCACCTGCTGCATATCGCCTGCAATCCTCGCCAAACAAGCATTTAGAGACACTGAAACACCAATGAAAAAACAAAGTTAAAGCATACCATACCTGCCCCGCCTCTCGCTATGCTCAACGCGGCAGAATATACATACAGATGGCGGCGATCATGCAGCAACATCTGCCAATAAGCAGCAAATACAATACGCTGTGACAGAAAAGAAAAAAGCCTTGCTTCCGAAGAAGCAAGGCTTTTTATTTTTGGCGCGCCCGGAGCGATTCGAACGCCCGACCCTTTGGTTCGTAGCCAAATACTCTATCCAACTGAGCTACGGGCGCCAAGGTTTGTTGCTATGCAACAAAAACAGCATTATAACACTATTTTAAGCTTTGTGGCGGTGCAGATTCACATCCAACAACCAATCTACCAAAAACAAAACCCACGCGGAGCAAGGTTTTTGGCGGTGAGCGAGGGATTCGAACCCTCGATACAGGTTTAAGCCCATATGCTTCCTTAGCAGGGAAGTGCCTTCGACCTCTCGGCCAGCTCACCTTATTAAAACAATCAAGTTCTAATAAAACCAACACAGCTTACGCTGTTTTCTTTGCAGCATTGCTACTGCATCGAAGGGCGCCATACTACGTGAAAACCCTTCAGAAATCAACGCAAAAAAGAAGAATGTTTTATTTCTTTAATTTTGCGCTTGTGATTATGCGTTTTCGAGGCCAAACGCCTTGTGCAACACGCGTACAGCCAGTTCCATATATTTCTCTTCGATCACCACGGCGATTTTAATTTCGCTGGTCGAAATCATCTGGATGTTAATGCCTTCTTCAGCCAAGGTACGGAACATCTGGCTGGCAATACCGACGTGTGAGCGCATACCCACACCCACCACGGACACCTTGGCGATCTTGTCGTCGCCGCTGATTTCACGCGCCTGAATATGGCCTTGCACCTTGTCACGCAACAACGCCAGTGTTTTGTTCATTTCGTTTTTATGCACGGTGAAGGTGAAATCAGTAGTGCCGTCTGCGCCAACGTTCTGGATAATCATGTCGACATCGATATTGGCATCCGCCACCGGGCCCAAGATTTGATAAGCGATACCTGGTTTATCCGGCACGCCAGTCACGGTAATTTTCGCCTCATCGCGATTAAAAGCGATGCCGGAGATAATTGGTTCTTCCATGTTGTCCTCATTTTCTTCGAATGTGATCAGTGTGCCGTCGCCTTCTTCTTCAAAGCTTGAGAGCACACGTAATTTAACTTTGTATTTACCGGCGAATTCTACAGAGCGAATCTGCAGCACTTTAGAGCCTTGAGACGCTAGTTCCAGCATCTCTTCAAAAGTGATTTTTTCCAGGCGGCGCGCCTCAGGCACCACGCGCGGATCGGTGGTATACACGCCATCCACATCGGTATAAATCTGGCACTCATCGGCTTTTAACGCGGCCGCCAAGGCCACGCCTGTGGTGTCAGAGCCACCGCGACCCAGCGTGGTGATATTGCCATTGCCATCCACGCCCTGAAAGCCTGCCACGACACAGACATAGCCGTCATCAAGGTCTTTTTTCAGGTTGTGCTGGTCAATGTCCAGAATGCGCGCTTTATTAAAAGCGTCATCGGTCAGAATCTTCACTTGCGTGCCGGTATAGCTTTTCGCCTTGATACCCAGCTCCATCAGCGCCAGCGCAGTCATGCCGATGGTCACCTGCTCACCGGTAGACACCATGACATCCAACTCGCGTGGATCAGGATCCGGCATGATTTCCTTGGCCAGCGCAATCAACCGGTTGGTTTCACCAGACATGGCTGAGACCACGACCACCACTTGATGCCCCATGGCTTTGTAGCGCGCCACACGACGCGCCACATGACGGATACGCTCAGGATTGGCGACTGAAGTGCCGCCATACTTTTGTACGATTAATGCCATTTTATTTCCTTAACAATCTTTTTTCTTATCCGCAGATAAACGCCGGTGAACGCCGATTTTCACAATCAACTATCGGCGTCTATCGATGTGCATCGGCGGTTAAACAAGCTTTTGCTTTACCCAATCGGTGACGCTTGCCAATGCTTGCGGCAAGTTGGCAGGCTCAGTACCACCGGCCATGGCCATATCAGGCTTGCCACCGCCTTTGCCACCGACCTGGCCTGCGACGTGATTCACCAGCTCGCCAGCCTTTACTTTGCCGATCAAGTCAGCGGTCACACCTGCCGCCAGGCTGACCTTACCGTCAGCCACGCTCGCTAACACAATGACGGCAGATTTGAGCTTATCCTTGAGTTTATCCATGGTTTCGCGCAGCGCGTTGGCATCTGCGCCTTCCAGGGTGGCGGCCAACATCTTCACACCGTTGATATCCAGTGCCTGTGTCGCGAGGTCATCCCCTTGGGAGGACGCCAGTTTGGATTTGAGGCGTGCCAGTTCTTTTTCCAGCGATTTCACGTTGTCCATTACTTGTGCGACCTTGGCAGGCAGCTCATGCGCTGGCGCTTTCAGCTCACCCGCCACCTGATTAATCAGGGTTTGTTGCGCCTGCACCAGCTTTAATGAGCCCTCGCCTGTGGTTGCTTCCACACGACGCACGCCCGCAGCCACACCACTTTCAGCGGTGATTTTAAACAAGCCAATATCGCCGGTACGGCTGACATGGGTGCCCCCGCACAACTCACGTGAGGTGCCGATATCCAGCACGCGCACTTCGTCGCCATATTTTTCGCCAAATAACATCATGGCGCCGGTTTGCTGTGCAGACTCAATGTCCATCACACGCGCTTGCGTTGCGGCGTTCGCAAGAATTTCAGCATTGACCAGTGACTCTACGGTGGCAATTTCTGCATCTGTCATCGGCCCATTGTGCACAAAGTCAAAACGGGTTTTTTCGGTATCGACCAGGCTACCTTTTTGCTGCACGTGCTCACCCAACACTTCACGCAAGGCTTTGTGCATCAAATGCGTGGCCGAGTGGTTACGCATAGTATTGACTCGCGCCTGCAGATTGACTTTGGCGGCTAACGCATCACCGACTGACAAAGTGCCGGTCTTGAGCACACCATGATGACCAAATACCGCGGCCTGAATTTTTTGCGTGTCTTCGACAGCAAAAATACCGTTGGCAGACTTGAGTTCACCGCTGTCGCCAATCTGGCCACCGGACTCGGCATAAAATGGGGTCTGATCCAACACGACCACGCCCAAGTCGCCTTCATTGAGCACATTCACTGCACTGCCATCTTTATACAGCGCCAGCACTTTAGCCGGTGTCTCTAATTTATCGTAGCCATGAAAGGTGGTCGCCGCACCATCATATTCAAGATTCAGCGCCATTTTAAACTTGCCGGCGGCACGCGCCTGTTCTTTCTGGCGCGCCATCGCCGCGTCAAACCCGACGGTATCGACGGTGACACCGCGTTCGCGGCAAATGTCGGCGGTCAAATCAAGCGGGAAGCCAAAGGTATCGTGCAATTTAAATGCCAGGTCACCATTGAACACAGTTGGCTTGGTCGCCAGTTCGGTTTCCAGAATCTGCATGCCGTTTTCAATGGTTTCAAAGAAGCGGTCTTCTTCCTGCTTGAGAATGTCAGTGATACGTACTTGATTGCTGACGAGCTCAGGATAAGCCTCGCCCATTTCAGCCACCAGGTCTGCTACCAACTTGTGGAAGAACGCAGCACGACAGCCCAGTTTGTAACCATGGCGAATCGCGCGGCGGATAATCCGGCGCAGGACGTAACCGCGGCCTTCGTTACCCGGAATCACACCATCGGCAATCAGGAAAGAGCAGGCACGGATATGGTCAGCCAGCACTTTGAGTGACGGGCTATCGAGGTCGGCCGTATGGGTTTCGCGCGCAGCCGCTTTAATCAGCGCCTGGAACAAATCAATTTCGTAGTTGGCATGCACGCCTTGCAGCACGGCAGAAATACGCTCCAAACCCATCCCAGTATCCACCGATGGTTTGGGCAGCGGATGCATGACGCCCGCTTCATCGCGGTTAAACTGCATGAAGACGTTGTTCCAGATTTCGATAAAGCGGTCGCCATCTTCATCGGGGGAACCTGGAGGCCCACCTGGGATATGCGCACCGTGATCATAGAAAATTTCGGTACAAGGGCCGCAAGGACCGGTATCGCCCATCATCCAAAAGTTGTCAGACGCATAACGTGCGCCCTTGTTGTCGCCAATACGCACGATTTTGTCCGCAGGCACGCCGACTTCTTTGTGCCAGATGTCATACGCTTCATCATCTTCCGCGTACACGGTCACCATCAGGCGCTCTTTTGGCAAGGCATAGACTTCTGTCAGCAACTCCCAGGCGAATGTAATGGCATCGCGCTTGAAATAATCGCCAAAACTGAAGTTACCCAGCATCTCAAAAAAGGTATGGTGGCGGGCAGTGTAGCCGACATTTTCGAGGTCATTGTGCTTGCCGCCAGCACGTACACATTTTTGCGCTGAAGCCGCACGCGTATAGGCGCGTTTGTCAAAGCCTAGGAATACGTCTTTAAACTGATTCATACCCGCATTGGTGAACAGCAAGGTCGGGTCACCGTGCGGCACCAGCGAACTGGAAGCCACTACCTGATGGCCTTTGGACGCAAAAAAATCCAGGAATGCCTGGCGGATTTGCTTGCTGGAAGGATTGCTTCCGTAACTAACTGTCGTCTTCTGGACTGTCATCTTCTGCGTGTCTATTCAATATGTGTTTAATGACTTCAAACTTAAAACCGCGACTTTGTAAAAAACGGGCTTGTTTCGCCCAGTCTTCACGCGTTGTCGCGGCCGCTTTAAACTTTTTGCGCCAGACTTCTCTGGCGCGTTCTATTTCACTGCCCTGCAAACCGGCAACGGCTTCAGCAATCAGGGTGTCATCCACCCCTTTTTCACGCAACTCTTGCGCCACGCGCGCTGCCCCAAACTTGGCCTGGCGCGCATGCACCATTTGCTCGGTATAGCGTGCATCACTTAACCAGCCACGGCCCTTGAAATCTGCAATCAAGGCCGGGATATCCTCTTCTTCGCCAGCGTAACTTTTGAGCTTTTGCGCCAGCTCAGCGGCGGAATACTCTCGCTTGCTTAACAACTCAAGCGCACGCTGGCGTAGTGATTTCTCCAGGGGTTGCCGCAAGAGTATTAATCGTCCTCGCCTCTGGCTGAAGGCATGCTATCGGCCAGCACATTTGAGTTGTCGCGAATCTTGGCTTCGATCTCGGCCGCAATGGCTGGATTTTCACGTAAAAACTCTTTGGCGTTTTCTTTACCTTGGCCGATTTTTTCACCTTTATAGCTATACCAGGCACCGGCTTTTTCCACCAGTTTGAGGTTGGTGCCCAGCTCAATCACTTCGCCCAGGCGAGAAATACCTTCGCCATACATAATGTCAAACTCAGCCTGCTTGAACGGCGGCGCGACTTTGTTTTTGATGACTTTGACTTTGGTCTCAGAACCAATCACCTCATCACCTTTTTTAATCGCGCCAGTACGGCGGATATCTAAACGCACAGACGAGTAGAATTTGAGGGCGTTACCACCTGTGGTGGTTTCAGGATTACCGAACATGACACCAATTTTCATACGAATCTGGTTAATAAAGATCACCAGTGTATTGGTACGCTTGATATTGCCGGTGAGTTTACGCAAGGCCTGTGACATCAATCGTGCCTGCAAGCCCATGTGGCTGTCGCCCATTTCACCTTCAATTTCGGCGCGTGGCGTCAATGCGGCGACCGAGTCGACCACCACGATATCCACTGAACCAGAGCGCACCAGCATGTCGGCGATTTCCAGCGCCTGCTCACCGGTATCTGGCTGCGAAATCAGCAACTCAGGCACATTCACGCCCAGTTTGGCGGCATATTGCGGATCCAAGGCGTGCTCGGCATCGATAAACGCGGCGACGCCACCTAGCTTTTGCATCTCGGCAATCGCTGACAAGGTCAATGTGGTTTTACCTGAGGATTCCGGGCCATAAATTTCCACAATCCGGCCACGTGGCAAACCGCCTACGCCCAGCGCAATATCCAGGCCCAACGAACCGGTAGAGACCACTTGCAAGTCTTCACCAATATCGCCATCGCCCATGCGCATGATGGAGCCTTTGCCGAACTGTTTTTCAATTTGAGAGAGTGCGGCGGCGAGCGCTTTGCTTTTGTTGTCATCCATGCTGATTGCTTTCTTTGACCAATAAAAATGCGTTGTTTTCACAATCGCTATATACTTCAAACAATAACTTCTAATTATTTCATAAATCGACCATCAGTGAAATGGCGAAGCCATGAATTCGAGCCGGTGGTTGCACGCAATTGCATTCAACCGGGCGCGTGTCAACCGTGACACAAGAGACGCGTTAAGTGAATATGGGAGCAGCAATTGTTTTCTGCACGAGGAGAATATATGAACATCGTCAAATATGTGTTGGGACTCACACTGAGCAGCCTGGCCGCATTCAGCGCACAAGCACAGGATAACTGGTCTGTTGGCGTGGTGGTTGGTAACCCTTACCCACCCGCTTACTACGCCCCGCCACCGGTTTATTACGCGCCACCACCAGTGGTCGTTTATCGCCATCCACAAAGTAATTTTTATGGTGTGCCTGCCGTCGCTTATCCGCAACCAGCGCCTGGCTTTATCCAGTTTTCATATGGTAACGGTGGCTATGGTGGTTATAACTACGGCCCGAGAAACTTTTACGGTGGTGGTTGGAACGGCGGCGGACATGGCCATGGTCACGGCCACCATCACCACCGCTAGTGGTTAATCACAGCCAGGCTCTCAATCAGCGAGAAGCCGCAATCTTCAACAAGCCAGCCAGCAAATAGCTGGCGGCTTGTTCGCGTATGTCAGCTCTATCACCTTCAAAATACCGGGTTTCCACCACAATTGCCTCAGGCGCGTCATCATTCGCACGATAAGCCCAGGCAAAACAGACGGTGCCAACAGGCTTGTGTGGAGAGCCACCACCAGGACCTGCAATCCCTGTGATGGCGGCACTCAACTGTGCCTGACTGTGTTGCAACGCCCCCAAGGCCATGGCCTCGGCAACGGGCTCACTCACAGCGCCAAACTCATCAATCAAAGCATTAGGTACGCCTAACATTTCGTTTTTTGCCGCATTGCTATAGGTGACAAAACCGCGATCAAACCAGCCTGAACTCCCAGCAATCGCAGTCACAGACTGCGCCACCATGCCGCCGGTACACGATTCGGCCAACGCCAACTGCCAGCCTCTCGCTTGCAGCGCCAGACCAAGCGTCTCGCTTAATTCAAGTAAGATGCTCACGCCAACATGCCTTGCGCAGCCTGCAGCACCACGATGGCCATGATCGCAGCCAGGACATCGTCCAGCATCACCCCCAAGCCGCCTTTGACGCGCTGATCCACCCAGCCAATCGGGAAAGGTTTCCAGATATCAAACAAGCGGAAGCTGGCAAATGCAGCGAGGCCCCAAGCCCACGTAAATGGCACAGTGACTAGCACGGCCGCCATCGCCACGACTTCATCCCACACAATCGCGCCATGATCGCTCACTCCTAGCGCACGCCCAGTGATCTCGCAACACCAGATGCCGAATACAAAAAATACGCCCAGACTTAGCCATTGCTGTGCCAGCGGCAAATCCATCAATAGCCAATACAGCGGGAAACCCAACAATGTCCCAACGGTGCCCGGCGCTTTGGGCGACAAGCCCGTGCCCAGGCCAAAACTCAGGCAATGCAAGGGATGCGAAAACAGCAAGCGCCAACTTGGCGGCTGAGATTGCGGAGATGGATTAGCCAAAATGCGCGTACCCTTTCTGCGACAAGACCACAGCGGCCTCGCCATTAAACACCTGCAAGCCTGCGGCCGCGGTAATGTGCCCGATGCGGTGTAATGGCAAAGCCAGTTGAGCAGCCAGTGCGCTCAAGGCGTCCCGATGCTGAGGTGCAGCGGTAAAACACAATTCGTAGTCATCGCCGCCAGCCAATACTGCTTGCTGCAACACCGCTTCAGTCACTGCCGATTGCTGCAACAAGGGCTTGGGCATGGCCGTCCAGTCTAACGCAGCGCCAACGGCTGATGCCTCAAGAATATGTGTCAAATCAGCCAGCAAGCCATCCGAAATATCCAGCACTGCCGAGGCGATGCCACGTAATGCCTGCCCCAACGCCACGCGTGGTTGCGGCGCATGCATGGCCGTGGCCAGTATCGCCACATCCTGCGTATGCAAATCGAGTGCGCCTAAACGATGTTGCAACCATAGTGCCGCCTGCCCCAACATACCACTGACCCAAACATCATCGCCCGCTCGCGCGCCGTTACGTTGTAGCGCCTGCCCTTGCGGCACTTCGCCCAAAATATTGATGGCGATATTTAACGGCCCGCGTGTGGTATCGCCGCCGATGAGCGACACGCCAAACGCGTCTGCACAGGCAAACAAGCCGGCACTAAAGCGTTGCAACCATGCGTCATCAATTTGCGGCAAGGCAATTGATAAGGTCGCCCACTTAGGCTCGGCGCCCATCGCGGCCATGTCACTGACATTAACGGCCATCGATTTCCAGCCAATCGCAAATGGGTCAATGTCGGCAAAAAAATGCGTGCCCGCCACAGACATATCGGCAGAGATGGCCAACTGATAACCGGGACGCACACGGATCAATGCCGCATCATCGCCGACGCCGAGGTCGGCCTGGGCTGGGCGCGTGAAATACTTGGCAATCAGTTCAAATTCTGCCACGGCGCGTGCTCCACCAGCGCTGCCACATCACGGCCACGCCCCAGGCCAGCAACAGACCAACCACGTCCGCCAGCCAGTCATAGAAGCTTGGCTGCCGAGTGGTTGTGAGGATGCCTTGCAATACTTCCATCAGCGCGCCAAAAACGGCGAGACCGAACAAGGTCGCTTTCGGCGACTGCGAAAACGCCAGCAAGCCCCAAAATGCAACGCCACCAAAGGCAATCACATGCTGTATTTTGTCTTTGTAGAGAGAGCCATCCGTGGTCGGCGCCATCTCTATGAGTAGCAAATAGGTGAGCAAAGTAAAGCAAAGTATGAAAATCAGCTTAAAAATGGGGCTGTAACGCATGCAATCTCTTTAGTAACTTAAGAATTAAATTTATTTGCGTATGGCAGACTTTGGGCGAAAGGCTTTGACGATGCTGTCCTCAGTCTCCAGATAAGGCATCGGTTGGCCGCTCGTCGCCAGTAAGTCGAGACAATATGGCACAGCCGCAAAAATCCCCGGCACCAGCGTGTTGCCTTCACGATCTTTGAGGCCTTCGAGTGTTTCTTGTATCGACTTCGGCTGTCCTGGCAAGTTAATAATCAGGCATTGCTTGCGGATCACCGCGACCTGGCGCGACAAAATCGCGGTTGGCACAAAGCGCAGACTAATCTGCCGCATTTGCTCACCAAAGCCCGGCATCTCGCGGTCAGCAATGGCCAAGGTAGCTTCTGGCGTCACATCTCTAAGCGCAGGTCCGGTGCCACCAGTGGTGAGCACCAAGTGGCAAGCCTCGTCGTCGACCAATTGCTTGAGGGTATGAGAAATGGTGGCTTGTTCATCGGCAATCAGGCGGGTGACGATGGTATAAGGAGAAACCACCGCTTGTGCCAGCCAGGCGGTGAGCGCCGGGATGCCTTTATCTTCATACACGCCTTGTGAGGCACGGTCACTGATAGAAACTAATCCAATGCGTGTGAATTGTTCTTGCATAACTTAGTCTACGTCAATTATGTCTGTGTTAATGTACCAATACATCATAACATTACAACCTGTTATTCGATCATGGAGAATTCAATGAACCGCCTGTGCATGCCTGCACCATCCCTTATCGCAAACGCTTCCCGGTCAGACCAGCGGTTATCATGGTTTAAACATGCCATGGTGTTGATAGCGCTGGCTGCAAGCCCGCTCAGCTGGGCAGAAGACAACCCTTACAGTAGTCACTATCAGCCGCAAAATCAGGGCAACCTGCGCTCACTGCAAGCACAGCCGGAACCACAAATGTTCAGTGGCACCCGCCGCGAAGAGGACAACATCAGAATGTTGGAAAATGGCTACGATCTGATGGGATTTAGCAGTTTTGAAGCAGGCGAAGTCGACGCAGCGCAGGCGCTCAACCACGGTCGCGAGATTCAGGCAGACAGCATCTTGGTTTACATGAAAAAAGCGGGCGGCGCGTCACCAGCCTCGAGGATGGAAGTGATTAAAGAAGCGGTTAAAAAAGGACAATCGCTCACCGAAAAAGACATGGCAACCAAGCCCGGCACTTATCGCTACTATGCGACCTTTTGGGCCAAACTGCCGCCACCAGTGCTTGGCATCCACGTCATTAAGCTGGTGCCTAAAAAGTCAGGTCAAAATGAGGATGCAGCGCCTGAAACCGGCAAGAGCGCGGGGGTGCGTGTGATTGCGGTCATTCATGAGTCTGCGGCTGAAAAAGGCGGCGTGTTGCGCGGCGATCAACTGCTCAGCATCAATCAGGAAAAAGTGGATGACGCCGCCCAACTCTCCAGCCTGGTGAGAAAATACCGTGGCAAAGCCATTCGTTTACAATTAGAACGTGAGGGCGAACCGCTGACGATTGAGGCTCAGCTGTAAAGCGCGACAGCAGCTCAGCAGCAACACCCTTATTAAAATAAAAAAAGAAAGCTTTTTGCATGTTTCAACCCACCTTTGATCATCAGGCTGCTCGTGAGGCTGCTGGTGACCTGGATGATATCCAGTTTTTGCGAGCATTGTTTGATGATATTCGCCCCAACGTATCGACTGATATTGAAAGTGCCAGCAAGGCATTACAGGCACTGTGTTTTTTATTGCAGCAACACCCGCAATATGCCTTATCGCTACGTAATAGCCTGCTAAGACTGCTGAATGAAAAAAGTGTGATCTCACTTTATTCTGATCACGGCATTCAGTCTGACCTCGGCTTTTTTACAGAAATCTACCGCAGACTCTCGCACAAACTTTTGCCAGATGTGCCAGATCCCAAATATTTAAAAGATGTATTTGGTCAGATTTTTCATCAAAACAGCGATGTTGACTGGGTGATAGGCATGCCGGATACCGTCTGGCGCGACTTTATGCAAACGCTGGACATCAGCCAGGGCGATGCCACGCAACAGCAAAACTGTATTCAGGAGGTCAAAGACGCTCTGCAAGTGCTGTCTTATCGCTTATCGGCTTCGGGGCTAGACCCTGAGCTGATTTTGCAGCATGAGGACCTGGAGTCCAATGACTCACCGTTTATCACGCAGAATATCGAGATTCAAAAATTTTTGGCGCTCAGCGCGATTCGGGCCGAAGATATTCAGCATCTCTACACCGTGCTCAAACGCTGCGAGCAACTGACTTACGAAATCCGCAAGTCAAATGCCAAAACCGGCACCAGCATTTCGCTCACGGCGCTCATGCAACGCATCCTGCAACAGATTCAACGCATGCAGCTACTGCTGGACATTTTGCACGGGCTGATTCTGAAGCACGATGTCAGCCAGGCCATCACACGACTGCTCAAGCAACTGGTGGATGCCGAATGCAAGAAAAATAACCTGGCTGAATACTGGCGACAAAATACCGAGCTACTGGCCTTGCGCGTGACCGAAAACGCCAGCCACACCGGCGAACATTACATCGCACAACATCGTCATGAGTACTATAAACTCATGGGCTCTGCCATGGGGGCCGGTATCATTATTGCGATCATGGCGCTGTTTAAAATCATCATTGCCAGCTACCACCTGGCACCGCTCACCGAGGCGATTTTGTTCAGCCTGAATTATGGTCTGGGCTTTGTGATTATTCATTTATTGCATTTTACAGTTGCTACCAAACAACCGGCCATGACAGCAGCCACCATCGCAGCCACCATAGACGACCATGGCCACGACAGTAAAAATATCCATAACCTGGTGAATATCGTGGCACAAACGACCAGCAGTCAGACCATTGCCATTTTAGGCAACGTGGTGGTGGTGATCCCGATGGCGATTCTGATTGACTGGCTCGTGATACAAGCCACCGGTCATCACTTTATCGGCGCCGAAAAAGCACATGCCTTGCTGGACAGCAACAACCCGCTGATTAGCCTGACGGTGCTCTATGCAGCCGTGGCGGGTGTCTGCCTGTTCTTATCCGGTCTCATTGCCGGTTATCACGACAATTTAGCCGCCTATAACCGGATTCCTGAGCGACTTGGGCATTTGCAGTGGTTACAACGACTTCTGGGCAAAGATCGCCTATGGCGTATTACTGAATATATCCGCCACAATCTGGGCGCGCTGGCCGGTAACTTCTATTTTGGCTGCTTGTTAGGCTTTGCCTCGGGGCTGGGCGTGATGCTGGGCTTACCGCTGGATATTCGCCACGTGACGTTTGTGGCGGCGTTTTCAGGCTACGCATTACCGGCGTTAGATTTCCAGGTCAGTCATTACATCATCGCCACCAGCGTGCTGGGGATTGCACTGGTCGGCACCACCAATCTGATTACCAGTTTTGGCCTGGCGATTTATGTGGCAATGAAGTCGAGAAAAGTGCGCTATCGGCATTGGAAAGCCTTTTGGCTGGAGCTGTTTACTGCACTCTATCGCCAGCCTGGCAAGTTTTTGCTACCGCCCAAAAAACCGGAGTAAGCAACCAGTAGCAGGCAGCGTGAAACTGCCTGCACAAACGTATCTTGGCAAGCGTTTATTGGCTTGCCAGCACGCCGTCTTTTTCGATCAAAAATTGAAACACACCGTTATCCTTGTTTAAGGAGAGTAATTTCACCGGGTGATTGTTGATCAGATTGCGAATATTTTGCTCGCTACCGACGGCGGTGGTCTTCACCAGTAACACCTGCCCTGGTAACAAACGATCCAGTGCATCCTTGGTTTGCAGCATAGGCAGCGGACTTTCCAAACCAGTTAAATCAAGTTGCAGATCAATGTGGTTATGCATGTTGGCTCCCTTTGTTAAGTGATTGGCAAATGGCGTACATCGCGCCATCTGCTGCTGATATTATTATATGGTTAATCGTCCAGTGACTCGTCTGCTGGCAGTGCTGCGTCAAACGCGTCATCCTCGGGACTGCTTTTGCCTTCCATGGTTTCGCGGATGATTTTAAATAGCTCGCGGCTACTTTTGGGCGGCTTGCCTGCCGCATGCTCTTTTTGCGCATTACGAATCAGCGTGCGCATTTGCTGCACAGGCGTGTGCGGAAACTCGACAATAAACAATTCAATCGCTTTCACATCTTCCAGCATGCGCATGCGCCAGCGCTCCATCTGATGAAAGCGGGCATTTTCTTCCTGATGCTTGCCATCCCACTTTTGCAACTGCTCGACAATCGGTGCCAGGTCTGTGTCGCGCATCAGGCGACCAATATATTGCATCTGACGACGAATGGCGCCATTGGCGGTAATGCGCTTGGCTTCAGCAATCGCGTCGAGCAAAGCCTCTTCCAGCTGTAGTTTTTTCAATCTTTCTTTAGGTAAAGCAACCAGTTGACGGCCTATTTCCTGCGCAGCATCGGCCTCTGCTTTCAATCGGGTTTTACTGGGCTGGGAATCATCAAAGGTTTCAGATGTCATGGTAAAAGCAATCTCTGCCAAATCACGGTATGATACCAGCTTTAACTGCCAAGCAAAAAACTAGCGCGTACAGCATGCAATCGGATCAACTTAAACAAATCGCTCAAGACATCATTCACCTGGCGCGTAAAGCAGGTGCCAGCAGTGCCGAAGCCGAGGTCAGTTTTGGCACCGGCCAAAATGTCTCCGTCAGGCAAGGCGAAACTGAAAACATTGAATATAACCGCGACAAAGGCTGCTCGGTCACTGTTTATTTTGGTCAAAGTAAAGGCTATGCCAGCACCTCAGACCTCAGCTTGCAAGCCTTGCAAGACACCGTAGAAGCCGCCTGCAATATTGCGAAATATACGGCGCAGGACCCCTTCTGCGGCTTGGCAGATGCGGCATTAATGGCCACTGAGTTTCCAGACTTATCCTTGCATCATCCCTGGCAGATCGACGTCGATGCGGCGCTTGCTTTGGCCAAACGATGTGAAGCAGCCGCCCTTGGCGTTGATGCACGGATCAGCAACAGTGAAGGTGCCAGCATTTATAGCCAAAGCGGCGCCTTTGCCTATGCCAACAGCCATGGTTTTATTGGCGGCTACCCTAGCTCGCGCCATAGTATCAGTTGCTCGGTGATTGCCGAAGCCAATGGCCTGATGCAACGCGACTACTGGTATAGCAGCGCACGTGATGCGCAAGATCTGGCAACGCCAGAACAAGTCGGCCAAATAGCAGGCTCGCGTACCGTCAAACGCCTGGGTGCACGCCCGATCAAAACCGGGCAATATCCAGTTTTATTTGAAGCGCCGTTGGCCAGTGGCTTGATTGGCACCCTGATCAGTGCGATTTCTGGCGGCAATTTGTACCGCAAATCTTCCTTCTTGCTGGATAGCCTGGGCCAGCCGATTGCTAGCCCGTTACTGCACATTGATGAAAATCCGTTTGTGCTCAAAGGCGCTGCCAGCAGTGCGTTTGATAGCGAAGGGGTGGCTTGCAAACCACGCATACTGGTTGAAAACGGCGTGCTGCAAGGCTACTTGCTAGGCAGCTACTCCGCCCGCAAGCTGGGCATGCAATCGACAGGCAATGCCGGTGGTGCGCACAATATTGTGGTGCGCTCAACCGGCCATACCCTTGAGCAATTATTACAAACCATGGGCAACGGCCTGCTAGTGACCGAGTTACTGGGTCATGGCATGAACATGGTCACAGGTGACTACTCGCGCGGCGCAGCTGGCTATTGGGTAGAAAACGGCCAGATTGTGCATCCCGTAGAAGAAATCACCATCGCGGGTAATATGAAAGACATGTTGAAGAACATCACGGCGATTGGCAACGATACGATTCCAAACAGCTCGAGATCAACAGGATCCATCCTGATAGAACGCATGACCATTGCCTCTGCTGAGTAAACGGCGGCGCCGGTGACACCCAATAAAAAAGGCTTTGCATGATGCAAAGCCTTTTTTATCACTCAGAGAGTAACACTACTGTGCTGACACCCCTGCATCCAGCATCAACAAGGTCTCATCTATCCCTGCCACAATCGCTGCTGATTCCTGTTCAACCACAGGCACCTCTTCGCTTGTCGATTGGTCAGCCTGCTCCAGCAACGGTGGCAGTGCCTCCAACACCTCTTCGGCTGGCTCAGCTTCAACAGCAGAGACTTCCAACGCTTGCACAGGCGACTGACTGGTGACAGACGCACCTTCAGCAGCTTGAGCTTCAGGGCCTTCAATCGGTGCAGCAGATTGCAACAGCACGGCATCAGCGGCCGCAGGCGTTAGCTCTGTATGGCTTGGCACATCTTCATCAGCTGGCTCAAACTCGTCTTGCAACAGCTCTTTTGGCACCAGGCCATCTTGAATCAGGCTGGCACGGCGCTGCAGATAAGCGTCACGCATAAACGCATACGGATCAATCGACGCATCATCCACCAAATCTGTGGCGTCCAGCAATTGCGTACGTTTATCTAAAAACTGCACAGCACGCACCTGGTTGTGCGCGCGGATCTGGCCGGTATTGTGTAAATAGGTAATTGGATCTGAGGTCACGGTATCAATAAACAGACCGCTGGCGTCACGCACAGTACTTGGCCCGATAATCGGCAGTACTAAATAAGCACCAGAGCCGACACCCCAATAGCCCATGGTTTGGCCAAAATCTTCCTGGTGTTTTTCAATTTTGTCCATGCTGGCGACATCAATAAAACCAGCAATGCCAAACGTCGAGTTGATGACGAAACGGCCCGCATCGGTAAATGCCTGAGCAAATTTCAGTTGCAGCAGATCATTCACAACGGTGGTCAAGGTGCCCAAGTTGCTAAAGAAATTGCTGATGCCTGTACGCACCGGCGTCGGCGCAACGGCTTTATAGGCTTTGGCGACGGGCTTGATGGCATAGCGATCGGCCACATCGTTAAATTTATAAATTCCCCGGTTGATGCCTTCGAGAGGGTCTTTGTTGGTTGTAGCACAACCTGAGACACTCACCAAAACGGCAGTCAGTACGATCGCTTTTAATGTTTTCATATTTGTCATTATGTTTAGAAGCTATTCAAGCGCATTTAAATTGTGGTATCCCCAACACAGCTTGCAGTGTGATCTTCGCAAAGGTGTGTCTTTCAGTTAACGGAAATCTCTTCTAAAAGTTGAAGGGATAGTTGTTAAAAAGTCGGATTAATTCACTCACCGGCGCTACACAAACCTCACCTTAGCACGAAGTAAAACGATCTTATTCTACATCAAATGTCATCTCTGCTTCACATTATTTTTGTATAAGCGCAAGGCCTCCTCGCGCTGTTGTGCATGATCCACCACAGGGGCCGGGTATTCCCCCATTAACCCATTGTCAAACAAGGATTTTTTGCGGAATTTTTCTGCCCATGGCGCATGAATTTGTTGATCATCAAGACCGGCAAGTTCGGGCACATATTTGCGGATAAACTTGCCTTGTGGATCAAACTTTTCTGACTGCGATTGCGGGTTAAATATCCTGAAATAGGGTTGTGCATCGCAACCGGTCGACGCGGCCCATTGCCAGCCGCCATTGTTGGCAGCAAAGTCAAAGTCGATTAACTTTTGTGCAAAATACCGCTCACCCCAACGCCAGTCTATGAGCAAATCCTTGACCAAAAAACTGGCCACCACCATGCGCAAACGATTATGCATATAGCCAGTTTGGTTCAATTGCCGCATGGCCGCATCCACAATCGGGAAACCGGTTCGCCCTTCGCACCAGGCGGCAAACCAGCCTGGGTCATTGCTAAAAGGCAGCGTTTCATACTCGGGCTTATACGAACGCCCCTGCTGCAGGTCCGGCCGATGAAACAGAATCTGAAAATAAAAATCGCGCCAGATGAGCTCACTCAACCACGTGGCTGCTCCGGCATTGCCAGCAACTGACAGTTGCCAGGCGGCACGCGCAAGCTGACGAATAGAAATCGTACCGAAACGCAAATGCACAGAGAGATAAGACACACCTTTAACGGCCGGAAAGTTACGCGCGTCGTGATAGTGGTCGATACGCTGCAAAAAATCGTCAAACAACTGCCGGGCACCCGCCATGCCGATCGGCACCCGCAAAGCCGCGAGATTGGTGGGTGTAAACCCAAGCGATACCAAGCTTGGCATCGGCTCGGGCGACACCTGCGCCAAATGGCTCGTATATTTTTTGACTGGATAGGCCTTTAAGTAAAAGGCATTCAACTTGGCCAGATGGGCATTTTTATAAGGGGTGAACACGCCGTATGGCTTGCCGGCTTGCGTCATCACTTCGTCTTGTTCAAACAGCACCTGATCCTTGAATAAGTGCAGGGTTAGCCCCGCGTTAAGTAGCGTCTGCGCTACAGCAGCATCGCGTGCAATCGCCAGCGGCTCGTAATCTTTGTTGGCATAAACAGCCGTCACATTGAGCGCTTGTGCCAAGGCGGGAATTTCTTCCTGCGCCCGGCCATGACGCACCAGCAGATCGCCGCCTTGCGCTTGCAAAGCCTGCTTGAGTGCCTGCACGCTCTCCCAGATAAACTCTACCCTGCGATCCTGTTTATCGCTCAAGGCATCCAGAATATCGGTATCAAAAACAAAAGCGACATACACTTGCGTATGCCGCTTTAAGGCGTGATAGAGCGCAGCATGATCGTCATCGCGTAAGTCGCGACGCAACCAGACCAAGGCATTAGACATAATTACTCTCTATGATAGGGGTGTCCGCTTAGAACCGTATGTGCGCGATAAAGTTGCTCAGCCAGCATCACACGCACCATGCCATGTGGCATGGTCAGTTTAGACAGGCTGAATAACCACTGCGCCTGACTTTTAAGTTGTATGTGCAAACCGTCTGCACCACCCACGACCAGAGACACATCACGACCCATTTCCTGCCAGCTTTTGAGCTTTTCAGCCAGTTGCAAGGTGGTCACCGCCTGCCCGCGCTCATCCAGCGCCACCAGGTAATCTTTACCCGCCACTTCCAGGATGCGCTTGGCCTCGGCCTCTTGAACCACTTCACTGTTTTTACCGGCCGCCCGTTTATCGGGCTTGATTTCAATGATGCGTGTGTCGAGTTCACGCGGCATGCGCTTCAAGTACTCGGCGCAGGCGCTTTCAACCCAGTCTGGCATTTTATGGCCGACCGAGATGATATTGAGTTTCATACCAGGAAAGGAGGTGTGCTTTTAGGCAGCAGACGCCGTGCGGCGCGTCTGTGACTCGGTCCACAGTTGTTCGATGTTGTAGTAGGCGCGGGTGGTAGGCACCATGACATGGACAACGATATCGCCCAAATCAACCAACACCCATTCGCCCTCTTTTTCGCCTTCAACACCGCGTGCTTCTATGCCCTTTTCTTTGAGCTTTTCACGTACGTTATCGGCAATCGCCTTGCATTGACGGGTGGAGTTACCACTGGCGACAACCATGTAGCTGGTGACCGCGGTCATCCGGCGCACGTCCATGACAGTGATGTCAAAGGCTTTAATATCTTCCAGCGCGTCGACGACGGCCAGCTTCATGTCGTCTAACGACATGGCATCAATGTGTGGTTGCATAGGTGTGTTCAAAATCAGGCGGCTTGCGCAGGAATATGGTTTTTTTGTTCGACAATGCGGTTTTGCGCATCGACATAAACCAGTTGTGGATGGTAATTGGTCAGTTCAGCTTCGGTATATTGCGAATAACTGGCAATAATAATCAAATCATCAGGATCGGCTTTATGCGCGGCAGCGCCATTGACCGAAATCACGCCTGAGTGGCGCTCGGCACGAATGGCATAAGTTGTGAAACGCTCACCATTGTTGATATTGTAAATCTGGATCTGCTCATACTCATGAATATTGGCGGCCTCCAGCAAGGCTTCATCAATCGCACAGCTGCCTTCATAGTGCAGCTCGCTATGCGTCACACGCACTCGATGCAGCTTTGATTTCAACATGGTTCTTTGCATTGCGTCCCTCAGCTCCAACTTCCACTCGCGCGGAAAAGGTCGTAATTATAGAGTTATCAATGGCTTAGCGCAAAATAAATTTATCAAAAACGCATTTATTCACCGCCAGCGCTGACTTCACAGTTATCGATGAGCCGCGTCTTGCCCAATCGAGCCGCCGCCAAAATCACCCAGTCACGCGTCTGCGCATCCGGCAAGGTCAGTGACTGTTGACGTCGAATCTCTACATAATCGACCTGCCAGCCCTGTTGGCTGAGCGCCAAACAGGCTTGTTCACGCAACGCCGCATAATCGCGCTGCCCGGCCAGCAAGGCCTGTTGAATAATTTGTAACTGCTGGTTGAGCTGGGCAGCTTGTGTTTTTTCCGTCGCGGTCAGATAGCCATTTCTTGAGCTCATCGCCAGCCCGGACGGCTCGCGCGCCGTTTCACCGGCAATAATCTCAATCTCAAAATTAAGTTGCCGCACCAGGGCGCGGATCACCATCAGTTGCTGGTAGTCTTTTTTGCCGAATACCGCCACCTGTGGCTGCACCATATGAAACAGCTTGGCGACCACCGTGGCCACACCCGCAAAATGCCCAGGGCGACTGGCGCCACATAAGTCATCGGCCAATGGGGGTGGTTGAATCACCACCTGCTGATGCAGAGAATGGCCATCAAAATCGGGATACATCTCAGCCACCGATGGCGCAAACACGACGTCGGCGCCCACGGCTTGCAACTTGTCGCAGTCAGCCTGCAAGGTGCGCGGATAACTGCCAAAATCTTCATTGGCGCCAAATTGCAGGGGATTCACAAAGATACTCACCACCACCAGGTCCGCATGCAGCTTCGCCAGCGTCACCAATTGGCAATGCCCGGCATGCAAATTCCCCATGGTGGGCACAAAACCCACGCGCTGATCCCCGCGACCAGCCAAAAATGTGCGCAATTCGCGCAAGCTATGAAACAACTGCATCTAGACTCTTCAACTTATTCGTCAACCACCAGAACAACCAATATATCACACAGCGCAATGCAAGAGCCTGGTACAAACGATTGCCCTGCCGACAATTGACAAGCATGCAAGTCCGCGCCTATAGTCACCATTTGCATCTATCTACAATAATTAACATCAGGAGTAAGTGAATGAGTGTGATGACCGAATTTAAGCAATTTGCGCTAAAGGGCAATGTCATGGATCTGGCGGTGGGTGTCATCATCGGCGGGGCTTTTGGCAAAATCGTCGATTCCATGGTCAACGACATGATTATGCCGGTCATCGGCAGAATTTTTGGTGGGTTTGATTTCAGCAATTTATATGTACCGCTGAATGGCCAATCAGCAGATTTAGCCTTGGCAGAAGCCAAAAAACTAGGCGCCGTGCTGGCCTACGGCAACTTCATCACCATCGTGCTTAACTTTATCATTCTGGCTTTTATCATTTTTCAAATGGTCAAATTCATGAATAGCCTCAAACAGGCAGAACCTGCACCAGCGCCGGCAGCCACGCCAGAAGATATTGTGTTGTTGCGTGAAATCCGCGACAGCCTGAAAAAATAATTTTTTGGCAACATCCATATGACAAAGGGCGCTAAAGCGCCCTTTGTTTTTTAACCCACCTTATGAGCGCCTATAAATCCGCTGGATTAGGCTGAACCTCATAAGTCTGGCCAGTGCTGGCATCAGAACCATCGTTATTCAGAAACACCACCACACTGACCTGATCATCAATCAGGTCCAGCTCTGTCGTCGGATAATAAGCGCCGGCGGCATCTTTATTGATGTTGTGATAATGCCAGATAGAAGCGACCACACGACCGCTATCCTTTAACTTCACATCTTCAGCCCGTGCCGGTTCACCTAATACAGCAATGAGCTGGGCGCGATTCAGTTTACCCACCGCATCAACAAAGCCTTGCTCATCTTCTGGCAATTTAGTTGCAGAGGTTCCCGCCACCGCGCCAACACTCAAAGACAATAATGCAACAGCCAACACCCCACCCAACCAAGTTTGTGCTCTCATCACGACTCTCCTTTATAATCAGAAACTCAGGCAATTAAAACAACAATAGGTTCACATCAGAGCATGACGCTTTACACTGACTCGATCGGATAGGCCTCTTCTGGCAATTGCTCGACCAGCAACACATGCACACGACGACTATCGGCATGCACCACGGTCACACTTAAGTTATCAATGCGGACATGCTCACCACGCTTAGGCAAGTGACCAAAGTGATTAACCACCAGGCCGCCAACGGTAGAAAACTCTTCGTCGCTAAACGCGGTGCCGATGGCTTCATTAAACTCGGGGATTTCGGTCAGGGCCTTGACGCGGTATTTGCCAGGCTCCTGCTGAATAATATTGCTTTCGTCTTCGTCATCATCGTATTCATCTTCGATATCGCCGACAATTTGCTCGAGCACATCTTCAATGGTAACCATGCCTGCGACACCACCATACTCATCGACCACAATCGCGATATGGTTACGGTTGCTGCGAAATTCTTTTAATAAGACGTTCAGGCGCTTGGATTCGGGAATAAACACTGCCGGACGCAGCATATCGCGCAGCTCAAACGACTCATTAGCGTAATAGCGTAATAAATCCTTGGCCAGCAAAATACCAATGACATCGTTTTTATTATCTTCAATGACGGGAAAACGCGAGTGCGCTGTTTCAATCACAAACGGCAAAAAGCTTTCTGGCGGTTGGGCAATATCGATGACGTCCATTTGCGACCGCGGGATCATAATATCCCTGACCTGCATTTCACTGACTTGCAGCACACCTTCAATCATCGCGAGCGAATCGCTATCCATCAGGTGATTTTCATAAGCCCCATGCAGCAACTCAACCAGTTGCTCTCTGTCTTCTGGCTCGCGCAGAAGAAAGTGACTTAATCGTTCTAAAAGAGAGGGTTTGTGAGACAACTTATCCGGCTCTGAAGCCATAGTTACTGCTGAAAACAGCATCCTGTATAACACGTTAACTCAAGCATACATGAAAATGGATGGCAATGTCACCTTCATCCCAGTGCGTGCCTGACTTATCATGGTCATCGTTATAAGCGCCAACATGCGCAAAGATTTGTTATAAAACACCACAAACAAACGGTATAACAGATTTAATTTCTGCTAAATTAACGCCTATGTTGAATCGTTTACCGCCTTCATTGCGCACCGTGTGGCAGTCACTCACCTTTAAGGTGCTTGCCGGGCTGCTTGTTTTTTATTTTTTATTTGCCTGGCTGGCGATTAATCCGCTGGCAAAATGGCTGCTGCCCTGGGTCGCTGAGACACAATTAGCCAGCAAGGCCAGCGTAGAAAAAGTCACATTTGACCCGCTACGCCTCACCGCCACCATCGACAAACTGGCATTGACTGAAAAAAATGGCGCGCCGCTGGCCTCGTTTGACAAGCTGGTGGTGGACATGGAAGCCAGTGGCTTGTTTGACTGGGCTTGGAAGCTCAAACAGATTGTACTGACCGCCCCGCGCGTCAATGTTCATATCTCCAAACAGGGGCGACTTAACTGGGCAGACCTCATTGCAAAGCTGAATGAAGACCCGTCACCACCGAGCCCAGACCTGCCGCGCGTGATCATTGAAAACATCGCGATCAGCCAGGGTAATATCGACTACCAGGATGTGCAGCATGCAACACCGCTGCAAGCCTCGATCAAACCGCTGGACTTTGAACTGGAAGGGTTCTCTACCTTGCCCAAAGACCGTGGCGACTACCTGATTGCTGCTAAACTGCCTTACCAGGGCGGCACGGTTAAGTGGAAAGGCAATTTTGGCGTTAACCCGGTTGCGTCTCAAGGCTCGCTGGCCATTGAAGGCCTGCAAATCGCCAAACTGATGCAATGGGTTAATCAGGCCAGCCTACCGCTGCAAGTGGAGACAGGCACGTTTTCCAGCCAGTTTAACTATGATTTTTCTTTGCCGAATCAACAGCCTAAGTTGTTGGTGACGGATGCCAGACTGCGTGTGAACGATTTGGCAGGCACACTAGCCGCTGGCGACAAACTGGCGTTAACGCAGTTGGAACTCAAGGCTAAACAGCTCACGCTGAATCAACAAAAACAGCTCTCGATCACAACGCAAGACATCGCAGTGACGCTGGATCAATTCAAACTCCACAAACCGCAGGCAGACCTTGCCATCGCGAACAGCCACCTGGCCTTACCTAAACTGGTGTTCAATCAGGACCATCAGGCGCAACTGCAGTTTGATGACCTCACCCTGCACGCTGAGCAAATACAGCTGCAGCAAGCGCAGAAAACCTTGTTTGCACTACCAGCACTGGCCATTGAACATGTCAGCCTCAACTTGGCAGAACGTCAGGCCAATGTGGCACACATATTGTTAGATAAAGGACAATTGTCTGCCACACAAACGGCCACCGGGCTGGATTGGCAACATGCTTTTGCTGAGCCTGCTGCAACAACAGCGGCAAACACGGATACCAAGACGGTTGCCAATCAAAAGTCCGATGATGCTTTCCACTTTAAGATAGACGACATCACGCTGGCACACTGGCAGCTGTCTTATACCGACCAACAATTTGCCAAACCATTACAAGCCACAGTTGGTGACGTCAATCTACAGCTCGCTGTAGATAATGCGTCAGGCCTCGCGCTAAAAAACCTACAACTGGAAGCGACGCAACTCAGCCTACAAGCCGATAAAAAACCCGCTGCACAATTAGCCAAATTTGCGCTAAACAATACACAGCTGTCGCTAGACCAGCAAAAAATAGACATTGCAGCCATTCAATTGCAAGGACTTAAAACAGCCGTCATCAGGCAAGCAGATCAACGCCTGAACTGGCAGACTATTCTCACACCAGCTGCAGGCAAAAACACCGCGACCACCACCACTGGCAAGCAAAGCGCCGCAGCAACCAAGCCCTGGGCTTACGCAGTGAAACAGCTGGCCTTGCAGCAGGCAGAAATTCATATTGAAGATCAATCGACACCGACACCAGTTGTGCTAGATGTGGTCGATGCCAGTGTGGAAGCCAGCGACCTGAGCCAGAATATGGCGCGCTTGCTGCCATTGAAAGCAGGGTTTAAGGTGAAACAAGGCGGCCAGTTTAAGGTGCAAGGCAAACTGGCAGCTGCGCCGTTTAAAACAGAGTTGCAATGCACACTCAGCGACCTGGTACTGAAACCCTTTGCACCTTATCTCCAGCAAGCAGCGCTACTGAAACTAGAGAGTGGTGCCGCCAGCCTGCAAGGCAAATTGCAACAAACAGGCAGTGGCGCGACCACATTTAACGGTGGCTTTAGCATCAACCAGCTATCTATCCTTGAGGAAAGCAGCCAGCAACCGTTTTTACGCTGGGAAACTCTACAGGGTGACGGCTTGGCCTTGTCACTGGCACCCAACAAGTTGCAATTAAGCACGCTCACGCTGAACAAACCGCAAAGCAAATTTATCATTTATCCGGATCGCAGCCTCAACATCACCAAAGTCATGCGTACCAATGCTCCAGGCCAGGCAGCAGACCAGGCGCAGGCAACAACACCAGCGGCTACACCAGCCACGGTGAGCCAATCTAGCCCAACGGCAACGGCCGCTAGCCCTGGCAATGACTTCCCGGTCGGCATCGATACCGTACGCATTAATAACGCAGAGCTGGAGTTTGCAGATTTGTCATTGCCGCAACCGTTCGGCACCAACATACACAGCCTAGGCGGCGTCATTAACGGTATTTCCAGCAATCCGTCATCGACTGCACAAGTCGAGCTGGACGGCAAGGTAGACGACTATGGCGCCGCGCGTATCCGCGGTGCCCTGCAACCGTTCAAGGCCACCGAGTTTACTGACATCAAACTGGCATTCACTAATCTGGAAATGAATCGCCTGACGCCTTACTCAGGTAAATTTGCCGGTCGCCGGATTGAGTCTGGCAAATTGTCTGTGGACTTGGGCTACAAGATCAAGCAGCGCAAGTTGGCCGGTGAAAACAAGTTTGTCATCAACAAACTCACCTTGGGTGAAAAGGTCGATAGCAAAGATGCCCCCAACCTGCCGCTAGACCTGGCCATTGCGATTTTGGAAGACAGTAACGGTGTGATTGACCTGGACTTGCCCGTCAGCGGTAGCCTCGATGATCCCAAATTCAGCATTGGCGGCATCGTCTGGAAAGCGTTTACCAATGTGCTGACTAAGATTGTAACGGCGCCGTTTAGCGCACTGGGTAAATTGTTTGGCGGTGGTGAAAAACTGGAAGCCATCGTCTTCGACCCCGGGAATGCGACGATTGCGCCACCGGAACTGGAAAAACTCCACACGGTGAGCGCTGCGCTGGCAAAGCGCCAACAACTTAAATTGGGTATTGTGCCTGGCTATGATGTGGCAGTGGACACGCGTGCGATTCAAGAAGCCGGCTTGCGACAACAAGTGGCCGACGAGGTCGGCATCCGCCTGGAGCCAGGACAAGCGCCAGGGCCGATTGACTTGAACAACCGCAAAGTGCAGTCGGCGATACAAACCTTGCACGACAAACTCACTCATAAAGGCTTGCTCAAGCGAATGGCCGCCAAACTGGAAAAAGCCCCTGAAGGTTTTTACGCACAGGCACAGGAGGCGCTCACCACCAGTATCCAGGTCACTGACGCTGACTTGCAAGCGCTGGCCAAGACACGGGCTGATGCCATGCAGAAAGCACTCTTAGCGGCTGGCGTGGGTGCCGAACGGGTTGCAATCGCCACCCCGGCCACCGTGAAGGCAGACCACGACCATGTGCCGAGCAAGCTGACGCTGGACGCCATCAAACAGTAAATGGCCATACATGATAAAGCCGCTTAGGTAGCGGCTTTATCAAAAAACTACATGACCAAGACTGTTAATACATGCTGAAAGAAGCGGATGACAGGCGACAACAACACGCCCAGAATGCCGGTAAATAACAGGGCGATGAGAATCAACATGCCATAGCGCTCGATCTGCGCAAACTTGATCGCAGCCTTCATTGGTAGCAAGCTGACCGCAATACGGCCGCCATCCAGTGGCGGTAACGGAAATAAATTCAACACCAGCAAGACCAGGTTAATCTGCACGCCCGCCAGGCTCATTTGCGCCAAAAAAGCCTGTGCAGATTCCGGAAACAAAGCAATCCGCGCCAGCACCAATCCCCACACAATGGCCATGGCAAAATTAGAGGCCGGACCAGCCAGCGCCACCCACAACATATCCTGTTTGGGGCGACGCAATTGGCCAAAGTTAACGGGCACCGGCTTGGCCCAGCCAAACAGCACCCCGCCCAGGATAATACTCAGCGCGGGCAGCAAAATAGTGCCGATCGGGTCAATATGCTTGAATGGATTTAAAGTGATTCTGCCCATACGCTCAGCGGTGAGGTCACCAAAAAACTTGGCGGCATAACCGTGTGCTGCCTCATGCACAGTGATGGCAAACAGGATGGGCAAGGCATAAGCGGCGATTTTCTGTACAACAGTCAGTTCCATGTCATTCTTTCAGCGAACATCAAGACTCTGCTGTAGAGTCGAATATTACAAGTTGCGGCCAAAGGCATTCAAATCAAGGCCATGGTGCCACACCAGCGCGCACCAGTTCAGGCGGGTCTTGGGTCAAGTCGACCACCGTAGTTGCGCCCACATGCGCAATATCACTGTCGATGACGGCGTCAATCTGGTGTTCCAGTGCTTCACGAATCTCCCAGCCCACAGACATCGGCGCCTCATCATCAGGCAACTGCAAAGTCATGCTGAGTAAGGGCGAGTCCAGCGCCTCCAGCAACGCTTGCGTGACCACATGCTTGGGCACTCGCAAACCAATGTTGCTGCGTTTGGGATGCTGCAAGCGGCGCGGCACTTCACGGCTGGCTTCTAACAAAAAGGTATAAGCGCCCGGCGTCATTGCCTTGAGCAAGCGAAACTGGCTGTTATTCACTTTGGCATAGGTGCCAATCTCCGCCAGGTCACGGCAAATCAGGGTGAACGGATGTTCATCATCCACACCACGCAAGCGGCGAATACGGGTTTGCGCATCCTTGAACTCCATCAGGCACACCAACGCATAACTGGAGTCGGTAGGGCACGCCAGCACCCCACCCTGCCTTAATAACTGCGCCGCCTGCTGGATTAACCTGGTTTGCGGGTTCTCCGCATGAATCACAAAATACTGTGCCATGAATAATAACCGCCTAACTCACTGAGGCCTGCAATTGGCTGGCCTCAGGCCAGTCTTGCCAGACTGGCACACACCCGGCTGGCAACGCTGGCAAGCGCCCCATATCCATATAAGACATGCCCGGGCCGTGATAATCAGAGCCTTGCGAGGCTTTCAAATCAAAGCGATGTGCCAGTTTGGCAAATTGCTCATACTGCGGTGGCTGATGGCTACCAGTGACGACTTCAATCGCCGCACCACCCAGGTCTCTAAACTCGTTAAGCAACAGATGCATATTCACAAAACCCAAGTCATAGCGGCCAGGATGCGCCAATACCGCGACGCCACCGCTCTCACGAATCAGCTGCATGGCCTCATCCAGGTTCATCCATTCATGATTGACATAGCCTGGTTTGCCTTTGACCATATATTTTTTAAACACCGATTTGACATTTTTGGCATGGCCGCGCTTCACCATAAACTGGGCAAAATGGCTGCGTGTCATCACACTGTTACCCGAACACTCACGCGCACCTTCATAAGCATCGGCGATGCCCGCCTTAGCCAGGCCTTCGGCAATCTGCCTAGCGCGGGCATCCCGCCCCTGGCGTACAGTAGCAAACGCGGCCAACAATGCTGGATGTTGCGGGTTTACGCGTAAACCCACCACATGCAGCGTCCGTTTTCGCCAGGTCACCGAAATCTCAACGCCATCAATAAAAGAAATGCCTTGTTGCTCGGCCGCGGCACGGGCACGCGCCAGCCCGCTCACTTCATCATGATCGGTCAGCGCCAATACGCGTACGCCTTTGCTCGCAGCATGCGCGACCAGTTCTTCAGGCGAGAGTAAGCCATCAGACATGGTGGAGTGACAATGTAAATCAATGGGAACAGACATGATGAATATGGGCGCGCCGTTTGAAAAAAAAGAGGCAGTCAAAGCGACTAACTTTACATTTTGACAGAAATCATAGCAAAATAGTGCCCTCACAGATAGCAGGAATTCAGTCGCCTGAAGCCAGTCATGCAAGTCATTACCGATTTACTCCCCGTCATCCTCTTTTTTATCGCTTATAAAAAAGCTGGCATTTTTACCGCCACGGCGGTCGCCATCATCAGTACGCTGGTACTCATGCTGATCCTCTGGATCAAACGCGGCAAGATAGACAAAATGCTGATGATCAACGGCGCGGTGATTACGGTACTCGGCGGCATCACATTATTGCTGCATGATAAAACCTATATTATGTGGAAACCTACGGCGATTTACTGGATAGGCGCACTGGCATTGTTATTCAGCCGCTACGCACTTAAACGCAACCTGATTGAAAACATGCTGGGCAAAATGATGGCGCCACCGCTGGCCATCTGGGATAGATTAAACCTGTGCTGGATTGCCTTTCTGGTAGGCATGGGCATCCTCAACCTCTACGTCGCCTTTCATTTCAGTGAAGATGACTGGGTCAACTTCAAACTGTTTGGTGCCACCAGCCTGATGTTTATCTTTATTATTGTGCAGGTGTTTGCCTTAAAAGCACATTGGATTGAACAAAACACGCCTTCTGCCTGACTAAGAGACAACAACCATGCTTTACATGATTTACGCCCAAGATACCGCTAACAGCTTGCCGCTGCGGTTGGAACATAGACCGCCACACCTGGCGCGCTTGCAACAGTTGCAGAATGAAGGACGTTTGTTACTCGCCGGGCCACTGCCCGCCATTGATAGCGTAGACCCTGGTGCAGCTGGCTTTAGCGGCAGCCTGATTGTGGCAGAATTCGATTCTTTGCAAGCCGCCACAGACTGGGCTAACGACGACCCCTTTGTGCATGCGGGTGTATATGGCAAAGTAGAGGTCAAGCCCTTTAGAAAGACCTTGCCATAGCATGTTAAAAACAGAGATTGAGCAACGTTTGCAGGCGCTGGCGCCCGATCTGCTCGAGATACAAGATGACAGTGACTTGCACCGCGGACACGCCGGCAATACGGGCGGCGGGCACTTCACCATCACGGTAAAAAGCTCGCTATTTTCAGGAAAATCACAGATAATGCGGCATCGCATGATCTATCAATGCTTGCAAGATTTAATGCCTCATCGCATACACGCGCTCAGTATTCAGGCCTTTTCGACTGATGAGTCATTTATTTGAAACATTCCTGTTTTTTAATATCGCACCAATTCAAATCGTTATATAAGGATATTGCATGAAATTTTTGAAAGTAATGTTGGCGATTGCTTGCTTAAGCGCACTGCCACATGTATACGCGGCTGATGCCGATGCGGTTGCCACAGTCAATGGCAAACCGATTAAAAAAACCTGGGTAGAGTTTATTTTGCGTGATGCTGAAGCACGTACTGGCCAAAAGGCTAACGACGGCATGAAAGCAGCGGTTGTCAACGAGCTAATTGGTTCTGAATTGGCTTACCAGGAAGCACAAAAAGCCGGCATCGATAAATTGCCAGACTTTATTGCCAGCGAAGAACTGGCACGTCGCAAATTACTGGTTAACGCATTCTTGGCTGACTTCATCAAGAAGAATCCAGTCACCGATGCCGAGAAAAAAGAAGGTTACGAGCAGTATAAAAAAGAGCTGGGCGACAAAGAATACAATGCACGCCACATTCTGGTCAAAACCGAAGCTGAAGCCAAAGCCATTATTGCTGACCTGAAAAAAGGTACTGACTTCGCCAAAATCGCCAAAGAAAAATCTCAGGACCCAGGTTCTAAAGACAAGGGTGGCGATCTGGGCTGGTTCTCTCCAGCAGGCATGGTCAGACCATTTGCTGAAGCTCTGGTGGGTTTGAAAAAAGGCGAAACAACGCCTGAGCCAGTTCAATCACAATTTGGCTGGCACATCATCAAACTGGTGGACACACGCGCTCTGCAAGCACCGCCTTACGAGAAAGTGCAAGAAGGTATTGAGCGTACCTTGCAACAACGCAAACTGGAAAAATACATGCTGGGTCTGAAAGACAAAGCGAAAATTGATGTCAGCGGCATCGAGAAGAAATAATCGCTAGCCCTGCTGTTAGCCAATAAAAAAGCCAGTTCAGACTGGCTTTTTTATTGGTTCTGCCTCCCCTTGCCACCCCCTCTGCCCATACAGAAACATTTTCTTTGCCTGGCATTCTGAGATAAAATCAAGAATTATTCTCATTTATAATATGCACATGCATCTTGACGCCCTCAAACCCGGCCAGTCTGCCATCATTGACCGCATTCATGCCGAGCAAGCCTTATCGCAACGCCTGAGCGCATTGGGTTTTCGCGCTGGCAAAAAGCTGGAAGTAATTCGTCAAGCGGCGTTTAATGGTCCGTTGCATGTACGTATCGGCTCGACAGACGTCATTATCCGCCTACTGGATGCCAAAGCCATCCATGTGCATCTCCTCTCCAACCAGACAGAATCCACCACCGCATGAAACGTGTTGCCCTGCTCGGCATGCCCAATACGGGCAAATCCACCCTGTTCAATCGTTTAAGCGGCGCCTCGGCCCGCGTTGGCAACTGGCCAGGCATCACCGTTGACTTAATGAGCGCAAAAATACTGCTGGGCGGCCATATTGCCGAACTGGTCGATTTGCCTGGCTTATATGACTTGCATGGCTTTTCTGATGATGAGCACGTCGTCCGCCACTTTTTAAGCCACCATCCGGTTGACCTGGTGCTGATTATCTTAAACAGCGCGCAGATTGACCGCCAGCTCTCACTCGCTTTGCAAATTCGTGCGCTGGGATTGCCTGCAGTGTTGCTATTGAATATGGAAGATGAGGCCAAGCGCGCGGGCATTACCATTGATGCACAAGCGATGAGCAAACAATTGGGCATGCCAGTACGCACGATTAGCGCCAAATATGGCCAGGGCTGTCCAGAGGCACTGCAACTGGCGGCACAAACCCTGTTACAGCAACCCAACCTGGTGACGCCAGAAACAATTGCTGGCAAGCTGGAGATGGATAACGTCATTGAGCAGGAAATGCACCAAATTATTGACCGCACCGTGCATTTCCCTATCCAGCTCAATCACAGCCTGACTGATAAACTGGATAAGATTTTGCTGCACCCATGGCTGGGGTTGCCACTGTTTCTGCTGTCGGTGTTCTTGCTGTTTCAGTTTATTTTTACGGTGGGCGCACCACTACAAGAGGGCATGGCCTGGCTGTTTGACAGCCTGCGTAGCGAAGTGCTTGAACCGGCACTGGCCAGTTTGCCTGACTGGTTAAATGGCTTGTTACTCGACGGCTTGTATACCGGATTCAGCACCGTGGCGGCATTTGTGCCGATTATTGTGCTGTTCTTTTTAGTCATGAGCATGGTGGAGGATAGCGGTTATTTATCACGCGCGGCCTTTCTCATGGATACGCTGATGGCCAAAATGGGCCTGGATGGCCGTGGTTTTGTCATGATGCTGATGGGCTTTGGCTGCAACGTGCCCGCCTTGATGGGCACGCGTGTGATGCGCAGCCGCCCGATGCGCCTGCTGACCATGCTTACGATTCCCTTATCGCTATGTTCCGCCCGGCTACAGGTGTTTTTATTTATTATTGCCATTTTGTTCCCACCGTCACAGGCGGCATTGGTGCTGTTTTCGCTCTACATGGTGAGCTTCGGGACCATCTTCATCACTGCCATTCTGTTCAAAAACAAGTTTGCCAGTCGCGAACCGTTTGTGCTGGAGTTACCGCCTTATCGCTTTCCGACCCCGCAGCAAATCTGGATGCGTGGCTGGCAAGAGGTCAAACACTTTTTAGCCCGCGCCACCAAGTTTATTGTGATTGGCGTGGTCATGGTCTGGCTGCTCACGCATCTGCCGACGACCGCCGTGCCCGCCAGCGCCGACACCTGGGCAGGCAGCATCGGCCGCTTTTTTGCGCCGGTACTAGACCCCATAGGCATTGACACACAGCTCGCCATTGCCTTGATCTTTGGCTTTGTCGCCAAAGAAATCGTCGTCGGCTCACTGGCGGTTATTTACGGCTTGCAAGGCGATGCGCTGAGCCAGCAGATTGCGGCCAATATCGACTGGGTACAAGGCATGAGCTTTATGCTGTTCACGCTGATTTACACACCTTGCCTGTCCACCATTGCCACCCTCAAATCAGAGAGTAAAAGCAGCGGCTTTATGTGGCTGTCGCTGGCCTGGTCACTAGGTCTGGCGTGGATCGTCAGCTTTCTGTTTTACCAAAGCGCCCGCGCACTGGGTTACTAGCCGCCTAGGCACAGCATTCAAACGGCCACCTGTGTGTGGCCGTTTTTATTTGCGGCGCGATTAGCCCTGCGAGAACACGCGCTTTCTGTTAAAATAACGGTTTGAATTTTCATTGAAAAATCCAACCGTCACATGTCCAGTCAAGCGCATTTTTTTAGCCTGCGCGGCAGCGCCGCCCTCTCGCAATTCCGTCTCGATAAGCTGTATAGCGCCCTCAAAGTCAGCGCACCGAATATCGCCCACATTTATGCCGAATTCGTGCATTTCGCTTTTAGCGAAACCGTCCTGAGTAGCACAGAGCAAGAGACCTTGCGCCAGATTTTGACCTACGGCCCTAAAACCGAGATTGAATCACCAAGTGGCGAGCTGCTGCTGGTGACGCCACGCATAGGCACCATTTCGCCCTGGGCCTCACGCGCCACCGACATTACACACAACTGTGGCCTGAACAGCCTGTTGCGGCTGGAACGCGGCATTGCTTACTATGTGACCACACACAACGGTCAACCACTGACAGACAGTGAAAAGCAGGCCTTGCGTGCCGTTATTCAAGACCGCATGACGGAAACCGTGATTGACAGCCTGGCCGCCGCCGAAAAACTGTATCACCATGCTGACCCGAAACCCCTGTCCAGCGTCGATATTCTGGCTGGTGGCAAAGCCGCGCTGGAAGCCGCCAACAGCGACATGGGCCTGGCACTCTCGCCTGACGAAGTCGACTACCTGCTGGAAAACTACAACAAAATGGGCCGCAACCCAACAGACGTTGAGTTGATGATGTTTGCCCAGGCCAACTCCGAGCACTGCCGCCATAAGATTTTCAACGCCGACTGGGTGATCGATGGCGTGCAGCAAGAGCTGTCGCTGTTCAATATGATCCGCAACACGCACAAGTTGAACCCCGGCCACACGGTGGTGGCTTATTCGGATAACTCTTCGATTGTGCAAGGTCAGAAAACCAAGCGCTTTTACCCAGCCGCCGACCAAAGCTACCAGTTTGTCGAAGACAATATGCACTACCTGATGAAGGTAGAAACTCATAACCACCCAACGGCCATTTCACCGTTTGCCGGTGCGGCTACAGGTGCAGGTGGCGAAATTCGCGATGAAGGTGCGACAGGTATTGGCTCCAAGCCCAAAGCTGGGTTGGCTGGTTTCTCAGTCTCCAACCTCAACCTGCCAGATTTCACCCAGCCCTGGGAAGAACACTACGGCAAGCCTGGCCGTATCGCCAGCGCCTTGCAAATCATGATCGATGGCCCACTCGGTGGCGCCGCCTATAACAATGAATTTGGCCGCCCTAACATTGCCGGTTATTTCCGTACCTTTGAGCTGGCAACGACTACCACCGACGGCCAATCCGAGGTTCGCGGCTATCACAAGCCGATTATGCTAGCCGGGGGTGTGGGTAACATTTCTGACAGCCATAGTTTTAAAAACAGCATTCCGCCTGGTTCCGCCCTGATTCAATTGGGTGGCCCAGCCATGTTAATCGGCCTCGGCGGCGGTGCGGCGTCCAGTATGGATACCGGCGCCAACACCGAGAACCTGGATTTTGACTCGGTGCAACGTGGCAACCCTGAGCTGCAACGCCGTGCGCAAGAGGTCATCGACCGCTGCTGGCAAATGGGCGACAAAAACCCGATCTTAAGCATTCATGACGTCGGTGCTGGTGGCATCTCTAATGCCTTCCCAGAGTTGGTCAACGACGCTAAAGTCGGTGCGGTGTTTCAACTGCGTGACGTGCATAATGAAGAGCCTGGCATGAGCCCGCGTGAGTTGTGGAGCAACGAAGCGCAAGAACGCTACGTGCTGGCCGTGACCCAAGACCAGTTGCCATTGTTTGAAGCCATTTGTGAGCGCGAGCGCTGCCCATTCGCAGTCGTGGGTGTGACCACAGAAGAACGTCACTTAACAGTAGAAGATACGCACTTTGCCAATAAACCAGTCGATATGGAACTCTCTGTCTTGCTGGGCAAACCACCTAAAATGCTGCGCGATGTGAAGTCAGTCAATAAATCACTGCCTGCATTTGATACCAGCAGCATAGACCTGAACGATGCCGTGGCACGTGTCTTGCGTTTGCCGGGGGTCGCCGATAAAACCTTCCTGATCACCATTGGCGACCGCAGCGTGACCGGCCTGATTGCGCGCGACCAGATGGTTGGCCCATGGCAAGTGCCAGTGAGCAACGTCGCGGTGACCTGTGCCGGCTTTGAAACCAATATCGGCGAAGCCTTTGCGATTGGCGAAAAAGCGCCATTGGCGCTGATTGATGCGCCTGCTTCCGGCCGTATGGCCATTGGTGAAGCCATCACCAACATTGCTGCGGCATCGATTAGTGACATCGGCAACCTCAAGTTGTCTGCCAACTGGATGGCCCCTGCTGGCCACGCCGGTGAAGACGCCGCCTTGTACGCGACTGTGAAAACCGTGGGCATGGAACTGTGCCCGGCCCTGGGCATCAGCATCCCAGTCGGCAAAGACTCCATGAGCATGAAAACTGTGTGGCAAGACAACGGCGAGAACAAAGCCGTCACTGCGCCGATTTCTCTGGTGATTTCCGCGTTTGCCAATACGCCAGATGTGCGTAAAACTCTCACACCACAACTGCGTACCGATTTGGGCGACAGCGAGCTCATTTTGATCGACCTCGGCAATGGCCGCAACCGCATGGGCGGCTCGGCGTTGGCGCAAGTGTATAAACAACTGGGTAACGCCGTGCCTGATGTCGACCAGCCTGCGCAATTGAAAGCGTTTTTTGCCGCCATCCAGCAACTCAATAGTGATGGCAAATTGCTGGCCTACCATGACCGTTCTGACGGTGGCTTGTATGTCACGCTGGCGGAAATGGCCTTTGCGGGTCATTGTGGCCTGACTGTCGATTTATCAAGCCTGGGTGGTGATGCGATCAGCACCCTGTTTAACGAAGAGCTGGGCGCCGTGCTGCAAGTACGCGCTGCCGATGCCGCTGCCATCGCGGCACAGTTGCAACAAGCGCTGGGCGCCTGTGTACACCGTATCGGCCAGGTCAATATAGGCCACGAGATTGTGATTACACAAGGCAGCTCGCAATACAAGGCTTCGCGTATCGATTTGCACCGCATGTGGTCTGAAACTACTTACCGTATGCAAAGTCTGCGTGACAACCCTGCGTGTGCGCAACAAGAGTACGACCGCATCCTCAATGCCAACGATGCCGGTTTGCATGCCACACTGAGTTTTGACCTCAACGACAATATCGCTGCACCGTATATCAACACTGGCAAACGCCCAAACATGGCGATTTTGCGTGAGCAAGGCGTCAACGGGCAAACCGAAATGGCGGCCGCGTTTGACCGCGCAGGCTTTAACAGCGTGGACGTGCATATGAGCGACGTCATCAGCGGCCGCGTGTCACTCACAGACTTTGCTGGCCTGGTGGCTTGTGGCGGCTTTTCTTATGGCGACGTGCTGGGTGCGGGTGAAGGCTGGGCCAAATCTATCCTGTTCAACAGCCGTGCCCGCGACGAATTCAGTGCCTTCTTTAACCGGGCCGATACGTTTGCCCTCGGCGTGTGTAACGGTTGCCAGATGATGAGCAACCTGCACAGGATTATTCCAGGCGCGCAACACTGGCCACATTTCGTGCGTAACAAGTCCGAGCAGTTTGAAGCCCGCGTGGCCCTGGTTGAGATTTTGTCATCGCCATCGATCTTTTTTGATGGCATGGCTGGAAGCCGCATGCCGATTGCCGTGGCACATGGTGAAGGTTTTACGGAATTTACTGATGCGAGTGCTGTCACAAGTGTGCTAAAACAGCAACTGGCAACGGTGCGTTATGTTGATCATGCTGCGCAAGCGACCGAGGTATACCCGTTTAACCCAAATGGTTCACCACAAGGGTTAACTGGATTCACCACGCAAGACGGCCGCTTCAGCATCATGATGCCGCACCCGGAACGTGTGTTTAGAACGGTTCAGCACTCCTGGCACCCTGACGAGTGGCAAGAAGATGGCCCTTGGATACGCATGTTCCGCAACGCACGCAAGTTTGTGGGTTAGGCGAAACCATCATTAAAAAATCGGTTTCGCCATAAAAACAAAGTTGTTATTTTTAAAAATGAAAATCAGGTGTTTGGAGAGATTATGAAATCAGTTAAGTTTTTAGTGGCCTTGTTCTCACTGTCATTCGCATTACAGGCGTTTGCGCTGTCTGATGAGGATTACATGGAGTTTACCGAGGCGCTCACAGGTGGTAACGTGAAAGTGGTCAAAAAGTTTGTGGAAGCCGATCCGACGCTGGTAAAACAGAAATTCTTTGCCTGGGAGCCACTGCAAATGGCTGCGTCAAAAGGCAAACTGGATGTTGTGAAATACCTGGTATCCAAAGGCGCTGACCTCAACTACGTGCATCCGGCCAGCCATAACACGGCGTTCCATATGTCTGCGTTTATTGGCGATACTGCAACGATGAAATACCTGGCGTCTGCTGGGGCTGATGTCAACATCAAGCTCAAAGGCGACGTCTCATTGGTGCGTTACTTCAAAGAAGAAAACAACCAGAAGATGGTTGATTTACTGACAGAACTTGGTACCAAAAACGATGGTTGCCAGGAAGAAAAATGCTTCTAATCGTGGCCAATTCGCAACGATGTTAATCAAAAACGGTCATGAGATTCATGGCCGTTTTTGTTTTAAGACCATGATTTAGCGCGGGTGTGTAACCATAGTCACTCACAGGAGACTCAAGCATTGAGAATAATGTGGGACTAATATTCACAACACCTTTGGGGGAAGCATGAAGCAGAGATACGTCAATATAGTATGGGCTTGTGTCGTCGCATGGTCGCTATCGGCCCAGGCAGAAGACTCTTCGGCGATTCACACACTGGCTGCGTCTTGTGCCGCTTGCCACGGACCCAACGGCAATAGCCTGGGCGGCACGCCGACGCTGGCCGCGCTCAATGAAGACTACTTTGTACAGCGCATGCAAGGCTTTAAAGATGGCTCGGTCTCTTCAACCGTCATGCATCATCATGCCAAAGGCTTAACCTCCGCTGAAATCATGGCGCTGGCGAGCTATTTCGCGCAACAACCCAGACAAACGCCACAGGCTTTGCCACGTCAATCATTTAAGGGGGCACAATAATGCAGACGGATGCCGTATTGACTACTAGCTCCCTAGGCGGAACACGCCGACAATTTGTGCGCTCGGTAATTTATGGCGGCCTGGCTTTTTATGGCCTGCCCGCCTTTGCACGTGCCAGTAAACCGCCCTTGGGCCATGTGGTGATTGTAGGCGCTGGCTTTGCGGGCCTCACCGCCGCTAAGTATTTACGTGCCTGGAGCATGGGCAACCTCAAAGTGACCATCGTTGAGCCTAATCCGCAGTTTATCTCCTGCCCGCAAAGTAACCTGGTGCTGGGGGGCAGCCGTACGCTGGACCAGCTCAGTTTTGGCTATGACTTAACGCGCAAGCAGCACGGGCTAGATTGGGTCAATGATACAGTGACCGCCGTCGACCTCGCTAATAAGCAAGTGCAACTCACGCGCGGCAAGCTCAGCTATGATCGTCTGATATTGGCGCCTGGCGTCGACTTTAATGTCAGCAAGATACCAGGCATGTCTGCGCCGGTGGCCGATATTCCGCACGCCTGGAAAGCGGGCAAGCAAACGCTGCAACTCAGACAACAACTGGAAAGCATGCCGGATGGCGGTGTGTTTGTGATGACAATCCCCACGGGGGCTTACCGTTGCCCGCCCGGCCCTTATGAACGTGCCTGCCAGGTAGCGCATTACTTTAAACAGCATAAACCGCGCAGCAAGGTGATTATTTTGGACGCCAATGCGGACATTATGTCTAAAAAAGGCTTGTTTTTGCAGAGCTTTAACGGCGCTTACCAAGGCGTCATCGAATACCATAACAACAGCGAAATCCTGCAGCTGGATACCGCCAGCAAAACTATCAAAACCGATTTTGAAACGGTAAAAGCCGACGTGCTGAATGTGATTCCGCCACAACTGGCGGGCAAAGTGGCGCAAGTCGCTGGCCTTAATAATGTCGATGGCCGCTGGTGCGAAGTCGACTTTGTGACGTATGCCTCGAGCCTGCAGGCAGATGTGCATATCATAGGCGATAGTATTTCGGCAGGCTTACCCAAGTCTGCTCATATGGCGACCTCGCAGGCCAAAGTGTGCGCCGCCGCCATCATAGACCTGCAATCAGGCAACGCACCAAACCCCCTGCCGGTGTTTGCAAATACCTGCTACAGCTTTGTCGATGACCAGCAAGCCATGCATGTGGCCAACGTGTATCGTTATGACCCTGCCAAAAAAGCCATGGTGTCCGCCGAAGGTGGTGGCGTCTCAGCCAAGGCCAGTACGCAGGAAGGCCAATACGCACAAGCCTGGGCAGAAAACATCTGGGCCGATACATTGACATGACGACTATGCATACGCAAACCTCTCCGCCTAATAAAGTCTCTCGCTTGCTGCTGATCGCAATCACGGGCTTGTGTATGGCGATTGGTTTGCACTATGCCATGGCGCAAACGCTAGCCGTAGAGGCAGCCTTATCCACATTGCATGTGCCAACCGGGCTCAACATTGAGCGCTTCAGTGATGTCAGCGCCCTGGGCGCACCGCGTATGCTAGCGCTGGATCGCCAGGGGCGGCTGTTAGTCAGCCTGTCTGATACCGGCCGCATCGTGCGCTTGAATGCACAAGGTGACGCAGAAGTCATCGCCCAAGGCCTTAATGCGCCTCATGGCATGGTGCTGCTGGGCGAAGACTTGCTGGTGGCCGAGCAAACCGGCGTGGTCAAACTGCCCAAACAAGGTGATGGCTGGGGCGCACCGCAGCCGTTTATCCGTAATTTACCCAGTGGCGGCCATAGCCTGAAAACGCTAAAGCTATCACCAGACGGTTACTTGTTTATCAATGTCGGCTCCAGTTGTAATGTGTGTGTTGAAGACAATCCGACGCGCGCCACGCTACTGCGCTACACCCTGGATGGTCGGCCTGCAGGCGCATTGCTCACCGTTGGCCGCCATGCACAATCAGCCATTTGGGCGCGCGGGCTACGCAACAGCCAGAGTGTTGCCTGGCATCCGCAAAGTGGGGAAATGTTTGCCACCAACAATGGCGCCGATAACCGCAGCGGACAAAAAAATGGTGTGATTGATGACGACCTGCCTCCAGAGCACTTAAACAAGATTGAAGCAGGCCAGCATTATGGCTGGCCGTATTGTTGGGGTGATCCTGCGCAGCCAGGGCAACTGATGCAAGACCCTAACTCTGTGGGCGAAACAGCGGTTTGCCAACAGGCGCAAGCCCCTGCTCTGCTACTGCCAGCACACAGCACTCCCATCGGCATCACTTTTCTGGATCAAAGCCGATTGCCCGACGACCTCAAACAGGATGCAATTGTGGCTTTACACGGTTCGTGGAACCGTAAACAACCCAGCGGCTATGCCTTGCTGCGTGTACAATTCAGGAACCAACAGCCCGTGGCCAGCGTCCCATTCATAGAGGGCTGGCTGCAAGGCAAACAAGCCTGGGGGCGGCCAGTCGATGTGATTGTTGGCGCTGATGGCTGGCTTTATGTGTCAGACGATCTGACTGGTTGGATTTACCGAATTCGCAGCCTGTAACCACACGCTGCCATGTACTTTTTCAGGAGCACGATATGAAACGCATATTATTGTCTATCACTGGCGCGATTTGCCTGGGCTGGATAGGCCTGAGCCAGGCAGAAACTGCCCCGGCGCTGGTCATTCAGGTGCCGGAGTCGTTTTACCAGCATCCGGTCCGCCTGTTGAACCCTTACCTCAATTATTGGCATAACCGTGCCGAAGCGGCCGAAACAGTAGGCTTGAGCAGTTTTCAGGCGCAAAAATACACCACTTCCAGCTGCGAGGCAGAGGCCAAAGGCCAGGCACTGGTGGTGATTGAGCCCAATATGTTTTACAACCCGCAAACCGGCGTGTTTTACAGCGAAATCACCGCTAAGGTGTACAACACATCTGCCGCAGATAGCGCACTGGGCAAACCGCTACTGACCGTGAAAGGCGAAGGCCAATCGCGTGGCTGGCTGACTTACAATGTAGAATACTTCACACACCAATCTTACCAGCGTGCGTTTGATCAAGTGATTCAGCAGTTACAGCAGAATCCGGTGTTTCAGCAATCGGTGTCTCAGGGCCCGATACAAACCTACGACGCCTTGTGCAATAGCATTAATACCCTGTCCCAACCTAAAGCCTTTTTCTAGGAGTCTATATGTTGTTTTCTCAGCATCAGCGCGCATGGATGCCCAGTTTTCTGGCTGGCCTGTTACTAACAGTGACCAGCCACAGTCAAGCGCATGGTTTGGCACCAGTGAGCGGCTTACTGACACCGGAATCGGTCGTGCAAGCGGCAGATGGCAAGATTTATGTGTCTGAAATCAATGGTTTTGGCCAAGATGGTGACGGCCAGATCCGCGTCATTGACCATGGCAAAACCTCGGTGCTGGTACAAGGCCTGGACGATCCCAAAGGCCTGATCATCATCGGCAATGATTTATACATTGCCGACAAAACACGCGTGCTGCGCGTGGCCCTGAATCAAGCGACAGCCAGCGCAGAGGTGTTTCTAGCCGCGACGGACTTCCCCAAACTGCCACAATTTCTCAACGACTTGAGCGCAGATGCCAATGGCAATCTGTATATCAGTGACAGTGGTGATATTTTGGGTAGCGGCAAAGGCGGCATCGTTTATAAAGTCACGCCGCAGCGCCAGCTGAGCTTATTGTTGGACGGCAGCATAGATGCACGTATTTTAGCGCCTAATGGTCTACTGACCGATGCAAAAGGCGAGCACCTGCTGTTGGTCGACTTCACCTCTGGCGTGCTTTACACCTACAATTTACTGACGAAAAAACTGGATGAAGTGGCGAGTGGCTTGGGCGGTGGTGATGGCATTGTCAAACAGGCCAACGGCACACTTTATGTCAGTGACTGGAAATCAGGCAAGGTATTCAAGATTGATCAACAACATAAAGTCACGCTGGTCAAAGAAGGTTATCAATCAGCAGCTGACATCGCCTTAAGCCAGGACGACCATCATTTGCTGGTGCCAGATATGAAAGCAGGCAAGCTGGATATCATCGACTTGCATTAACGCGGGGACTAAACGGACAGGCCGACAGCCTAAATCCCAGACAAAAAAAACCACGCTTGCGCGTGGTTAAGTGAGAGGATACACACGAAACCGCTGATTGCTTCCACGTACTGCAGGGAATTCAGTACGTTTAGGCAACTTCACAGTTACTTGGTTTGCGCAGTTTTTTTGTCAGCCTCCTTTTGGGAGCTGACCGCTGGCTGCGCAACAGCGTGTCTGGCGACTTTCAAATGTTTCTGCATTTCAACCTGATCGTGTGGTGAGGGGTTAGTCCCGGCAAACACACAGGCTGAAAAAATAAATCCCGACATGAATAACAAGGTCTTTTTCATGATCGCTCCTTAATCGTTGCTGCTCATTAAATATGCTGTATCTGCTTGGCATTGTGGCGAATGATTTCTTGTCCACCCCTGCAGAATACGCCGCTCCCCTTACAGCCAACTTACGCTTGGCTTGCAGAAAACTTACAAACGAAAAACCCGACAGCATTGAGGTACACTGAACAGATTGAAGCAAGCGGATATCTATAATGCGTTTATTAATCGTGGAAGATGACTTAGTGATTGCGAATGGACTGGTGCGTGCACTCACCCAGTCACAGTATGCGGTCGATCACGTGACGGATGGCAAGCAAGCCTTACGCGCTATTCAGGATGACGTGTATGACATGGTGATTTTGGACCTGGGCTTACCGACCATGGATGGCATGCAGTTGCTGTCGCACTTGCGCCAGCAGGCTAATGCGATTGCGGTGTTGATTTTAACCGCGCGCGAAGATGTCGCCACCCGTGTGCAAGCGCTAGACCTGGGGGCAGATGACTTTCTGACCAAGCCGTTTCATCTCGAAGAGTTAGAAGCCCGTGTACGGGCACTGATCCGACGCAGCAAGCTGGGCAACAACCTACCCTTGCAATGCGGCAATTTAAAACTCGATGTCGCCAACAAACTGGCCAGTATTAATGACCAGCTTATTACTCTGTCTGCGCGTGAACTCAATCTGCTGGAAACCTTGATGATGCGCATGGGTAAAATCATCGCCAAAGAGCAAATCATGGAGTCCTTG
Source organism: Methylophilus sp. (assembly GCF_008015755.1). Lineage (GTDB taxonomy): Bacteria > Pseudomonadota > Gammaproteobacteria > Burkholderiales > Methylophilaceae > Methylophilus. Next base: position 165,554 of record NZ_SSGF01000007.1, on the reverse strand, counting down.
TGCAACTGGGACGAAACCTTGGGCGATAATGCCATTGAAGTGTATATCCACCGTCTGCGCAAAAAAATCGAACCCAGCGGCGCGCATATCCGCACCGTGCGCGGCTTGGGCTATATGCTCGAAGCCGAACACCTGAACCTCTCGTGACATGCGCAATAGCATAGGACCCCGCTCACTCAAAAACCAGCTGCGCTTGTGGCTGTTACTGCCTATGTTGCTGGTGCTTGGCGTGTCTGCCGCCCTCTCCTACTCACGCGCCTTGCTCTACGCCACCCAGGCTTATGACCAGTCTTTATTGCGCACGGTGCTTGCGCTGGCAGACGAAGTGATTATAGATGCCAATAATGAAGTCAAAATTGAGATCCCGGAAGTCGCCAGCCATTTACTGAGTTACAACGAGGGCGATCGCATTTACATCCGCATCAGTGGGCCACAAGGCAAACTGGTGTTTGGCGAGGCGCATTTACCTTTACCGCCCAAACCACCGGCGGGTAACCAGCAAACCTACTACAACAGCGTTTATCAAGGCGAAGCGATTCGGGCGGTGACCTTTGGTCTGCCTGAAAGCAAGGCTGCCGATGCACGCAATATCTTAATCACCATGGCAGAAACCACCGGCAAGCGTGATGCCATGGTGGCAGAAATGGTCGAAGAAATGCTGCTGCCGCAAGTGTTGATGATGATTTTGGCCGCGATTGTGATCGAATTGGGTATCCACTTTGCGCTAAAACCCATGCAAGACCTCAGGGAATCTTTACACCAGCGCTCTCACCGTGACTTAAGCCCGCTCAACACCGACTCCTCGCCGCTAGAGTTGCAACCACTGGTGCAAGCCATGAATGCGCTGTTGTCGCGCGTCAAAGCTGGCTTGCAGCAACAGCAGCAATTTATTGCCGATGCCTCGCATCAATTGCGCACGCCAATTGCCGGGCTGCAAACGCAAGCAGAGCTGGCCTTGCGCAGCCAGCCACCTGCAGCTCTGCAAGAGCCGCTCAATTACATGCTGCGCAGTACAACGCGCTTATCGCACCTGATTCAACGCCTGCTAAGTATGGCCAGAACCGATGCGGCCAGCAGTCAGTTTCAACCCGTCTCACTGACCGATATTATTTATGACGAGTGCGCGCGCTGGGTCGGCCCCGCCGCGGACAAACAGCTAGAGCTCGAAGTACTGATTGAAACCCGGCAAGACAAAGTGCTGGGCGATGCGTTAATGCTATCGGAGATGCTGAATAACCTGCTTGAAAATGCGATTCAATACACACCAGAACAAGGCCTGCTTGAAATTCGTTTATGGCAAACTGAACAGCAGTTGATGTTGCAAGTATCCGACAGTGGCCTGGGCATTCCTGCCGACCAGACGGCATTGATTTTTGAGCGTTTTCATCGGCTCGACCCCAATCAGGGCAATGGTTGCGGCCTGGGGCTGGCCATCGTCGCCGAGATTGCAGAACACCATAATGCCACGATCACCGTCACCCCAGGCTTGCCGCATCCAATCACTCATCACATTGGCAGCCAATTCACGGTAAAATTCGAGCGCTATGACATCCTGCCTGAGAACCCTCGCCCTGCAAGCACTGACGCTCAGTGATCCGCAACAAAAATGCCAGCAGGTTGCGCTGCTTTGGCAGGCCAAGCATCAAGCTGACCCATCGATCACGCTAAGTGCGCCTGCACAATCCATTCCGGGTCGGCCAGAAAAACCGACGCTGGTGCCGCCCAAACAACTGCAACGTCGCGCCATGAACACTGCCGAAGGCCGCGCAGCGCTGATTCACGCTTTGGCACATATTGAGTTTAATGCGATTAATCTGGCGCTGGATGCCGTGTGGCGTTTTGCCGACATGCCCGCAGATTATTACCTGGACTGGCTGCAAGTGGCGAAAGAAGAAGCTTACCACTTCTCGCTACTGCGTGCGCACTTGCTAACCCTGGGCTTTGATTACGGCGATTTTGACGGCCATAACAGCCTGTGGGAGATGGTCGAAAAAACCCAATCCGATGTATTGGCACGCATGGCACTGGTGCCACGCACCATGGAAGCACGCGGACTAGATGCTACACCACCACTCAAGCAAAAACTGTCGCAAGCAGGCGACCACGCTGCCGCCGCGATTCTGGACATTATCCTGCGTGACGAAATCGGCCATGTCGCCATAGGCAACCGCTGGTTTCAATATTTATGTGATCAACGTGGCCTCGATATCGTCGAGACCTTTGAAACCTTGCGCCAACAATACCAGGCGCCCAAATTGCGCCCGCCATTCAATATGGAGGCACGCAAGCAAGCCGGATTTAGTGCGATTGAATTAGCCTATTTAAATGCCGAAACAGGCTGAAGTGCTGTTTTATGATGGTCTGCGCGGTGGCAAATGACGGAACGTAATCCGGCCTTTACCCATGTCATAAGGTGACATTTCAATAGTGATTTTATCGCCAGCCAAAATACGTATTTTATGTTTACGCATTTTGCCGCCAGTATAAGCAATCAGCTTATGGCCATTTTCCAGTGTGACGCGGTAACGCGCATCCGGTAATATTTCAGTCACTGCGCCCTGCATTTCAATTAATTCTTCTTTAGCCATTGTGTCTCCTTAAAATAAAAATAAAAAAGCCCGTACAAACGGGCTTTCTCAGGGGTGAAACTCACCCAAACACATGTGCTTAAGCAATCACTTGAATTGCAGACGCTTGTTTACCCTTAGGGCCTGTCGTTTCTTCATAAGAAACACGTTGATTATCTGCCAAGCTTTTGAAACCAGCAGATTGAATGGCTGAGAAATGCGCAAACAAATCATCACCACCGTGGTCTGGCGTAATAAAACCAAAACCTTTTGCATCATTAAACCACTTCACAACACCTGTTGCCATAATATTTTCCTTAAAAATGAAGGGGATATCCCCTATTAAAGGCGAGGGTCAAGGTGCGGGATTAACGATAGAACCAAAAGATAACACCAGAAAAACAACAATGCTTGAACTTCGCGTGATCACACTATGCGCTTTAACTGCCACAATAGCAAACGTTATTTTCAAAAAAACAAAATAAATCAATTATTTATTAAATCGATCGCCAGCAGAACAGACCAGCTAGACGGTCAACAGATTGGTCACACCATCCAGCCCGGCTATGTTTAACGCATACATCGCCTGCTGTTGCACCACCGGTTTGGCATGATAAGCAACACCAACGGCAGCCACTGCCATCATGGTCAAATCATTCGCACCATCGCCAATCGCTACCGTTTGCGTCGCATTCAGGCCAAGTGCATCACGCAACTTGAGTAGCTCGTCGGCTTTGCGCTGCGCATCGACAATTTCGCCCACGACTTGGCCGGTCAATTTGCCATCCACGATCTCCAGCGTATTAGAAACCGCATAATCCAGCCCCAGGGTGTCTTTGACATAATTGGCGAAGAAGGTGAATCCGCCAGACACGACCATGGTTTTAATGCCATGATGTTTGCAAGTATTGATCCAGTCTTGCGCACCAGGGTTAAAAGTCAGGCGCTCTTCAATCACGCGCTGCAGTGCGCTTTCTGGCAACCCTTTGAGCAAGGCCACGCGCTTGCGCAAACTGGCGGCAAAATCAAGCTCGCCGCGCATGGCGGCTTCGGTGATTTCGGCCACTTGCGGCTTGAGGTTCATCATGTCGGCGATTTCATCAATGCACTCAATGGCAATCAGCGTCGAATCCATGTCCATCACGCACAAACCGATGTTCTGCAACCTGTGGGCATCCTTCACCAGAGCGCAGTCAATCTGCTGGCTGGCACAAAAGCTTTTCACATCCGGATATTCGCCGTCAGTCACCGGCAGGTAATACGCATGCTGTGCCACTTGCATAAACTGCGTATGCACACCAACCAAGCCATGAATATGTGACAAATGTGCCATGGTGATGGCAGGACCTTGAACCACTAAACGCATGATAACAATCGCTAATTGAACAAAAGCGCGATTATACCAGTTGCCTACCCAAACGCTGAGAACAGCTTGTTTTTGAGGAGTATTTCAGTGTTTAGAATGTCCTCAGCGGTGGTATGCTTGCAAGCAAACTAAAAACCCCCGGGAAATTGAATGAAACAAGACACACAAACACTACCATGGCTGAATCTGCCTAACTTACCCTTGCCCCTCAAAGCACTGTTCATCGGCTACCTGCTGGTGATCGGTGTCGGCCTGTGTATGGCCGGTTTGCAAATCATGCTCACGCACGGCATGGCCGATGGCAAATTTGGTTTATCGGTGAATGATATTGTTTATAGCTATTATGGCGACCGCAGCGGCACCAAGCTGGCCAGCAAATTAAACGGCTCCATGTCTGACAAAGCGCCGCTGGCCGTACGCCAGGACATTATTAAATGGGCACAACAAGGCGCACCGCAAGACCAGTGGGAATCCCATTACAAACAAATTTTTGCCCAGCACTGTGTGGTTTGCCACAGCAATATTCCGGGCATTCCTAACTTCACCAAATATGAAGAAGTGAAATCACGTGCGGAAGTGAATGAAGGCGCCACCATCAGCGGCCTGACGCGTATCTCGCATATCCACTTGTTTGGCATCAGTTTTATTTTCTTTTTTATTGGCCTCATTTTCAGTTTTGCGGTCAATGTGCCTAAAACGGCCAAAATTATCGCGATTGGTTTCCCGTTTGCGTTTTTGATTGTCGATGTGATGTCGTGGTGGCTGACCAAGTTATCGCCACACTTTGCCTGGCTGACGATAATTGGCGGCATTGGCTACAGCCTGGCCTCTAGTTATATGTGGGTGGTCAGCATGTATCAGATGCTGGTGCTGTCACGCAATGGCAAGACTTATGGCAATGCCTGGGCGCAAGACCTGTAAACCGTACGCAAGCCCGCATAAAAACCGCACTTGTGTGCGGTTTTTTTAATTGCAGTCTAGCCTTGCCGGGGTATTTGCGCGAAAATAGATGCTTAACCATAAAAAGCACCTATTTTCATGAATCTGCACGAATACCAGGCCAAACAGTTACTGCAAAAGTACGGTTTGGCAACCCCGACCGGTCTGGTCGTCCAATCTGAAGAAGCGGCCGCTGCTGCCACCAAAGAACTCGGTGGTGAAGCCTGGGTCGTCAAGGCGCAAGTACACGCTGGCGGCCGCGGCAAAGCCGGTGGTGTCAAAGTGGTGAAGTCCGCCCTCGAGGCACAAACGGTGGCAGGCGGTTTACTCGGTAAACATCTGGTCACCTACCAGAATGCGCCCAATGGCCAGCCAGTGCACCAGGTGTTAGTCGAACAAACCTTGCCGATTGCGCGTGAGCTGTATCTGTCTATGCTGGTCGACCGCACGCTGGAGCGCGTGGTGATGGTGGCTTCTAGCGCAGGCGGCATGGACATTGAAGAGATTGCCGCCACGCAGCCGGAAAAAATCCTGCAGGAAATCTGCGATCCGCTGAATGGTCTGGTCGATTATCAGGCACGTAACCTCGCGTTTAGCCTGGGCTTGAGTGGCGACCAGATAGGCGCGTTTAGCAAACTGGCCAAAGGTTTGTACAAACTGTTTAAAGACAACGATCTGGCCTTGCTCGAAATTAATCCGCTGATTGTCACCGCAGACGGCAAACTGGTCGCGCTCGATTGTAAAATGACGGTTGACGACAATGCCTTATATCGCCAAAAACCGTTCGCCGAAATCCGTGACTGGTCACAAGACGATGCCAAAGAGGCAGAAGCCCATCATAGCGGCCTGAATTACATTGCCCTCAATGGCAACATTGGCTGCATGGTCAATGGCGCGGGCCTGGCCATGGCGACCATGGACCTGATTAAACTGCATGGCGGCATGCCAGCCAACTTTTTGGATGTGGGCGGTGGTGCCACTGCAGAAACAGTGACCAAAGCATTTAAGATTATTTTGGCGGATAGCAATGTCAAAGCGATTTTAGTCAATATTTTTGGTGGCATCATGCGTTGCGACATTATCGCCACCGGCATTATCACCGCGGTGCGCGAAGTGGGCATGACCATTCCAGTGGTGGTACGTCTGGAAGGCACCAACGTAGAATTGGGCAAGCAAATGCTGCGCGACAGTGGTTTAAACATTATTTCTGCCGAGGGCTTGACGGATGCAGCCCAGCAAGCAGTTCTAGCAGTGAGTAAAGGTGTGTAGTCATGGCCATTTTAGTAGATAAAAATACCAAAGTATTGTGCCAGGGCTTTACCGGGAAACAAGGCACCTTTCACTCTGAACAAGCGCTGGCCTACGGGACCAAAATGGTCGGCGGCGTCACGCCAGGCAAAGGCGGCCAACAACATCTGAACCTGCCAGTGTTTAACACCATGCGCGAAGCGGTGAAACAAACCCAGGCCAATGCCAGCGTGATTTATGTGCCACCCCCGTTTGCGGCCGATTCGATTCTGGAAGCCGCCGATGCAGGCATCGAACTCATTGTGTGTATCACCGAAGGCATCCCGGTGCTGGACATGCTTAATGTCAAAGCAGCGTTGCGCGCTAACGGCACCAGGCTGATCGGCCCCAACTGCCCAGGCATCATTACCCCTGGCGAATGTAAAATCGGCATTATGCCGGGTAGCATTCATCAACGCGGTAAAGTCGGCGTCGTGTCACGCTCTGGCACGCTCACTTATGAGGCCGTGCATCAAACCACTGCGCTGGGTTTGGGTCAAACCACTTGCGTCGGTATTGGTGGCGACCCGATCAAAGGCCTGAACTTTATCGAGTGCCTGGAACTCTTTGAAAAAGACCCGGAAACAGAAGCCATTATCATGGTTGGCGAAATTGGTGGTAGCGATGAAGAAGCTGCGGCTGACTTTATCAAGCATCATGTCAGCAAACCTGTCGCGGCATATATTGCAGGGCTGACCGCGCCTAAGGGTAAGCGCATGGGCCATGCCGGTGCGATTATTTCTGGCGGCTCAGGCAAGGCAGAAGACAAAATTGCTGCGCTAGAAGCGGCAGGTTGCGTAGTGGCTGCCTCCCCTGCCGGCTTGGGCGAAGCGGTGCTTGAAGCCATCAAGCGCGCGACAAGATAAGTAAAGGAATCGGCATGAAGCATCGTCCTCAGACAACCCACCGGCTTGGCGCCCTTTGCATGAGCGCCTGCCTGTTGCTGGGGCTATCCCTGCCTGCACAGGCGGCAAAAAAAGCGCCGCCTGTTGATGACACCAGCATAGAGCCGAGTGCCAATATATCCTACCTGTTAATCGCCTCGTCCAAAGGCGATCTGGCCACGGTCAAAGCGCTACTCAAAAGCGGCGCCAACCCCAATGTGGCCGACAGTGAAAAAATCACGCCTATCATGTATGCCGCGCGCAAAAATCAGGCGGCGGTGATTACCGAATTACTGGCCAATGGCGCAGACATTAATGCCAAAGACCAGGGTGGCTGGACCGCGCTGATGTTCGCCGCCAAAAAGAATAATATCGACGCCGTCAAAGCATTGCTGGAAAAAGGTGCCGATGTCAAAGTACGCGACCCGGCAGGCTGGAGCGCGCTAGGTCTGGCAGCCACCTCTGGCTACAGCGAAGTGGTCGGTTTGATCATTACACGTGGTTTTGATGCGAATGTGCGTTCGTCAGATGGCAAAACGGTGCTGATGTATGCGGCCAAAAGTGGTGATGTACCAACCATTACCTCAATTTTAAGCCATGGCGCAGACGCAAACCTCAAAGACAAACTTGGCACCACTGCACTGATGATCACAGCCAGAGAGGGTCATGTGCCTGCTGCGATTTACTTGCTGGAGCATGGCGCGAAAGTCGACGAAGAAGATGAGCACGAGTGGACGGCGCTGACCTGGGCCGTGACCAAGAACCAGACCGAAGTGGCCAAAGCGCTGCTGGAGCATAAAGCCGATGTTAACCACAAAGACAGTGAGGGCACGCCTCTGCTGCATTTGGCCGTGAGCAACAACTCGCCCGAGATGGCACGCCTGTTATTAGCCAATGAAGCCAATGTCAAAACCCGCGACCAATACGGGCTCACCGCTTATGTCTACGCACTGAAAGGCCAGAACCCTGCCATGGTAGAGCTGATCAAAGCCGTTGGTGGCAAGTACTGACCACGCATACGCACTGAATAGGGCCACATGAAACTCGCAATTGCTCAAATGAACTGCATGGTCGGTGCCATGCAACACAATGCAGACCGTATTCTGGCATTGGCCAACCAAGCGTTTCAGGCAGGTGCCCGCCTGTTACTCACCCCTGAACTCGCCCTGTGTGGCTATCCGCCAGAAGATCTGCTGTTCAGGCAAGATTTTTATGCCGCCAACCAGCAGGCATTGCAATGGTTAGCGCAACACTTACCCACCGAGATGGCGGTGGTGGTTGGCCACCCGCACATGGTGGCTGGCAAGCGCTACAACGCCGCCTCTGTCATCCACTCAGGCAGTATTCAAGCCACTTACCACAAACATCACCTGCCCAACTATAGCGTGTTTGATGAAGAACGTTATTTTGAAGCAGGCGATCTGCCTGTGGTATTTGAATGGCACGGTGTGCGCTATGGCATTTTGATCTGCGCCGACAGCTGGGAGCCAGGCCCTGCCCTGCAGGCATTACAAGCAGAGGCGCAAGTCCTGCTCACCATCAATGCCTCGCCGTACCACATGCACAAACAGCATACCCGCTACCAAGTACTGCGTGACCGTATCAAAGAGACCGGCCTCGCCATGGTCTACACCAATATGGTCGGTGGTCAGGATGAACTGGTGTTTGACGGCGCCTCGTTCAGCATGAATAGTCAAGGCATACTGGTGCAAGAATTGCCCATGTTTGAAGAGCACCTGGGGTATCTCGACATAGACGGCATACAACCTCTGCCAACAGACATTGCCCCGCCATTATCAATTGAAGCTGCCGTGTATAAAGCGTTGCAGTTAGGCTTGCAGGATTACGTCCACAAAAACAAGTTTCCTGGCATCGTATTAGGCTTATCTGGCGGCATAGACTCGGCACTGACACTGGCAATTGCGGTGGATGCGCTCGGCAAAGAGCGGGTCAAAGCAGTGATGATGCCGTCGGAGTTTACCGCAGGCATCAGCGTAGAAGACGCGGCTGAAATGGCGCGCCTGGTCGATGTCGAGTACAGCGTATTACCGATCAAACCCTTGTTTGAGGGCTTTTGCGACACCCTCGCCGGCGAGTTCGCGGGCAAAGCGTTTGATACCACTGAAGAAAACCTGCAAGCGCGTATTCGCGGCATGTTATTGATGGCGATTAGCAATAAATTCGGTAGCCTGGTGCTGACCACGGGGAATAAATCCGAGACCGCTGTGGGCTACAGCACAATGTATGGCGACATGGCTGGCGGCTTTGCCCTGATTAAAGATGTGCCTAAAACGCTGGTTTACCGACTGGCGGCCTATCGCAATCAGTTGGGCAACGTTATTCCCGAACGCATTATCACACGTGCGCCCAGTGCTGAGTTGCGTGCCGACCAGACCGATCAGGATAGCTTGCCCGCCTACGAAATACTCGATGCGATCATGGAAGCCTATGTTGAAAAGGACCTCAGCGTCGCGGCGATTATCAGCCTGGGCTATGCACAGGCGGACGTAGAGCGCGTGACTCGCCTGATAGACCGCAATGAATACAAGCGCAGGCAAGCCGCCGTTGGCGTGCGCATTACTGAGCGCGGTTTTGGCAAAGACCGCCGCTACCCGATTACCTGCAACCTGCGCTTTTAAGTGAGACAGTGGCACACCAAGCGCGTGACATTTGAATAAACAGCACTGGTTGCGTAGAATACTAGACAAAGTTTTATCCACGGAGCGCGTATGAAAAAAGTAGAAGCCGTCATTAAACCCTTTAAACTGGATGAAGTACGTGAAGCCTTGTCTGCCATTGGCGTCAACGGCCTGACAGTCACAGAAGTCAAAGGGTTTGGTCGTCAAAAAGGCCACACCGAGCTATATCGCGGTGCAGAATATGTGGTGGATTTCCTGCCCAAAATCAAAATCGAAGTGATTCTGGCCACTGACATGGTAGATGCCGCCATCGAGGCGATTATCAAAGCCGCACATACCGGCAAGATTGGCGATGGCAAGATTTTCGTCACCTCCGTCGAACAAGTGATCCGTATCAGAACCGGCGAAACGGGCGAAGCGGCTATTTAATTTAACTTCAATACAACGTGTGGCGCAAGACAACGCGTCACACCATGTGGTACGGCGCCTGGTATGTCTTACACCCTGATTAAAACCATCCTGTTACTATCAGCAGCCAACCTGTTCATGTTGTTTGCCTGGTATGGCCACTTGCGTGACTTGCACCAGAAACCACTCTGGATTGCCATTATTGCCAGCTGGGGCATTGCCCTGATTGAATATTGCTTTCAGGTGCCTGCCAACCGCATCGGCTTTACCCAGCTCAACCTGGCGCAACTCAAAATCCTGCAAGAAGTCATCACCCTGGTCATCTTTGTACCGTTTGCCGTCATGTATATGCAGCAGCCGTTAAAATGGGACTACCTGTGGGCAGGCCTGTGCATGATGGGCGCCGTCTACTTTATCTTCAGAACCTGACACCCCAAGTTCCCTGCATGACCCTAAAGGGCTATTTCCCTAATGTCATTGGATCGTCATAATCGCACCCAGTAACACTTAAATAATATCTAACGGGGAACATTATGTTGAAAAATCTTCTAATCGCAGCTTCATTATTGGCAAGCACTTCTGCTTTCGCAACCAGCACCACAACCACATTCAATGGCACAGATTTGTCAGGCAGCAGTGACGCCAGAACCGCCAAAATCAGCATCAGCTCAGCCTTTGATTTTGATCTGACTGGCGTGCTTGACCCAAGTTTAAGACTATTGCAAGACAACAACTCCGGCTTGTATCAAGGGATCACAGTGATTAGTGACTCAGATCATACATTCACTTATGCGCCTATCGTTTTCCCGTTAAACCAGTTTGACTTGACCCGCTACACATTCAGCCTGTCAAACCTGGCTGCAGGCAGCTACACATTGCAGTTTAACCTGATTGGCGGCGGCCACTACGAAGGTAGCTATACCATTAGCAGCATCACTGCACCTGTGCCAGAACCAGAAACTTACGGCATGATGTTTGCTGGTTTGGCTTTGATGGCAACCATTGCTGTGCGTCGTCAGAAGAAAAACTAATTGACGCTTTCGCGCTAAATAAAAAAGCCTGCTGTTGCAGGCTTTTTTATTGCTATCGCCGTCACATCAAATAGGCGATATCGCGAACAATCTACGCACTAAGTCTAAATCATCTTGCGTATCTACACCGCTGGCAGGGGCATGCGCGGTCACCGTGACCGCAATCTGATAACCGTGATATAACACGCGCAATTGCTCCAGGCTTTCTATTTTTTCTAACGCAGTCACCGGCAAATTCGCGTATTGCTTGAGAAAACCCACCCGGTAAGCATAAATACCAATATGACGATGGGCGACCAGCGTTTGCTGATATTCGTCATCACGCGCAAACGGAATTGCCGCACGACTGAAATACAAGGCTTGCTGTTTGGCGTTTAAAACGACTTTAACCACATTCGGGTTTTGAAAAACCTCGGTTTCATGAATTAGATGACAGGCAGTCGACATCACCGCTTGCGGGTCGTTTGCCAAAGTTTGTGCGACTTCGTTAATCAATTCCGGGTCAATCAGGGGTTCATCGCCCTGCACATTCACCACAATCACATCGTCAGGCCAACCCATGGTCTGCACGACTTCAGCAATCCTATCCGTACCAGAGACATGATCTTCACGCGTCATCACCACAGAGACGCCATGCTGCTGCGCAGAATGCATAATCTCTGCATGGTCGGTGGCAATCACCACCTCGTTTGCCTGGCTTTTGGCCGCCTGTGCAGCCACGCGCACCACCATCGGCTTACCAGCGATATCCAGCAACGGTTTACCCGGTAAACGGGTACTGGCAAAACGCGCAGGGACAACCACTTTAAACATGGCTATTCGCTATACTCGTGTTCATCCAGGCGACGCGCTTCGTCCTCAAGCATGACTGGGATGCCGTCACGCACAGGATAAGCCAGGCGTGCATTTTTTGAGATCAGTTCCTGCTTTTGCTTATCATAGACCAACGGCCCTTTGGTCACTGGACAAACCAGGATTTCCAGTAATTTGGGATTCATTTTTGACTTCCTTTATATGGTGGCATAGCGGCTTTTGCAGGCTTGTGTTGTAACAGGCCAATGACAGAAGCAACCAGTGATTGATCATGGCCAACCGGGGTTAGTTCTGCCGACACCGGCAGAAACCATGCATTCGCCAACGGCAGATGCTGACATTTTACGGCATCTTTCTCGGTCATCAAGATGGTTTTTCCACGCAAGGGTAACAAGTCTGCCTGAGTATACGCATGATGATCTGCCAGCGGACGTTGTTCACAGCCCAGTCCCATGCGGGCCAGCAGGTCAAAAAAACGTTGGGGATGCCCGATACCTGCCACCGCGACCAAACTCCGCTCAGCGGATTGCTGGCGCAAGGCGTCATTGCTGGTTTCAGTATTAAAGTCAGTGACCGAGGTCCATGCCCCCGCGCGCAAGGTGAGTTGATATGTCATGGCATGCGCTGGCGTGGCTGCCAATTGGCCGCTTTCGACCACCAGATCTACCGAGCGTAAACGAATCAAGGACTCACGCAAGGGGCCGGCAGGCAATAATCGACCATTACCTATGCCCAAGGGCCGCTGCACCACGGCGATTTCAATATCGCGCTGCAAGGCATAATGCTGCAGGCCGTCATCACAGATTAAAACATTCACCTCAGGATGCGCTTTGAGCAATGCCAGGCCGCCAGCAGCACGCACAGGGTCTACCCACACCGGGCAACCCGTACGGCGGGCAAGCAATACTGGCTCATCCCCACACCATGCCGGTGCGCTCTCCACGCTGACTTCGCCTTGATGCTGACCACCGTAGCCCCGGCTCAGAATACCTGGAACATAACCCGCCGCACGTAACTGCTGTGCCAGTTCAATCACCAATGGCGTTTTTCCGACACCGCCAACAGAAATATTACCGACGACAATCACCGGCACCGGTAAGCGCCGGCTTGAGAATAGTCCAATTTTATAGCAACAACGTCTGGTCGCAGCCAGACAGGCAAATAGCCATGACAACGGCAGTAGCAGGCATTGTGCCCAGCCTGTAGTTTGCCACTGTTGCTCAAACCAGGTGCGTAACATTAGTCGTCTTGAAACTGCTTATGATAGAGCCTGCTGTAATAGCCATTCTGTGCCAGCAAGGTCTGGTGAGACCCGGTTTCGATGATACTGCCGTGATCCATGACAAAGATTCTGTCGGCGTTCTCTACCGTGCTCAAGCGGTGTGCAATGACAATGGTCGTGCGGTCACGCATCAGGCGATCCAGCGCCATTTGCACATGCAACTCTGACTCACTATCCAGCGCCGAGGTCGCCTCATCCAGCAACAAGACCGGCGCGTTCTTTAAAATGGCACGCGCAATCGCCAGGCGCTGGCGCTGGCCACCGGACAAGCGTACACCACGGTCGCCGATCTCGCTCTGCAAGCCTTTCGGCATTTGCTGGATAAACTCCCAGGCATTCGCCGCTTTCGCGGCGTCAATCACCTCTTGCTCACTGGCATCGCGTAATGCGCCATAGGCAATATTATTAAAAATGGTGTCGTTAAATAACACAATATCCTGGCTCACCAGCGAAAACTGCGCGCGCAAATTGTCGAGTTGATACTCGCGCACATCTTGGCCATCCAATAACACCCGGCCCTGCTGTGATTCATAAAAACGCGGCAATAAGTTGACCAGTGTGGTTTTACCACTGCCAGAGCGGCCAACCAGTGCGACCTTTTCACCCGCTGCAATCTCAAAGCTCAAGGCAGACAAAGCATCTTTTTTGGCTTGCGGATAACGCACGGTCACTTGCTCAAAACGCAAGGCACCCTGAGCGCGGCCGACCTGATAAGTGCCTTGATCGACTTCATTTTCAATATCCAGCACTTCAAATACACTTTGCGCCGCCGCCAGTCCAATCTGCAAGTCTTCATTGGCGGCAGTGATGTGTTTAATCGGTGCAATCAGCATCATCAAGGCGCCAACAAAGGCAGCAAATTCACCGACGGTAAACTGCGCCAGCGCGTAAAACACCACCAGACCCAAAGCGACGGCAGACAAGATTTCAATCACAAAGCTGTTCAATCCAGAAATTCTGGCCGTGCGTAATTCCAGTTGGCGGTTGCGACTCACCACCTCACCAAAGCGATCATTCTCAAACGCCTGCGCACCAAAAATTTTAACAATGCGTTGTGCGGCAATGGCTTCTTCTGCGGTTTTGGTAATCTCGCCCACCGCTTGTTGCACTTTTTTGGCGTTGGCTCGCAATTTAGGGGTGGTGCGCGCCAGGTATAAGCCCATCAACGGCGCCACCAAGGCAAAAATCAGCGTCAATCGCCAATCCAGATAAAGCATGTAACCAATCAGGCCGATCACCGTCAGCACATCCCGCAACACATTCAGCGCAGAACGGGTGACGACGGTAGACAGGCGCTCGATGTCGTAGGTCATTTTTGACACCAGCAAGCCGTTGGAGTTAGCATCAAAAAAGCTCACTGGCAGCATCAGCAATTTGGCAAAAATCTGCTTGCGCAAGACTTCTACGACGCGTCTGGCGACCGTGCGCAAACTGTAGACAGAAAAGAATCCTGCTACCGCACGGATGGCCATCAGGCCAAATAGCATCAAAGGCAGCACATACGCCTCATGGTCACTCGCCTTGGCAAAGCCTTCATCAGTGACTTTTTTAATCAAGGCCAGAAACAAGGTGTTGCTAGAGGCCAGAATAGCCGTAGACACCATGGACAATGCAAAATGCATCTTGTAATGCCAGGCATAGGCAAACAGGCGTTGATAGAGCAGCACGGGGTTAGTGATGACCACCGACTCAGAAGAGGACTTACGCGCCATGCAGTATTCTCGGGCAGACTAAAAACAAACAGCCCGCCAAGGTTGACGGGCTTGTTGATGGATCAAATGGGGGCACTGACAACATTAGCGGGCATTCACCTGCGTCGCAAAGGTAATGTGTGTGTAATTGGCCATCCGCGCCGCTTCCATAATATTCACCACTGACTGATGCGTGGCTTTGGCATCGGCATTGATGATAATGGTGGGCTCTTTACCAGACGGACCTTCAGCGCCTGCTTGCGTCAATGCGGCAGATAAATCAGACACCACCGCGCCATTGGCTTCTTTGCCGTTGACCAGATAACGGCCATTGGCATCGACCTCAACAGTAATGGTCAATGGTTTTTCTTGCGGAGCGCTGGCATCGGCGGTTGGCAAATTAATTTGCAGTTCGCTAGTGCGTGAGAATGTGGCGCTCACCATCAAGAAAATAATAATCACCAGCAGCACGTCGATCAGTGGAATAAAGTTGATTTCCAACTCTTCGTTACGGACACCACGTTTGAAATTCATGACATTGCCTTTGTGTTCAATGTGATTACGAACAGGTTATTGATACGCATTAGCCACGATCACCATGGATGATTTCAACTAGTTTAATCGCTTGCTGTTCCATGTCGACCAAAAAACCATCAATTTTGCCGCGGAAATAACGGTAAGCAATCATGGAAGGCACGGCTACTACGATACCTGCCGCCGTGTTATACAGCGCCACAGAAATACCCCGCGCAAACTGTGCGACGTCATGACCGCTATTCGTAAACGAACCGAACAACTCCACCATCCCGATCACCGTGCCCAGCAAACCCAGCAAAGGCGCCACCGTGGCAATGGTACCCAGCGTGGGCAGGTATTGCTCCAGCTTGTGTGCCACGGCGCGGCCGGTTTCTTCAATCGCTTCTTTGGTGACCTCACGGGAGTTATGCATGTTAGCCAGAGCACTGGCGAACACTTTACCCAACAAAGAGTGTGCTTCCAGACGGCTCAGTGTTTCGCGCGTGACACCACCTTGTTTTAGCCAGTTTTGCACTTCTGGCAGCAATTGCTCAGGCGTCACCACCGAGGCTCTTAACGCCCAGAATCGCTCGACGATAATCGCCAAAGCAATCACGGAGGCAATAATCAGAGGCCAGATGGGCCAGCCGGCCGCTAAAATAATTTCCCACACAGCGAACACTCCTGTTGTTTTTAAACTTTCGCTACTTTAGCGTTAACCAGGCCTAAGGGCAAGTTTTGTCCGGTATCTATCCGGTTACAATGCGTCTGCCGCCGTTTAATCAGCAGCCTCCCAATAGTGCGGCTCAACCGCACGCCAGCGAATGACTTGTGGCCGCTGGCCCTGGGTAAAATTCAACACAATGGCACCATCCTGGTCAGAACGCAGGGTTTGACTGCCTAGCGCCTGGTATCTGGCCATCACAGCAGGCTTGGGATGGCCAAACCGGTTCAAATAGCCGACGGTGGCAATCGCAACCTCAGGTTGTACTTGGCTGATAAAGGCCAGGCTGGAGGAGGTCTTGCTACCATGATGCGGCATCGTCATGACACTGGAACGTAATCTCTCCGACGCAGAGTCAAGCAGCGCTTGCTCGGCATATAGCTCAATATCACCGGTTAATAACAAGCTGCCGTGCGCAGAAAGCACCTGAATCACACAGCTTTTGTCATTATCTTTGACCTCTGCCGCGAGTTTTTTCGCTGGATAAATCACCTTAAAGATCACTTGATCCCATTGCCATTGCTGACCGGCGTGACACGCGACATGCGGGATGTGCATCGCTTGGGGAAGCTGCTGCAATTGCGTAAAAAAGCTGGCGTCAGGTGTCAACGAACTCAATATTCGTGTGGCCTTGACACCTGCCAGTACAGAAGCCATGCCGCCCACATGATCATTATCATCATGCGAGACCACCGCCAGATCTAATTGTTTAACACCGAGATGCCGCAAATACGGCAATATAATGCGCTGGCCAGCGTCACTTTGCGCGTTATAAATGGGCCCGGCATCATATAACAGCGTATGCTGGGCGGTTTCCACCAGCACACTCAGGCCCTGCCCCACATCAAGGACGGTGACGCGCATTTGCCCAGGCTGCAAACGCGTAGAGACTGGCAGACAAAGCGGCAACAAGAGTAACAGGCCAGCCCAGCGCAAGGGCCAGCCGCGTGGCATCAGCCACCACAGCGTGCCCAGCATCGCCAGCAGCCAAGCCCACATGGCAGGCGTGGCTAAATAACTCACCGCCCAAGGTAATTGCCGCAACCATTGCAGGGCGTGCGCGCACCCCTGCCACAACCCGGCGGCCAGTGGTAATAAAAAGTCTAGCGGCAGCACAGCACCGGCAATCGCCAGCGGCACGACGCCTATGCTCACCATAGGGATCGCTAAAGCATTGGCGAGCGGCGACACCAGTGATAACTGGTTAAACAACATCACCAGCACTGGCACAAATGCCAGCGTCATCACCCACTGCGCCTGTAGCGCACCCTGCCACCAACGCGGTTGGCGCAAACGCCCGCCCATGGCAAAAGCCAGTACCGCCACCGCTCCAAACGATAACCAAAAGCCAGGCGCCATCACGGCCCAAGGGTCTATCAATAAGACCACCCACATGGCAACGCAGAGTATCCATGAAAAAGGCAGACGCTGTTTGAGACTGAGCATCGCCAATACGGTGAGCAGCATATATAACGTGCGCTGGGTAGGGATAGAGAAACCGGCCAGCGCAGAGTAAGCAATGGCGACCAATGCACCGCCTGCACTGGCTGCTAACTTAGTCGGCACATAAAGCGCCCAATGCGGACGCAAACGCCACACCCAGCCTGCGCACAGATAGCCTAACGAGGCCAGCATCGTAATATGTAACCCTGATATCGAAACCAGATGATTGATGCCGGTATCGACAAATAACTGCCAGTCGGCGCGCGCAATCTGGCTATCGTCGCCAATCACCAGCGCACGCAGCACCGCACTGGCTGGCGTGCTGCCCAAGACACGCTCAATACGGTCACCCACGTTGGCGCGCCAGTGTGCAATCAACGCGGCAGGCTGCCAGACCAGTGACTGTAATTTGCGCATGGGCGCTTTGCTGACAATAGATCCGCTGGCTCCGATGTCATTCGCCAGGCACCAGGCGGCATAATCAAAGCCATGCGGATTACGCGTCGCATGTGGCCGCTTGAGCCTGACACTGAATTGCCAGCGTTCACCCGCTTGCAAACGCGGCATAAAGGCGGCTGGTGTTGCCGTGTCACCGCGATAAGACTGCTCATACAAATTGAGGCGCAGTCTTGCTGGTAACGGACAGGCGGGGTTAACACTATGCTCAATCGCCATATCGACATGCTGGCCACGCGCATCACGCTCAGGCACGCTGACAATCACGCCCTGTACTTGCAACACCTGCTGCTCACAGACCGCGGGCAACGCCGATTGCAAGCGCCACCAGGCGCGCGCCTGCGCGTAGGCAAAGGCCAGTGCCGCAATCAGCACCATCAGCCATAGCCGACGCAACCATGTTTGAATCGAGAAAGAAAAAGAGAGGCCGGGGAGGGTTGCCAGTCTGCGGCCACATCGCAATAGACTCAGCGCGGCGAGGGCCGCCAACCAGCCTAGCCACGCGGTCAGCGACCATAGTTGCGATTGCTGCTGAAACAGCCAAACTCCAAACAGTAATCCGACTGTGGCGCCTGGCAGCATGCGGTCACGCTAACTGGCTCTCACGTCCTGCGACGCAGCAGCCAGGGTTTGCAGCACGCCATCCTGCAAACGATATTGCCGGTGCATACGTGCTGCCAATGCTAAGTCGTGCGTGACGACGACTAACGCCGTACCTTGCTGAGACTGTATGTGCAACAGCAATTCAAACACCTGCTCTGCCGTTTGCCTATCGAGGTTACCTGTCGGCTCATCGGCCAAGATACACCGCGGCTGTGTGACCAGCGCGCGCGCCAAGGCCGCGCGTTGGCGCTCACCGCCGGAGAGTTCACCAGGCGTGTGCTCCAGCCGGTGTGACAAGCCAACCAGTGACAAATAGTGCTCAGCCTGTGCCAGTGCTTCTAGTCTCGGCATGCGGCGAATCAACAAGGGCATGGCGACGTTTTCGAGCGCGCTAAACTCTGGCAGCAAATGGTGAAACTGGTAAACAAAGCCCAGGTACTGGTTGCGCATGGCGCTCTTGTCACGCTCAGACAAACTGGCCAGCGGCTTGCCCAGCCATGCCACCTCGCCTTGCGTAGGCGCATCCAGACCACCCAGCAAATGCAGCAAGGTGCTTTTGCCGCTACCAGACGCCCCAACAATCGCTACATGATCGCCTGCGGCTAATTGCAGATCGACACCAGTCAATACCGAGGTATCCAGGCCTTGATAGGTTTTTGCCAGGCCGTGACATTGCAATATCAACTCACTCATAACGCAAGGCCTCCGCCGGATTCATGCTGGCCGCACGCGCACTTGGGTACAAGGTGGCGACCAGGCTGAGTAAAATAGACAAACCGACAATCGCCGTCACATCTGACCACATCAGTTTGGAAGGTAAGTCGCTGATGTAATACACATCTTTGGACAAAAATTGTACATTGAACGTGTGTTCTATCCACGGCACCACGGTTTCAATATTCAATGCCAATATCACGCCCAGCACCGCACCAGACACCGTGCCTATGATGCCTATCATCGCCCCTTGTACGACAAACATCTTGCGGATGGCTTGCGGCGTGGCACCCATGGTGCGCAAAATCGCAATATCCGCGCGCTTGTCGGTCACTGCCATCACCAGCGTAGACACAATATTAAACGCCGCCACGGCCACAATCAGCGCCAGGATAATAAACATCACGCGCTTTTCAAGCTGAATCGCTTTAAAAAAATTGGCGTGCTGTTGTGTCCAGTCAGTCACATAATAGTTAGGGCCCAGTGCCTGGACCAGCTCGCGGCTGACGCGATCGGCCATAAACAAATCGGCCAGCTTCAAACGCAGGCCAGACACCTGATCCCCCAGGCGATACAGTTTGGCGGCATCATCAAGGTGGATTAATGCCAGCCCGGCGTCATACTCATACATCCCGACCTGAAAAATCCCCGCCACCGTAAATTGCTTGATGCGCGGGACTAAACCCGCAGGTGTCACCTGCCCTTGCGGCGCCATCAATACCACTTTCTCACCGACGCGCACACCGAGCGCCATGGCAAGGTCTGAACCCAGCACAATATTGAACTGCCCCGCCTGCAAATCTTTTAACTGGCCAACTTTCATCTGAGTCGAAAGCTCAGACACACTGGCTTCCTGCGCAGGCAACACACCACGAATCAGCACACCCTGCACGGCCTGGTCATAGGTAAGCATGCCTTGCGCCATGATATAAGGCGCGACGCCTTCAATCGGGCTGGCGACGGACTTGGGCGGAATCGATTGAATCTGCTGCTGCAACCCTTGCCAGCCCGCCAGGCCCACATCGAAGCCACGCACCTCAATATGTGAGGCCACGCCCAGAATACGTTTACGCAACTCGTCCTGAAAGCCGTTCATCACTGATAACACGACAATGAGCGCCATCACGCCTAGCGCGATGCCGACCATGCTGGTGAGCGAGATGAAAGAAATGAAATGGTTGTTACGCTTAGCGCGCGTATAGCGCCAGCCTATCCAGTATTCATAAGGCAATCGTTGTAGCAGCGATTGGCCCAAGGCAGAAAGTGTGTTCTTCATGCCCGAATCTTAACAGCTTTTAATGGCACAGCGGAACCCGCGCACACCTAAAGTCATGCTTAAAAACAGCTTTTCTGACGGGCCATGTCAGCCTTATCTGACCGCAAGTTAGTCCACACGCCGACTGAGTCCAGGCGTTTTTATCTTTAACATGCAACACAGGTTAATCACCTGAACACTATTCTTACATTGAGGAGATTCAACATGAATAAAGATATTTTTGAAGGCAACTGGAAACAACTCAAAGGCAAAGTGCAGGAACAATGGGGTAAATTAACCAATGACGACCTGGATGTGATTGCAGGTAAACGTGACCAGATCGCCGGTAAAATTCAGGAGCGTTATGGCATCACCAAGGAGGAAGCTGAAAAACAAATCAGCAATTGGGAAAGCAACCATAAACACTAAGCGTGAGTGACAAAAAAGGACAAGCCTGGCTTGTCCTTTTTTAATGTCTGCCACACGATTAACCGGTGTTGCGCAAGCTGGTGGCAATGCCGTTAATCGTCAACGGAATCGCCCATTTCAATTTTTCATCGGTTTCACCATTGCGGTAGCGCTGGATCATTTCTACCTGTAAATGATTCATGGGGTCAAGATACGGCAAACGGTCACGGATAGATTTGGCAATCACCGGCTGCGTGGCCAGGCGTTGTGTGGTGCCTAGCAACAAATTCACCGCATCGGTGGTCAGTTTGTGCTCATGCGCAATGCGGCTGAAAATGTCTTCGCGCAGGTCACGGTCTTCGAGCAAATGGGCATAGTGGCGTGCCACAATCAGGTCGGTTTTTGCTAGCACCATATCCACATTTTGAATCAAGGTATTAAACAGCGGCCAATGCGCCTGCATCTCGTGCAGCATGGCCAGACGCGCGTCTTTTAACGCTGGGTCTTGCTGCAAAAAATGATGAATGGCACTGCCCAGGCCATACCAGCCTGGCAGTAGCAAGCGGCATTGCCCCCACGAGAAGCCCCACGGAATCGCACGTAAATCTTCAATACGCCGCGTCGATTTACGTGCGGCGGGACGGCTGCCTAAATTCAGCTCGGCAATCTCGTTGATGGGCGTGGTATTAAAAAAGTATTCGGCAAACCCCGGCGTCTCGTAGACCAGGCTGCGATAACTGGTCATGGCCGTGGCAGATAGCGTCTCCATCACACCTTCAAACGCGCGTCGCTTGCCAGATTCCAGCTGGTCAGCCGGGAACAAGGTTGCATCGAGCGTGGCGGCAATCAGCGTTTCCAGATGCTGGCGTCCGACTACCGGATCGGCATAGCGCGTAGAGATAATTTCGCCTTGCTCGGTGAGGCGAATCTGGCCATCCACCGTGCCTTTGGGTTGCGCCATAATAGCCTGGTAAGTCGGTCCACCACCGCGCCCCACCGTGCCGCCCCGGCCATGAAACAGGCGCAATTTAACATTGGCCTGATTGAACAATTCCACCAGTGAGATTTCTGCTTTATAGAGCTCCCAGTTCGAGGTCAAAAAGCCGCCATCCTTATTACTATCAGAGTAGCCCAGCATCACCTCCTGCTCATTGCTCTGGTAACGAATCACATGGCGGATGCCCAGCAGACTGAGCCATTTGCCCATAATCATCGGTGCATCACGCAAGTCAGCAATGGTTTCAAACAAGGGCACAATATTCAAATCCACCTGAATATTGGCCGAGCCCCAGACACCGCGCAATAAACCAGCTTCGCGTTGGAGCAAGGCCACTTCCAGCAGGTCAGACAAGGTTTCGGTGTGCGAAATAATATATTGCCGCACCGCATGCTCGCCAAACCGTTCGCGCATCTCGCGCACCGCCACCAGCACACCGATTTCTTTATGCACCAGCTCTGAGTATTGCTGGAACGGTGAAAACAGCAAGCGCGGCTGCTTGAGCTCCTCGAGCAAAATACCGATTTTTTCATCCTCATTAAACGCGGCATAATCAAAATCATGCCCGGCTTTTTGCAATAACTCGGTAATCACCGCTTCATGCACGTCTGAAGATTGCCGGATATCGACCGTGGCCAGGTGAAAGCCAAAGGTGGCAACCGCCTTGATCAGCTTGCCCAGCCGCGGATAAATCAATGCCTCACCATGATGCGCACGCAGCGAGTCGGCAATGGTTTGTAAAGGCACCAGCAGCGCCTCCGGCGTGTCGTAAGGCTCCGCCGCCATGTCTTCAGGCAGTACCCAGCCGCCTTGTGGCAGTAGCCTGTTCGCCGTGGCCAGCAGACTATCGTAAATACCATTGAGTGCTAAACGATAAGGCTCATCGAGCCGATGTTGCGATTGGTCACGCGAGGCTTTGGTGAGTTGTAATACCGCATCATCTACACCAACCACACGCGTTGACACCGCCAGCTCGCGCTTTAAGGCCGCCAGTTCCTGCAAATAAAATTTGAACAAGGTGTTCGCCTGCAAGCGCACGCTTTCACGCAAGGTCGCCCCGTTCACAAACGGGTTGCCATCGCGGTCACCGCCTATCCAGCTACCCATGCGTAAAAAGCCTGGCAGAACGACATCGGGTAACAGATCAGATAAATCGCGCTCGATGTCCTGCAGAATCTCTGGAATCACATGTAAAAATGTACTTTCGTAATAAGTGAGCGCATTTTCAATTTCATTGAGCACACTGAGCTTGGAGTAGCGCATCATGCGGGTTTGCCATAGCGCAGACACCGCGCCTTGCAACAACAGACTGTTGCGCGCTAATTGACGATCAGACACCATGCGCGCTCGCTCGCCCAACAGCTCAGCAATCAGGCGCTCAATATCCAGCACGCTTTTGCGTTGTACTTCGGTCGGGTGCGCAGTGAGTACCGGCGAAATCAGGGCATCTTGCAATAAGGTTTGAATGGTGTCGGCGGGAATGGCGGCGGCTTTGATTTGCGACCAGGTATAGGCCAGCATGCCGGGCGCAGGCGTATTTTGCTGACAATGCCCCATTTGCTGCCCGTATAAATCCTCGGCCAGATTGACCAGGTGCTTGAAGTAGGCCAGCGCCCGTACCACGCGCACCGTATGCTCCAGGCTTAAATCGGCCAGCAATTGCTCCAGATCTAGCGAGGCTTGCTGGTCATGGGTCTGATGAAAACGCAGGGCCGCTTGGCGGATAGCCGCAATTTTTTGCGCCACCTCTTCACCTTCGACCTCAAGAATCGCTTTATCTAGCAACGCACCCAGTAATTGAATATTGTCGGTCAACTGTGTTTCTGCAGACATCATGGCATTGGCCGCAAGTTTGTTGTTCATGGTGCCTCTCCTCTAGATTAATAACAGACTAGCAACAAGCAGGCCATCTTTAATATTGACTTTTTTACTTTAAAATCATAATGTTAATAATTTTAAATATGCCACACGCACTGTCATCAAGCGCACCTGTGCACTGATTTGGTTCTTGTGATTCACATTCTGAGATTTAAAAGAATCAACGGCAGAAAGCAAGCCAACCGTAAAATGATGCAAAATTGTGGCTGTAGTCATTCAAGCACAGGCTAAGGGCATGCCATCGCCGCTTCAGCTCAGGCATAATAAGGATATGGCGTATATCAACCTCGATCACTGGATACAGCAAATATTGACTGTCTGGCAGTCGTTGTCTGCGCTTGGCTTGTGGCAGCAAGATGCTTTCCTGCTATTGGTGTGTTTGCTGGCGTGCCTGCTGTTATTTATCACCGGCACGGTGATTGGCCTGTTTGTACAGTCGCTATGGGGGATTTTTGTGTCTAGCCGTCGCACGGCTGACGAAGAACATAAATAGCTGCGTGTGATCAGTCTGCGGCTAGGGATTGCTGAATCGCAGCCAACTCAGCGCTGATATCTTGGCCAAACGCTTCGTACTGATGACCACCGGTTTTGGCATACCAGTAGTTGCTGTTCCAGCGATCACCTTCCATTTTATGCAGCACGGCGTGTATCCAGTTGGCCGTGCTGTCACTGTAGTCCTGTGCGATATTGTGAGCGGCGTCCCAATCGCCAGCTTGCGCCAGCGCCACCGCCTCTAACAACTGGCTGCGATTAGACATTCGCCGGGTACTCGATGGTCCCCTTCTGGATGAATTCGATTTTATAACCATCGGGGTCTTCGATAAACGCGATGACGATGGTGCCATGTTTCATCGGCCCGGCTTCACGCACCACTTTGCCGCCCTGGGCTTTGACCCGCTCACAGGCTTTGTAGGCGTCATCCACTTCAATCGCCATATGGCCATAAGCGCTACCCATGTCGTAGGTGGTTTTGCCATAGTTATAAGTGAGTTCGAGCACGGTATTGTCATACTCGTTGCCGTAGCCAACAAACGCCAGCGTAAACTCACCATCTGGGTAATCCTGGGTGCGGATCAGCTTCATGCCGAGCACGCCGGTGTAAAAATCGATAGAACGTTGCAAATCACCTACGCGCAACATGGTATGTAATACTCGCATGATTAACTCCTTGAAATCGGTGAGACTTTGTTTTAATGATGTGTTGATTGCTTATTGCACTGCAACGGTTAAAAACTACTGAGCTGCGGTAATCCGCACATATTTCTCCATCAACTCTGCCTGTGTTTCGCGTCGCTCAGGATCTAGCGGAATGCAACTGATCGGGCATACCTGCTGGCATTGTGGCTTATCGTAATGCCCCACGCATTCCGTGCACAAATCCGGGTTGATTTCATAAATCTCGGCGCCCTGGGAAATCGCTTCGTTGGGGCACACTGGCTCACATACGTCGCAGTTAATACACTCGTCGGTAATAAATAACGCCATGGCTGGTTAAATCGGATTCTCTAACATTAAAGATTAAGCGGTTGCTAATTTTTGCTTGATGGCTGATTCGACGCCTGGTGACACAAACTGGTTCACATCGCCGCCCAGGCGCGCGACTTCACGCACTAGGCTAGACGAAATAAACATAAACTCTTCAGCCGGGGTCATAAACAGCGTTTCCAGTTTAGGGTAGAGCTTGCGGTTCATACCTGCCAACTGAAACTCATATTCAAAATCGCTGGCTGCACGCAAGCCACGAATCACCATTTGCCCGCCTTGCGCCTGCACAAACTGCATCAGCAAACCATCAAACCCGACTACGCGGATATTATCACCATGAAACACCGACTCGGCCAAGGCCACGCGCTCTTGCAGGCTGAACAAGGTCTGCTTGCTGGTGCTGCCTGCCACCGCCACAATTACCTGGTCGAACAGGTTGGCGGCTCTGCGCACAATATCTTCATGCCCCAATGTAATCGGGTCAAACGTGCCCGGATACACTGCCACTCTGGTTTTACTCATGCACCTTTACCCCGAATATTTTTTTAAGGTGTTTCTGACTTATGCTTGCGCAGCTTGCAGCAGATGATAAAACACCTGCCCCGCCTTGCCGGACTTAATCACTTGCCAGTCCGAGTCGGATTTTAACGCATATTCCGCTTCTACATACAGCAAACCGTCTGCGGCCAGGTGGCTGGCCAACTGCGGCAACAACTTATCCAGCCACTGTTTATGGTAGGGCGGATCACAAAAAATCACATCAAAACGCTGCTGGTTTTGCGCCAAAAACTGCAAGGCATCCATTTGCCGGAGGTCAGCCTGCGTTGCCCCCAGCAAGCGCTGGTTTTGCAGCAAGGCCTGAAACGGCGCCTTGGCCAGTTCCAGCATGGTCACCTGCCTGGCATTGCGTGACAGGGCTTCAAACCCCAGCGCACCGGTGCCGGCAAACAAATCCAGGCAGGTCTTACCTGTCATCTCTTGCCCCAGCCAGTTAAACAAGGTTTGGCGCACGCGGTCAGAGGTCGGGCGCAAGCCTTCGGCATCGGGAAACTTAAGTATGCGGCTACGCCACACACCGGCATTCAGGCGAACTTGATTCATGAAAAGGGTTCTATTCGTTAGCAACAACAAAGCATGATTATAAAGGCGTTCGCCATCAAGACGACATTTACATGATGATCGCTATCAAGAGATCATGCTATGATTTATGGCTATTCACAAAGGAAAACAGCATGGAATTCTTACTCGGGTTTGGCATACTGGGCAGCCTGATTGCACTGGCACTGGGATTGTTTTGGGTTTGGATGCTGGTCGATTGCCTGGCCAACCAAAGTGAAGACAAACTGGTCTGGTTTCTGGTGATTTTCTTCCTCAACCTGCTGGGTGCATTTTTATACTACCTGCTGGCGCGTAAAAAACGTCTTGCCTGATCACGCATATCAACATTGCGCATATCAAAAAGCCGACCATGTGGTCGGCTTTTTTGTTATTCAGCCCCGACAATCACGGTGGCAAAACTCTCAGGATGCACACGCCGTTTAAAGGCATCATTCACCTGCTGCACGGTCACCTTGGCCACTTGATCGTTAAAACTATCCAGGTAGTCCAAAGGCAATTGGTAAAAACCGATCATATTCAAGTATTCCAGAATCTTGCTGTTGCTGTCTATGCGCAACGGAAAACCACCGATCAGGTTATCTTTGGCCGCCGCCAGCTCTTTTTCTGTCACGCCTTTATCCACAAATTGCTGCACGGTGTCTTTGACCAGTTTGAGCGCTTCATCGGCCTGCTCCTTTTTGGTTTGCAGGCCGATCTGGAACGGGCCTAACTGGCTCATGGGCATAAAGTAGCTGTACACACTGTAGGCCAAGCCGCGTTTCTCGCGCACCTCTTCAGTCAGGCGTGAAACAAAACCGCCGCCGCCTAAAATATAGTTGCCCACATATAACGGGAAAAAGTCGACGTCACCGCGTTTATTGCCGGGCTGCCCCAACAGAATATGCGCCTGCACCGCTGGGTGCGGTATTTTTTTTACGCTGGCCGAGGCAGGTGCCGTCACAGGCGGCACTGCGGCTAGCGCAGGCCCTTGCGGCAAACCGGCACTCAAGCGCGCGGCAATTTGTTTGGCTTGTTCGGTGGTCAAATCGCCCATCATGGCAATCACTGCTGACTTGGCTGTGTAATAGGTTTGATAAAACTGGCGTAACTGCGCTGCCGTCAGCGACTGCACGGTGGAAATTTCACCGTTTTGATCCAGGCTGTAAGGATGCATGCCATATACAGATTGCATAAAGGCTTTTTGCGCAATGCTGTCAGGCTCGGTTTCAGCCTCTTGCAACGCCGCCACAATGCGCGCCTGCTCACGCGCAAGCACCGCTGGCGGAAAGTCCGGCTTGTGCAATACCAACGTAAAGGCCTCCAGCGCGGCCTGCTGTTCGCTGGTCAGCGTGCGCAACTTGAAACTGGCGCGGTCAGCATCAAAGCTGCCGCCCAGCACGGCGCCAATATCGGCAAACCTATTGGTCAGCGCCTCTTCCTCCAAACCGCCTGCCACCAGCGCCATCAAATGGTGCGTCACCGCCGCCGTACCGCCGGTGTCAGGGTGGTCATAGGCACTGCCTGCGCGAAAATTAATGCTCACATCCATCATCGGCAGCGAGTGGTTTTCAACAAAATACACCTCACTGCCTTCTGCTGTCGTCCAATGCTGGATGTTGAGGGCGGCCAACACGTTTGCTGCATAACTTTGCAACACCAGCGCCAGTACAGCCACTTTTAAAAAACCAATTACGTTCATGCTGTTCCTTGATTTGCCTGCCATGCAGGCGCATTAAATTAAACCAGTCAAAAATACAACTAGTGCTGATGCGGACGACCAGCGGGTTTCTGATCGGCCGTCATCGGTTGCGGATCCAGGCTGACCAGCGTCATCTGCTCCGGCAGCAAGTATTTCTTAGCCACTGCCTGTACTTGTTCAGAAGTCACCGCCTGCACCTTGGCGGCATTATTTTGTAGTAGTGACAACGGATAGTGCATGGTTTCAAGCTGACCGATCTGCATCGCCTGGTAGAACACAGAATCGCGTTTATACACATCCGCCGCAATCACGGCCGCTTTGACGCGATGCAACTCGGCCGCCGTCACACCATTATTTTTTACCTCATCAATTTGCGCCCAGATGGCTTTTTGCAAAGCCTCTTGCGTCACACCGTCACTTGGCGAAGCCGCCACTTCAAACGTCGAGGTCTGGCCACGGTTAGTGCTGTCATAGCCGGTATCAATTTCCAGCGCCACCGCCTGTTCACGCACCAGCTTCTGATTGAGTCGCGCGGCATCGTTCCCGCTCAAAATACTGGATAAGACCTCTAGCGCATAGGGCTCCCAATCCTGCTCACTGTAGCCTTGCCCATTTTTAAGCACAGGCGTATGAAAGCCCATCACAAAATATGGCAACTTAGCTGGCGCCTTCACGATGGCGCGGCGCTCACCCAATTGCACAGGTTCAGCTTGCGGTTTGCGCGCTGGCAAGGGTTTTGCCGCCAGTTTGCCAAAGCTTTTCTCAGCCAGCGCAAACACTTCCTGCGCCTTGACATCACCAACAACCACAATGGTCGCGTTGTTTGGCGCATACCAGGTGCGATACCACTCACGCGCATCATCGGTCGTCATGTTTTCCAGATCATTCATAAAGCCAACCACCGGCCGCCCATAAGGGTGCGCGCGATACATTAAAGCCTCAAATTGCTCATTCACACGGGATTGCGGCTTGTCTTCGGTACGCCAGCGGCGCTCTTCTTTCACCACCTCAATCTCTTTGGCAAACTCGGCATCGGTGATTTGCAGATTGGCCATGCGATCGGCCTCTAGCTTAAACGACAGCGGCAATCTGGATTTCTCCAATTGCTGAAAATAACAGGTGTAGTCTTTGCTGGTAAAGGCATTCTCCTTGCCGCCGGCCGCTGCCACCTGGCGTGAAAACTGGCCTGCGGGGACTTTTTTAGTTCCTTTGAACATCATGTGTTCCAGCACATGCGCCACGCCTGTTTTGCCGTTGACCTCATCCAACGAGCCTGCGCGATACCAGAATTGCGACACCACCACCGGCGCCCTGTGGTCTTCCTGCACGATCACTTTCAAGCCGTTTTTCAGGGTGGTTTGAACAATCTCAGCCTGTCCCTGCACAGCATACGTGCCAATCAGCGCAGCCAATAACCACGGAGACGCTACATTTGTCGATGTTTTCATAGTTTGTGATTCAAAGAATGTTGGATTCAAAAAAGAAGAAAATAATAGGATATGATTGAGTCTAGCTTGTGACTCATCTTTACCTGCGTTAGTTCGGGCGACACAGAAACCGCCTGCCACCTGCGCCTAACCATGGCAGGAAACACCGATTCAGCTTAAAATGACGATATTACCGAGTTTTAAGCCACCATGTTTAATCCTTTTGCTAAAAAATCCGAGCCCGTCACGCCCCCCACAACCGAAGCCCCAGGCTTAAGCTGGACGCAACGCCTGAAAAATGGCCTGGCTAAAACACGCCAGCAGTTGGGCGGCCAACTCAGCGCCTTGTTTGGCGGCGGCAAAATTGATGAAGACATTTATGAAGAGCTGGAGACCATCCTGCTCACCTCTGACGTCGGCGTCAATGCCACGCAATATTTGTTAGAGCAACTGCGCAGCCGCGTTAAAAAACAGGATTTACAAGACACGATTGCGCTGAAACAAGCACTCAAAGACACCTTGCTTGAATTGCTCTCACCGTTAGAGTCACCGCTGGATGTCAGCGGCCACCAGCCTTATGTGATGATGATGGTAGGCGTCAATGGCGCCGGTAAAACCACCACCATCGGCAAGCTGGCTAAATACCTGCAAGCCCAAGGGCACAGCGTCCTCATCGCCGCCGGGGATACTTTTCGTGCCGCCGCCCGCGAGCAATTGCAGGTGTGGGGTGAGCGCAACGATGTGCATGTCGTTGCCTCAGAAAGTGGTGACCCGGCTGCCGTGATTTACGATGCGGTGAATTCTGCCATCGCAAAAAAAATTGACGTCGTCATCGCCGACACTGCAGGCCGCCTGCCAACGCAGTTGCACCTGATGGACGAAATTAAAAAAGTACAACGCGTGATTGATAAAGCCTTGCCTGGCGCACCGCACGAAATTTTACTGGTGCTCGACGCCAACACCGGCCAAAACGCCGTCAATCAGCTCAAGGCCTTTCATGAAGCGCTGGGCGTCACCGGGCTGGCACTGACCAAACTCGATGGCACCGCCAAGGGCGGCGTCATCGCGGCGATTGCCCACCTCAGCCAGCAATCTGCCAGCAAAACGCCGGTGCGCTTTATAGGCGTCGGTGAAAGCATTGATGATTTGCGCCCGTTTAATGCCAATGACTTTATTGACGCATTAATTGATGACTAAAACTGATGACCCAGCATAGAATCCTATGATCGTTTTTAACAATGTCAGCATGCGCTATCCCAATAGCGCGCACTTGTTCCGCCAAGTCAGCTTTAGCATAGACAAAGGCGATTTTGTGCTGGTCACCGGAAATTCCGGGGCGGGCAAAAGCACCCTACTCAAACTCATGGCAGGGATAGAATTACCTTCTAGCGGGCATGTTTTGATCAATCAGCAGGATATCAGCCAGTTGCATCCTAACGCCGTGCCGTATCTGCGCCGCCGCTTTGGCCTGGTGTTTCAAGACCACAAACTGCTGTATGACCGCAATAGCTTTGACAATGTCGCCTTGCCCTTGAGCATACAAGGGATCACTGGCGAAGAAGCCGCACGCCGCGTGCGTGCCGCACTCGACAAAGTCGGCCTGCTCAATAAAGAAAAAGCCATGCCCATCACGCTCTCTGGCGGTGAACAACAACGACTGGCGATTGCGCGCGCCGTGGTTAGCCGCCCATCGATTGTGATTGCCGATGAACCAACGGGTGGCCTCGACCAGGCCGCCTCGCTCGAAATCATGCAGCTACTCAAAGCGTTTAACGATGTGGGCGTGACCGTGGTGATTGCCATGCATGATGTGACCCAGGTCAGCACCATTGCTTACCGCACGCTGCATATTGATCATCAAACCATTAGTGCCATGCCGGCACAAACGGCCATGCTATGAGCGCCCGATTAATGAAAGTAAGCGCATGAAAAACTGGCTCAATCAACACGCGCTGGCCATAGACCTGGTCTTGCAGCGCTTAAAAAATCACTGGCTGAACACACTCACCATCTGCATGGTGATCGGCATCACGGTCACGCTACCCGGCTTGCTGTTTGTCGCACTGGATAACCTGCAAGACATGTCGCGCACCATCAAACAAGATGCGCAAATCAGCGCGTTTCTCAAACCGGCAGTCAATGCCAACCTCATTCAGCGCCTAATCAACGACGTAGAGGCCTTACCGCAGGTGAAAGAAGTGCGTTATGTGCCCAAAGAAGACGCCATCAAGCAGCTCGGCGCACAGTTTTTGCAAAAAGACCTGCTGGTGGACTTGCCACAAAACCCGCTGCCAGATGCCCTGTTTATCACACTGACAGACACTCAGCCCGCCTCAGTCAAACCAGTGCAGGCCATGTTGCAAAAACGCGGTGAGGTCGAAGAGCTGGTGATCGACAGCGTCTGGATTGAGCGTTTACACGCCATGCTGCTGCTAGGTAAACGCATCGCGATTATTTTTGCCAGCCTGTTAGGCATTGCCATGATTACCGTCATCAGCAACACCGTGCGCATGCAGGTGCTCACGCACGAAGCCGAGATTGAAGTCAGCCGCCTGATTGGCGCCACGCACAGCTTCATCCGCCGTCCGTTTTTATATATGGGCAGCGTGTATGGCTTGGGTGGCGGCCTCATCGCCGTCGCCTTGTTATTCATGATTGTGTGGAACCTGAGGCAGCCGGTGCAATTGCTGGCAAACAACTATCAAAGCAACTTTCAGCTGGTGTTTCACCTGTTTAATGTCGGCGGACTGATGCTGCTGAGCACTATCACTATCGGCTGGATTGCCGCGTTTATTGCGCTGACGCAGAAGCGCTGAGCAAACTGATTGTGCCGATCTGGCACCATTGAGAGTCGAGCAAACGGCTTTTTCAGTGAATCATCAAAAAGTAATTCTTTTTTAGCGCATTGAGTTTGTTGTGGCGTAGAGATATTTTTGCTTTCGCGGCTAGGCGAATTGCTCTCTTTAGCGCCGTAGCGTGGGTATGAATGCCCACGGGTTTGTGGTTGTCTGTTAGGTTTCTTTTCGCTTTTTCAGCGAGTTACTTTTCTTTGCTTGCACAAAGAATAAGTAACCAAAAGAAAGTGCACCCCAGCTTCCGCTTATTTCCTGCGTTGCTCGCCAAAGTGGGCGCCCATCGAAACTCGCCCTGACAAGCCACACAGAACGTGGCTTGTTGCGAGGCTCAAACAGCCGATGGCCGAAACCTCCCACTTCACCTGCGCTACTCGGCGCGGCAGATGGGGACCCCGCACACCGTGCGACCGCAATCGTTCGTTAAGTAAATAAAAAGAATTTGGTTTTTGAATCGTCCGCATTTATGCAATGTGAGTTTGGTGAGATAAATCCCATCCCATCACGCTGAGTAGCGGAGACGAAGTGGGGGTAGTCGGCCATCGTCTGTTTGAGTTCCGCGGTGGCTTGCGCTTTTTGCAAGCCGCTAGGGCGAGTTTCGATGGACGCCCACTTTGTTGAGCAACGCAAGGGAGCCGAAGGCCGTGATGGCTGGGTGCCCTCCTCTTTGGTTACTTTCTGGGGGGCAAGCACCAGAAAGTGACTCGCCGAGAGGCGAAAAGAGTCATCACATATTCAAATCTAAACAATTAAATTTCGCAATCGGCCCGCACTCCAGTTTGCGTTCGCACATTTAGATCAGAAGCATAGTGGAAACGCGACTATGTAACTTTGCCTATCACTGCGCCACGTAATTCGGCCCACTACCGCCCTCTGGTGGCACCCAGTTAATGTTTTGCGTTGGGTCTTTAATGTCGCAAGTTTTGCAATGAATGCAGTTTTGCGCATTGATCTGCAAGGCTTTCTCGCCTGCCTGCTCTACAAACTCATACACGCCTGCCGGGCAATAACGTTGCTCTGGCCCTGCATAACGTGGCAGGTTGACCCGCACTGGCATATCGGCTACACCCAGTTTCAAATGGCAGGGCTGCTGATCGTCATGCGCAATATTGCATAAACTGACCGAACTTAGTTTATCAAAGGTGAGTACGCCGTCTGGCTTGGCATAAGTTGGCTGGCGGCTGTTTGCCGCATCGGTCAGCGTGGCATGATCTGCGGATGTATGTTTGAGTGTCCAGGGCAAGGTGACACCCCAGCTTGCCAGCCACATTTCTGCACCACCAAGCACAGTACCGACCCAAGTGCCCCAGCGCGACAAATACGGTTTGACGTTGCGCACCGCATACAACTCTTGCCAAACCCATGAATCACGCAGTTTTTGCGGATAGCTGGTCAAGACTTCTGGGCTGCCCTGCGCGATGGCTTCAAATACCGCTTCTGCCGCCAGCATGCCGGACTTCATGGCGTAATGCGTGCCCTTGATTTTAGGCACATTGACCAGGCCCGCGCTGCAACCCAGCAACGCGCCACCCGGGAACGCCATTTCTGGCAACGACTGTACACCACCTTCTGAAATCGCGCGCGCGCCGTAGCTCAGGCGTTTGCCATCTTTCAACAAGGCCTTGAGTTTGGGATGCGTTTTATAAGTTTGGAACACATCAAACGGCGATAAATAAGGATTGCTGTAATCCAGGTGCACTACATAACCGACCGAAACCAGATGTTCGCCATGGTGATAAATAAAACCGCCACCACCGGTGTTGGCATCCAATGGCCAACCCAGCGTATGCTCAATCAAGCCTTTTTGCTGCAGCTCAGGCTTCACGCGCCAGACTTCCTTGAAACCGATGCCATACTTGGCCGGACTAGAAGCGGCACGCAACCCATAACGTGCTTCGAGTTGCTTGGTGAGTGAGCCACGCGTGCCTTCGGCCACCAGCGTGTATTTGGCGCGAATTTCGATGCCTGGCGTGTAATTAGCCGTTGGCTCGCCTTGTTTGTCTAGGCCCATATCGCCGGTGATCACGCCTGTCATGCGGCCTTGTGCGTCATAACTTGGACTTTGCGCAGAAAAGCCGGTATAGATTTCTACGCCCAGCGCTTCGGCCTGTCCAGCCAGCCAGCGGCAGACTTCGCCCAGGCTGATAATATAATTGCCATGATTGCGCATCAGGGGCGGCAAGCCCCAGTCAGGCATATCCCAGGCTTTTTCCTCACCCAGCACCACAAAGGTATCTTTATTCACCGGCGTATTTAAAGGCGCGCCCAGAGCTTGCCAGTCTGGAAACAGCTCCTGCAAGGCTTTAGGGTCGAGCACGGCACCAGAGAAAATATGGCTGCCGACTTCGGCGCCTTTTTCCAGCACGCACACGCCAAGTTCCTGGCCTTGTGCCTGCGCCAATTGTTTGAGTCGAATGGCTGCGGACAAGCCGGCCGGGCCTGCCCCGACAATCAGCACATCGTACTCCATGACATCTCTTTCCATCTTTCGCTCCTTCTGTCAGGCAATCGCCGGGATATCAATCAGGTCGCTACGCGTCGCCCCTTGGGTAAACGCCTGGCAAAATGCCAAGAACTGACGAATGCCACCGGTCTGATATTTTTGCCTGTGCCATAAAAAATAAAAATTGCGGTGAAACTGCAAACTGTGGTTTTCAATCGGCACCAGGCTACCGCGCCTGAACGCGTCCTTAAGTGCCAGCCGCGAAATGCAGCCGATGCCGAGGCCGGACTCTACCGCGCGTTTGATCGCCTCGGTGTGTTCCAGCTCCAGCGTAATATTGAGCCGCGAATAATCTTGCTTGAATGCACGGTCAAAGGTCTCGCGCGTGCCCGAGCCTTTTTCACGCACGATCCACGGCTGTAGCAACAAATCTGATTTGTGGATGGTTTTACCAGTTTGCGCCACCTGCGCCAGCGGATGCGTGGGCGCCGCAAAAATGACCAGTTCGTCGGCAATCCACGGTGCAACGGCAATATCCGGGTGGTTACACTCGCCCTCAATCATCCCCAAATCCAAGGTATGATTTGCAATCTGCTCGACGATGGTACGCGTGTTTTGCACCTGCAACTGGATATGGCTTTGCGGATATTGCTGTAAAAATTTGGCAACCAATAAGGTCACCAGGTAATTTCCCACGGTGAGCGTGGCGCCAATTTTAAGGTTGCCATAGCCTTGCTGGCCTTGCAGCATGCGCTCGATTTCACGCGCCCTGTCCAGCAGTTCCACCGCTTTGGGCAACAGTTGCTGACCGGCCTCATTGATGCGCAAAGACTTGCCCACCCGGTCAAACAGCTGAATATCAAATTGTTTTTCCAGCTCGATGAGGGCAGTGCTGGCGGCAGATTGCGACAAGGCGAGTTGATCACAGGCGCGCGACACACTGCCAGCGCGACTGATCGCGACAAAAATCTCTAGCTGTCTAAGTGTGTACTTCATTGCAGGGTCAGGGATTGCACGACATTTGCGCCGCGTCAAAATTAATCTACAAAATAGATATATATTATTATAATAATCAATTTAATAAATATTACAAGCTGGCTTAAAATAGCCGGTTACGAGTAAAACCCCAACAAAGGCAAACGTTTTATGAAAGCACTGGTAGCGATCAAACGGGTCGTTGATTATAACATTCAAGTCCGGGTCAAAGCGGATGGCTCAAATGTAGACATTGATGGCGTCAAAATGGGTGTCAATCCGTTTGATGAAAACGCGATTGAAGAGGCGATTCGCCTCAAAGAAAAAGGCATCGTCACTGAAATCGTCGCTGTCACGATTGGCGCTGCAGTTAATCAGGACATCCTGCGCCATGCATTGGCGATGGGGGCTGACCGTGCCACGCTGATTGAAACCACAGATAGCCTGCAACCGCTGGACGTTGCCAAGGTGCTCAAAGCGGTGGTCGAACGTGAACAACCGTCGCTGATTTTGCTGGGCAAACAGGCGATTGATGATGATGCTGGCCAAACCGGCCAGATGCTGGCCGCGTTATTGAAACTGCCACAAGCCACTTATGCCTCTCAAATCACCATTGCCGATAACCAGGCCACCGTGGTCAGGGAGATTGATGGCGGCACGCAAACCTTGAGCGTGACCTTGCCTGCCGTGATTACTGCAGACTTGCGTTTGAACGAACCGCGCTACGTCAAACTGCCTAACCTGATGATGGCCAGAAAAAAACCGATTGAAACCATTGCACTTGACTCGCTCAACCTTGCACTCACCAATAGCGTGCAGCAACTTAAAGTGGCTGCCCCACCTGAGCGCCCTGCCGGCATCATGGTGAAAGATGTGAATGAGTTATTGAGCAAATTGCGTACGCACGAAGGGATCATCGTATGAGAACACTGATTATTGCCGAACACGACGGCCAGCATTTAAATGAGCAAGTCGCGCGTGCCGTGACCGCTGCCCAACAATGGCAACAGCCAGTAGATGTGCTGATTGCTGCCGCACAGCCAGAGGCTTTGGCTGCACAAGCCGCCGCCCTGCAAGGCGTGAGCAGCGTATTGGTCGCCAGCGACGCAGCACTGCAACACCCGACGGCTGAGCATCTGGCTGAGATAATTGTGCCACTGGCCGCCAACTACACCGTAGTACTGGCAGCGCACAGCGCCTTCAGCAAAAACGTATTGCCACGCGTCGCCGCCTTGCTGGACGTCAACATGCTGTCCGACGTACTGGAAATTGTGAATACCAATACCTATGTGCGTGGCATTTACGCCGGAAATGTACTGGCCACCGTGCAGAGCAGCGATGCCGTTCAAGTATTGACCGTACGCGGCAGCAAATTTGCCGCCGCTGCGGCTGGTGCAACTGCCGAAGTGAAAACAATCACTGCGCCAGCAGCCCCACAAGGTAGCCGCTGGGTATCAGAAGCCTTTAACAAATCCGAGCGCCCTGCACTCACGGCCGCTAAAGTCGTGGTTTCCGGTGGCCGTGCGCTGGGTAGTGCGGATGCCTTTGCCCAGGTCATCGCGCCATTGGCAGACAAACTGCATGCCGCCATCGGTGCCAGCCGTGCCGCGGTGGACGCAGGCTATGCGCCTAACGATCTGCAAGTCGGCCAGACTGGCGTGGTGGTTGCGCCTGAGCTGTATATCGCCGTTGGCATTTCCGGCGCCATCCAGCATGCTTACGGCATGAAAGACAGCAAGGTCGTGGTGGCGATTAACCAGGACCCGGAAGCGCAGATTTTCAAAATTGCAGATTACGGATTAGTGGCTGACTTGTTTGAAGTCGTGCCGCAACTGACCGCTGCGCTATAATAGCCTGTTAGCATAAACCCTTTAAATTCAACCCCTTTGCCTAGTCGCGAGTAAAAGAAAAGACATGAGTAATAAAAAATATTCCACCGAAACGATTCTGAGCGTTCATCACTGGAACGACACCTTATTCAGCTTTAAGGCCACTCGCGACCCAGGTCTGCGTTTTGAAAATGGCCAGTTTGTGATGATTGGCATGGAAGTGGATGGTCTGCCTTTGACCCGCGCTTACAGTATCGCCAGCCCAAACTATGAAGAACATCTGGAGTTTTTCAGCATTAAAGTGCCTAACGGCCCACTGACTTCACGCCTGCAACACCTGAAAGTGGGCGACCCATTGCTGGTGAGCCGCAAGCCGACCGGCACCTTGGTCACACACGATTTGAAACCAGGCAAAAACCTGTATTTCTTCTCGACCGGTACTGGTCTGGCGCCATTTATGAGCCTGATTCAGGACATCGAAGTCTATGACCGCTTTGAAAAAGTGATCCTGATTCACGGTGTGCGTTACGTCAATGAGCTGGCCTACGAAGAGTTCATCACTAAAGAATTACCGAATAATGAATTTTTTGGTGAAGAAGTGCGCAACAAGCTGATTTACTACCCCACCGTGACACGCGAACCATTTAAAAACATGGGCCGCCTGACTGACCTGGTAGAGAATGGCAAACTGTTCGAAGATATTGGCTTGCCGCCACTCAACCCGGAAACTGACCGCGCCATGATTTGCGGTAGCCCGGCCATGCTGGTAGATACCGCAGCGATGTTGGACAAACGGGGTTTCAAGGTGTCACCACGCATTGGTGAGCTTGGCGACTACGTGATTGAAAAAGCCTTCGTAGAGAAGTAATGACTTACCTGGCTGTTATCCCCGGATAGCAGCCAGCCCCCACCTGCCTATTCTCGTTTCGCGTCCTTCATGCCTAGCGCGGCAATCATTGCCAGCGCAAACACCACCGATAGCAGCAAAAAGCCTTGTGCATAGGCCTCGAAAATCCCTGGCGTC
The DNA here is from genome assembly GCF_008015755.1 of Methylophilus sp. Classification (GTDB taxonomy): domain Bacteria; phylum Pseudomonadota; class Gammaproteobacteria; order Burkholderiales; family Methylophilaceae; genus Methylophilus. Next base: position 126,821 of record NZ_SSGF01000007.1, on the reverse strand, counting down.
ACCATGCCACACACGCGTTCGCGCCATTCCATAAACACCGCCATCATGGTCACACCGACCACGCCGCCCAACTGCCTGGCGTAACTCACCACCACTGAAGACTGGCCTAACTGATGCGGCTCCATTTCATGTAACGTCGCCAGATTGAGTGCCGGTAAAATCAGCCCCAGACCAATGCGGCCAACCACTGTCGCCGCGACAATATCCCAGTATTGCACCTGTTTGGCCGCCACCGCAAACACCATAAAAGACAGACCAAAGATGAGCAAACCGGCCAGCGTGATGCGCTTGGGCGAAAAGCGGTCAGCCATGCGCCCAGCAAAGGGAATCGTCAACACCAGGGCCAACCCTGACGGCAGCAATAACAAACCGGCATCTGTGGCTGAATAAGCCATGGCATTTTGCAAAAACACCGGGATTAGATAAGTCGAGGCATACAAGCCAAAGCCATAAGCAAAGGCGACCAAGGTGCCGCGGCTAAAGGTCGGGCGGTTAAACAAATGCAACTGGATAATGGCGTGCGGCAACTGATGTGCGTGTCGTAGATAACAAATCATGGACACCACAGTCAGCGTCGCTTGCCCCCAGGTCCAGGCTGAGGCGAGACCGCTGTGGTGCAAGCTGGAGACGAACTCGACCAGGCCGATGGTGGCGGCCGACAGCCAACCGAGGCCGGGCCAGTCAAATGGCTTGATAGGGTTTTTACGCGGTGCGGGTAACCAACGCCAGGCACACAACAAGGCAATCAACGCAAACGGCACACCAAGCAGAAAAATGGCGTGCCAGCCAAACTGGTCGAGTAACCAGCCACTGATAGACGGTGCAATCGCTGGCGTAAAGGCAATGCCCACGATCAAAATACCCGAGGCACGCCCCTGAATATTGGGAGGAAACAACCGCATCAGCGCCATCACCCCCAGCGGCTGCAACACGCCCGCGGCCAGGCCTTGCAGCAAACGCGCAATCACCACCTCGACAAATGAGTGCGCATAAAAACCTGCAACACTGGCGGCAATCAGCAACCACAGCGTGGTGATAAATATGCGGCGCAGGCCGAAACGCTCCAGCCACCACGCAGCGGGCAGCATGCCGATGGTCATCGCCGCTAAAAATGCCGTCATCGCCCACTGCACATGGTCTTGCCCCAGGTGAAAAGTGTGCGTCAGCGCGGGCACCGCCACATTAAAGCTAGAGGTACACAACACACCGGCAATGGTGCCAACACCGATAATGAGCAACACCATCCATTTATAACGCTCACCATAGCGCTGCGACAGCGCCTCAAATGAGCGGAGTTGTGTTTGCGTGTGCATCTTAATTCACCCTGTCTTTTCTACTGGAGAGGATCTGTAGCAGTGCGACCATAGCATGCATTTTTTGCAGAGTCACCTGCGCTTGCCCTGCAAAAAAAGCAGGCTTTACGCCCAGTTTAAGCCCTAGCACGCGCATCTGCAGTAAAGCACAAATCGTAACCACTTGATTTATTTAAACAATATATCAACACTCAGACACCTCTCAGGCTGGCACTCTTATTGCAAAAATACCCTTATTTAAACTGGGAGCCAATGTGAAACGTTTGATCATGTATACCTGCCTGGCCTTGCTGACGCATGCCGCTTTTGCCGATGAAGCCCTGGATAACGAACTGGCCAACCTGCAACATGCCTGGGCAAAAGCCACTTACCAAACCAGCAAAGATCAGCAAGAAACCGCTTTTAAAAGCTTGTCTGAGCAGGCACATCAACTGACGGCAAAAAATCCGGAGGCGAATGAGGCTCAAATCTGGGAAGCGATTGTATTGAGTGGTTATGCTAAAAGCATGGGGCCGCTACACCCGGTCAATGCCCTCAAAGCGGCCGAGCAAGCACGCGACCTGTTACAAGCCAGCATCAAAAGCAATCCGCAGGCACTGAATGGTTCCGCCTACACCACCTTAGGTTCGTTATATTTCCGCGTACCCGGCTGGCCGATTGGCTTTGGCGATAAGAAAAAAGGTCGTGAATACCTCGAAAAAGCCCTACAACTCAACCCAACAGGCATTGATAGCAATTACTTTTATGCCGATTATCTGCGCGCACAAGGCGATTACAGCCAGGCCGTGACCTATTACCAGAAAGCCTTGCAGGCACCGGCGCGCCCTGGGCGTGAAGATGCAGATGCTGGCCGCAAACAGGATATTGAAGAAGGCCTGAAACTGGCACAAAGCAAACTTAAATAAGAATGATCAATCATTGATTGGAGAAAGCAACATGCGTAAACACGCTATTTTATGGTTGATGAGCAGCCTGACATTCGTGGCACCCCTGTGTGCCAGTGCAGAAGGCGCGCGTACAGAAGGCTTTTATGCCGGCGCAAATCTGGGCGTAGGCATGCCCAACTTAAAAACCCCTAACGGGGTCGACAAAGACAGCCAGGCCGTGGCCGGTGTGCTGGCTGGTTACAAATTCAACCCGTATTTTGCCGTTGAAGGCCAATATACCGGCATCGGCAAAGTCACCGACAATATACATGGCAGCGCTAAGGCAGACGCCTTGAGCCTGACCGCCGTCGGCATTTTGCCGCTGAACGATGCCTTTGATGTCTATGGCAAATTAGGCGTTGCCGCCACCAGCAGCAAAGTCTCAGGTATCAGTGCATATGACGATGCCACCCGCATGGGCGCCACCTACGGCCTGGGTGCGGAGTACCATTTTGACAAAACCGTCTCGATGCGTGTCGGCTGGGATCACTACAAAGCCGAAGTTGACGTCAATGGCGGCGGCAGCAAATCTTTTGACTCCAACGTGACCACTGTAGGCGTGGTTTATCACTTCTAAACGCCAAAGACTGACTCAGGCCCGCGCCTGAGTCAAGCCGCTAAAACTTGATTTTTGAAGCCACCAGTGACGCCGCAGCGGTCCTGGTTTCTACCCCCAGCTTCTGGAACACATGCTCCAGGTGTTTGTTGATGGTGCGCGGGCTGGTGCCTAAAATCTCGCCGACGTCCTTATTGGTTTTACCTTTCACCGTCCAGTACAGCACTTCTGATTCACGCTTGGTCAGCTGGAACAACTTACCTAAGGACTCAATCTGCGCTTCGTCTGAATGCTCGCGCAACACCACTACCCACTGTTCTTCGCTGGTATTCGCCACGGTCAGGCTGAGGCGTGCACTGCCCTGATTGACGCTCAGGGTTTGCATGGACTGCCCACTCGAGAATTGTTGTATTGAGCTTTCTAGCCATTGGTAAATCATGGGCGGCAGCGTTTGCACGGCGCTGTAGGCTTCTTTGGCTGCCCACTCAGCAAAATACTGCGCCAGATAATGTTTGGCCAGCGGCGTTTGCCATACCAGGCGCTTATCCGTCGGCAAAATGGCAATGGTTGCCTGGCCAAATGCATCCAGTGCAGTGGTCGCCTGATGCATTTTTGTGGCATTTTGTACGTGCACCTTGAGGCGGGCCAGCACCTCTGCCGGACGCACTGGCTTGGTCACATAATCAACACCACCGGCATCAAACGCCATGGTGACGTGTTCAATTTCAGTCAGACCAGTCATGAAAATCACCGGGATATGCTGGGTTTCTGTGGCGGCTTTGATGCGTCGGCAAGTGGCAAACCCATCCAGGCCAGGCATCATGGCATCCATCAAAATCACATGCGGCTGCATCAGGTGCGCGACCTGCAATGCCATCTCGCCAGAGTTGGCGACATAGACCTGGTAGCCGGATTCATCCAGTGCGTCATGCAGATAGGCCAGGTTTTCTGGCACATCATCCACAATTAACACGGTATGGCTATGGCTGGTCATTCGGTGTACTCCTCAATCAAGCGTTGTAGTTTGGCAAAATCAAAGCGTTCCATGGCTTGTTGTAATGCGTGAATAAAAGGTTGATGTTGCGCATGGTCGCGGTTGAGCGTCGCTAGCACCTCGCGCACGCCCTTGACATAGCCCATGCGTGCAAACTCAGCCATATGGTCAAGCAAGGCGGCAGGAATAGGCGCGAGTGCCTCTCTATCGCTGGCAGACAGCGGTTCTGGCGTGGCGGTAGCACTATCCGCGTAGCGCCACGCCAGGTCTAGTTGATTGCCGATCCAGTCGAGTACTTCGTCTAGATTGACGGGTTTGACAAAGAAATCCTGTGCTGGAATTTTGGCTTGATTATCCAGACTACGGTCATAAGCATTGGCCGAGATAATGGCAATCGGCAATTTGGATTGATGCACTTGGCGAATGATATAAGCGGCTTCCCAGCCATCCATCATCGGCATGGCCAGATCCATCAAGATCAAGTCAGCATGCAGCGTCCGGTATTGATCAACACAAGCCTGACCATTGCCTGCTTCTTGCACAATAAAGCCCAGGGGTTGCAAGGCATCGCGCAATAATGCACGGTCGGCTTCCTCATTATCCACCACCAATATCGTCTTGATCGGCCCTTGGTAACCGATGCGTTGGCGCACGGCTTTTTTAGATAAGTGCGCGGTTTCACGAATCTGCGGTAAAAACAGACGAATCTCAAACCGTGTGCCTTGCCCCAGCACACTGTCAAAGTGCATTTCGCCGCCCATGAGTTGCGTGAGTAGTTTGCTAATGGTTAAGCCTAAGCCGGTGCCGCCTATACCCACCACATCTGCCGCGCTGCCGCGTTCAAACGGCTCAAAGATTTTTTCCACCTCGTTGGGCGCGATGCCCGGGCCGGTATCTTCAATATCAATCTGGGCGATTTCGCGCGCATAACTCACTCTGAAGGTCACACTGCCCTTGGTGGTGAACTTGACCGCATTGCCTAAAATATTCACCAGAATCTGCATCAGGCGCTTGTGGTCGGCCCGCACGTAGTCAGGCAAATTGCCCGACTGCTCAAAATAAAACGCCAGCCCTTTGTTTTGCGCCTGGATTTCAAACATGCTGACCATCTGGCTGATAAATTCCGGCAAATGCAGCGGCTTGACGTCAAACGTCATCTTGCCGCTTTCAATGCGGGCAATGTCCAAGGTGCTTTCAATCAGCGACAGCAGGTGCTCGCCCCCGCGGCTGATGGTTTTAATCGCCTGCTTGCGATGCTCGGGGATGCTGGCATCATTGGTGAGCAATTGTGCGTAGCCCAAAATACTATTGAGCGGTGTGCGTAGCTCGTGGCTGATGCCGGTAATATAGCGGCTCTTGGCCTGGTTGGCTTCTTCTGCCAGTCTGCGCGCCTTTTGCAACTGCGCATCGGTTTTTTTGTGTGACTCGATTTCTTCGAGCAGCAAGCCGGTTTGCCGGTTAGACTCTTCCTGTGCCACACGGCGACTGGCAGAAGTCAGCACCAGCCACCAGGCGACAATCCCGCCCAAAAACAACAAGGCGACAAACACTTTTAAATACCCGGAGCGGAAGTGCTGCATCAGCCCGGGGTACTCGCGGCCGACCGTCAGCGCATCATGCAGGTAAATCAAGCCGATGGTCGCTCCAAACAACAGCATGGCAATCAGCATCAACAACAAAAAGTGTGCCACGCCGCCGTTTAAATGCGGCCATAAACGCGGCGGCAAAAACTTCTTATTCAGTGCCTCCCACTGCGCACTGAGCCGCGCTTGCGGTTTACAGGCGTCATGGCAACGCGCATCCAGGCAACAGCACAGCGAGCAAATCGCACCGCCATAAGCCGGGCAATGCGCCATGTCACTCACTTCATACTCACGCTCACAGATCACACATTGCTTGGTGGTCGATGGTTGCAAATAAGTGGGGCGCTGCCTGGCCAGGTAATATTTACCTTTGGTGTACCAGGCAATCAGCGGCGACATAAGCAAGGCGGTAAACAGCGAAATAAAGGTGGAAAACGACTGCGCCAGCACCCCCATAATGCCGGTGTAGGCGGCGATTGAAATCGCCGACGCAATAAACATAGCGCCGACACCAACCGGGTTAATATCGTATAAATAGGCGCGTCTGAACTCAATGCCTTTGGGGCTTAATCCCAGTGGCTTGTTAATGACCAGATCAGCGACCACGGCGGCGATCCAGGCGATAGCGATATTGGCATACAGACCTAAAATCTCCTCCAGCGCCTGAAACACATTGAGCTCCATCAGCACAATGGCAATCATGACGTTGAACGCCACCCAGACAATACGCCCTGGATGGCTGTGCGTGAGGCGAGCAAAAAAGTTGGACCACGCCAGCGAACCAGCGTAAGCATTGGTCATGTTGACCTTGATTTGCGACACGCAGACAAACAAAGCCGTGACTGCTAACGCTACCTGGTGATTACTGAATACGTGTTCAAAACCGATCCAGTACATATGGGTCGGATTCACCGCCGAACTCAAGGGCATATCCCGGTTAAACACCAGGTAGGCCAGTAACGCGCCCGCCAGCATTTTGAGCATGCCAAGGATGACCCAGCCGGGCCCGGCCATTAACACGCCCAGATTCCAGCGCCAGTAATTTTCTTTGTTGCGCTCAGGCATAAAGCGCAAAAAGTCGACCTGCTCACCAATCTGCGGAATCAGCGCCACGCCAACAGCTGTCGCCGTGCCAAACATCACCCAGTTAAAGTGCCCACCGTTGGTTGACACCCCCGCAAATGTACTTAAACGATGCAGCACATCCGGGTCCATTCGGATAATGGCGAAAAACGGCAAAAACATCAGCGCAATCCAGATCGGTTGCGTGATCATCTGAATGCGGCTAATCAAGGTCACACCATGCGTCACTAGCGGAATCACAATCAGCGCACTGACCAGATAGCCGAGATACAAAGGCAGATGAAAATACAGCTCAAGCGCATAGCCCATAATCGCCGCTTCGAGCGAAAACAGGATAAAGGTGAACGAGGCGTAAATAAACGAAGAGATGGTCGAGCCGATATAGCCAAAGCCCGCACCACGCGTCAGCAAGTCCATATCTAAGCCGTATTTGGCGGCGTAATAGCTGATCGGTAAGCCAGTTAAAAAGATAATCAGGCCAACCGCTAAAATAGCCCACAAGGCATTAGGGAAGCCATAATTGATGGTAATGGTGCCGCCAATCGCCTCTAGCACCAGGAAAGAAATCGCACCCAAAGCTGTGTTGGACACACGAAGAATCGACCATTTGCGAAACGCGCACGGCGTATACCGCAGGGCATAATCCTCTATGGTTTCATTGGCCACCCAATTGTTATAGTCGCGACGAATCTTGACGATACGCTGTATCGGCTCTGCCTGAGTGGCGGATGACATTTCGGAAGGGTGTAACAATCAACAATCCTTAAAAAGACGGGACCGTCAGTAGAGAAATATGCGCCCCAAGCTATACTAGAGCAGGTGATAACATCAATCACTACGTTAATTGACGTAATGCAGCTGTAAGCATGCCACAAATAAAAAATGCGGATAACAAACTTATCCGCATTTTACGTTTGCCACGGCCTGGCGCGGCCGCAGGAGTCATTTAAACCCAGAGCAAGCTAGCGCCAAATACCAGCATCAGCCCACCTAGTAGTCTGGATGCAGAGCGCGCCCATAACTGTGGCTGACGCCCCAACCACCAACCTAAAGCATGTAAAAGCGCAGTAGCCAGTAGCATGCCTGCCAGTGCAACCCAATGGCTACCTAACTCTATACCATGCAAATAACCATGGGCGGCGGCGATCACCGCCACACCAGCAAGCTGGATACCGCGCGATATAGCGACATCAGCCAACAACAAACCGCCCATCAGCAATACGCTTGCCGCGACTAATACCTCAGCCATTGAAGCTGACAACCAGGTCATTGCGGTAAAAGCGGCAACTGCCATCGCCACCACAAACATGACAGGCAGCTGCCAACCCTGCCCCTTTGGACGCCGCGCGGCCCAGACACCGAGTGATAACATCACCAACAAGTGATCCCACCCTGTGAGTGGGTGCAAAAAGCCTGCTGCAAAGCCAGACGCCAGGCCGTGACCTGGATGGGCCAGCGCGCTGGTGGATGCGACGAGCCCAGCAATACCGACTAGAATATTTTTTTTCATTCAATCTTCTCCAAACGAATTGCATTCAAGATGAGTGAAGTCGTTCACACACCAAATTTTCTATATTGATTTAACGGCCAACATTGGCAATGTGCATTTGTGGCAAGCCGATACAACACCGCCACGCACCCGCAGTGCCAATGATCAAAGCATGAGACCTTGTTTCTCAATAAACCTGACAATGTCTTCCAGGCCCTGCCCGCTTTTGAGGTTGCTGAACACAAATGGCTTGTCGCCACGCATGCGTTTGGCATCCTGATCCATCACTTCCAGCGAGGCACCTACCATCGGCGCAAGGTCTATCTTGTTAATCACCAGCAAGTCAGATTTGGTGATGCCGGGTCCGCCTTTGCGCGGAATTTTTTCCCCGGCAGCCACGTCAATCACATAAATCGTCAAATCAGACAACTCGGGGCTAAAGGTCGCCGCCAGGTTGTCGCCACCACTTTCCACAAACACGATATCCAGCGTTTGAAATCGTTTACTCAGCTGATCAACAGCTTCGAGATTCATGGAAGCATCCTCGCGAATGGCGGTATGCGGGCAGCCGCCGGTTTCCACGCCAATAATGCGCTCAGGGGTCAGCGCTTGATTGCGGGTTAAAAACTCGGCATCTTCCTTGGTGTAAATATCGTTAGTTACCACGGCGATGTTATACACCTCGCGCAGGCGCTGGCACAAAGCCAATGTCAGTGCGGTCTTGCCTGAGCCCACCGGGCCACCAATGCCTACGCGCAAGGGCTCTTTGTAGTCAGTAACATTAGGCGTAGGGGTGTCAAACTGGGTATGTATTTTCATGATCTAAATAACCTGCTGTATTGTGTTTCGTGTTGGCAGCCCGCGATGCTGAGCAAGGGGTTAAAATTACTCATTTCATCGTCAGGCAACTGCATTGCTGCCTGTATCACCTGGGGCAATTGCGACCCCAGAGCGAACAAAATGGTCTGCCCGGCGACCTGGCCAAGCGGCACGGCTTTCATGGCGGCACTGGCCTGATTCTCCAGCCAACCCCAGGCATAACCATGCAGCATCTGTTCGGGCGCAATCTGCCAGTGCTGGGCAATCGCCGCATATAAGGTCGGAAAAGCGGGCGTTTCCAGCCTGTTGACCTGCGCAATCAGTGCGGGAGACATCGGCTTTAAGTCATTCAACAAGCGCCGCAAAGAATAACCCATCTGCCGCGTCTCGGCCCAGCCTTCGGCGGTGTCGCGCCCGGCCTGGTAAAAGTGGTCCCAGGCCTGCACCTGTTGCATATCGTTTGCCTGCCAAGCCTGATACAAGCGATATAAAAGCGGCAACTCAAACCGCGCCTGATACACCTGCAAGCTATCTCCTATCCAGGCCTGCGCGGTCGCAACGTCTTTGACCTCACCAGACTCAATGGCCCACTCTAGGCCCTGCGAGTAACAATAAGCCCCCACCGGCAACAATGGGCTGGCCAGTTGTAATAAACGGCTAAGTGCCAGCGCATCAGCCATGACCGTGCCCTCGCGGTTTCAGTGAATGCGGGGCCTCATCACCATGCCGATGGCCACCACCGTAAGCGCCAGCTTCTGGCTCAAACGGGGCATGCACTTCACTGACTTGCATACCTAGTCCAAGCAGCATATCTCTCAACACATAATCTTGCTCCAGCCGGAGCCAGCCATCGCCAATTTGCAGCGGGACATGCCGGTTACCCAAATGATAAGCCGCACACATGAGCTCGCGCGGGGTCGGTGCAATGACGTTATACACAGGCTCTTGGGCGGCAACAATCTGCACCACCATACCCTCTTCAGATTTAAGCAAATCACCACCACGCAGAATAATGCCGCGCGTTAAAAACAAGGCCGCTTCACGACCGGAGGCCAGCTTCACGCGCAAACGGCTTTTCTGCCGTTGATCAAATGGCAGCTCCAGAGTGTCATCAATCTGGCCACTCACGGCAATACGTTCGGTTAAATGAATCATGTTAAAACTCTTATTTTATTTGGCCGCAGATGCACGCCCATGAACGCGGATAAAAACAAATACATATTTCACCTGAATCGCTCTATCGGCGTGTATCTGCGTTTATCGGCGGTCAATCAATCGTTAAAACAAAAAGTAGCGCTGCGCCATCGGCAATACTTCGGCTGGTTCACAGACTAAAGGCATGCCATCAGCGAGTACTTCATAGGTTTCGGGGTCGACCTCAATCTTGGGCATCCAGGTATTGTGCACCATGTCTGACTTTTTGACATCGCGCGTGCCTTTGACCGCGACCAGTGGCTTTTGCAGACCTAATGCATGTACTTCCGGATTATCTAGCCCGGCTTGTGAGATAAAGGTCACTGCAGTTTTTAAGCCACCGCCATACGCGCCAAACATCGGGCGGTAATGCACGGGCTGCGGGGTTGGGATAGACGCATTCGGATCGCCCATCGCTGCCGCCGCAATCATGCCGCCTTTGATGATGGTAAATGGCTTCACGCCAAAGAAGGCGGGTTTCCACACCACCAGATCAGCCAATTTGCCGACCTCAACCGAACCCACCACGTGTGAAACGCCGTGCGTAATGGCCGGGTTAATGGTGTATTTGGCGATATAGCGTTTGATACGGAAGTTATCATTGCCCGGCGCGTCTTCTGCCAATGGCCCGCGCTGTATCTTCATTTTGTGCGCCGTTTGCCAGGTGCGGATAATCACCTCGCCCACGCGGCCCATCGCTTGCGAGTCGGACGACATCATGGAGAACGCACCAAGGTCATGGAAAATATCCTCCGCGGCAATGGTTTCGCGGCGGATGCGGCTTTCGGCAAACGCAATATCTTCGGCAATCGCCGGGTCCAGGTGATGGCACACCATCAGCATATCCAGATGCTCATCGATAGTGTTGACCGTAAATGGCCGCGTCGGGTTAGTCGACGACGGCAACACATTCGGATGACTGGCCGCCTTGATAATATCCGGCGCATGACCGCCGCCCGCCCCTTCGGTATGGAAAGTATGGATGGTGCGGCCTTTAAATGCGCCTATGGTCGTTTCTACAAAACCCGATTCATTCAGCGTATCTGAGTGAATGGCCACCTGCACATCCATCTCGTCAGCCACACTCAGGCAATTATCAATGGCCGCTGGCGTGGTGCCCCAGTCTTCGTGCAGCTTGAGACCGATCACACCTGCGCGGACTTGCTCACGTAAAGGCTCTGGCAGGCTGGCATTCCCTTTGCCCAAAAAACCCAGGTTCATGGGGAACGCATCCGCCGATTGCAACATGCGGTGGATATGCCATGGCCCCGGCGTACAGGTGGTAGCAAACGTACCCGTGGCTGGCCCGGTGCCGCCGCCTATCATAGTGGTCACACCAGACATCAGCGCCTCTTCAATCTGCTGCGGGCAAATAAAGTGGATATGCGTATCGATACCACCAGCAGTAATAATCATGCCCTCACCGGCAATCACCTCGGTGCCCGCGCCAATCGCAATGGTTACGCCTGGCTGAATATCCGGGTTGCCTGCTTTGCCAATGGCAGAAATATAGCCACCCTTAATGCCAATATCGGCTTTGACGATGCCCCAGTGGTCGATAATCAGGGCGTTGGTGATGACGGTATCGGCGACTTCTGCCGCCAGGCCCTGGCCTTGTCCCATGCCATCACGAATGACCTTGCCGCCGCCAAATTTGACCTCTTCACCATAGATGGTAAAATCTTTTTCCACCTCTACCCACAACTCGGTATCCGCCAAGCGCACCTTGTCGCCCACCGTTGGCCCGAACATTTCGGCATAAGCGCGTTTATCCATCTTGATGCTCATTTCAAAGCCCCCATCACGCGTCCGGCAAAGCCATACACGTTTCGATCCCCGGCCAGTTGTACCAATTGCACCGTGCGCGTTTGCCCCGGCTCAAAACGTACCGCCGTACCAGCGGCAATATTCAAGCGGCAGCCATACGCCAGCGCCCGGTCAAACGCCAAAGCATCGTTAGTTTCATAAAAATGGTAATGCGAGCCGACCTGAATCGGCCGGTCACCTTTATTAGCCACATCCAGCGTCACCGTTGCGCGCCCTGTGTTGAGTTCGATGTCGCCTGCTGCGACCTGCATTTCGCCGGGAATCATGTTTTTTTGCCTATTGAACTTTTATCGATGCATTAGTGAATGATCAAAATGGATGAGGTGCAAGGCGCACGGAACGCAGAAACCGGTATGTACATGTAGTACATGAGGATTTCGAAAACGTAGTTTCAGTGTAGGCTAACCTTAAGGTTATGCCGTAACTAAAAAACCGCGCAACGCCGCAATTTGCCATGTTCATCATTCACACCTATGGAATGGGGTGGTGCACCGTGACCAGCTTCGTGCCATCTGGGAAAGTCGCTTCCACCTGGATATCCGGGATCATTTCCGGCACGCCTTCCATGACGTCATCGCGCGACAATAAGGTGGTGCCGAAGCTCATCAGCTCGGCCACCGTATTGCCATCGCGCGCGCCTTCCATTATCGCCGCGGTGATAAACGCGATCGCTTCCGGATAATTGAGTTTGAGTCCACGCGCCTTGCGCCGCTCGGCGAGCAGCGCGGCGGTGAAGATCAGTAACTTGTCTTTTTCTCTAGGGGTGAGTTCCATCGCTGAGTCTCTTTAAGTATTCTTATTTTAAGTGTTCCAGATGCGTGGCCTGACCGCGTCACGCTGATAATACCAGGGCCGCAGAATCTGCCAGCATTGCTCGAAATATTGCCTGGCCTGTTGCGAGGCATGGCCAACATAGCGTATCGCCAGCACGTCTGGCAATGCGGTGATGCCGGTCTTGGCGCCTGCTGGCACCAGCGCGCGGCAAGCTTGCACTACGTCAGCAGGCACGGCGCCCGCACAGACTAAAAAGGTGCCGAAGACAACCGCGCCGCCCAAGCCGACGCTACTCGTCGCTAGCGCATCGGCTGCGCGCAGATGGGCGCGCTCATTCCAGATCAGGCGATCTTCACGCCAAATCTGCTGTTTTAACTGATAAACACCTGTTTGCCAGGCCTCCTGCTGCGCCTGTCGGCCCAGGCAGACGATATCCCAGGCAGCCAGCGTGGCACCTGTTGCCAGGCGAATGTCTGCCGTAAACCGCACCTCGGCGGCGTCAAACAAGATATTTTCTTGCGGCAACCACTCTAGGCCACTACCAGCCTCTAAGGTGAAGTTTAAATCCTGCGAAGCCAGCGTGCCATTGGCTTTATACCACTTGCCGGCGCCTGGCGTGGTCAGCAACGCTTGCGCGCCCTCGCCCACCGTGACTTGAAGCTGCAAGGCGTCGCCGCCTGCCACACCGCCCGGCGGATGCACAATCACCGCATGGCACACAGCCTCGCCTTCGGGATGCAGTGATTTTTGTACCACCAGCGGCCCTTTATGCAGACGATGTGCCAGATAAGAACGCGCGTCACGTTTGCAAAAGCCGAGTTCCAGTCTGGCTTGCCAGTGTTTGGCGGCTTTCGTTTGCGTTGGCAATATTGCCGTTTGCTTCAAATCATCCATCACCGCATCATGCCACAGACAAACCCTGATTATTCACTTTTTCTATCAGCCACAGAAGACACGGAGGAACTACAAATTCGTTTTTCTCTGTGAACTCGGTGCCCTCTGTGGCTAAAAAAGCACCTAAACAGACAGATAACTTTTCACCTTGGCGGCATCGACATTGTCGCGCGTATCTTCATGAATAAAGCGGCCTTTATCAATAACGATAATGCGGTCGGCCACTTCCATGGTGAAGCTCAACACCTGCTCAGACACGATGATTGTGATTTCACGCATCTTACGGATTTCATTCAGGACTTTGGCAATGTCTTTAATAATCGATGGCTGGATGCCCTCAGTTGGTTCATCCAACAACAGTACTTTAGGGTTAGTCACCAGCGCACGGGCGATGGCCAGTTGCTGTTGCTGACCGCCGGACAAGTTGCCGCCCTTGCGTTTGCGCATTTCATGCAACACCGGGAACAAGGCAAAAATATCCTCAGGAATTTCGCCAGAGCCAGACTTTTCCAGCCCGGTTTCGATATTTTCCTGCACCGTCATATTCGGGAAAATCCAGCGCCCTTGGGGTACATAGGCCAGGCCTTTCATCACGCGGTCATGCGTGGCGGCGCCTTGCAAGTCGACACCATCCACTGTCGCCTTGGTCGCTTTGCTCGGCAAAATGCCCATTAGCGATTTAAACAAAGTGGTTTTACCCATGCCGTTGCGGCCCATAATGGCCAGGGTTTCGTTTTTGTTGGCTTTAAAGTTCAGGCCATGAATCACCTGACTTTGGCCATAACTCACCTGCAAATTTTCAATTTCAAACATGCAATACTCCTCAAGTAATGGCGCTTCAGTTAGTGGCCTAGATAGACTTCAATCACTTTTTCATCTGCCTGGACTTTTTCCATCGGCCCTTCTGCCAGGATTTTGCCTTGGTGCAACACGGTGACTTTGTGCGCAATTTTCTTCACAAACTCCATGTCGTGCTCAATCACAATCACTGAGCGGTTCTGGCAAATGCGGTTGAGCAACTCAGCGGTCTGATCGCGTTCTTTCGCACTCATGCCAGCCACCGGTTCATCCAGCATCAATAACTCAGGCTCTTGCATCAGCAACATGCCGATTTCCAGCCACTGTTTCTGGCCGTGGCTAAGCAAGGCAGATTCCATGTCTAAAAACTCAGTCAGCATGATGTCTTGAGCCACCTTGCGTACACGGTCTTCGACCTCTTTGGTGCGTTTGAAGGTCAGGCTACCAAACACGCCGCGGCCTTTCGGGTACGATACTTCTAGGTTTTGGTACACCGACAGGTTTTCGTAAATCGACGGATTCTGAAACTTGCGGCCAACGCCCGAGCGAACGATCTCGTGCTCAGACAGCTTGGTCAATTCGGTATTGTTAAACTTGATCGAACCCGAGGTTGATTTGGTTTTACCGCAGATCAGGTCCAGCACCGTGGTTTTACCGGCGCCGTTAGGCCCCACCAGCACACGCAACTCATTTTTATCGATATACATGGTGAGGCTATCCACCGCTTTAAAGCCATCGAAGGAGACGGTCAAATCTTCTACTGCTAAGACGAAGTCGGTATTACTCATGCTTCTGCTCCTCTCATGTTGCTACTGTCGATCGCAGATACTTGATCCGCTTTCTTGCGCGTGACTTGTTTGCTGGCCACATCGGTAGATTCAGTGGCAGTGATTGTTTCACGGGATGTGTCGGTAAGTACTGCTGGTGCTTCTACCTCAGAAGTACTTACCTCAGGCTTTTTTGCTTCAGCCTTGTCTTTAAACCAGCCGTATTTGGTCGCATATTTATCCCAGATACCCGCCAGGCCACTTGGGAAGAACATCACCACTGCAATAAACAGCCCGCCCATCAGGAACAGCCACATTTCAGGGTAAGTTTCGGAGAATACGGTTTTGCCGTAATTGACCAGCAAGGTGCCATACACCGCACCAACCAGTGACGCGCGGCCACCGACGGCACAGAAAATCACCATTTCAATCGAAGGCACAATGCCGACAAAAGAAGGCGACATAAAGCCCACCTGCAGGGTAAACATGGCGCCACCCACCGCAGACATCATGGCGGCCAGGCAGAAGATAAAGATTTTGAAATTGGAGACGTCGTAGCCAGAAAAACGCACGCGCTCTTCTTTGTCACGCATGGCCAGCAACAACATGCCGAACTTGCTGCTCATGATGTATTTGGACAAGAAAATCGCGCCAAATAACAACAGGCCGTTTACAAAGTAGAGAATGTATTTGGCAGAGTCAGTGCGGATATCCCAGCCTAGCATAGTACGCAAATCGGTCATGCCGTTGACACCGCCGGTGTAGCCTTGCTGACCCACAATTAAAATACTCAGAATTAACGCAACCGCTTGCGTGATGATGGAGAAATATACCCCACCCACCCGACGCTTAAACATGGCGTAGCCAATGAGGTAAGCAAAGAAGGCTGGAATCGTTAGCACGGCAAAGATGGTAAATGGCAAGCTCTTGAACGGCTCCCAGAACCAGGGCAAGGCGGTCAGCTGGTTCCAGTCCATAAAGTCAGGAATACCTGGGGTAGACTGAATTTTGGTGCTGAGTGGATCAGAAGCCTCGAGCTTGAGGAACATGGCCATGGCGTAACCACCGAGACCGAAGAAGATACCCTGGCCTAAACTCAGGATACCGCCATGGCCCCACAACATGACCAGACCCACCGCGACAAAGGCGTAGGTCAAGTATTTGCCAATCAGGTTGAGACGGAAAATATCCACACTTAGCGGCAGTACGACGAAGATGATCGCAGCCAGAACGGCCAGGCTGATCACCCCTTCCTTACCACCCAATATTGGGCTGGCTTTCATTTTTTCCCATAATGTCATCAAGATTTCTCCTCTGTTGATGCGTTGATTCTATTGCGACAGATGTAAACAATTAATACGTCTATTTACTTATGGCGACGGATGAAAAAGATGTTCATCAGTCGCCAACCCTGTTATTTACGCAGTTTGGAGGCAAACAAGCCCTCTGGTTTCATCATCAGGATGCTGACGATGACGAGCAGAGTAGACACCTTGCCCATCGAGCTGGTCATAAAGAATTGCAATACAGATTGCGCCTGGGCAATACCGAAGGCCGAGGCAATGGTGCCGACGATGCTGGCTGCGCCGCCAAATACCACCACCATAAAGCTGTCGACGATATACAAGGTGCCGGTAGTCGGGCCGGTAGACGCAATGGTGGTGAAGGCCGCCCCGGCGATACCGGCAATGCCACAACCCAGCGCAAAGGTCACACGGTCGACCTTGGCAGTGTTAATCCCCACCGCGCCAGCCATGGTGCGGTTTTGCACGGTGGCACGCACACGCAGGCCCCAGCGTGATTTGAACATGAACATATAAACGCCAAAGGTCACTAGCGCCGCCAGCACCATCACAAACACGCCGTTAATCGGGATATCAATGTCTGGTGTTGGCTGGAACGAGCCCAGCATCCATTCCGGCAGCTCGGCACTCACCTCTTTGGCACCAAAGCTGGAGCGAAAGATTTGCTGCATGACCAGGCTCAGGCCCCAGGTCGCCAGCAAGGTATCCAGCGGCCGCTTGTACAGGTGCCGGATCATAATGAATTCAATAAAGTAACCAACGGCGAACGCCAGAACAAAGGCAATCGCAATGGCAAACACAAAATAATAATTGGTGAACCCATACGTCGCGGCGACTTTGGAAATCAGCACCGTGGTGTAGGCACCGATGGTCATAAACTCACCGTGGGCCATGTTAATCACCCCCATCTGCCCGAAAATAATCGCGAGACCCAGAGCCATCAGTAGCAACACTGTAAACATGCTCAGGCCGGAAAAGCCCTGCATCACCACAATATTGCCTATCTCAGCCATCGAATAACCAAACATATCGGTCTCCTTAAAATGCAATTTCTATATTAGATGTTGACTACTTGCGCCAAACGGCAGCCGGCAAACACCGGCTACCGCTTAAGCTTTTACGACAGGACTAATTTATTGATAGCCTTTTGGAAATGGATCTGGTTTGATGTAGCCAGAGGTATAAACCACTTTGGCCTGGCCATCTTTACCCCATTGACCAATACGCAGTTTGGTCGTCAGGTGATGGTTAGCCTCAACCGTCACTGGGCCTTCTGGTGCGTCTTTGAACTCGTAGCCAGGCAATGCCGCTTGTACTTTGTCTACGTCGAAGCTGCCTGCGCGCTCAACAGCCGCTTTGTACAACCATGGGCCCAGGTAAGCCGCTTGTGTCACGTCGCCGATCACAGCATCTTTACCCCAGCGTTTTTTGAATGCTTCAACAAATTTCTTGTTTGAATCATTGTCCTGAGACTGGAAGTACTTCATGGCTGAGTAGAAGCCGGCTAAGTTTTCACCGCCAATGCCCAATACCTCGTCTTCGGTCACAGAGATGGTCAACATGGTTTGTTTGCTAGAGTTCAAACCAGCCGCGTTCAATTGTTTGAACCAGGCCACGTTACTGCCGCCCACCACCGCTGCGTAGATCACGTCAGGTTTTTTCAGTTTGATTTTGTTGATCACAGAACCAAATTGTGTGTCGCCCAAAGCGATGTACTCTTCACCCACCACTTTGCCGCCCAGATGTTGCTCGATGTGTTTACGGGCAATTTTCATGGAAGTACGTGGCCAGATGTAGTCAGAACCAATCAGGTAGAACGTCTTGGCTTTTTTCTCTTTAGCGATCCAGTCTAAGCCCGCCAGGATTTGTTGAGTGGCTTCCTGGCCGGTATAGAATACGTTTTTGGATTGCTCAAGACCTTCGTAGAACGTTGGGTAGAACAGCAAGCCATTGTCTTTTTCAAACACTGGCAAAGCGGCCTTACGTGAGGCAGAGGTCCAGCATCCCATCACAGAAGCTACTTTGTCTTTTTCTAGCAGTTTTTTTGCTTTTTCAGCAAAGGTTGGCCAGTCAGACGCGCCATCTTCCTGCACGACTTCGATCTTGCGACCCAAAATGCCGCCCATGGCGTTAATTTGCTCAATGGCCAGTTTTTCAGCCTGGATAGAACCCGTTTCACTAATCGCCATGGTGCCGGTGGCGGAGTGCAGGATACCAACTTTAACAGTCGTGTCAGTCACTGCCAAACCAGTCGTGTTTACTTTTGCCGTTGGATAATCAGCAGCAAACGCGTGGCCGGTAACGAGACCTGCTGCCATCATCGCGCCTAACATTGCGCCTTTGATAAAACCCCTTCTGTTCAAGGTACTCATTACTTCTCTCCTTTATGGATAAATCAATTAAATACGATTATTACGTCAATCTGTTGCTTCACTGGTGGCAGGCGAATTAATGGCCGACCATCCAGGGACGTGCTGTTTTCTTGGTTTGCATCTGCATCGGCAGCTTGCCGGTGTCTTCATTCACTTTGCTGGTGGTTTTGCAGGTATGAGACCCTGTGCAACCACAGCTAGACCGGCGAGCGCTTCGTGGTTCATGCGCAGACTTCTCGTTACGTTCATGAGCGGACCGTTGATGCTTGTCCATGATGGCCAGCTTGGGCACCGACAGGATGCGCGGGCTGATGGCACCGCAGCAATCACACTCGGCAGGCAAACTGGAATCACTCATTTTGCGTAGCGCGGTAAACACGCCACAACTGTCACACTCATATTCGTATAAAGGCATCTGCGCACTCCTTATGACGTAAAGGAAACATCTACACCCGGTGGCACCATGATCTTCGGTCCATCCGCATTTGGCCGGATATCAAACTCGAAGATTTCGGTCGGGATCCACAAGGTGGCGCAGGCGTTAGGGATATCAACAATGCCGCTGATATGCCCTTCTACCGGCGCAGTGCCGAGGATAGACACCGCCTGTTCGCCGCTGTAACCAAATTTCTTCAGATACTCAATCGCGTTCAAACACGCCTGGCGGTACGCTACATGCACGTCCAAATAGTGCTGTTTGCCTGCTTCATCCACCGAGATACCTTCAAAAATCACATAATCGCGATAAGTTGGTGTGATCGGGCTAGGCTGGAAGATTGGGTTTTTAATGCCGTATTTCTTCACACCTTCTTTAATCAGACTGACCTTGATGTCGAGGTAACCCGCCATCTCAATCGCGCCACAGAAGGTGATTTCGCCATCGCCTTGCGAGAAGTGCAGGTCACCCATGGAGAGACCGCCATCCTTCACGTAGACCGGGAAGAAAATCTTGGAGCCTTTGGTCAGGTTCTTAATGTCACAGTTACCACCGTGGTCGCGAGGTGGCACGGTACGTGCGCCCTCCATCGCTGCTTTTTTAGCTGCATCACCGCTCAATTTACCCATCACGGCAGATTGAGGCTCAGGCGGCAGCGCCAGCGCTGGTACGCGGTCAGGGTCAGTAGCAATCAGCGCAGCTTCACGTTCGTTCCATTTTTCCAGCAACTCACGTGAGGGCAAACAACCAATCAAGCCCGGATGCATGATGCCGGCATAACGGACTTTTGGCACATGGCGGGAGGTGGTGTAGACACCGTGAAAATCCCAGATGGATTTGCTGGCCTCAGGGAAATGGTCAGTCAGGAAACCACCGCCATTCTCTTTAGCAAACAGGCCGTTAAAGCCCCATTGCTGGTCATCAAAGGTGCCGACATCCAAAATTTCCACCACCATCAGGTCACCCGGTTCAGCGCCTTCGACGCCAATCGGGCCACTCAGGTAGTGCACCTGGGTCAGGTCCACGTCACGAATGTCATTGGCGCTGTCGTTGTTGCCAATCTGGCCACCGGTCCAGTCCATACATTCCACGCGGAACTCATCGCCTGGCTTGACCATGGCAATCATCGGCAAGTCAGGATGCCAACGGTTGTGAATCTGACCGTCCTGCTCCCAGGGCTTTTTATCCAAATCCAATTTCACTATTGTTTTCATTACGCTCATCTCCTTTGTGAGAAAGGGTTATAAGGTGTTGATTAGAACTGCATCTGCAAAGCGACTTTGAAGTCGTTGGTATCAGAGGCGTTTGAAAGGTCAGTCTTACCGTAGCTGGCAGTAATCATGGCGTTGTAAGGCGCAATCACGTAGCTGGTACCAATTTCCACACGCTTGGTATCTGCACCGGTGCGCACGTTTGAGGTCGCTGTCGTTACACCATCTGCGTCAAACTTTTGATAACGGATAAACGGCTTGAATTTGCCCCAGCCGATTTCGTCCTGGAACAAATAGGCCACAGCAGCTGAATAGGCTTTACCTTGTTCACCCAAAATGGCGTTGTCAGTGTCGTAGTAGTAGTAAGCCGCTTCAGTAGAGAAGGTGCCAGGACCGACATCTTTTTTCTCTAACAAGAAGTCCACGCTGTAAGAGCTGTAATCGCCCACCGCGCCCAAGCCGCTCACCACACCATCTTTTTTCACACGCCCAGCCACACCAATGGCCAGAATGTCTTTGGCACCAAAGTAGCTACCTGTGCCGTAATAGCCTGGTTCTGCGTCCCAGAAGTTATATTGCACACGGCCTGCATACATCAATTTGTCTTTAGTGCCTGCCGTTTCTGATTGCGCACCCACACCGCTCAAGCGGAAGATGTTATCGCCTTCAAACGCACCGAAGGACACAGCCAGATGGTCTTCCAGGAAGCTACTCACCACCGCTACACCCTCATCACGGCCAATCACACCACCGTTAAAGCCATAACGTGAAGCAATGCCGCTCCAGTAGCCACCACCCATTGAGTAGTAAGGGCCGGCCAAGTTGGCGCGATCACTTGGGGACAGAAAGCGCCCCGCCCAGATAGCCACTTCTGGTGTTAACTGGAACTGTACGTTGGCATCAATCACTTGAATGGTGTCACTGCTTCCGCCACCTGGTGCAGCAATGTTTTTCTCTGTGTTCAACATACCCTTGATGTATTTGTTGAACGAGCCAGACAAGTAAATACGCGCACTGTCTAAAGAAAAGTCGTTAGAACGATCCTTGCCGTTGGCAGCGGCATCCTCGACTGATGAATAGCCTCCAATAAAACCGAAGCCAGCACTGATATACTTGTCTTCACCAAAAGTAATCGTGGCACCGGCATTTGCCATTTGTGCACCCAAGCCGCAAGCCATTGCTACTGCTGTATGCAAAGCACATTTTTTCAAGTTCATCATCAAAAACTCCCTTTCTCGTTAAATTCAAACCAACACAGTTAATCAAAACTTGCGCTCAGCTTAACGAGCCGGGCATGTAGGACAAATACGTCAATTTGCGTAGTGGCGACGGTGGGTAAACACCGCTAGACTGCACATAACAAATTGAGAACAGGGCTCGCAATGCGTCTTTTAACTTACATCCTATTCACCACTGTATTAGCAGGCTGCGGCGAGGTTTCTTATAAGCGCGGCGGCTCGCAGCAAGACATAGACCGCGCGCACCAGGCCTGCCGCGGCAGCGGTGACCAGTTGACCAAGTGTCTGGCTGAACATGGCTGGCAAAAACCCACGGTCGATGCCTTTGACCCCTTATTCGCGACCATAGAAGTCACGGATAACAAACAGGCCAGCCAGGCCAAGCCCAGTCCTTTTATAGAGTTATCGACGGAGACGCCGCAAAAACCGGTTGCCGCCGCTGTTGCGAAAACACCACAACCAGCCTCACAAACAGTGGAGTCGGCCAAGCAGCCAGCCGTGCCAGTTGCTGTTGCAGAAGCGGCAACGACAGCCAGCCACTCAACTGCCAACGATGGCCCGGATGTGCAATATTCGATTAACTCGTGGTGGAAAATGGGCGCCTTCCCGAATCAGCTCAAACAGGATCAAGGCACTTGTGAGAAAAAACTGGGACCGGACTATTTACCGGATTACAAAACGCAAACCTACAAACGCGCGTTTGTGGCCTGCATGCACGATCTCGGCTGGATGGCGATTCGCAATCTAAAATAAGTGGTCGCCAGACGATGATTTGAAGCGCGCATCATCGTCAGCGCTTTCTGACAGGACTATCAGAATCATGAGACTGTCATCAAATTGTCCAACTTTTTAAGATGCGCATACGCGTGAAATTTAATGCGTATCGACAGGCAAATACGCCTTATTAAGAGGGATGAAAAATGATGAAAAAATTAGCGATGGGTGCCGTATTAATGGTTAGTGCAGTCACGGCCTTCGCAGGAGATGTGGGTGTGGCCGTGAGCGTCGGTCAACCGGGATTTTATGGACAAATTGTGCTGGGCAACCCCTACCCTGCGCCACAAGTGATCTATCCACAACCAGTGATTATCCAGCCGCCACCCGTGGCCGTGGTGCAACCACCGATGTATTTGCGCGTGCCGCCCGGCCACATGAAAAAATGGGGCCGCTACTGTGGTCAATATGGTGCCTGCGGCCGCCAGGTCTATTTTGTGCAGGATAGCTGGTATCAAAATGTCTATGCACCACGGTATAACGCTTACGGCGGTGGGCCTGGAGGCAGATATGACCATGACCACCACGATCACGGTCATTGGCATGACGACCATGGTCACGGCCATGGCAATGGACATGGTCCAGGGAATGGTCGTGGTCGCGGACGTGACTAAATCGAATTTTCCTGCCTTCACGCGGGCAGGAAATCTGCAAGGCAGGCTATCAGTGTTTTTTAAAAGATGTAAGCATTCCGTCAGTGACTGCTGTTAATGTATTGCCCGAGACAATGTCAGGCCAGAACTGGCATCTCAGTCAGATTTAAATGACACAAATGATTGAATAGTGGTTGATTGCTGCGCCTGCGCTTTAATGAACATGCGCGTAGAGAAATCTTATTCAGTCGCTTGTGTAACAAGGAACACAAGACTTTGCAGCATTTTTTTTTGAACCACCCACTGGCAAATACAACCAGTAGTATTTCAAGCCCACCTTACGAATACCCGCCGATTATTCCAAACCCCTTTCCCAAACCACACCCTAAATAGTGCGGTCTTGCCGATATGATGCGCGCGAATACCAAAGGATTGACCTCAATTGCGTTGAACTTTTAAATGGGCTAGCACTCTCAAGCTTTGAGTGCTAAAATGATTTCCATACATCTTCTTTCAATAAGGATTTTATTATCAAGGCGTTAACATTACCTGTCATTGCATCGGCTGACAGCCTGGATCATTATCTGCGTACCATCAAGCAGTTTCCTGTGCTCACGGCTGAAGAAGAGTACAGCTATGCGACTGAGTTGAAACAAAGTGGTGACCTGGAGGCTGCGCGCGCGCTAATTGTGTCGCACCTGCGGTTGGTTGCCAGCATTGCCCGTGGCTATAGCGGTTATGGTTTGCCACAGTCTGACCTGATTCAGGAAGGCAATATTGGCTTGATGAAAGCGGTGAAACGCTTTGACCCTGACCGTGGCGTACGCCTGGTCTCATTTGCCATGCATTGGATTAAAGCCGAGATTCATGAATACATTGTGCGTAACTGGCGTCTGGTGAAAACTGCGACCACCAAAGCACAACGTAAATTATTCTTTAATTTGCGTAGCATGAAACAAGGCTTTGAAACGCTGAGCCAGGACGACGTGCAACGCATTGCCACCGAGCTGAACGTGAAACCGGAAGAAGTGTCCGAAATGGAATACCGCTTGAACGGTCAGGAGATTTCGCTGGACGCACAAGTGGATGATGACGGCGAAGAGGTGTACAGCCCGATTGCGTTTTTGGAAGATGAAGGCCCTGAGCCATCGACCTTGCTGGAAAACCTGCAAAACGAGCATTTGCAAACCGAAGGCTTGAGCATGGCGTTGCAACAACTGGATGAGCGTAGCCGCCGCGTGCTGCAAGCGCGCTGGTTGACCGAAGGCAATGCTTCCACGCTGCATGAACTGGCTGCTGAGTTTAATGTGTCAGCAGAACGTATCCGCCAGATTGAGCAGAAGGCGATGCAAAAAATCAAAACCTATATGCTGGAAAGCAAATAACAAAAACGGGAGCAGATGCTCCCGTTTTTGTTTTCATGGCAGCTATTTCAATCACTGCTATTCTTAAGCCGCTCGAACGATCACTTCTTCATGCGCTAAGGCAAACATGGCTTTGCCATTCAGCTGGTCCAGATCAGCCAGTTGCTGGCGTATCGACAACTCTACCTGTTCCAAATCTGCGATGCGCTCTTCTAAGGTATCAGTGGCCTGATAGATACGCTTGATACTTTCCACGCGGCGCTTGAGTTGCACGTGATGCTCACGCATCTGGCTTTCCATCGGCGCAATCACCGCTTTGAGCCAGCTTTCGGTATCGCGGTTAGCCGCTTCGTATTCGAGAATCACATGACTGGCCAGCGTTTCAAAAAACTTACTGGTCAGCGTCAGCTTTTCGTGGGCAATCATGTTGAAGGTGGTATTAAACTGGTCGCGGTAAATGGCTTCCAATTTATTGAGCGCTTTTAAATAGCGTGAAGTAGAAAATGGCGGCGGTGTTTTTTGCACCAGACCATGTTCTTTGGAGAACTTCTCGTACATGGCTTCCATCATTTTTTTGATTTCATGCACATGCACATCGGCATCCATCATCCGGCGCTTGAGATCACTAAAAAAGTCATCCATGGCTTGCCGCATGGTTTTGGTAAATGCGGCTTTCATCATGGTATCGCGGGTTTCGCGCACTTTGCTCTTGAGCGCTGGCAGGCCCAAATGATGGAACACCTGATTAGACTGCACCGAAAATACACTGCGTAAGGCCTGGTAACGTTGCAAGCCGACTTCAAAGTTCACCTTGTCCTGCTTGACCTTGCGCATCATCTGCGCAATCACGTCTTCATTTTTGCCTTGCAGGCATCGCAATTCATCGGCCTGATCGAGCACACTTTGCAAACGCGTCTCCAGCGTGGTGCGCGTTTGATGCATCATGTCTTCAATTTCGCCCTGTATGCTTTCGCGCACAATTTCCTGCTTGGCCGGGATCAGCTCATCAGACAGGTTTTTTTCCAGTTGTAGCAAACGGCTCTTATGCAGCAACTGCTGGTCGCCCTTCACTTTGGCCAGCAAGCCTTTTTGTGCCGAGGTCGGTAAAATCTGCTCGCGCGGCAAGCCTAATAATTCAGCCGTATTTTGTAACTGGCGATAGAGTTCGGTTTCCACTTCATCATCGGTTTTGAGAGGGTCCCACAAGCCGTCAATCTTGTTCAGCACGGCCATACGGCCTTTTTGCTTCCAGCGCGCACCACTGATATAACGGCGCCAGACTTCCATCTCGGATTTAGTGACGCCGGTATCGGCACCCAGAATAAACAACACGGCATGGGCATTTGGCAACATGCTCATGGTCAACTCTGGCTCGGCCCCGATTGCGTTTAAACCCGGGGTGTCCAAAATCACCAGCCCTTGCTTGAGCAAAGGATGGGGGAAATTAATCACGGCATAGCGCCAGCACGGAATTTCAAGCAGGCCATCCATGCCAATCAACATGGCATCATCGGGCTGGTCTGGATTATAGAGACCCAACGATTGCGCTTCATCGACTGTGACGCGGCGGGTACGGCTGACCTCTTTAAACGCTTCAACCATGCTTTCGCGGGAATGGGCATCAAACTCGACCGCAGACCAGGCTTGTGGCATGCGGCGATAGTCGCTGATGGAGATCTGGTGGGTGCTGGTTTCTATGGGCAATAAAGACAAACTGACCGGCTTGCCGGTGTCATAACGCAGCTCGGTCGGGCACATGGTGGTGCGGCCTGCACCGGATGGCAGCAAACGATGACCGTAACCAGAAAAGAAAATCGCGTTAATGAGCTCGGATTTGCCACGCGAAAACTCGGCGACAAATGCCACGTTTAACTTGTCCTCACGCAAACGGTTAAGTTGCTGCTGTATCCGCTCTTCTATTTGCACATCGCTGAGCTGTTTATCGGCCAACCAGCGCCGATACTCCCCCAAGACATCAGCAATCGATTGACGCCATCGCGTGTATAAATCAAATTGTTGTGCCAGTCTGTTATTTTCCATAGGACCTGCTTAAGTATTGTAGGGTGACCTATTCATGATGGTTTGTTTTTTTAGTAATCTATCATGAAAAGATAAAAGTTCAAATAAATCATGTAGGTATAGCCATTAATTCATAAATAAAATGAATTATCAACCCTAAGATACAACAATCAGTAGCCATGCGTGGCCACCATGCATCTGCTATCATGCACATAATTAAAGTTAACGACTCCATTCACCACTTTCTTCAATGTTATGAGCGGTCTACATCCCGATTGCCCGACCCCGACCCTGATACAACTGCATCAGGCCTCACACTTGCTCGAAATACATTTCGATAATCACACAGAATGTATGCTGTCTTGCGAGTTTTTGCGCGTGTATTCGCCCTCGGCCGAAGTGCGTGGACATGGCGCCGGGCAAGAGGTCCTGCAACTGGATAAAGAGAATGTCAATATTGCAGACATTGAACCGGTTGGTCGCTATGCAATCAAACTCATTTTTGACGATGGTCATGATACCGGCCTTTATTCATGGGATTATTTGTATTATCTGGCGCAACATTATGAAAGCTTGTGGCAAGACTACATCGCTAAACTAGCCATGGCTGGCCACACCCGCAAGGAACCGACACATGCAGCAAAACACTGATCAGGCAAAAACCACCCACTTTGGCTTTGACACCGTCGCCGAAAACGACAAACAGAAAAAAGTGGGCGAGGTCTTTCATTCGGTCGCACAAAAGTACGACATCATGAACGACGTCATGTCCGCAGGCATGCACCGCTTATGGAAACGCTTTGCAGTCGATGTGAGTGGCGTTGGCCAGGGCGACAAAGTGCTGGATATTGCCGGTGGTAGCGGTGACTTGTCACGCCTGTTTGCCAAAAAAGTCGGCACGCAAGCGGCGGTGAATCCGGGCACGGTGATTCTCACCGACATTAATGCCTCGATGCTGGGCGTGGGCCGTGACCGCATGATCGATGCCGGGCTCAGTATTCCGGCAACACAATGCAATGCAGAAGTGCTGCCGTTTGCCGACGAAACATTTAACTGTGTCATTGTCGCCTTTGGTCTGCGCAACATGACCCATAAAGACGTTGCGCTGCGTGAAATGCATCGTGTGCTCAAACCGGGTGGCCGCTTGCTGGTGCTGGAATTCTCAAAAGTCTGGCAACCACTGGAAAAGCTCTACGACACCTACTCATTTAAACTGCTGCCCAAGTTTGGCAAATGGATCGCCAACGACGAACCTAGTTACCGCTACCTGGCAGAAAGCATCCGCATGCACCCAGACCAGGAAACCCTGAAACAGATGATGCACGAGGCAGGGTTTGGCAAAGTGGATTATTACAATCTGACCGCGGGCGTCGTGGCCTTGCACAAAGGCATCAAGATCTAAGCACATGTTTAAGCCATTAATTCAATTTGTCCTGCAGCACTTAATGCAGCAAAACAGCTGGACCGCGCCGCTGCTAGAGCCTTATGCACACAAAAATGTGTGTATAGACTTTAAAGTTTCTCAGACCACACTCACCATCTTAAATAATGGCGAGCTGGCCGTCGCTGGGGAGTCGGCACAGGCCGATGCCACCATACACATGCCACCCAGCCTGGCCATGCGATTGCTACGCCAGGACCCGCTGGCGCACAGCCTGATTAAAATTGACGGCGATGCCGCGCTTGGCATGGCGGTCGGCAAAATACTGTCTGCCGTGCGCTGGGATATCGAAGACGACTTGAGTAAAGTTGTCGGCGATATCGCCGCGTATCAGGTGGTACAGATAAGCCAGGAAAAATTACAACGCTGGCAGAGCCAGGCCAAAAACCTGGGCGAGATGCTGGTGGAATACTGGCAAGAAGAGCAACCCATCATTGCCAAAAAAACCCGCGTTGAACAATTCAACCAGTCTGTTGACCAATTACGCGAAGACACCGACCGCCTGCAGCAGCGCGTCGACAAGCTGCTCGCAGCCACCCTCCCTGCAGAAAGTCAGTAACAATGCATTGGTTACGTTTTTTTCATATTATCGGTGTGTTGATCTGGTATCGCCTGGATGTTTTCTTTGTCCGCGAAGACCGCCCCAATATTAGTTCTCGCCTGCTGAATACTCTGTTGTTTTGGCGTCATGCGCCTGAAAAACGCGCCGTACGTTTACGCTTGGCACTAGAAAAACTAGGGCCCATTTTCGTTAAATTCGGTCAAATGCTGTCAACACGCCGCGATTTACTGCCAACAGACGTTGCCGACGAACTCACAAAACTGCAAGACCAGGTGCCACCATTCCCCTACGCACAGGTAGAGGCTATTATTGAAGAGGCATTCGCCGCGCCTTTGAGTACCGTGTACACAGAATTTAATACGACGCCGGTTGCCAGCGCCTCAGTGGCCCAAGTGCACTTTGCCAAACTGCATAGTGGCGAACAAGTAGCGGTGAAAGTGTTGCGCCCCGGCATTGCCGCCATTATTCACCGTGACATCGCCCTGCTGCGCACACTGGCCTGGTGGGTTAAAAAACTGTCTGCTGAAGGCCGCCGCCTGAAACCTGACGAAATGGTCGATGAATTTGCGCGCCACACCGAGCATGAGCTAGACCTTACTCTGGAAGCCGCACAATGCGCGCAACTGGGCCGCAATTTCAGCGATCGCAGCTTGCTGGTGCCTAGCGTTTACTGGGATTACTCGCATAAACACGTCATGACCATGCAGCGCATGTTTGGCCTGCCTGTGCGCGACACTGCGGCGCTGATGGCGCACGGCATCAACCTGACCAAACTGGCACACGAAGGCGTAGAAATCTTCTTCACGCAAGTATTCCGCGATGGTTTTTTTCATGCCGATATGCACCCGGGCAATATCCAGGTCGTGACTCAAGGCCCAGACAAGGGCAAATTTATCGCGCTTGATTTTGGCATCATGGGTAGCCTGTCAGCCACTGACCAATACTATCTGGCACGCAACTTCCTGGCGTTTTTTAACCGCGATTACCGTGATGTCGCTGTGGCACACATAGAATCTGGCTGGGTGCCTGCAGACACCAACGTCGAGGCGCTGGAAACCGCCGTCCGCGCCATTTGCGAACCGATCTTTGAAAAACCGCTTAAAGATATTTCGTTTGGCCGCACCTTACTCAGCCTGTTTCAAATGTCGCGCCGCTTTGGGGTGAATATCCAGCCGCAGCTGGTGATGCTGCAAAAAACGCTGCTCAATATTGAGGGCCTGGGGCGCGAACTCGACCCCAATATTGATTTATGGCAAAGCGCTAAACCGTTCCTTAAACGCTGGATGAGCGAGCAGATCGGCTGGCGCAGTCTGCTCAAATCTGCCAAGCGCGAATTACCTTATATCCTGACGCATGCGGCAGATATGCCACGCCTGTTTGAGCAATATCTGCGCAATCAGACCGAGCTGGGTAAACAGCAAAGCCGCATAGACAACCTGCTCAACGCCCAGCACCAGCAAGCCACCTGGCAAAAATGGGCGACCACCGCCATCATCGTGCTGGTATTGCTACAATGTGCAAGTTTGTTCCTGCTGTTTAACCACTAAAGGAGATTGACCATGCCATTTATCAAGTCACTGCTAGTCACTGCGTTATGCATGCTGCCCTATACACTACAGGCGGCAGACCTCGGCGGCCTGTGGCAAACCACAGACGACAAAACCGGCAAACCGAGATCGTTGGTGCGCATTGTTGAAAACGCAGGCGAATATAGCGCGATTGTAGAAAAAGGCTTGCTAGCTTCAGACACCGGCGATGCGGTCTGTGACAAATGTACGGACGAACGTAAAGGCCAGAAAATTATCGGCATGACCATCGCCAGGCATTTAAAGCCCAGTGCTGACAACCATGTGTATGATGGCGGCGAGATTCTGGACCCTGAAAACGGCAAAACCTACAAATGCAAAATGACGCTGAGCGCCAATGGCAATGCACTTGAGGTGCGTGGTTTTATTGGCTTCTCGCTGCTCGGGCGCTCACAAACCTGGAAGCGGGTCGAGTAATTGTGCAGAATTGTAAAAAAGACCTGATTTTCAGGTCTTTTTAGCTTTTACGCACAGCACAACCTCCTGTTTAGGCATGGTTTTGTTTTAAAATCGGCCTGTTGCAATCAACTCTAAGGAACTCTGGCTGTGCTGATCTGGTTTGTGGTGGCGTATTTACTGGTTTCAATCGGCATTGGCCTGATTGCGGCCCGCAATGTGCACAGCACCAAAGATTATGCCGTGGCTGGCCGTCACCTGCCGCTACCCGTGGTCATGGCCACGGTGTTTGCCACCTGGTTCGGCGCCGAAGCCGTGTTTGGCGTCTCTGCCACCTTTGTGCGTGAGGGCTTAACCGGCGTCGCAGCGGATCCGTTCGGCTCCAGCATGTGCCTGATCATCGCCGGCATTTTCTTCTCCAGCCGCCTGTATAAACTCAACATCCTCACCCTGGGCGACTTTTACCGCATGCGCTATAACCGCTCGGTCGAGGTGCTCACCACCATTGCCATCGTCATTTCTTACATGGGCTGGGTCGCGGCACAAATCAAGGCGCTCGGGCTGATTTTCAACCTGATCAGCGATGGCGCTATTTCAGAATCTAACGGCATGATCTTGGGCACCGCCATTGTGCTCACCTACACCACGTTGGGCGGCATGCTGTCAGTTGCCATTCTCGACTTTGTGCAGATGATTGTCGTCATCAGCGGCCTGCTGTATATCGCCAGCATTGTGTCTGGCCAAACCGGTGGCGTCGCGCCGGTGATTGAGCATGCACGCAATGCAGGCAAACTGCATTTCTTTCCACAATCGACCCACTGGAGTGTCTGGCTGACCTTTCTCGGCGGCTGGCTGACCATGATGCTGGGCTCGATTCCGCAGCAGGATGTGTTTCAGCGCATCACGTCAGCCAAAACGGCCAACATTGCTTTGTGGGGGTCTATCCTTGGCGCCAGCATCTACTTTTGCTTTACCTTTGTGCCCATGTTTATCGCCTATGCCGCGACGCTGATAGACCCGGCGACCTTCGGCGCACTGGTCAACACCGATTCGCAGCGCGTGTTGCCAACGCTGGTACTCACGCACACACCGTTACTGGCACAGGCCATCTTCTTTGGTGCCGTGCTCTCAGCCATTATGAGTTGCTCATCAGCCACTCTGCTGGCGCCGTCGGTCACCTTTGCCGAAAACGTGGTCAAAGGCTTTATGCCGCACATGAACGACCATGCCTTTTTGCGCGTGATGCGTTTATGCCTGGTCGGCTTTGCTGCTATGGTGCTGTTTTATGCACTCAACTCAGAACTATCGATTTTTGGCATGGTAGAAAGCGCCTATAAAGTGACGCTGGCAGGCGCGTTTGTGCCATTGTTCTTCGGTGCTTTCTGGCAGCGTGCCACCAGCCAGGGTGCGCTGGCAGCGATTATTTTCGGCATCGGCAGCTGGGTGCTGATTGAAGTCCTGGTCGGCGAAGCCAGCTTGGTGCCTGCACAATTGGTCGGACTATTGATCAGTGCCGTCGCCATGGTCATCGGCTCATTATTGCCACAAAAAGTAGGCGGTACGCCGCATACCGCTTCCGGCTATTTGCACGAGCACGCCGCACGTCACCACCCACACTAATTCTCGCCAAGCCGGGAATACCTCCTGAAAACAGCGACTATTCAAGTAAACAAAGCCGATTTATATTGATGATAATACTTTTTTTGGGCATGATTCGCCTTTGGGCAATTGAATTCTATGGTCGTTAACAAGCGTTACTACACTCTACTCTTAAGCGTTATCGTGCTTATTGGCTTTGTAGCGACCAGTCTGATGGGTTACTTTGTGGCCAAAGACTCGCTGACAGACCGTCTGCAACAAGAAATGTTGCCACTGACCAGCGACAACATCTACTCTGAAATTCAGCGCGACCTGCTACAGCCACTGCTCATTTCGTCATTGATGGCCAATGATGTGTTTGTGTTTGACTGGATCAACAATGGCGAACAAGATGCCAATAAAATGACCAGCTACCTGTCACAAATCCAGCAAAAATATAACACCATCACCGCGTTTTTCGTCTCCGAAAGTTCGGGCAATTATTACCATCCTTCTGGCGTATTAAAGCGGGTATCAACGACCAACCCCGATGATCACTGGTATTTTGAGGCCAGAAATTCGCATCACCCCTATGTTATTAATATTGACCGCGACACCGCAGATAAAAAACGCCTGAGTATTTTTGTTAACTATCGTATTGAAGACAAATCCGGCAAGTTTATTGGTGTGATTGGTGTCGGCTTATCCTTGCAAACGGTGGTAGAACTGATTGAAAACTACCAGAAACGCTATGGCCGTGAAATCTACTTTGTGAACCGCCAGGGCGAGGTCATGCTGCAAAGCAGCCAATACCGCTCAGAGCTGCACCTGCAGAACAAATCTGGACTGGATAAAGCCTTTTTGCAAGTGCTGACATCGCCCAGTGCGTCGCTGTCGTTTAAAACCAGCAGCGGCAACATGCTGTACCTCAATAGCCGACTGGTGCCCGAGTTTGACTGGTATTTAATTGTCGAGCAGGTCAACGACCCGAGCTCCGCACGCATTGAAACGGCCTTCTTGATCAACCTGGCGGTGGCGGTGGTGATCAGTATGATCGTGCTGGCACTGGCGCATTTTACGGTGCGTGGCTATCACGACAAACTGGAGATGATGGCCACCCAGGACAAGCTGACCGGCGTGGCCAGTCGGCAGGTATTCGAGTTTTACTTCAAGCAGGCCGTCGCCCGCGGTAAGCGCCGTGACGAACCGTTGTCATTGGTGTTGCTTGATATAGACCTGTTTAAAGCGGTGAATGATACCTATGGGCATGAAGCAGGGGATCGCGTGCTCACACGCGTGGCGCAACTGATCAAATCGCACGTGCGCGAAGAGGATGTGGTATGCCGCTGGGGTGGCGAGGAGTTTTTAATTCTGCTTTCCGGCTGCAACTTGCAACATGCCAGAGACATCACCGAACTCATACGCTCAGCGGTTGCCGGGCTGCAGTTTCACTTTAGCAATCAAGTGGTACACATCACCGTCAGCGCTGGCATTGCCGAAATGCAAACCGATGAAATACTGGGCCAGGTGGTGGAGCGCGCAGACCATCATCTCTATGCCGCCAAACGGGCCGGGCGCAATTGCATCCAGCCGGATATTGACGAAAATGAAGCGACCTAAAGCGTGTACGCAAGCATCTGCTTATTTTTTAGCTTTGGGGCCAGCCGGGCGCGGCTGGCAATATGAACAATAAAAAGTTGAACGCTGGCCAAGCCGGATATTCAGAATCGGGCTGGCGCACACACGGCAAGGCTCGCCCGTGCGGCCATACACGTTATACGTCTGCTGAAAATAACCAGGATTCCCATCCGCCCCAAAAAAATCCCGCAAACTGCTACCACCAGCGTCTAGCGCGGCCTGCAAGGTTAACTTGATCTCTTGTACCAGCAAGGCACATTGCGCCAGCGTCAGTGCATTAGCGGGCGTTTCTGGGTGTATACGGGCCCTGAATAAGGACTCGCTGGCATAAATATTTCCCACGCCAACCACCAGATGCGCATCCATGATGGTGGTTTTGATCGGTGCGCTGCGCGTACGGATATGCTGATACAAATAGTCAGCGTTAAAAGCAGCTTCTAGCGGCTCTGGCCCCAAACTGCTGAGCAGCGCATGCTGCAATGGATTGTTATCCAGCCACAACACCGCGCCAAAGCGTCTAGGGTCACGCAAACGGATCACACGACCATCTTCAAAACGAATATCAAAGTGGTCATGTTTTTCAGCAGGAAAATCGCGCTCAAGCAGACATAAACGACCAGACATCCCAAGATGCAACAACAATACGCCCTCGGTGTCAGTGGTGCCAATTTCGGCCAGAATATATTTGGCACGGCGGGTGAGTTTAAGCACACGGCGGCCATGCAGATGTTGCGGTAAATCAGCCGGAATCGGCCAGCGCAGGCCGTGATGGCGAATCGTCACGTGCGCGATCTGCGCGCCCTCAACGGGCAGCAAACCGCGTCGCGTGACCTCAACCTCGGGTAATTCGGGCATGCTATGGTTTAGGCGCTTGGATATTGACTGGCGGGTTCACCATGGTAAAGCCGGTGTCATTGCTAAAGTGATAGATAATGCCTTCGTCAGGGCGCGCCAGCAAATACTCCGGCGATTCTTGCACTTTGTCGAAATGGACCTTTTTGCCATTGCGCAACAACACTTCAAACGATGGATAAGACAGTTTTCGATCTGGCGTATAGAACTCAACTGAGGTGGCTTGCGCCTGCACCCAGCTAAAATCCATCCATTCGTTCATGTCATTTTGCGTGGGCTTGGCTTTGGGGTCATTAACCACCCACTTGCCTTCGTTAGACATCTGCACTTTAAGTGCATTCTCTTCCCATTGCTCCAGATGTGCGAGGTCAAACCCGGCCAGCTGTTTGCGCTCAACTGGCGACAACGGTGTTTTGTCGACCATTTCTATTGGCTGCGTAGACGCCGCTTCGCTGTATTGCCCAGGCAACAAATACACTTGGCCAGCATAACCGACATACTGCTCCTCTGACACCGGATTATAAGTACCAAACGTAAACACCTGGTCACCTTTGGCGCCAGACAGCGTCAACTTCAACACCGGTTGATCGAGGCCGTATTTGGCTGCATCCTGCAATGGTAGTTTAGTCGCAGTGGTGGCTGCAATAATAGACATGACACGCTGTACGGACGCCTGATCGGCGCGCGCCGCGTACGGCTTGCGCATCATCCAGTAACCGTCTTGTTTTTCAAAAATGGTCGGTGCTTTAGCCGGGAACTCAGCTTTCACTTGATTAAAATCTGCCATCTTGAGGCTGGAGACTTCAAACTTAGCGGACTGCGTCTGCTCCTTGGGCTGCAAATGCAGGAACACGGCGATGCCTACGACGACCGCTAACAACAACAGGTTCAATATCCATCTTTTTTTCATGACGCCACTCCGACAACCACACCGTTAGACATTAAGCCTTGCGGCGCTTCCACCACAAAAACAAGCCAGCCACAAACAAACCGACCGGGATCAGGTACTGGAACGCATGGAAGACGATCCAGGCCACCAGGCGACCTTGATCAGTGGCTGGAATCGTCACGTTGATGTCTTTGAGTGGCATTGGCTGTATGGTAATCAGGCGATCATCGCCAGCCAGCCAGTTAATGATGTTAATACCGAGGTCGAGGTTGCCGCCGTTGGTAATAAAGGTGTTGGCGAGAAAGTTGGCATTGCCGATCACCACCACGCGCTGGCCTTTTTTACCGTATTCACGCTCCAACGCCACGCCGACGTTAATCGGGCCTGCTTTGTCTTTGCCCTGGTCAAAACTCACTTTGAGGTTTTGCGCACCCGCTGGAATCTTATCAGACTCTAACCAGCCATTCGGTGCAACGTCAATCAGGCGACCGACTTTCCAGCCCAAGTCATCTGAGGCCTGGCCGTCAATCTGATGCGCCTCTGGGAACACCGTGCGCAACATAAAGTTACGTGTAATCGCATGGTCACCATACAAGCTGGCAAAGGCCATTTTCGGGTCTGCGCCATATTGCTCAGCCGCTTTATCGACCACAATGCCAGGCGACACTTTAATGCCCAGGTATTCGGCGACGTCTTGCAAGCCATGCAGATTGTCGTCATCCAGCAACCACAACACGTTACCGCCTGCTTCAATATAGGCTTTGATTTTTTTGGCTTCTACCGCGCTAAGATCGACTTGTGGCGCCGCAATCACCAGCATGGCACCATTGGCAGGCACCGCCTGGGCAATGGTCAGATCTGGGTTGGCAAACTTAAAGCCCTTGCTTTCCAGCTGTTTACCAAACTCACCGAGGTCATGGTTTTTCAGGCCTTGCAACAAACGCTCACCATGGCCATCCAGATACATCACTGGCTGATTATTGGTGCGAGACAAGCGCACCAGCAGGTTGGTCATTTCCTGTTCGGCAAACGGTGGCGTGATGTGCTCGGAACGCTTGTTGTATTCCACAATCGTCTCACCATCGACCTTCACCCCTGCTTCTTGCGCCAGTTTTGGCTCTTCTGACGGGTTGATGAACTTGATGAAGACGTTTTTCTTTTCGCGCTGGTAACGGGCGACAAAATCCAGCATCCCTTTGCGGAAGGTATCGCCATTGTTGGCGTCATCATTGGTCGCAAACACGGTGATATTGACGTCGCCATCCATTTGCTTAAGCACATTCACACTGCCCTGTGTGAGGATATTACGGTTTGCCTGGGTAATATCCTTGGCCCAGCGATATTGACCGGACAAATAGCCCAGCATGACCACCAGTGCTAAAAACACCAGCACAAACATCCAGTTTTGTGCCAATAACTGCCATTTAAATTTACGGTTAATTTTCATAATGCATTCTGCTCAAAAACAATGTCGCGACTAACCGCGTAAACGATCCGCATCCAGACGACGTATCGTCAGGGTAATAAACGTGAGGATAAACAAGCCAAAATAAGCCAGATCTGCCGTATCCATCAAGCCACCGGCGAAAGACTGAAAGTGTCGCATCAAGGAAAACTTGAGCATGGTGCTGGTCGGGTCCCCGGCAAAAAAGCGGTCCAGAATCATCAGTACAAACAACGCAATAAAACTGAGGATACCGGCAATAATCGGCTGCGCAGTGAGGCTGGAAAAATACAGGCCAAGCGCCGCAAAGCTCGACACTAGCAACAGCAAGCCCAGCGAATTGGCAAAAATATAGCCAAAATCAATGTCAGCCCAAATGTTGAGCGTAGTCAACATGACAGCGATATACACCACCAAAATGCTCAAAAACACCACCAGGCCCAAAAACTTGCCCACCACAATCTCGCTGATAGACAGCGGGGCACTGAATAAAAACGGCAAGGTTTGGCTGCGGCGCTCTTCTGAAATCAAACGCATAGAGAGCAACGGCACCGCAAACAGCATGATAAAAGACGCCAGGCCATACACGGTTTGGCCAACAAACTGGGTCACACCGATACGCTCCGCCGGACGAATCGAGCCGGACATGACCTCAAAGTAATTGTTTACCCCGTTAAGGTAATAGGTGCCGAACGAAAATGTCAGCAATGCCAAAATAATCCACCCCATTGGCGAGGCGAACATACTTTTGAGTTCTTTTCTTGCAATATTCAACATACTTAAATCTTTCCTTCTACACGCTCAATGGGGGCTTAGGCCGCTTTGGCCTCATCCGCATTAGCGGTCTCGTGATAAGTCAGCTGCACAAACACATCTTCCAGGCTGGTCTGGTCTGGCGCAATATGATATAAGCCCCAACCATGCTGGACCGCCGCCTGCACAATCGCCTCGTGCGGCTGCGCACCCTCCTCAAAGCGGATGCGCCACAGGCCATCAGCAGGCTCCACTTCTGCTACACCGGCAATCGCCATCAGTTGCGCCGCTTGTGGCGCTTGACGCAAACCAACCAGCAGTTTGTTACCTATGCGCTGCTTTTTAAGCACATCAATGCCGCCGTTAAACACCAGTTTGCCTTTATCGATAATCTGTACATGGTCACACACCATTTCGACTTCTGGCAGAATATGGGTAGACACAATCACACTATGCGCCTGGCCAATCTCTTTGATTAAGGCACGGATATCACGAATCTGGATCGGGTCCAGCCCCACCGTCGGCTCATCCAGAATCACCACCATCGGGTTATGAATAATAGCCTGGGCAATGCCCACGCGCTGCTGATAGCCGTTAGACAGGTTTTCAATCAGGCGCTTGCTCATGTGCGTCAGGCCACAGCGCTCTTTGGCATGCTCTACCGCTTTTTTAATATGCTTGCCCGACACATTGTGCAAACGCGCAGCAATGGTCAAATACTCATCAACGGTGAATTCTTTATATAAAGGTCGCATTTCCGGCAAGTAGCCAATCAAGGCCTTGGCCTCTTTGGGCTGCTCTATCATATCGATACCGCAGATTTTCACGCTACCAGCGCTGGGTGCCAGATTGCCGGTCAACATTTTCATGGTGGTCGACTTACCAGCGCCATTCGGCCCCAAAAAGCCCAACACCTGCCCTTGTTGCAGACTAAAGGTTACGTCACTGACGGCCGCACGGCCGCCATACAAACGGGTCAACTCAATTGCTTCAACTGTCAAATTTGCCATGATTTTTTCACACACCTACCGACGAGAGATCACCGCGAGGCGCCGACATACCCACCGCCGACTCGCAAATCCCTAGACAAGGATTTCATCAAAAAGTTATAGTGCTAAAGTGATACGACTGATGTAGCATGAGGTTTCAAGCTGCGCTTTAACCCTCAATTACAATTCAGTTACAAATCGCACATTATGGATGAACTTGCAGCAACTGTCACGGACTAAACAAAAAATCAGCCTTATAAATCAGCCACCCAAACCACCATCATGACAGTGCTCACTAACAGTTTCACTACACAGGAATTCAGTATGCCCCAAACCAGTCGCTTCACGCACACCCCAATAGCAAAGCGCCGCACAACGCTGGCACTTTGCCTGGCATTGCTGACAACGCCTGCCTGGTCAGCCAGCAGCGCGCCGACCATCACCACCCCCACCGCAGAGTTTGTCTATAAATACCTGCTGGGTGAAGTGGCTGCACAGCGTGGTGAGTTTGTGCTGGCAGGTCAATTATTCCTCGATTTAGCTAAACAGACGCGCGACCCCTTGCTGGCGGAACGCGCGACCCAAGCAGCGAGCATTGCGCGCACACCGCAACTGGCTTTACCTTCAGCCGAATTGTGGTCAGAACTAGCGCCAGACTCCATTCCTGCTGCACAAACAGCTAGCCAGTTATTGATTGCCAATGGCAATCTGAAAAAGGCCATTCCACAGATCCAGAAAGTACTCGCCAACGAGAGTATCAGGCCAAATGCGTTTATGGAGCTGAATGGCCTGATGATGCGCGTGACGGACAAAACCAGTGTGCTGGAAGCGATCCAGCAATTGGCCAAGCCCTACCCCAAACTGCCAGAAGCGCACTTTGCCGTGTCGCAAGCCGCCTATTTTGCCCATAACGAAAGTCTGATGGTCGCTGAGCTCAAGGAAGCCTCCAAACTGCGCCCAGGCTGGGAGCCACCGGCGCAAATCCGCGGCCAGATGCTCAGTGAACAAGACCCGCAAAAAGGCATCGCTTTTTACCAAGACTTTTTAAAAACGTATCCCGAAGCAGACCAGATCCGCCTGGCACTGGCGCGCGCCTTGCTTGTGCAAAAAAACACCACTGATGCCAAGGCAGAATTCACCAAATTACTGGATCGCCATAAAAACAATCCGGAGATGAACGTGATTGTCGGCCTGCTGGCGCTGGACGCCAAAGAGTACAGCTTTGCTGACCGCTATCTGCAACACGGCCTAGAAGTCGGCTTTAAAGAGCCCAATAAACTTTACTTTAACCTTGGCCGCTCTGCCGCTGAGCAAAAAGATGATGCACGCGCCTTACAATGGTTTGACAAAATCGGTGAAGGTGAACAATTTTTGGCAGGCCGCCTGGCCGCCGCCGCCATCATCGCACGCCGTGACGGCATCGATGCCGCGATTACCATGCTGGACAATGTCGATGGCTTGACACCGGAGCAGCAAGCAGTCGTCATCCAGAACCAGGCATTATTGCTCAACCAGGCCAAACGCACGGACGAAGCCTATGCCTTACTCGGCAAAGCGGTGCAAAGCTTTCCTGAGAGCCCGGAGCTGCAGTACGACTATGCACTCAATGCCGAGCGCAAAGGCAAATTCGACATCATGGAAGAGACCTTATATAAGGTCATTAAAATGAAGCCAGACATGGCTGCTGCCTACAATGCGCTGGGCTACTCTTATGCCGACCGCAATATCAAGCTCATGGAAGCCAAAAGCCTGATCGAAACGGCGACCAAGCTGGCGCCAGAAGATCATTACATTATGGATAGCCTGGGCTGGGTGTATTACCGACTGGGCGATTTGAACCATGCCACAGAAGAGCTGCGTCGTGCCTATGCTATCCAGCAGGACCCTGAAATTGCTGCCCACTTGGCTGAAGTCTTGTGGAAGCAGGGTCAGCGTGACGAAGCGCAACAAATCCTAGATCAGGCTCTGTCAGCCAACCCTGAGAATGAAATATTGGTCGCTACCGCACAAAAATTGAAATCTACTTTGTGATGCGAGTTGCGTGGCCTCTGTTTTTGCGCGGCAAATCACGTGTCACAGGCTCGGCTATGGCTGGCTTACTAGGCTTAGTCATGGCCGGTTGCAGCACTTTACCTGCGCCACCGACACAAGCCACTGCCAATAGCGCGGCGCAACAACGCACCCAACGCTTACAAGCCAACCACCCCTTTGCACTCGAGGCTAAGCTGGCGGTGCAATATGCGGGCAAAGGCTACACCGCGCGCCTGGAATGGCAGCATGATGATCAAGCAGACACCATGCGTATTTTCAGCCCCCTGGGGCAACAAGTGGCGCTGATTCAGCGTAATCAGCAAGCGGTAACTCTGACCGACCAAAGCGGCAAACAACACACCGCCGCAGATGTCGCCAGCCTGACCGAGCGGCTACTCGGCTGGCGCCTGCCACTCTCAGGCTTGAGCCAGTGGATATTAGGCATCCCACACCCGGCCAGCCCTTTCCAGGCCAACTACCTGGAGAATGGCGCGCCGGCCAGCCTGACACAGGACCAGTGGCAAATCAGCTATGACGATTATCGGCAGACGGCCTTTAACGGTGCGCTGGAACAACTACCCTATACCACGCGCCTGCAACAGCAGGATGTGCGCCTGAAGCTGGTGATTCAGCACTGGTAAATAGCGGCGAATAGGTCGCTTATCCCGTCCGAGGCTGATTAAAGATTCAGCGCAAGGCGTCGATAATGACACTATGAGCTGTGATCTTCTTATCCCCATTTATTACCGACGTTGGCTGGCATTTAGCTTATGGCTAGTGCTCGCCATGATGCCTGGCCAAGGCCACGCCTCGCAATGGCTGTCGATCAAAAAAACTGATGACAACCAGCTCATGATAGACAAACAGTCTTTGCTCGAAGAAAAACCTTATATCAAAGCCTGGGTAAAAGTCGATTACCGTAATCCGCAAAAAAACGTAGAGTCGGTCGATCGCGTCTACAACCATGCCAAAGCCTTGTGGTATTTTGACTGCGACAAACGCAAAGCCGCAACCATCCAGGTGTTTCAATACGATGATCAAGAGCTGGTCTATTCGGCGGGCACCACCGCTAAACAAGCCGATTTTATTGAACCACTGCCGGAATCCGAAGTAGAAGTGGCGCAACAATATGTATGCAAATGGCAGACCAAGGAAAAACAGCGCATAGAAGCTGCCGCCAGACGCGCCGCCAACCCGGTGGTGCCTGCTGTTGCCAGCAACAAAGATAAACCGGCCGCACCTGACAGCGTTGCCGAACCCGCAGCCACGCCGCCAGCCACTAACCCTGAAGATAAAGCGGCTGAAGCAAAACCTGCAGAGTCTAAACCAGCGGCTAAACCGGGTGCAGACAAATCAGCAGTGAACAAAACCGACAAAGCAACAGATAAAGGTGCCGACAAAAACACCGCCAACCCTAAAGACAAAGAAAAAACGGCCAAAACAGACAAGGCCAATGATCCATCCTGGGCCTATAGCGGCGCACGCGGCCCAGAAAAATGGGGCAGCCTGAACCCGGACTATGCCGTCTGCAACGCTGGCAGCCAGCAATCGCCAATCAATATAGATAACACAATCACGGCAGCACTTAAACCGATCAAACGCTTGCAGAAGTTTCCGCTCAAAAATATTGTACTCAAAGACAATAGCCTGATCATGGATGCGGGTACCGGCAATATGATGGTGCTGGACCAAAAACCTTATCAGCTCAAATATATCAGCGTGCATGTGCCTAGCGAGCATCAGATCAAGCAAAAATCTTATGCGGCAGAACTGCAAATGGTGCATGAAGATAAGGCCGGACACCGGGTGATTATCGCGGTCATGCTGGAAGAAGGCAGCACGCACGCCGGACTGGAAAAACTGTTAGGCAGCCTGCCTAAAGAAAAAGAGCAAAGCAAGGCGCTGGCAATACGCGTGACGCCTGGCGACCTGATGCCGGCCAAGCCTGCCTATTACAGATACAGCGGCTCGCTGACAGCCCCACCATGTACCGAAGGCGTGCAGTGGGTGATCATGAAAGAAACACTCAAAGTGTCTAAATTCCAGCTTGGTGCATTACAGCAGGCGATTGGTGCCCCCAACCAACGCCCACTTCAAGACGGCCAAGGCCGCATGATTCTGGAATAAACAGGCTTCGATTGCACAAAACTAGAACAAACAAGCCCTGAATCAGCATGCCTGCACGACGCAGGCATGCTTTACAATAGCGGACATGGAACTGCTGACCTACCCCGCCCCCTGCAAAATCAACCTGTTTCTGCACATTACCGGCCGCCGTGCTGACGGTTATCATGCCCTGCAAAGCGTTTTTTTGCTGCTGGATCACGGTGACGAACTGCGCATCAGCCCGCGTCAGGACGGGCAAATCGTACACCTGAACCCTTTGCCGGGCGTGCCTGAAGAAAGTGATTTAAGCATACGCGCCGCGCGCGCCTTGCAGCAGGCCAGCGGCACGATACTGGGCGCAAACATTCAATGCATCAAACGCACGCCCATGGGTGGCGGCCTGGGCGGCGGCAGTTCTGATGCGGCCACCGTACTCATGGCATTAAATCAACAATGGCAATTAGGCTATTCCAGGCAACAACTGATGACGATAGGGCTCACATTGGGCGCAGATGTCCCGGTGTTTATTTTTGGCCAAACCGCCTGGGCAGAAGGCGTAGGCGAACAATTGGCTGCCATTGCCCTGCCGCCTGCCATGCTGGAAAAATACTACGTGGTGATCACGCCAGAGGTCGCAGTGCCCACGGCAAAAATATTTGCACATCAAGCATTGACAAGAGACTCGAAACCATTGAGAATGGCGGACTTTTCAAACGGCGCTAATTCCAGCGCGTTCTGGCAGCAAGTCAGAAACGATATGGAAGCTGTCGTTTGTGCGTTATATCCCGACGTTGCCAATACCTTAAGCTGGTTAAAACAACATGGCGATGCCCGCATGAGTGGTTCTGGGGCATCGGTGTTCGTGGCGGTGGAGAGTGAACAAAAAGCGCGCGAATTGATTGAAAATAGACCAAAAAACACTTCCGGTTTTTGGTCAAAAGGGTTAAAATACCATCCGCTTTTTGCTTCGGTCAGAGATGATGACTAAGACACAAAAAGCGTGTGAGTAAGACAAGTTATTGGGGAGTCGCCAAGCTGGTTAAGGCACCGGATTTTGATTCCGGCATGCGAAGGTTCGAATCCTTCCTCCTCAGCCAAACATAAGCGTGTAGATTTAACGATTTACACGCTTAAATTTTTTGTAGATTCCGGCCACGTGACCAGAATCAGGTTTCAAGACATCGTCATCGCTAAAAAAGGGTACAACGTTGAGTAACGCCAACATGATGGTATTTACCGGCAATGCCAATCCGGTACTGGCACAAGAAGTTGCCCAGCATTTGGGCATTGAATTAGGACGTGCTGATGTTGGCCGTTTTTCAGACGGTGAAATCATGTTGGAACTGCTGGAAAACGTGCGTGGCCGTGACGTATTTGTATTGCAGTCCACCAGCTACCCGACCAATGACAGCCTGATGGAAGTCATGGTCATGGTCGATGCGCTGCGTCGCTCCTCTGCTGGCCGCATTACCGCTGCCATCCCTTACCTGGGGTATTCGCGCCAAGATAGACGTCCGCGCTCTGCCCGTGTGGCGATTACCGCAAAAGTGGTGGCCAATATGCTGACCAGCGTCGGTGTGAACCGTTTGCTGACCATGGATTTGCACTCAGACCAGATTCAGGGCTTTTTTGATATCCCGGTCGACAATATTTATGCAACGCCGATTTTGCTTGATGACCTGGCCAAACAAGGTCACGAAAATCTAGTCGTCGTTTCACCAGACGTTGGTGGCGTCGTGCGTGCACGTGCAGCCGCCAAACAACTGAATGCCGACCTGGCGATTATCGACAAACGTCGGCCGAAAGCAAACGTCGCCAAGGTCATGAACATCATTGGTGAGGTCGAAGGCCGCACCTGCGTCATCATGGATGACATGGTGGATACCGCGAACACCTTGTGTGAAGCCGCTGCCGCCTTGAAAGACCGTGGCGCGACCAAAGTGGTGGCCTATGCCACGCATCCGGTATTGTCCGGCGGTGCTGGTGAGCGCATCACGGCTTCGGCTCTGGATGAGTTGGTGGTCACTAACACCATTGCATTAAACGCTGGCGCGCAGGCCTGCAGCAAAATCCGCCAGTTGAGCGCGGCTACTTTGCTGGCAGAAACCATCAAGCGCATCAGCCAGGAAGAATCGGTTTCTTCTTTATTTATGGATTAAGTTTTACACCACCTGCTGGTCGCGGCAGGTGGATTTTAGTGTAGTACCGCCTGATCAAGGCGTTTTTAGGAGTTCTCTTATGAGTATCGAAATTAAAGCAGTCAAACGTGACGTTCAAGGTACGGGTGCGAGCCGCCGCCTGCGTCGCGCTGGCAGC
Organism: Methylophilus sp.; assembly: GCF_008015755.1. Lineage (GTDB taxonomy): Bacteria > Pseudomonadota > Gammaproteobacteria > Burkholderiales > Methylophilaceae > Methylophilus. Next base: position 81,912 of record NZ_SSGF01000007.1, on the reverse strand, counting down.
GTGCCTGGTGTTGTTTACGGTGGCGATCAAGCCGCTGTATCTATCGAGTTGAACCACAAAGAACTGTTCATGGAATTCCGCCATGAAGCTTTTCACGCGTCTATCCTGAGCCTGGTGCTGGATGGTAAAGCTGAAAGCGTGTTACTGCGTGACTATCAACTGCACCCAGTGCGCAACACGATTCAACACATCGATTTCCAGCGCGTGTCTGCGACTGAGAAAATCCACGTGAAAGTGCCTTTCCACTTCATTAACGAAGATGTAGCACCTGGCGTTAAAACCGGTGGTGGTAACATCTCCCACATCCAGACTGAAGCGGACGTAAGCTGCCTGGCGAAAGACTTGCCTGAGTTTATCGAAGTTGACCTGGCCACACTGGAAGCGGGTCACTCTATCCACTTGTCCGAAATCAAACTGAAAAAAGGTCTTGAGTTCGTTCAACTGGCGCACGGTGATGACGCGGCAGTGGTTTCTATTGCTAAACCACGCGGTGGTAGCAGCGACGAAGCCGCTGAAGAAACACCAGCAGCCTAAGCAGGTACAGCGGTTATCCGCTACAATAAACGCGCACAACATTGTGCGCGTTTTTTTTGGCGTGCGTGCATCGCATGCCACACCGAGCCAGATCATACATAAGCAAGCTAGACCCTATACATGCATGGAATAAAACTCATTGTTGGCCTGGGCAACCCGGGTGAAAAATACACCATGACCCGTCACAATGCCGGGTTTTGGCTGGTTGATTTACTGGCAGAGCAATCTGCAAGCCGTCTGGCGGCGGAGGCCAAATTGTTTGGTATTGCAGGCAAATGGCAACCACATAGCGACAAATGGCTGCTCAAACCAACCACCTTTATGAATGCCAGCGGTAAATCTGTGGCGGCGATTGCCAATTACTACAAAATCCAGCCCGCAGAAGTACTGGTAGTGCATGACGAACTCGACCTGCCGCCCGGCCAGGCCAAGCTGAAATTTGGCGGTGGCCATGGCGGCCATAATGGCCTGCGCGATATTCACGCAGCGCTCGGCACGCCGGATTACTGGCGTTTGCGCATCGGCATTGGCCACCCAGGCAACAAGGCAGAAGTGGTCAATTTTGTCTTAAAAGCAGCAGGCAAAGAGGAACAGCAGGCGATTGATGACAGCATTATCAAAGCCACCACGGTCACTGACTTATTGGCACAAGGCCAATTTGAAAAAGCCATGTTGCAGCTGCATAGCAAATAACCCTTAGCGCGGCTGGATGGCCTGCTGGTGCCAAGCATGATGCCAGACGGTAAATGCTTCTGCACGTAGCGGTGGCGAGAAATAATAGCCCTGGCCAAAATCGCAGCCCATCTCTTGCAACATGCGTAACTGGCGCTGGTTCTCAATCCCCTCGGCAATGACCTGCATGCCCAAGCTATGCGCCATGACAATAATCGCGCGGCACAAGGCCTCATCTTGGCTCGACGTGCCCAGCTCGCGCACAAACGAGCGGTCAATCTTCACATAATCAATCGGAAATTTCTTCAGGTAAGACAAGGCCGAATAACCGGTGCCGAAGTCATCCAGCGCCACTTGTACGCCCGCCTGCTGATATTGCGCCAAGCGTTCGCTGACGTGTGTACTGCCATCCAACAACAAGCGCTCAGTGATTTCCACCACCACCATATTGCCCTCAAGATGATTTTTCGCCATCTCGAACAGCCAGTCTTCATTTTTTCTGTGCTCAGCGGCAAACTGCACTGGTGATTTATTCACCGCCAACTGAAACATCGGGTGTAGCGACTGGCGCCACTGCCGACACTGCGCAATCGCGGTTTTGAATACCCATTCACCGATAGGCACAATCAGCAGATTATCTTCAGCAATGCCAATAAACTCCATAGGCGGGATCAAGCCCTTGACTGGATGCTGCCAGCGCAGCAAAGCTTCGGCCTTCACCACCATATTGGTCTGCAAATTCACCACCGGCTGATACTCAAGGAAAAACTCCTCCTCACTGATGGCCTGCCGTAAATCATGCGACAAACGCATACGGTTTTCAGCATTTTGCTGCATGCGCGGCGTGAAATACGTAAAGCAGTTGCCGCCCTTTTGCTTGGACGCATACATCGCCTGATCAACACGCTTCATCAGATCTTCTTTGTTGCCGGCGTCGTCGGGATAGATCGCAATCCCCAGACTGGCAGAGACATAAGCATGTGTTTCATCCAGCTGAAACGGCTGCGACAAGGCTTCAAGCACGCGTTGCGCCAGCACTTCCACATGGCTGGCATGGGCATCACTCAGCATCAGCACAAATTCATCGCCGCCCAATCTGGCGACCAGATCATGATTGCCGACACAGCCGATCAAGCGCTTGCCCGCCTGCAACAGCAACTTGTCGCCCTGGTCATGACCCTGGCTATCGTTCACCTCTTTAAAGCGATCCAGGTCTAAAAAAATAATCGCCAGTTTTTGACCATTGCTTTTAATGCCATGCAGCGCATGGTCCAGGCGGTCAAAAAACAAGCGGCGGTTAGGCAAACCAGTCAAGGTATCGACATTGGCATATTGCCACACCACCTCTTCTGACTGCTTGATTTTTGAAATATCTGCCAGCGTGCCCAGAATCCGCGTCGGCTTGCCCTGCACATCCTGCATCAGCACCATGCCACGGTCAAACACCCACTTCCAGTTACCATCTTTGCACAACATACGATACTCAATGGCATACTGCTCACGTTCACCATTAAGCACCTGTTGATGCAAGTCCATCGCCGCCCCAGCATCGTCGGGGTGTATGCGCTGATTCCAGCTGTCAGGCTTGTCATCCAGTTCATGCGCAGCAAACCCCAGTATTTTCTTCCAGTGCTCAGAAAAAATCACCTTATGTTCCGGCACATTCCAGTCCCACACGCCATCGCCAGTGCTTTCCATGGCAAATTTCCAGCGCTGCTCGCTACTACTCAGCGCCTGATCATATTCGGCCAGAGTATTGCGTGTGCGGTGACGTACCAGCGCAAACTGCGCCAAAGCGCCCAGCAACAAGCTGATCACCACCCCCAGCATGCCTATGTCATTAGCATCACGATAATCAGCATCCGCCTCAAATGCAGGCGTAGAACGGGCTTGCAAACGCCATACCTGACCATTCACATTCAGGGTATACGCCAAGGCATACTCAGCCTCATTGTCATGCACATGCGCATCTTCTGAGCCGCTGTGATACAAAGGCACCTGACCTTCTTGCCGCCCCAGATCAAACACATCAAAATGCACCAGGCGCAGCTCCATCGGGTGCAAGGCCTCTGCCAGCAAGGCCGCCACATCAAAACGCAAAAAGACCCAGCCATTTAACCAATGCCGACGATCACTGGTTTGTATGCCCTCATGGTGGCGATACACCGGTGCATGAAACATATAGTTTTTGTAGGGATGTACACTGTTACTTTCAGCATAACGGCCAGACATCACCAACCGGTCGCCGTCCCCCGCCTCCAGCAGATCTGCGCGCAACTGCGCATCTAAAAACGTATTTTTTAGCAGCGTTTCGCGATTCGCATCATTGCGCGGCTCCACGTATAGCACAGGCGCAATTTCGTTATCGCCTTTAATCACTGGCAACTGCTTGAGCAGCTGCGGCAAAGGCGTCTCGAGATCTTTAAAGGTCTCGGGGTCATGCAGATCAATATATTTGATAAAGCCCAGCGCATTGAGGCTGTTGTATTCGGTGCTTTTGAGATAGTCATCAACATACAGCCTGAACTCTTCGGCCGAGACAAACTGTGAAGAAATATACAACTGCTCCACACCCTTGAGAATTTGCCGGTAAGCATTAAGGCGTTGCTGAATAGACTCAGACGCAGACACTGCCGCCTGCTTGAACTTCACCGCCTGCAAGGCGTCTGCATGATTGCGTTCGCTCATCCACAATAAAAACGTGGTTTGCAATGCACACAGCAGGACCACCGCAGCGATCCAACGTGACGACAACAACTGATGTAATGATGCCATATTGAAACGAAACATTTCTCATCCTTTATCAGGAAGGCGCATGACGCATATGATTATGCCCCCGCAGTCATGCAATTGTTTATTTATAATAAAACTTAAATCTTGTATACAACTTGTGCCAAATCAAGATTGATTCTGGCTCTATCTTCATACTAACGGTAAAATATTGGTTTTATTCAATCCTTGCCGCAATTTCATGCTGCGGCAATACTCACGCTAAGGTTCATCCATTATGAAATGCGGTATTGTCGGCCTGCCTAATGTAGGCAAATCCACCTTATTTAACGCCATCACCAAAGCGGGCATCGCCGCAGAAAACTACCCTTTCTGTACTATCGAGCCCAACGTTGGCATCGTCGAGGTGCCAGACCCGCGCCTGCAACCGCTCATTGACATCGTTAAACCGCAAAAAGTGCAACCGGCCATTGTCGAATTTGTCGACATTGCCGGTCTCGTCGCGGGCGCCTCTAAAGGTGAAGGCCTGGGTAACAAGTTTTTGGCCAACATCCGCGAAACAGACGCCATTGCCCACGTCGTGCGCTGCTTTGAAGACGGCAACGTCATTCACGTCTCCGGCAAGGTAGACCCGCTGGCCGACATCGAAGTCATCAACACCGAGCTGGCCCTGGCAGACATGGAAACCGTTGAAAAAACCATGCAGCGCGAAGGCAAAAAAGCCAAAAGTGGTGACAAAGACGCCATCGCCCTGATCAAAGTCCTCGAAAAAGTCGTGCCTTGCTTAAACGACGCCAAAGCCGTGCGCACATTAGGCCTGGATGCCGACGAACTCAACTTGCTCAAACCGTTGTGCCTGATCACCGTCAAACCGGTCATGTATATCACCAACGTCATCGAAGGCGGTTTTGAAAACAACCCGCACCTGGACAAAGTGCTGGCACTGGCCAAAACCGAACACGCCCCGGTGGTGACGATTTGCGCCAAAATTGAAGGCGAAATCTCCGAGCTGGACGAAGAAGACAAACTGCTGTTTTTAGAAGAACTCGGCCAGGAAGAACCCGGCCTCAACCGCGTCATTCGCGCCGCTTATGACTTGTTAGGCCTGCAAACTTACTTTACCGCTGGCGTGCAAGAAGTACGCGCCTGGACCGTGAAAAAAGGATCTACCGCGCCACAAGCCGCGGGCGTTATCCACACCGACTTTGAACGTGGTTTTATCCGTGCCGAAGTCATCGCTTATGATGAATACGTCAAAAACAAAGGCGAAAAAGGCGCGCAAGAAGCCGGAAAAATGCGCCTCGAAGGCAAAGAATACATCGTGCAAGATGGCGATGTGATGCACTTTAGATTCAATGTTTAAGCGCGCATTGCGCTAATACACAAAAAGGCTGGAGAATTCTCCAGCCTTTTTTAATGCGCCTATCAAGATGCCTTGAACATGACATAACGTGGATCATCAATCACCTGGACGAAACGTTTAAACATCTCAGGGTCCAGCTTGGTCCCGGCTTCACTTTCCATAATCTGCATAATCTCATGATGCGGCCTCGCGCCTTGATATACCCGCCGCACCGCCATCGCATCGTAGTTATCCACCACCGTCACAATGCGTGACAACAACGGAATCGCCTCACCGACAAGGCGGCCAGGATAGCCACTGCCGTTAAACCACTCATGATGGTGCCGCACCACATCGGCAATACGATGCGCATCGTCGTGGTCATACACCTCAATTAAATCCGCCCCCACCGACGGATGCGACTGCATGATCGCAAACTCACTCTCTTCCAGCTTGCTCGGCTTTAACAACACCGCATCCGGCACCACAATCTTGCCAATATCATGCAAACAGGCGCCCAACTCCAGGGCGTCCAGCTCTTTGCTGGTTAAACCAATCGCCTGCCCTATCCCTTTAGACAGCGACATCACCCGATCACTATGCAAGCGCGTATAGGCATCGCGCATGCGCAACGCATCCGCAAACACCTTGCTCAAATGCAACACCCCACGATGGTTGCTAGCAGGCTCGTTCATCGTTTTCCCGAGTTTTATTAGATTTAAAAGCTAGGATACTCCCAAAATTAAATCACTGAAAACCCCGGCAGCGTTAAATCAAGAAAATGCGTAGTAAAAAGGTCACAAAGGCATGTTGTCCTGCCCTGATACAACTGCTATAATCGCCGTCTTTCAAAGATGGTGATGTAGCTCAGCTGGTTAGAGCACAGGATTCATAATCCTGGGGTCGAGGGTTCAAGTCCCTCTTTCACCACCAATACCTAAGCGGCTTCCAGAGATGGAAGCCGCTTTCATTTTGGGCCATGGCCCATTTATGGCCCTCATTTAGCCCACATTCAAAATGATTGAGTTCTGATTCTTGAAATGTGACCCTAAGGGTAACTACTAGCTTTGTTGCTTCAACGCATTAAATTTTTCTGCCATGGTTGGGTTACCTTTGGTCAGTTTTTTTATGGTTACATCTTGCGCCTTGTCGTTACGTGCATGTTATTTGTTGATTATCTTAAAAAACTAAGGAAAGGTCAGATCTGTTACGAGCTATCACCTAATGGCAATAACAAATGATTCAAATTTATTGCTATCAATTAGGTGCTTTAGCAAAGTATCAAGTATCTCAATACTAGGTGGTATCACATAAAAACTCTCGAGTTCGATAATTTTTAAGAGTCTAATTTCATCGCTGAAATCATTAACATTTAAATAAAGTAGTTCAAAATATTCATTGGCATCCAACTCTGATTGAAAACCTTTTTTGTCAAACTTCCCCCTACCTTTTAGTTGAATTTTCCCTGTCTTAGGATCAACATCAATGTCAGGGTTTGTACCTACTTTTTTCTCATATAAATATTTACCTACAGCTGCCAGTATTTGCTTTTTTACAGCATGCGTATCATCTTCACTTTTATTTTTTGAGTGATTGGGGCTCTTCCATTTACCTCGTATAATTAGATGTAACATTTAAATATCCGATTGATAAAATCTAAACCTGTGAACAATAAGATAACTCTCATGCTCTTTGGTAACCCATCGCAACTGCATACTCTCACGAATATTCAACAAATCTCTCTGTGAATCACTAATTGCCTTAGATATGATGATTAGGCCATTTTCATCAAAACTGATTAAAAAGCGGTCAAACAAAGCGTCTAAGTTGGCAGTTAATAAAAAGCCGTTATAGACATCCAAACGTTCAGCATCTGTTTCGCATTCAGCCCAAGGTTTAGCATGACTGGCTTTTAAAACTTCAGGCAATTGCAGACCAGTGACTGCGCATGCGTTACCCCAATAATCAAGCATCGCTTTACGGTATGCATATTGGCCAATACGTTGGCGCACCATGCGCTCAACTTCAGTGCCCTTTGCGGAAGGTGGTATTAAAGCCAGTGCCGTTTTTAATTCAGTTTCGTAATTATCTACCGCCTGATTTGGTAGAGAGTTTGCAAGTTGGCTGACGCGTTGTAAAAGTAATGCGAGTTGGCTCTCACCTTGCGCATTAAATAGGTCGTTACTCTTAGCGGCAAAATCTCTATTAAGCTCAGCTATAAAATTGGCTTTAGCATTTTGGAAGCCTATATTGTAAATACCATCAACTAATGAAATTGCCGTATGGATACCATGCCTGGCAGAACCTAATGTGACTTCACTATCTGTTTCAGAGACCAAATACTCAAAACCAAAGTCATGGCCTGTTTTTTCGATGATGGCTTTTTGCAGTTGATTCATATAGCTACCATTTGTCAGAACACAAAGCTCTTATTGGCTCTAGTTTAGATGGTAAAGACTCATAACAAACCATACCAAGGTAAGTCGCGGCGCGTGTTGCGCCTACATAAATAAATCTATCAAACAACTCTGGCTTGTTAGCTGCAAGCTTATCAACTCCAGCAAAAAATACGGCTTCAAATTCCAAGCCTTTAATATGCTGAATATCAAACACACGTATGTCTGTACCTTCGCCAAGCGACTTACCCTCTTCACAGGCAACCGCTTTTAAGCTCATGTTGGACTTCACCCACTGCCTGTAAGTCCCGTTACTAACAAAAAACCCGACACTCGGTCGGGTTTTTAACATCTTAGCCTGAGCTAAAATTATTTGTTCATCACGTACATTGTTACTTCAAAGCCAAAACGCATTTCTGTAGCAGCTGGTTTAGTCCACATGGTGTTTCTCCTAAATGAAAGTAATGAATCGGTACAACGTGTGCACAGTATGCGCTGCTACATCCGTTGTGTGCAGGGCTGTTTTACCTGATTCTAGCTCATGATTTTCACCAGCAATGACCTCGTTCTCGTCATTCACACATTACTTTCATTCAGCTAGGCTGTGTGAGTTGATGAAAGCGTATTATTTTTATCTTGAATAACGATAAATTCAGCCAAAAATTACATTAATGTAATTTTCATAATTTATTATATTTGTATAATAAAAAGCATACAAAGACTTCTGTGTCAGGTCTTGCAAAACAACATATCACCCATTGCCTGAAAGTCCCGTTGCTAATAAAAAACCCGACACTCGGTCGGGTTTTTTGTCATCTTAGCCTGGGCTAAAATTATTTGTTCATCACGTACATTGTTACTTCAAAGCCAAAACGCATTTCTGTAGCAGCTGGTTTAGTCCACATGGTGTTTCTCCTAAATGAAAGTAATGAATCGGTACAACGTTTTCACAGTATGCGCTGCGATATCCGTTCTGTGCAGGGCTGTTTTACCTGATTCTGGCTCATGATTTTCACCAGCAACGCCCTCATTCTCGTCATTAACGCGCCATTTTCATTCCGCTGAGTCTCTTATCAAACACAAAAAAGCTATCAGAAATGGTCGCCGTTTTTACTTGCGCGCTATGTGCTGCAAAGCCCCTGATTTCAAGCGAAAGCAAAGTTTAAATGAATTTAACCCTGTAGTCGGAGTCATATTTATACCAATCAATCAATAATAAGGAATCGCATGCATGTAAGCTTTGAAGTCGCACAAGAGATCATTGAAAAAGCAGTTGAAAAATCCAAACAAATCGGCGTCAAGATGTGTATCGCCGTACTGGATTCAGGCGGCAACCTGAAAAGCTTCACGAGAATGGATGATGCGTGGGTCGGCAGTATTGATATTGCCATCAAAAAGGCGAAAACCGCCTGTTACTTCGCTATGCCTTCTGGTGAGATCGGCAAGCTTTCAGTACCTGGCTCGCCTTTATATGGCATAGAGCACTCCAATGACGGCTTGATTACTTTCCCAGGTGGTCTACCGATTGTAGATGAAGAAGGGATGCTGATTGGTGCAATTGGCGTGAGTGGTGACACGGTTGAAAACGATCATTTGGTCGCACAAGCTGGCGTGAATGTCGCTGGCGTTTGTGATGTGCCGAAGCACCCATGGCGTACTTAGTTTCATACCATTATTGGTTTAAAGTAAGTTTTGAAATTTAAACCGCTTGATTGTCCTCTCTCATTTCATAGCATCAAAAAACCAGAGCGGCCGCTATGTTTGACGATCCGTTCTGGTTTATCTAAGCCATGTAAAAGCCCTGCGTGCGGGGCTTTTAGCTTTGCTGCGACTTAAATCTGCGCCTGACCACCATCCACAAATAACTCAATGCCGTTGATGAAGCTGGCATCCGGTGATGATAAAAACGCCACGGCTTTCGCCACTTCGTCAGGATCACCCACTCTGCCCATCGGCACTTGCGAGCCTAAATAATCCAGCAAGCCTTGTTGTTGCGCTGGGTCGTTACCGGCCAACTCTACCAAGCCAGGGGTTTTGATTGGGCCTGGGCTGACGACATTGACGCGGATGCCACGGTCTTTGAGGTCTAAAATCCAGCTGCGTGCGAGATTGCGAATGGCTGCTTTTGAGGCACTGTAGATACTAAAAGCAGCGGTGCCTTTGACGCTGGTGGTTGAGCCAGTCAATACGATGGACGCGCTATCTTTGAGTAAAGGCAGTGCTTTTTGCACGGTGAAAATCACGCCTTTGACGTTACGGCCAAAAATATCTTCATAGTGATCCTCAGTGATGGCGCCCAATGGCAACATATTACCGCCGCCCGCATTGGCATAGATCACGTCAATTTGGGCGTGGTTTTGCTGTACGGCGTCATAGAGCTTATCAATATCCGCCAGTTTGGACATATCGGCCTGAACGCCTGTCACCTTGCCGCCTATGGTTTTGATTGCGGCTTCTAACTCGGCTTGTCTGCGGCCAGTGATATAGACATACGCGCCCTGTTTTGCAAAGTGTTTAGCTGTGGCGAGACCAATGCCGCTAGTACCACCAGTGACTACGACGACTTTATTTTCAAATGTTGCTGACATGATGTTTCTCCTTTAAGTGATGAAATGAACGTTTACTGCATGGATGAAATATTGCCAGTGGGCCAATAAATGCACTAGACTGCTTTTGTGAGTTTAATTGTTCCAAAAATGAGCCAATATGCGTGATATTAATGATTACATCCTGTTTGCTGAAGTGGTGAGTGGCGGCAGTTTTGCGGCGGCCAGCAGACGCGTACGCATCCCTAAATCCACCATCAGCAGACGAATTGGCCTGTTAGAAGAAAGGCTGGGCGTGCGCTTGATCGAGAGATCAACCCGGCGATTTCGGGTGACAGAAATCGGGCAATCGTTTTATGAGCGCTGCAAAGTGATTATGCTGGATGTGGAACAGGCGGATTCCATCGTGTCTGAATCGCTCAGCGAGCCTAAAGGCTTGGTACGATGCAGTTGCCCGCTGGGCTTATATGAAACGCTAGGCCCCATTTTTGCCTCGTTCCTCTTGGCTTTTCCTCAAGCCAGATTGCAGTTGGTGGCGGGCGATAACCCCGTGAATCTAATTGAAGACAGAATCGATATCGCCATCAGGGTGCGGACCGTATTGGATGCTGATGGCTCTTTAGTCATGCGGACACTTGGTCACTCTGAGCGCATACTGGTAGCCTCACCGGCCCTGGCTAGCAAGATTGATCAATCCAACCTGGACAATCTCTCAGCGCTGCCGACCATTGCGACCTCAGACCAGAATCATGCGATTGAATGGCAGTTTCATCATGCGGCATTAGGCACAAAATCACTCTGGCACGAGCCCATATTGAGTTGTGTGGATTTTTCAACCGTGCGAGAGGCCGCCATTGCAGGCATTGGGGTCGCCTTATTGCCTGACCATACGTGCAGCCAGGATTTAAAAAACGGGCGGCTGGTCAGAGTTTTCCCAGAGTGGAAAACAACCATGGGCATTCTGCATATTGTATTCACAACCCGGCGCGGGCTACCGCCAGTGGTGCGTGCATTTATTGACCACTTGGCGAGCCAAGTGAAGCAAAGATGACGCAAACTGGCTGCGCCATCAATTAACTGTACGCACTCATACCTGATCGACAGTGACCGAATTTTTAGAGTATCTGTCAGATTAGATTCAGTTCAGAATAGTGCTTCTTGCGGGCTGTCCAAGTCAAAACACAGTGTCAGTTATGTATTTGAGCAAATCTTTTAAGAATATCGACACATCCGCACCACGTGTCGATAAAAATTAAAAACATCGACATAAAATATTGACGTGTCGACAGCATCGACATACACTCAACATCTGTCGATAAAACTCACAATTGCAAACATAAAGGCATGCGTATGAACTTAAAAGCATGGCAGCCAGACCAGCCTTATTTATCTTTACCCTCCTTGCCACCTCAAGTAGATATTGAGACTAAGGCTATATTAAAGCAGTGTATTACTGCACGTGCGGCTTTGGCTGAACTCAAACAGGCTGCCGAGTTAATCCCTAATCAAGCTGTGCTGATTAATACTTTGCCACTGCTTGAAGCAGGGGCGAGTTCTGAAATTGAGAATATTGTCACGACGACTGATAAGCTTTTTCAACACTTGCGTAATGAGGATCAAGCCGACCCTGCCACGAAAGAGGCTTTGCGTTATAGCCGCGCATTATTTGAGGGATTTCGGGCACTGAATCAGCATCCATTAAACACACGAACGATTGAAGAAATTTGTACGCAGATTAAAGGCGTGCAAATGAATGTGCGCAAAGTCTCTGGCACAGCACTAAGCAGCCATAAAACAGGCGAAGTGATTTATACGCCGCCAGTGGGTGAAGATGTGTTGCGGACTATGCTCGCTAATTGGGAGCAGTTTTTACATAACCAGGTAGACATTGACCCCTTGATTCGCATGGCGGTCACGCATTATCAGTTTGAGGCTATTCACCCATTTACCGATGGTAACGGTAGAACAGGCCGCATTGTGAATAGTTTGTTTTTGATTCAGGAAGGCCTGCTGACATTGCCAATTTTGTATTTAAGCCGCTATATTATTCAACATAAATCCGAATATTACAGGCTATTGCTACAAGTCACGCGCGAGCAAAATTGGGAGGCCTGGATTCTGTATATTCTTAAAGGGATTGAGGAAACAGCCATTTGGACAACGGCCAAAATTGCAGCATTGAAGGCGCTCAATGAGCACACAGTAGCGTTTGTGCGCCAGAAACTGCCTAAAATTTATAGCCACGAATTGGTGAGTTTAATTTTTGAGCTGCCTTACTGCCGGATTAGCAGTCTGGTGGATGCGGGGATTGCTAAACGGCAATCGGCCTCTGTGTATTTAAAGCAATTGGTAGACATTGGGGTGTTGGTTGAAGCGCCTATGGCAAAAGAAAAGTTATTTATTCACCCCAAATTGATGCAGTTACTTACTAAAGACAGTAACGCATTTAAGCCCTATTTATAAATGCAGCCGAAACCCGTCCAGCATATATAGACCCAGCCCACAAAATCATGAGCTGGGGTGAGGTGGCTGTCGGTTTTCACTCAGAAAAAACGGCTGTCACTATTCAGCGTCTTTTTTAGATCTAAAGCGGCTGAATAAACCACAACGCACTTTTTCTTCTTCATCTGCTGTCATTGCCCCGTTGCAGCAATGTCTGTGGTGATGCCCATGGCGCCCTTTAAACCCGCCAAACAGGATTCTGCTGAGAATCAACAGCCCGACTGCGTGGCAATAATCAATCACATGTATGCCATCGGCTAATGAAACCACGACATGGTTCCACAATAGCATCACCACATAAGATAAAGCGGCAATGGCGACAACAGCCAACGCAGCGAAAGCAGCACATTTACTTTTACAATTTTTCATTTATTTCTCCAGTGAATTCAGTGAGTTATATATTCAGTTATACGCGTGCAGTTGCTCTTGTAAAAAAGTCACTGCATACCGTTTTCTGGCTAATAAGGTGTTGATGGCAACCCCGCTTTCTGCGGCAATTTGTTTAAAGCTCTTGCCGTCTAGCTCGTGTGCAATAAACACTTGCCGTTGTTCAGCGGGCAACAGGTTAAGCGTTGCAATCACATGTTCAACCAGCATTTTTCTTTCGAAAATTGACGCAGGGGTTTCGGTTTCTATGGAAAGAATCGCCTCCAGCCATAGCGCATCTTCATCGTCGTCTTGTGTGAGCACAACCTCATGCTTTTGCTTTCTAAAACGATCAACAATGCGATTTTTTGCGACACGGTATAACCACGCACCGACTTGCTCCAGTGGCTCTGGTAAACGGTAAGCTGAAACAAATTCATAGAACACATCCTGCAAAATATCATCCGCGTCACCGGCATTAGGAACGCTCTTACGGATGAAATTGCGTAGCTTGGCTTTTTCTTTATTAAAGGTATCTGTAATCACAGAGTCTTGCTGTGTCATATCACGCTGTGCCAAATAATGCTGCGTTGTGCGTAAATTGTTTTCTAAATGTATATCCATGCTGTGAAGACGTTTTAGCTTTGGAAATATTGTATGAATTCTGAAATATATCTAAATAAAGTTTGAGCAGCATGGTTATTGCCATTCCGTTGGCGTAGTGCCCAGCCGTTTTGCAAACACACGGCTGAATGCGGCTGAGCTTTGGTAACCCACTTGGGCGGCGATACTTTTGAGCGGCTTGCCCTGCCGGATCATGTTTTGCGCAATTGAGAGCCGCCAGTCAGTGAGGTAATCCAGCGGCGTGGTGCCGACCGTGGCTTTGAAGTTGGCAGCAAATCTGGCGCGTGACATGCCTGAGACATCGGCCAGGGTTTCCAGAGTCCACGGATGGGATGGATTTTCATGCATGGCTTTGACTGCCAGTGCCAAACGCGGCTCTGCCAATGCGGCAAAAATGCTTTGCTGTAACTGTCCATGTTGAATCACATGCCGCAAAATCTGGATCAGGAAATACTCTGCCAACCGGTCCAGCGCAGCTTGCCTGCCTAATGCTTGCTCAAATGCTTCATGAAACAATAGCTGCAAGGTAGGTGAAATTTGTTGCATATCACTCAATGGCACAATCACAAACTCAGGTAGTGCCGTCGCCAGCGGGCTGCGCACCTTGGCACCAAGATCAATCATGGCACACACCAGCTCACATGGCTCATCTGGCACAGGCGTGAGTACGTGTATGGTAGGCTTAGGGAAAAATACCACACTGGGCTGGTCGATGCGCGCGAGCGGCTTGCCCCTGAACATCAGATCGAGTTGGCCGGCGCGCAGCAAATGAATATGGCCCACCATGTCCGATCCATCAAAATTCACCACCTGGCAAAGGTCTCCAGTAAAAAAGACTTTGGCTGAGAGCGAGATTTGATTCAACAAGGGCAATAACGGATCCAAACGATACTCCTAATCAACATAACGAGACCTTTAATAGCCATGAGTATTGCATGATATCTCCAACGCACAAAGCGTCTTCATTAACCAAACAAGGAGATTGATCATGGCACGTATTCAAACTATCAACCGCGAAACTGCTAGCGCAGAAGTGAACACAACACTGGATGCAGTGAAAACAAAACTGGGTAAAGTACCTAACTTGATTGCAACTTTGGCGCAGGCACCTGTCGCGTTAAATGCTTACCTGAGTTTGAGTGAAGGTGTAACTAAAGGCCGCTTAACCGCCGAACAAAAAGAGTCCCTGGCGCTGGCCATTGGGCAGGCCAATAATTGCCAGTATTGCTTGTCAGCCCATAGCCTGATTGCCAGAGGCGCAGGTCTTAACACTGAAGCGATTCAGGCGGCACGCAAAGCTGAGGCAGTAGATGCCAAGACAGATGGTTTATTAAAACTGGCGGTCAAAATTGTGCAACAACGCGGCGTACTTTCTGACCAGGACTTTATTGAAGCGCATTTAGCAGGTGTGGATGACGGCTTGATTCTGGAAGTGATCGCTCATGTCGCGTTAAACACCTTGACCAACTACACCAACCACATCGCCCAGACAGATATTGATTTTCCAGTAGTGACTTTATAAGCATACAAGATCAGGCCACCAGCGTGTGGCCTGATTGCTTCCTGCTCACACCATCTGGTTCAGGAAATCCGCAACTGTTTGTATAAACAGTTGTGGCTGCTCGGCATGCACCCAATGGTCGGTGGGTAAGGTCACAAATTGTGCCTGGGGGAAATGTGGTTGCAGTTCGGTGATGTCGTGGTCTTGCACATAATCACTGCGTTCGCCGCGAATAAATAAACTCGGTGGGGCAAAATCGACGTCAATCGCTGCAATCAATGTCGCGTAATTGGCTTTGAGCGCTGGCAGGTTGATGCGCCACTGTAGCTGTGTGTCGTGTTTGACCAGGTTAGTGAGTAAAAACTGCCGTACCTTTAAATTAGGAATCGCATCCTTTAAAGCATTATCCACCTCATTGCGCGAGGCCATTTGGCTGAGATCAACGGCCAGCATGTGGTTCATTAACTGCGTATATCGGTCAGGATAAGCGCGCATGGCCATATCGACCACAATCAGCTTGCTCACTTTGTCCGGATATTGCGTGGCGAACTGCATGGCGACTTTGCCGCCCAGCGAGTGGCCGAGCAGTTGCACCTGATCTAGGCCAAGCGCAGTCAGCGTGTCGTGCAAGTCGTCTGCCATTTCAGCATAAGTCTGCGTGGGGCTGTGCGGCGAGCGGCCATGGTTGCGTAAATCGACGCTGATCACTTGGTAGTGCTGGGCAAAGTGCTTGGCCACCGCACCCCAGTTATCTGCCGAACCGAAGAGTCCGTGCAGCAACACGAGCGGCTGGCCCTGGCCGAGGATTTGAGTATGTAATTGCATGGTGAATGTGAAAAATCAAGGTAGCGCTATGGTATCTCATATGTGATTCGATGGTGGTGCAATGGTGCGGCCTTCATGTAGGAAAACCCACGTCAGCCATGTCCTACGGCATTATCAGCGTTCTCTGTCTATATCACTTTGGCTGTTTTTTTAATAATGAAACCTCGTTAAATTAACTCAACAAGGAATCATCATGAAAAACACAATCAAATCTCTGCTGTTAGTGAGTGCGTTGACATTGCCTATGGCTGGCTTTGCGGCGGATGGTGACTCGATAACCACTAAGGTAGAAGACTCTGTGATCACGGCTAAAGTGAAAACTGCGTTTGCCAAGGATAAAGCAGTGAGTGCGACCGACATTAAAGTAGAGACAGACAGCAATGGTCTGGTGCAATTGTCCGGCGTGGTGAAATCCAAAGCCGAGGCCGATAAAGCGGTGTTATTAGCTAAAAATGTGAAAGGTGTGACCGCCGTGAAAGACGACATTGTCGTGGCTCAATAAGCGTTTACCCGCCTGCGCCCCATAGGAATCAGTGCGAT
The DNA here is from genome assembly GCF_008015755.1 of Methylophilus sp. Lineage (GTDB taxonomy): Bacteria > Pseudomonadota > Gammaproteobacteria > Burkholderiales > Methylophilaceae > Methylophilus. The sequence goes on along the minus strand of NZ_SSGF01000007.1, from coordinate 65,334 downwards.
TCCTATGGGGCGTTTTAACGTTTACGCGCGCCAACCCTAAACCCTCACCACGCTTTGCCTAACCGCCTATAATGGGGAGCATAGATGCAGCCCCTGGCTACTGTAATGTATCGCTCAATTGGGAGGAGGCAACACATGGCGACCTTCAATACACCTGGCGTTTATATAGAAGAAGTGACGAGATTGCCGCCCAGTGTGCCGGCATTAGACACGGCGATCCCTGCTTTTATCGGCTATACCGAACAGGCCACACAACAAGGCGCGTCATTATTGCGGGTGGCAACCACCGTGTACTCGTTGCTCGATTATGAAGCCTTGTTTGGCGGACCGCCCGTGCAGCGCATCACGTTGTGGCTGGCGGCACAAGCACAGGGCGCCCCCGCGCAAGTGGTCGATGCCACGCTTGACCAGCCGTTTTACCTCTATGACAGCGTGCGGCTATTTTTTGCCAATGGCGGCAGCCAGTGCGTGATTATGTCGGTGGGGGACTATAGTGGTGAGGTGGACGCCAGCCAACTAGCCGCCGGGTTGGACGCACTGGAAGCAGCACCGTTGCCGACCCTGATCGTGATGCCGGAGGCGGCCTGCTGCGAAGAAGCGCACACCCTGGAGGCGGCAGCCTTAGCGCAATGCGCTCGGGTGCAAAACCGCTTTGCATTGTTTGACCTGCGGTTTAAAAACACGCTGACAGACTTTGCGGCAGAAGCCAGCCGTTTTAAACAGCACGTGGGGGATGAACACCTGAAATATGGTGCGGCTTACGGCCCGTGGTTGCTAGCTAACCTAACCAGAAACACCGACTTTAACCAGCTGGTGTTTAACCGCAAAAGTGATGGCAGCATCGTCGATGTTGCGCAACTGACGCAGGATGCTGCCATGCTGGCGCTGATTGCAGACATCCGCGCTGCCGGTCTGGCGCCTGTCACGCCCGACTCTCAGGCACAATTACAACGGCTTAACCAACAGCTCTACCAGCAGTATGTGCAGGCAAAACAATGGATAGATGCCGCCAACATCGCTTTGAACACCTTGCCGACAACCGGGGCGGTGGCCGGGGCCTATGCCGCCATTGACCAGAGCCGTGGCGTGTGGAAAGCGCCAGCCAATGTCTCGCTGAATCAGGTGGTTGCGCCCTTATTTAACCTCAACAACGCTCAACAGGAATCTTACAACGTGGATGCGGACACCGGTAAATCGATCAACATCCTGCGCAAATTCAGTGGTAAAGGCACGCTGATTTGGGGGTCCAGAACTCTGGCGGGCAATGACAACGAATGGCGCTATATCAATGTGCGGCGCTTGTTTAGCTGGGTAGAGGCCTCGGTGAGCCAGGGCTTGCAAGCCCTGATGTTTGAACCTAACGATGCCAACACCTGGGTACGCACACAAGCCATGATCGAAAATTTTTTAACCATGCTATGGCGACAAGGCGCATTACAAGGCCGCAAGCCTGAGCATGCTTTTTTCGTCAATATCGGGCTGGGAAAGACCATGACGGCAGCCGACATTGGGCAAGGATTGATGCGGGTTGAGATTGGCATGGCAGCGGTCAGGCCTGCTGAGTTCATCATCTTAAAACTTGAGCAACGCCAAGCAGTTTAAAGCAGGCAGGACGCCTAAGATTTCCCCTAGGCGCTCTGCCCTGCGCATCATGCGCGCCGATCATCGGCACTCAGCGTGTTATGAGCCGACGGCCTCATTACCAGTCAAGCTGCCATGACTGCGGATCCAGGCAATCACTTTCAGCAACTCATCCGGGGTAATGCCATTGTTTGGATCTGAAGGATCCATCAGGCCTTTGCCCTTCGCCCCCATGCCGCCATTGGTGCCGTTCCAGACAGTTTCAAACATGCCTTTATTCGTCGCGTCTTTGGCATAGTTGTAATTAGGTCCGGTCAATGCAGGGCCAACTTGGCCACCCGCCTCAGGGCCATGACACTGGGTGCAAGAATACAACTGAAAGGTTTTTTTACCTTGGGCAATCGCATCTTCTTTACCCACATAAGGGTTTTTACCGGTGGCTAAAAATTCTTTGGCCGCAGGTGTATCAAACAACTCAGCCTTGATTTCCAGCGGCGAGCCGTCCTGCGTTTTGACGAATTTAATGGTTTCGCCGCTGGCAGCGGCGCCCGCAGCGCCAGTCGTTGAGGCCTGTTTATCACAGGCGGTGAGTCCAGCAACTAATACCAGCAGGCCGAAGCCAAGGGTGCGATTCATGTCGTTCTCCTAATGGTTGAGTGTGTTCTTGATTGACGAGTTGTCGGCACTCATTATGTATAAAACACTTCCCGGCGCCCATCTCACAACGGCGGAATTTGCTGTAGGAAGATTCGGACAACGCAGCCACCCGCCTCAACCAGCCTGGCAATCGTAGCGCCATCGTCGGCAAAAATCGATGTGCTGGATAGCGTGACTATGATGACTCACTCACGGACGACTCACTGACGGTGTCAGACACCTCTGACAAGACAATCAGCCAGTGCCCGATACTTGGCTGCAGGCTTCATTTCTACACTGCTCGCAGATGAGAATCATTCGCCTTATTCGCGCCTAGGAATTAATCAGCCGCGCAGGCTGATCACCATAGGTTGGCGGGTATCGATTAACCATCATTTTTAAAAAAATAAGTTTTTTCAAAAACAACGTTTTGACCGCTTGAGTCTTTGAGTAGGAGTACGTCATGAGTCCTTATCCCGTGCAGGCTTTAGCCATGTCATCACCACTGCAACCTGACACTAACAGTGATGATGACATGGCCCAGGCCCGTTACATTCTTAACCGCTTATTTCAGGGCTTTGCGGATCCGTTTGCCGTGCGTTTGTGGAATGGCCGCGTATTGACCATAGGCGATGGCGCGCCCGTGTTTACCTTTTGTCTGGAGCAAGCCTCGGTGTTGCGTGACATGGTCTGGTTTAGTAACCCGCAACGACTGCTAGAAGCCTACTGCGCAGGTGAGCTGCAGATTCATGGCGACTTTCATGCCGCCATGCAGTTGCGCGAGCATGTTGAATCCTTGTGTTTACCGCTACATGAAAAACTTGGCCTGGTGTTTCGGGCACTGACACTGGCAGATCGCCCGCATGCACATCAGGTGCGTGACATTGCGACGGCGCGCGCGGCGGCCACTGCGCGCACGCAAACGCCATCAGCGATGCCGTTGAATGACGAAGTCGCGGATGCCTTTTATCAATACTGGCTGGATGAACAGATGTTGTACTCCTGTGCGTATTTCACCGGCGCTGGCACTAGCTTGTCGCAAGCCCAGCAAACGCAACTGACGCTGATCTGCCAGAAATTGCGTTTGCAGCATGGGGAAACGTTGCTGGATATGTCCTGCGGCTGGGGCGGACTGGCCTGCTGGGCGGCTAAACACTATGGTGTGTTTGTGCATGGCATCACAACAAATCCAGCACAATATGCCTATGCCACCAGACAAGTACAGCAACAAGGTCTGACGCACTTGGTCAAGATAGCGCTGGCTGAGGACGACCGCCTGCCCGCTCTGGCCAGTTACGACAAAGCCGTTTTTATTGGCATTGCCGAACAGATTGGGGCCGCGCAATACCCGGCGTTTTTGGCCAAGGTATATGCCGCGCTGAAACCTGGTGGATTATTTTTAAGCCATGTCATGACCACTGAACATGTAACAGGTGGACATACAGGGAGTGAACATGCACCGCGTCCGCAAGAGGCTGCTAGCGGACTCATCAACCGCCAGCGATATCCTGCAGGCGAGTTAACGTCGTTTGCGCAGGTGTTGCAGCATATGGACAACGCCAGGTTTGACGTGTTTAACGTAGAAGGTTTGCGCAGGCACTATATGATGACCTTGCGCGAGTGGCTGAAAAATCTGGAGGCACAGCACGCCTCGATTGCCGCCAACCTGAGCGAACGCACTTACCGAATCTGGCGTCTGGCCTTGACTGCCAGCGTCATCCAGTTTGAACAGGGCGTGACCGGCATGCACCAGGTGCTTGCCACACGCCGATGTGATTAACCAACTAGGAGGCGGCCTGATGCAACACACACGGATGTCCCCCACTCAACCACAACAGCGGCTACTTGCCTCGCTATGTATGCTGGCCTTAAGCAGTTGCTCACAATCGCCAGCGAGCTCCGCATCAAGCGCAGTACATACCAATGCGCAAAATGTCGCCCATCAGCCAAGCTGGTTTTCAACCACGCAAGCGGCAGAAACTCTGCGCTGGCCAGCGGGCAAACAAGCGATGTCTATGCCAGCCAGCAAGGTGGTGGCATTTGCCAATCACCTGTCTCACCCGCGCTGGCTATACGCCTTGCCCAATGGCGATATTCTGGTCGGAGAAAGCAAGCCTCAGCCGGCGAATGCTGGCTTTAGTCTCAAGCAGTGGATGCATCAGAAGCGCCTGCATGGCGCAGGTGATCAAACCACGAGCCAGTACCAAATTACCTTGTTGCGCGACAACAATGACGATGGCGTGGCTGACGAACGGCACGTGTTTATTCAAGAGACCGCGTTACCTGTTGGCGTGGCGCTGGTCGGCGATACCCTATATATGGCCAACAGCGACACGCTGTTGCAGTTTGCTTATCACACCGGGCAGACACACGTCACGCCTGTGGCGGTGACAGAACAACAGGTGACGCCAATGGCAGAGAGCGCTGAATCTGACCCTGCCAATCAGACAATGTCCCCCTTGCCAGATAACCGTGCAAAGACACCCTTGGACCTGCTGACCGAAACACTGCAGCAAGAGGGCCTGGTGCCACAACGGCCAGCCAATGTGCTGCACGATAAAAGAGGTTACTTGCTGGTGGCAGATGATGTCGGCAATGTGATTTGGCACGTGAAAGGCAACCGCAAAGTGGCACAACAATAGCCACAATGGACGGCCATAAATGACCATAGACCACCAGCCATGAAAAATATTCTGTTAATTTACGGCCATGCGCTTAGCCGTTGCGCATTAAAAACGCTGCTACGCAATGACCCTGGGCTGCACTTAGCCGCAGAGGTTGCCAGCGTGCGCGCCGCGAAATTAAGCATGCGCCAACATGCATACGATGCGGTCATCCTGGATGTGTCTGCCGCAGAAACAAACGGCCTCGAACTGTTTTGCGATCTCAAGCAGGCGTGTGCTGAGCTGCCGATTCTCATCGTCAATGGCAGTGAACACGCAGACCGCATGTTGCATTTTATGCGCCTGGGTTGTGCGGGCTATTTGCCCTATAGCGCAGACAGCGCGCAACTGATGCCGGCGATTCACACCATCACGCGCGGGCAACGCTACGTGCTACCGCAGCATCAGGCATTGCTTAAGCCGTTACTTACCGACAGCCGTCGCCTGCCACACGACCACCTGTCGCTTCGCGAGCTACAAGTATTTTTCAAATTGATTAAAGGTCAGGCGATCAATGCCATTGCCGCAGAACTGGCCATTACACCAGGCTCGGTCAGTGTCTTCAGGTCTAAAATTCTCAAAAAGATGGGGCTAACGAACAACACCGCGCTGATTCATTATGCACTGCAATCGCGGCTGGTGCTGGTCACCGCAGTGACTCACCACTTAAGCACGGCCACTGGCGCTGCTTAACGATTATCACCAGGCAGGCGCAAAAAACAACAAACCCGGCACTAGGCCGGGTTTGTTGTTTTGCAAGTTAACGCTTGAATTACTTGTTCATCACGTACATAGTGACTTCAAAGCCAAAACGCATTTCTGTAGCAGCTGGTTTAGTCCACATGGTGTTTCTCCTTGATGATGTGTTTGTTGATTAAGTTGTTTCCAACTCGTTAAGTATCACTATACGCAGACAACCCGCACAATGCTTGCGCAGCATCCTTAAAAGCGGCTCATGATTTTACTGAGCCACAGGGAATACCGAACACACTACTCGCCCACCGCAAAGCCGATGCCAAACATGGTTTGCGCCTGATTGTAATCAAGCAGCGACACGCCGTAACCACTGGCCAGCATGGCGTAAAAACGCACGCTTTCGGTTTTAAGTGGTTTATATTGCACGTCAAACTTCACATAGCCTTTATTATCGCTGCGCATATTGTTGCGCAAGGTCACGCTGGCCGCTGTGGTATTCGCTTCGTTGTCCCAGCGCAGTATCGCATCGCCATAGCCCATGTATTTACTGATATTCGGATTATCGTCATCCGACTTGTTTTCTGGGATGCGCCACCACGGCCGCACCAGCAAACTATAGCGCTCATTCAACTGCCAGCCGCCTTGCAGGTAGAGGCGGTTCCAGCTGCGTGACAGCGGCTGCGAGCGACCGTTGGACTCATGCACCAGGCCCACATTGAGCATATCCGGCATGGCATTCAGCCAACTGCTTTGCTCGGTGGGCTTGTTCAACCCCAACGACAAAATCAGCTCGGGCGAGTAGTTGTGATCGCGCATCGGACGCGACTGCGCTTCATTATACACTTGCCAGAACGACTGCTGGGTATACGCGCCCCACAAGCGGGCGCTTTGCACCCACTGGTTTTTAGGCAGCCAGTCCGACAGATTCATCAACTGCGTTTTCAGGCTGATTTGAAAATGGAGGTCATTATGGCCGAGGTCGCGGTCTTGCGTATTCGGGCGCGAGGGCGAGGTCGGCACATCGTTTGGATTATTTGAATAGGTGGTGATCAGGTAATTCAGCTGATGCGTTTCGAGGTCGGTAAAATGCAGCTCGTCCTGGCTATTCAAATGCCATTTGCGCGAGAGATAGCCGGTCTCGGCATCGACACTCTTCACCAGCTCCTGCTGGCTAGGGGCTAAGATCGGCGGCACCAGGTGGGTAGGCGTATATTGCTCGGCCACTTTATCAAAACAAACCAGACGCCGACTGGCATCGGTCGCAAATTCGGATTGGCAGGTGCGCAAGGCATTTTGCATCTCTTGCATGCCTGCGGCCTGCGCCTGACCGGCAAACATGCCCACAAACAGAGATGTGCCCATAAACACAGTAAAACTGCGTCGCAATAAGCTGCGCAGGTTGTTAAACACAAACATAAGGATTCCCTTCTGCGAAACGCCCGATCAAGGCGCCGGATTCATCATCATCAGATGTTGCTGCTCGATGGCGCTCAACACCTCATCACTCAAAGGCGTTTGATAAGCGGCAATATTTTCCTGTAACTGCGTCATGCTGGTGGCGCCAATAATAGTGGTGCCGACAAACCAGCGGTGATAGACAAAACTGAGTGCCAACTGCGTCGGCGTGAGTCCGTGCGCACGCGCCAGCTCGGCATAGGCTTTGGCCGCAGCGGGCACCCCCGGTTTTTTGTAGCGCTGGGCATAGCCCAAAAACAGCGTCACACGGCCAGGCGTGGCCGGGTCGTCTACATATTTGCCGGTTAAATGCCCAAACGCCAACGGCGAATAGGCGGCCAAACTGATGCGCTCACGATACAGCACCTCTGTCATGCCAAACTCCATGCCGCGATTCATCAGGTTATAGCAGTTTTGCAACACGGCAATGCGCGGCAAGCCTTGCTCGCGGGCGATGCGCAAAAACTCCATCACGCCCCACGGTTGCTCATTGCTCAAGCCGATGGCGCGCACTTTACCTTCTTGTATCAACTCTGCCAGCACCTCCAGCTGGGTTTGAATCGGCACCCAGTCTAGCGGCTGATCATTGGCATCGCGCTCGGCGCGCGGGTCAAACTGATATTGGCCAAACATCGGCACATTTCGCTCCGGCCAATGTAAATACAGCACATCCAGATAATCGGTTTGCAAACGCGTCAGGCTGTCGTGCACCGCCTGGCGGATATTGGCTCTATCCATGCCCGTCGGGCCGCCACGTATCCATTGCATGCCGCGTCTGGGGCCTGCGACTTTACTCGCCAGCACAAAGCGGTCACGCACTTGTGTTTTCATCCAGTGGCCGAGAATGGTCTCGGTCCGTGTCACCGTCTCGGCCCGTGGCGGCACCGGATACATCTCGGCGGTATCAATCAAATTAATACCTTGCGACAAGGCAAAATCTAGTTGGTTGTTAGCATCTTGCTGGGTGTTCTGGTCACCAAAGGTCATGGTGCCCAGCGTGATTTTGGAGACGCGAATGCCGCTGTCCCCGAGGGTGGTGTAATCCATTAATGTAATACCTGTTTTTCTGTGGGTACCTGCATTACGATGCTCGAAACGGCTTCTGGTTCCTTGTGCTTGAACACGGACAATCCCCAGCCTGCCTCCTGGCTGGCGACCATTAACATGCGGCTAATCGCCAGCACCAATGGGTGATTTAAACTCATGTTCACATTCATGCCATTGGCGCAGACCAGTTGCATATGGTTTAACTGGTCGTTAATCGACACAAACCGCGTATCAACCACCAATAAGGCCTGTTCACTCACCACCGACGGCCGCTGTTGATAGGCCGTGGCAAAGTCCAGGTCATCCAGCTGATGCACCGCCTCTGCCTCGGCTTCAAATTGGCGGGTCGCCTCGGTAGGTGACTGGACCGCAGGTAGCGGCACAGCCTCGCCCAGTGCCAACGCCGAGACCGGCAAATGCGCCTCACGGTTTAACACATTAAACATCTGCCGCGCGATGCGGTAAGTTAGCCACACCTGGATTTCCTGCGTTTCACTCACAGCCGCCTTCATCAGCAAACGGTCTTGTTGCTGGTCGTAAGAAAGATTGATCTGCTGGATAGATTGTTGTTGCATAAGATAAATCGCTTTGCAAAGGGGTCTTGACTAGCATACCGCAGTTGCGGCCAGGCTGCCTAACACTATCAGGCGCAGGCCATGCAAATGGCGGGTGCCCGATACACTCTGATACAAACTGGCCGCTGTTCATGCGGATACATTGATCTATATTTTGGTCTGAGAAATTAAGCATGCGTGTAATGGAGGCAATATGAAAAACGTCAAAAAAATATGGTTAACCGGCTTGGTTGCGGCACTGGCGCTCACCAGCACCATCGCCCAGGCACACCCGCCAGGCCGTGGTGGTTGGCATGGCGGCGGTTGGCATGGGGGTGTCGGCGTTTATTTTGGCGCGCCCTACCCCTATTTTCCATATGCGTATTCGCCTTACGCCTACCCTTATCCCTATGTGTATAACCCACCGCCAGTGGTCATCACCCAACCACAGCCGCAGGTCTATATAGAACAAGGCAGCGGGGCCAGCAGCACTACGCCACCCGCCCCAGCACAAACCACGCCGCCCACCGCCAGTGCGGGCAATAACGGCCAGAGCTACTGGTATTACTGCGAGCCCTCTGACAGCTATTATCCTTACGTCAAAGAGTGCGCGGCAGACTGGAAGCAAGTCACGCCCACGCCACCGGCCAAATAGGATGACCCACATGAATACGCATCCTAAGCTCATTATCGTGCTGGCCGCGCTGGCGCTCTCAGCCTGTGCCACCAACCCCACCGGCCCCAGCAATATGGCGCTGCCGGGCACCGGCAAAGACTTTAATCGTTTTAGGGCAGACGACTTATCCTGCCGCGACTTTGCCTTGACCCAAATTGGCGGTAAAACAGTCAACCAGCAATACAATGCCAGCCTCGCCACCACCACGGCTGTGGGCACTGTGGTCGGTGCGGCCATCGGTGCCGCAGCAGGCGGTGGCCAAGGCGCGGCCATCGGCGCGGGCATGGGCGCCTTGTCAGGCGGTGCGATTGGCAGCAATACCGCCGCCGTGAGCGGCATGAACGCGCAGGATAAATACGACAACGCCTATTACCAATGCATGTACGCCGCCGGACACCGCATCCCGGTCCCGGCCAGCATGGCGAGAACCTACTCGCAAGACACCAGCCCGGCCCCAGCAAGTACCCGCTCAGGCTATTACCCGCCTCCACCACCGCCCAATCGTAAGCCGTAGGCCATTTAAACAGGCAGCGTACGCTGCCTGCGCCACCCTATTCTTATCACTAAACCAGGGTAAAGCTGGTCAGAAACGCACATCAACCTTGCGCGTAGTGCATACAAATTGATGGGCTCGTAAACTTAGCTGGTCAACCAAGGTCGTATAGCCATGCGAAACATCACCCCCTTTTTACTTTTGCTGATTGCGATGACCATGGCCAGTTGTAGCCTGGTAAAAACCGCTTACAACAACGCACCGGCACTCATCGCATGGCGGCTGGATGATTACTTTAGTTTTAATGACGCGCAAAAAACCAAACTTAAACTCGCCCTGCAGGATGTACATGCCTGGCATCGCCAAAACGAGCTACCGCGTTATGTTTCGCTGCTCAATACCATACACGATGATCTAAGTCATGATGTGACAGCACAAACAGCCTGCCAGCGCATAGAGTCCATCAAATCAAATCTGCAAACGCTACAAATAAAAATGATCCCCATGATTGTGGAGATCGCTGGCACGCTGAGCGATAAACAACTGCAACATTTGCAAAAAAAGCTCGAAAAACGCAACCAGGAATGGAAAGAAGAATGGTGGCAGGAGACGACCGAAGAACAGCGGGAAGTGAGGCTAGAAAAATCCGAAGAGTTTGCTGAAAAAGTCTATGGCGATTTAAACGAAAAACAAATCAACCTTTTAAAACAAGTGATTGCCAAGAGTGACATTAATCCGGCCATCATCTATGCTGAGATTTTGCGGCGCGACGAAGATGCATTGGATATTCTCAAAGCATTACGCAACCTCGCATCATCAAACGAAGAAAAGTCGCAACTGGTGCGCGCAGGTTTCGAGCGCATGCAAACCAGCCCCAATGCCGCTTATCAGGCGCATATCGAGACAGTCACTCAACTCAGCTGTGAAACCATTGCCAGCCTGCATGCCACCACAACGGCCAAACAACGCCTGCATGCACAACAATGGATAGAAGACTACAAAACGCAATTCACCCAACTGCAAAGCAAGTGATTTTGAGCAATTTGAAGCGACTACCATGACTCTCTATATTGAGGTCTAACTACAGAAATAGCTTCTCGGCCAACAGGCTCAGTAATAAAAAACAGGCAGCCATTCGCTGCCCGTTTTACTTTTTTCAAACTGATTAAATGAGCATGCCGCCGGAAGCCTCAATGCGCTGCGCATTCACCCAGCGATTATTCTCCGACAACAGACTCGCAATCATCGGGCCAATATCATCCGGCATCCCCACTCGGCCAAGCGCAGTCTGACCGGCAATATAGGCATTCACCTCTTGGTTATCGCGCACCAGGCCCTGGCCAAAATCGGTTTCAATCGCCCCCGGCGCCACCGTATTCACCGCAATCTGACGTGCACCCAGTTCTTTAGCCATGTAGCGCGTCAATACCTCAATGCCGCCTTTCATCGCCGCATAAGCGCTGTAGCCAGGCAATGTAAAGCGGGCCAGGCCACTCGAGATATTGATAATGCGGCCACCATCATTGATCAATGGCAGCAATTTCTGCGTCACGAAGAAGGTGGATTTCAGGTGGATATTCACCATGTCATCAAACACCTGTTCCGTCGTTTCAGCAAAAGGAGCGGTGAGACCAGTACCCGCATTGTTAATCAGGAAATCAAACTTTTCCGCCTGAAAATGTGTTTGCAACGCTTGGCTCAAAGCACTGGCAAACGCATCAAACGTCTTCACTTGCGCCACATCCAGTGGCAAAGCCACCGCCTTACGTCCCAAGGCATGAATCTCGTTGACCACCTCTTGCGCAGCCGCCTGCTTGCTTTGGTAAGTCAGCACCACATCAATGCCCTGCCTTGCCATCGCCAACGCGGTATTTTTACCCAACCCACGGCTACCACCTGTAATCAATGCAATTTTGCTAACCATGCTCATTCTCCTGTGTTGATGAAAGATGTGCGTAGTTTATTGGTATTAAAATTAAAGATAAATTAACCATTAATAATTATACTGTTCACAATAAACGAACAATAAAGCACACATGAGTGATAGCACTGAAAGCCTGAAGCGTTTTATGCGCGTCGCCGAACTCGGCTCCTTTACCAAAGCGGCCGATAGCCTGGGCCTGCCGAAAGCCAGCGTGTCGCAAGCCATTCAGCAACTGGAAACCAGGCTACAAACACAGCTGTTTCACCGCACCACGCGCAAAGTACAACTCACGCCAGACGGCCAGTTGTTTTACGAAAAAGCCAAAGACGTGTTGAGTGAGATAGAAGAACTGGAAACCTTGTTCATGCGCGACGACAGCCAGGTCACAGGCATCGTGCGGGTGAATATGTCACAGCCCATGGCCAGGCATTTGGTTATCCCCGCCCTGCCCGCTTTTTTGCAGCGCCACCCCAACCTCAATATAGAAATCAGCAGCGAAGACCGTAAAGTCGATTTGGTCAGTGAAGGCTACGACTGCGTGGTCAGAACCGGTAAGGTCGATGAATCTGGCATGATCATGCGCAGGATAGGTGAAATGCAGCAAAGCAACTTCGTCAGCCCGGCTTACCTCGCCCAATACGGCACACCCAAAAGCATAGACGATTTGCAGCAACATTATTTGATTCACTACCAGACCAGCAGCAACAACCGCTTTGATGCGTTTGAATATCAGTTAGACGGAGAATTCCATCGCGTGAAAATGCGCAGCCGTATCTGCGTCAACAACACCGATGCTTACCGCGCTGCCTGCGCCGCCGGACTAGGCATCATGCAGGCGCCCAAGCTTGGCGCAATGGCAATGTTGACCAGCGGTCAGTTAGTGGAGATATTGCCCTCATTCACTGCACCAAGCATGACGGTTTCACTGTTGTTTCCGCATCGTCGGAACTTATCTAAACGGGTGCGAATTTTGATGGATTGGCTGAGCGAACTCATACAAAACCAGTTAACGCATCACTAAGCATTCACCCATATTAGGCAAAAAAATCCCCTGCACTTGCCGGAGGAAAATTGGCAAATGACAGGGGTTACATAGAGCAGGCGCCACCATTGAGCGAAAGTGAGGGATTTACTTTCTAATGACGCCAGCCTTCGGGAAACCGCGAAGGGATCACTCCAGTTTAAAATTCACTGGTATTGTTATTTTGAAGCTCTTCTTTTTTAAACTGTCTTTCACGCCCAGCTGTGCAATGGCTTTTTTCACCATGCGCATCGCCTCTTCATCCAGCGGCACATGCTTGCTGCTGCCAGCCAGTGACACATTCACCAGCTCACCGCGCACAAACTGCGCCACCACCGTCGCCTCGCCTTCGAGATGGCGGCGCACCGCAATGGCCGGATATTGTTTGCTTTTACCCACTAGCGCACGCAATTGCTCGCCATAATCGCCCCAGGCATCGGTATCACCGGCATTTAACTCCTCAGACTCGCTGCTGGCTGGCGTTGCACTGGCCGCCACGCTGGGTTTGCTGTCTTTGGCAGGGGCGTCATTCGCCGCGGGCTGCGCACTCTCTGCCGCACTCACGCTAGGCGTGGCGGCTGCCGGGGTCACGGGCGCTGGCTCGGCCTTGGCGGGGGCGACCTGCTCTGGCACACGGTAATCCGACGGTTGACTGCTTGGCGCCGCCAACACCTGTTTGGGTGTTTCTACCGGCGTTTGTGGCTTCACCACAGGCGTAGTCGTCGCCTTAGGGGGCTCAAGCGGCTTAGCCACCTCTGTCGGCGGCGCCACCGCTTGCACGCTTGGGGCTGCAGCTTTGATCGAAAAAAACTCAATTTCAAGGCGGTCTGGCAGCTTGGGCAGTTCAATCTGGCTCAGTGCCGGATAAAACACCACCACCAGCGCATGCAGCGCCAGCGAGACAATCACCGCCCGCCAAATCAGCGAATAGTCTTGCTGCTCAGGGTAAATCAGGCTGCTCATGCCTTTATTTCCCAACCTCTGGCGACATCACAAAACTAAATTTGCTAATGCCTGCGCGCTGAATCGCCGCCAACACTTTGGCCACCACGCCGTATTGCGCGTGCTCGTCGGCATAAATCTCCACCGCCGGGTCTTGGCTTTGCTTGAGCTGGCCCAGCGCCGGGGTTAAGCCTTCCAGCGCCAGGCGTTGCTGGTCCAAAAACACATCACCCGCATCCGTCACGCTGATATGTGCTGTTTTAGGCGTGGTAATCGCCACCTCGGCACTGGCTTGCGGCAGCTTCACCTTCACTGCATTCATCAACAAAGGCGCCGTCACAATAAACACGGTGAGCAACACCAGCATCACATCCACCAGCGGCGTCACATTGATTTCGCTTACCAGGTCTTCATTGTCACTATCACCTAAAATCGCCATGATATTAGCCTTCCGCGCCTGACTGCGTCAGCAGTGATTGAAAGCGGCTGGCCACTTGCTCCATGTCTGCCTTATGCACTTTTTGCTTGCGCATAAAATAGTTGTAAGCCAGCACGGCAGGCACCGCCGTGGCAATGCCAATCGCCGTCGCAATCAGCGCCTCACCAATCGGCCCGGCCACCACGTCCAGCCCGGCAGAACCGGTGGCGGTGATGGTTTTAAGCGCATTCATAATGCCCCATACCGTGCCAAACAAACCGATAAACGGCGCCGTAGAGCCTATGCTCGCCAACACTGCCACGCCGCCATCCATGCGCTTTTGCTCCAGATAAGCCTGCTGCTTGAGAGACAACAAAATCACCTCCTGGCGCTCGTTTCTGCGCAACACCGAATTCGCCATCACCTCGTTCATCGCCCGCATACCGGCATCGCACAAACGCGCAAAACTGCTATTGCTATGGGAGATAATTTTTGGCAACTCATAAATGGTTTTCACCTGCTGCCACTCAGATAAAAAGTGGTTCGCCTCATTGCGCGACTTAAACCAGGCCCAGCTTTTCATCAGGATGATGGACCACACCAGCACCGACAACACGCCCAGCAAAACCAACACAAGATCAACAATATCAGGCACTAAGTCCACAGCACGCTCCATTATAAAAATCAGATTAGAAATAATCCGGGTGCTTACTGCACTTTGGTCCCGCGGTTAACCAGGCAAAAGTGCATACAAGGAAAAAGCCCCATCAACGACAGGAATTTCTCACATTTACATCCCTTCATATGTTTAATCGCTGGGCGAGCTAAAAGCCTGACGTCAATAACATAACTTTACACAATCACATGCCACTAGTATTGAGGCCTAGCGGCTGCGGCAAGTAGACAAAGTACCACTCACCGTAATAGCGTTTGTCATTGAGATGCTGCAATTCGCCGCGGTAACCTTTGGTTTTAAAAGGTGGTTTGTCAGACAGGCTGTAAATCCCCATGATGCCGCCACTGGGGGCCTCGACAATACCCCAGCCTTCACGTTGTGTGATGGGGTCGACGTAGGGTTTGCGTAAATGGCGGCGCGCGGTCGGAAAACGGCTATCTTCCTGCAAGGCCTCGAGGGTGGGCGGAAAGGTTTTGACCACGCCTGGCGTCTGGTTGTAATAACGGCCAATGGCGTCGCGGTAAGCCAGCCCGACCTTGATTAACTCTGCCTCGCGCTCGCGCAGCACCTGCGTGTGCCAGCGCATGCTGGCCTGCGCCATCACCAGGCCACTGAGCATGACCAGCATCAACATGCCGATCAGCACAAAGCCGCAGTCAGGCGGCCTACCACAGCGCATAGGGCGTGCCATCCTCAGCTAATCGCGTCGAACCGCTATGCACATCAAACACACTGCCTTGCTCGTCTATATTCGGTGGCAAGGTAATCACCCAGGTATCCGCGCGCTCAGTCACCGGGTCAGGCGGGATGGCTTTGAGATATTGGCGTTCGACCAATTCGTCCAGCGTTTCTGGGTAGCGGTTTTTGTCGCTGTAAAATTTATCAATGGCGTCACGCATGGTCAGCAGGTCATGACGT
This sequence comes from Methylophilus sp., assembly GCF_008015755.1. Classification (GTDB taxonomy): domain Bacteria; phylum Pseudomonadota; class Gammaproteobacteria; order Burkholderiales; family Methylophilaceae; genus Methylophilus. The sequence goes on along the minus strand of NZ_SSGF01000007.1, from coordinate 49,634 downwards.
AAAGTGGTTTCTTTAGAACGCTGCAACATATGCATAAATTTGGGCGAGACAATCGTCAGCAACATGGCCAGAATCGCCAGCACCACCAGCATTTCAATCAAGGTGAATCCACGTTTCATGGTGTTACCACGCGCTATAAGGTTGTTGGTTAATGCCGATGGTAGGCGAGCGCGACGACACGTCATAGACGTCTTGCGCCATGTCGTCCAACGCCCCATCGTAGGCACGGATTTGCCAGGTGGCGGCATTGCTTTGCGTGGCATCTGCCGCAAACGGGTCGCGCGGAATGCGGCGCAAAAAAAACAGTTTTTTCTTTTTGGCGTCTTGTGCATTTTCAACGCCAGTCACAAGGATTGCCAGATTAGGTGGATAGCCACTCCCCTCGGCCGTCTTCTTAATCAGGCCCTGATCGACCGCGTCTTTATACGCATCCAGTGCATCACGGATTTGCCATAAGGCGCGCTTGAGTTCGCGCTCTTTGTCACGCTTGGCGTTGAGTTGCAGCACCGGGCTGGCCGAGGTCACCAGCAATGCGAGTAAGGCCAGCGTCACCAACAACTCGACTAATGTAAATCCATACGTTCGCTGACCTGGCATACACACGTTTATTGACTCTGAATAATCATGGTATTGGGGCTCGCCGCTGGATTAGGTGGCGCCGAATTGATCAATTGATCAGCAAAGTTTGCATCCACTCTTGCACGGTCATTCGAGCTATTGAGAGGCGTAGCAACCGGGTTAGACGGTGTGTCGCTAGACTGCACGGCGCGCGCGCCACCCGCGCCCACCGGATTAGCCGTGGCGGCGATGCCGGAAGGAATCAGGCTATAGACCGCACTGGCCGGGCTCAGGTTGTGCATAATGCGCGGTGTAATCAGCAATACAATTTCGTTTTTGCGCTTGTCTTCATTGTTGCTGCTAAACAGTTTGCCTATCAGCGGCAAGTTGCCCAGGCCTGGTACTTTGCGGCGGGTTTTCTGCTCATCGTCACGGAATAGTCCGGCCAGAATCTGCGTTTCGTTATTGCGTAACTGCAAGGTGGTATTGGCGTTGCGGCTACCGATGGTGTACGCCAGCACGCCAGAGCTGGTGGTGACCTGATCGGTAATATTGCTGACCTCCATGCCGACTTTGATACTGACCTGGTCCTGCATCTGGATCACCGGCTCGACATCGAGCTTGATGCCGACCTCAATATAATTCACATTCTGGCTAACAAAGCCCTGCGCACTGGCCACACTGGTCAGCACTGGGATTTTGTCACCGACATGAATCTTGGCGCGATCACGGTTTTTGACGCGGATTTTGGGGCTGGCCAACAAATTGGTGTCGGTATCCTGATGCAGCAGGTTAAGCACAATGGCCGGATCATTGATTGAAAACACGCCCAGATTGCCATTAAAGTTACGCAACTCGGTCAAGGTCAGCTTGCCCGCCTGCGGTTGGGTGCCACTACTGTTACCCGCCGCATTGCCCTGCACGCCCACGCCAATCTGTGTAGGGTACTGAATGCCCACGTTTTCCAGGTTGCGGCGATTGATTTCCATCACCTCCACTTCGAGCATCACCTCGGGTTCATTGAGGTCTTGCGAGGCAATCAGTTTTTCGGCCACTTTAATGCGGTCCATGGTGTCGCGCATCACCAGCGTATTCAGCTTTTCATCCATATACACATCGCTGGCGCGCAACACGGTTTTCATCATGTTGAGCGCACGTTTGGCGTCCATGTGCGTCAGGTAAAAACTGCGCACAAACAACTCCTCATATTGCGCCGCGCGGGCTTGCGGATAAATCAGCAAGGTATTGCTATTGAGCACTTTTTTGCCCAGCTGGTGGCTGGTGAGAATCACTTCCAACGCCTGCTCAATTGGGGTATCGCGCAACAAGACATTGACGCGTATGCCCTCGTTGAGCTCCTGGTCAAACGAAAAATTGAGGTCGCCCGCCTTGCCCAGGTATTCAAAAGCATTTTTTATCGGCGTGTTTTTCAGCTCTAGCGTGACTTTCTTTTTAAGGGATGACTGCAATGGCCGCACCACGCTGCTGCGCTCGTTTTTTTTCTGCTCAAGCTGCTCGAATAATTGCCGCGCCTCAGCGTGTGCAGGCTGCTCAGCCAAAATGATACGTAACCCAAATTCGGCCCCGGCCAGGTCTTCTGCCGATATGGCTAATTGCACTTGTGCCAGTTGTGCCGCATGCTGGCGTGCCAGTTGCACCTTTTGCAGGCCATCACTGGCCGCACGGTTGTTGGGCGAGAGCTTCAGCACTTGCTGGTAAGCCTCGCTCGCCGCATCGTATTGCTGCGAGGCCTGCAAACTATCAGCTTGCTGCAATTGTTTTTGCAGTTTTTTCTCTTGCAACAAGGTGAGCCAGTTTTTGTATTGTGGCTGGCGCGGATACTGATCGACCAAGGGCTGCAATAGCTGGATGGCCTCATCGTCCTGGCCGCGCGCGGCATAGATTCTGGCCTGCTCTAGCGTGGCATCGCCGGTTTGCGGTGCGGGCAACAGATTGCTGCATCCCGCCAATAACAGTGGGCAGCCCAACCACCAGGCCCAATGGCTCATTTTATGCTTCACTTGCTTGTTCAAAATACCACCCCATTATCCAGCCTGATTTCAAAGCGCTCGGCCGCATGTTGCAGCACGATTTTTTGTTGATCCAACAACGCCACCTGCCAGCCATCGGCAAAGCGGTCCCCCGCGTGTAACACGTACTGTTGTTGACCGTCGGTTAAAAACACGATCCAGCGACCATCTTCTTGCAAGCGACCGGCATAGGTATATGGATTGACAGCTTCAGGCGCAACGGGCGGTGCACTCTCGGCCGAAGCTGGGTGCAGCACGGCAAACAGATCAATCGCGGCATCATCGGCTGTCGTCAGGCTGTGAGCCGTTTCTGCAATGCGTTGTAAGTCCGTGGCGTATGATGCTGGAGCATTTGGCAAAGGCAGCGCCTGTGCCAAACTCACGCGCTGCCGCGGCGCAGGCTCAGCCGACGCCGCAGGCGATGATGCCTGTTCGTCGGCCTGCTCTACCCACCAGCATGCCAGCAAGGTGCATACCAGTGCGGCCCATACGAATCCGCGCCGCATCATGGCTGACCTCGCTTGCGTGTATACAAACTAAACTCCACATAAGCCTCAAGCTCAGGTTGCATGACATCGCTACGCTGCAATTTAAACTGGCTCAATGCCAGGCTGGGGTAATGCTGCAACACCTGCTGCAAAAAGTGACGCACCTGCAAATAATCGCCTTTGAGCGGCAATTTGATGCGCTGCACTTGCAAGCGACTCTGTTCAAGCGCAATAGACTGAAACTCTGCCCGCTCAAACAGCATGCCCATGGCATCCGCGGTGGCCAGAATCTCGGCGCTGATACGGTCTGCTTCGTCTTCAACGGGCCAGGTTTGTGCCGCAGTTGTGGCGACAGGGCGGGTAAGGGGCGCAACTCTGGCCTGCATGGCCTCCCTGGTCTGCATTGGCAATGCTTGAATAGCGACTTGAAGAGTCTGGCGAAGCCACCAGGCCTGTGCGATCAGCGCAGACAATACCATCGTGATGAGCAACATGACTAGCAGCCAACGGTGACTCTGCCATGTTTGCTGGCAGACAAAGCGCAGGCGCTGCAGGATTGGGCTTAAAACAGCCATCCGGCCTCCAGATGCAAGGTGGTCATGCGCAAGCCGTTCACTTCGGTGGCTTCGCTGGCCTTGAGTTTCACGTCGGCCAGGCCGGATTGTTTTTTGAGCCGCTCGACCAACGCCCAGCCTTGCTGACGTTGCTGCGCCAGCACCGTCATGCGCACCTGTTTGCGTTTGGCATCGGGGGAGAGTTGCAGCCAGTACAGCTGCGCTTGCTGTGCGCGTTCTAGGCCACTCAACAACGCTAACCACGGCGTTTGAATCTGCACCTGCGCCGCGGCGATGTCCGCTGCCAGCGCCTGATTCACCACAGGCGTAGCAGCCACTTGCCGACTCGCCGCCAGCGCCGATTGGCGTGCCTGCCATTGTTGCTGCAAGCGCGTATTGTCCTCGGCAAGCTGTTGATAGATCACCACCAGGCAGACCAGGCCTATGAGCAGCAGACTACCCAGCAATGTCGCCATCGGCCCGGGCAGACGACCTGCCGCATAATTGATGCGCACTTGCGTCATCAGTGACTCCCCTGCCTGGCCAACGCAGCCACCTCAACAAACAGCGGCACAGACTGCTGCCTCACGCTACTCGCTGGCGTTTGTGGTAAAAAAACCGGCAAGTCCGCACGCGCGGGATGAATAGCTTGCTCACGCAGCAATAGTTGATGCAAGGTCTGCTGCCATTGCGAGTCTACCGGCACCTGACGGATGTGCTGCCAGTAGCCTTGCAGCAGACAGGCAACGGTTAAGCTGCCCGTCTCGCGGCAGACAATCCAGCCCTCGGCTGGCAAGCCTTGCTGACGCATCACCTGCAAGGCCAGGTTGGCGGCCAGCGTCCAGGCGGGGGTGATGATGCCGGGTAGCAAACGATGTGTAGCCAGCACGGTTTGTAATTGTTGCATGAGGGCCACTGGCAAGGCATTGAGCAAGATAGGCTGGCCATACCCCCCCGGCTGCGCCTGTATCTGCCAATCCTGGCCATCGCTGGCAAAGGCCTGCTGCAAGCCATGGCGGTAATACGCGGCCAGATCAGCCTGCGAGCGAATCTCGGCCTGCCACGGCAGCACCAGCCAGCGCGCATACTGGTTAGAAAGCACCACCACCACGTGCCAGCGCTGGTCCACCAATGGCGCTAATACGTCTGATAAGGTCGACCACAATGCGTCTGGCGGCAATATATCGTGCGCATTGCCTGGTAAGGCATGACGTTGATGGCTAACCATCTGCGGGCGACTGCCCGGCCACCAGGCGCGTTGAAATTGGAACACTTCCAATGCGTCACAAGTGATGACCAGACGCAATTCTGGCGCAGTCCATGCCTGCCACCAGCGGCGGCTATCGGCCAGGCGGCAATCCACACCAGGGTCAGGAGAGTGCAGTAACACGGTTAATCTCCTGCAATGTGGTTTCGCCTGCGGCCACCAGCGCCAGGCCTGCGTCACGCATGGCCCGTGTACCGGTGGTGGCCGCCAAAGCCTTGATCTGGCTAATCGGCGCTTTGGCGACGATGAGTTCGCGCATGCGGTCGTCAAACAACAATAATTCGGCAATGCCTTTGCGGCCCTTGTAGCCGCTGCCATGGCACTGGCCACAGCCGCAGCCTTTTTTAAACTGGTAGTGCTGTGTGGTCTCAACGCTCAAGCCAGATTTGCGTAACAATGCGGGTTCTGGCACATCATCCACTTTGCAAAACGGGCAGATCACACGCACTAATCTTTGCGCCAGAATCACATTCACGGCCGAGACAAAGCTGTAGGCATCCACGCCCATATTCGTAAAGCGGCCAATCACATCAAACACGTTATTGGCGTGCACGGTGGTGAGCACCAAATGCCCGGTGAGGGCCGACTGCACGGCAATCTGTGCCGTTTCGCCGTCGCGGATTTCACCGACCATGATTTTGTCGGGGTCGTGGCGCAAAATCGAGCGCAAACCGCGCGCAAAGGTGAGACCCTTTTTCTCATTGACCGGAATCTGCAACACGCCGGGCAATTGATATTCAACCGGGTCTTCAATGGTGATAATCTTGTCCTCACCCTGGTTGATTTCGGAAATCATGCCGTACAAGGTGGTGGTTTTGCCGCTACCGGTCGGCCCGGTCACCAGCAACATGCCATAAGGCGCTTCTGCCTGCGCGCGGATTTGCGCCAGCAAGTCTGGGGCAAATCCGAGCACCTCCAGGCTGATGCCTTGCGCTTCACTAAGCGCCTTGCGGTCCAGCACGCGCAGCACGGCGTCTTCACCCACCACGCTGGGCATGATAGATACGCGCAAATCAATCTCGCGGCCCAGGGCATGCACTTTGCAGCGACCATCTTGCGGAATGCGCCGCTCGGCAATATCCAGCTCAGACATCACCTTGATGCGCGAAATGGCCTGCTCGGCCTGCATCACCCCATTTAAGCCACCCACCTCGGTGAGCACGCCATCAATACGGTATTTCACGCGCAAGCCATGCAGGGTCGATTCAAGGTGAATATCACTGGCCCCGGCCTTGAGCGCATCGTACAGCGTCGAGCGTACAAAACGCACCACTGGGCTGCTATCTTCACTGATAGACTTGAGCGATAAGGCCTCGACCGGTGCCTCTTCTTCATGAGCAGCACTGTCACTGTGTTGCACCTGGTCCATCGCCCGCATTTGCGTTTCATGAAACTGCAAGCAGGCGGCAATATCGTTGCGATGAGCGAGGCACCATTGCACCGGCACACGCAACCTATTCTGCAACCGTAACAGCAGTGGTTCATCAAACGGGTCGGCCAGTACCATATATAAAGACTGTTCTGGATATAAAGATTGATCTGGCTTCTGCATCAGCACGGCATGCAGGGTGCTGGCATCGTTAAAGCGCAGCAAGTCAAACATCGGCTGCATGGCATGCAGGTCGAGCGCCGTCAGCGTCGGGTAATGCATGCACTGCCCGAGTGCCTGCACAAATACCTCAGGTGCCAACGTCGATAACTCCTCCAGCACCTCGATCAGTGGCCGCCCGGTTTGCTGCGCCAGTTGCCGCGCCTGCGGCAATAAGGTCAGCGGCAAAGGCGGCACCTGCTCGGTCAGCGGTAAGTCCTGCATATTCATGGCATGGTCTTTCTCATTCTATGGCGCCTGCCAGTTCAAAAATCGGCATATACATCAACACCACCACCAGCCCGACAATCAGGCCGATGATTACCATCAGTGCGGGTTCCAGTAACTTGCTCAGCCACTCCACCCGTCGCGCGGTTTCCTCGTCGTAAAACACGCCAATGCGCCCCAGCATGTCGTCTAATTTTCCGCTGCGCTCACCCACGCGCAACATGCGGTTGGCAATCGAGGTGGTCAGGCCATGCGACTCCATGGCGCCAGACAAAGCCTTGCCTTCACGCACCTCGGTCATCACGCGTTGCAGCGCCAGTTGCAACTCTTGCGGCAACAAAGATTGCACCATGCCCAGCGCAGTCAGCAAGGGAATTCCTCCCTGTAACAACATACCCAGGGTGCGGTAAAACCGCGCCAATTGGTAAATGCGCAAAGCTTCGCCCAAACTGGGGATTTGCCACACGCGCTGCATGATCCAGGCCTTGCTGGCCGGGCGTGAAAACAGCAGCCACAGCGTGGCCGCCATGCCCAAGGTACCCAGTAGCACCCATTCGCCATGACCTTGCAACAATTGCCCCCAGCGCAACAGCATCTGGCTGGCCCAGGGCAAATTGTCACCGCCGCTCTCATAAATCGTGCTAAAGCGCGGCACCACATAACCGAGCAGAAACAGCACCACCAGGCCACCCACCACAATCAGCAACACCGGATAAATGGAGGCTGCAATAATTTTTTTACGAATCGCCTCCACCTGTGACTGGTAAGCCACATGACGGCGCAAGGCATGCACCATGTCACCCGTGCGCTCACTGGCGCGGATCAGCGCGATATACAACTGGCTGAATACGCTGGGCTGCAAGGCCAGCGCCTGCGACAAAGGCAAGCCTTCAAACAAGGCCGTACGCAACTGGGTTAACACCGCGCGCGCATGGTCTTGCTGCTCTTTTTCGGCCAGGCCTTCAATCGCTTCGATCAGGCTCAGGCCGGATTCAAGCAGCGTCAGCAACTCCTGGCTAAACAGACTCAAGTTAAAAGTCTGTGTTTTGAGTGGCCATTGCGGCCAGCCGCGCGCCCGTGCTGACCTTACCTGCAAGACGCCATAGCCTTTTGCCTGCGCCTGATGCAAGGCCGCCTGCCGGTCAGTCGCGTCTAGCGACACCCAACTGACCTGCGCGCCCTGCAATACTTTTAATTCAAACTTCATCGCCGTTTCGCTTAAAGCACTACCAGTTACCGACGTCGCTATCTGCGTCTTGGCCGCCCACCGCGCCATCACTGCCCAGCGTCCACACATCATAATCACCATGCTCACCGGGGTAGCGGTATTGGTAAGCCCTGCCCCACGGGTCCGCGGGTACGCCTTTGGCCAAGTAAGGCCCCTGCCATTTCGCCTCACCATCCGGCTGTCGATTAAGCGCCGCCAGGCCTTGCTCAGTTGACGGATAATGACCAATATCCAGACGATAGGTATCCAAGGCACGTGACAGTGCCTCAATTTGTGCTTTAGCCGTTTTGGTTTCTGATTTGCCAATCTGGGCAAAATACTTGGGGCCCACATAACCCGCCAGCAGGCCGATAATCACCATCACCACCAGCAACTCCAGCAAAGTAAAGCCTGCTTGCTTAAATTTCGCCACTTTCATCGTCGTCACTTTCTAAAATTAACCCTGCGAAAAGATAGAGGTCTTTTAATCCAGGCTTGCACCTGCTGGCACCAATCCTGGCAGCACGACTTCAAATGCTTTTTGTCCGTTTTGACCCGTGGTGCGCAAACGAATCGCCCCTTCTTTCTCATCAGGCTCTTTGCTATCGCAATGGCTTTTGATATACAACATAGACGTCATTTTGCGTGTCGAACCATCCGGGTCAGCAAAACTCACGTCTGTGGTGAAATCCACCCAACTATCGTGATAAGGCGCAGCGTTCAAATCTGGTAAACCAGGCTGCTTGACTGATGTCATGCTGCGCCCAACTCGATATAACGCTTCTGGCATACCGTAGCTGGCATTAGGATTTGGGTTCATAAAATAGGCGACTGACACAGGGCGGCCGCCAAACCCACCACGCACAATGTCATTGATTTCCCACTGTTCGCCATGACTTAACTTGGGCTCTTTCATTAATATATGTGTGCCAAAAATGCATTCTTTGGTGTCTTTGTTCCACCAAATCGTATCAGTCAGGGTAGCGAACTCCTCGCTATCGTTACCTTCCGGTGCAGGTGGTGCAACACCTCGCGAAATCATGCCCACCATATTAAAACCCGCCAGCGGCGCGTTCATCGGGCTCGTTAATAACAGATCACTCGTTACAGCACACGTGGTATTTTTCCGCTGTGCCACATCTGGGGCACTACTCTCTTTTAAGCCAAATGCACCTGTCGCGTTACAGGCCACATAAGCGGATGTCTTGCTCGGCTTTAAATCAACGAACTCTGCCTGACAAATCAAAGGCAAGCACAACGCTAACAACGCCATTAACTTCAAATATTTTATTTTTAACACTTCATCGCTCCCTTAAGTCGGAGGGGTTGCCAGCGACAAGCTACATCGCTGGCAATTTGTTACATGCTTAACACTAAATCAATACAGAATTAGAAGTTTGCATTGGCACCGCTACGTGTCACACCATTAGTGACCACAGTGACCCATGGCTGAGACTCCTGTCCAGTCTGGCGAATACGCACAGTATTGTTGGTTGTTGGAAATGCTGTTGCTTCAGTGCCTGAACCGCAACCGGAACGTACATACATAAATGGACTATCCTTAGCAGTTGTACCGTCCTCATCTACACCACCTGTTACGTCAACAGTAAAGTCCACCCAATTGGTGCGAATCTCTGCAGTTTGCTGCGCAGCAGTCGGCGTACCTGGATTAACCAATGTCTGGCCAACGCCATTAATTTCTGTACTAGAAGCAGGTGCAGGGCTATTCACTGGACGACGTACATAACCTGCATTTAATGCGGTAGCTGCATCAAAATCATCGCCCTGAATTTGAACTGAAGTAAATGAGCGGCCCATTCTGAAAACCGGTGAGTCGGTATTTGCTGAGTGATAATAACCAGCACTTACATCCGTAGTACCACTAAACCCACCGAAAACATAATCGTTTACCTCCAGACGCTGACTGCCATCTAATTGTGGGTTGTAATCAAACGTTGCGGCTGCTACTGCTGGATTTGTCAACCCACTACTGGTATTCATTTCAAAACGCTTTTCAAAAACACATTCAGTTGCAGCAGCGTTGCGATAGACTCTTTGTCTCATACGCGCTAAAACTTCACCATTAGCTGTGATATTGACACTTTGTTTTGCTGTAGATAGGGTTACACTTGTAAACCCGGTCACCGGAGTACCGGGATTATTTCCACCGGAAGGGAAGACCGCACAAGTATTATTAGCACCAGCAGTGGGTGCTGTGTAACTCAAACTACCATACAACCCTGTGGTATTGCACTCACGCCAACCTGTAGTACCTGCTGCCTGATTTGTACCCGCAGTCACCGTGAAGCCTGCCGCTGGTAAGCTTTCCAAGCCTGTTGCAAATGCATTAGCTGATACGCCAAATGCTGTCATCACGGCTAACTTTAGTAATTGATTTCTCATTACATGCTCCTAATAAAAAGGTTAAAATGAGCAGGCATTTGTGGCTGCCTGCGTGTTGCTTCACCAATTCAGCACATTCTGTTAGCGCCTTGTGAGTTCTAATCTGAACGTGATTGAATCTTTTTTAAGTTGCACTTATGTGTAGTTCACAAATGCACTTCATAACAAACCAATCTAGTTTCATTTATGTTTACCTCCCAACATCAAAGTCGTACGTTAAGGTAAAAAATGCCGACCTTGGTGCACCAGGTGCCAAGAAAGTACTGGCCATCCAGTCATTGCTGTTGTAATTGAACCCACCAGGGCCAATCGCACCATTAATAGATGGCGAGAATGGGTTAATCCCTAACCGGCCTGCGCTGTAGTATTCACGATCAAAAAGATTGTTGATCATTAAGCCTGCCGTCAGATTTTTAGTGATTTTGTAGCTGGTCTTGAGGTTCCAAACCGCATACCCTGGCACCTTGCCAGGGTATCGAAAGTTAGGTCTGTCTATCCGCGTCTCGCAAGTGCTATTCCCATACTCAATACCATCAATGACAGTTGGTGAACTCAACCCACTACAGATGTAGCGGGAGTTTGCTGCACCCACCTGATGCTTGTTGTTTTCGTTACCACGTACAAAACTTTCTGAATGCAATATGCCTGTGAGGCTCACGGTCCAATCTGGGGTGATGTCATAACTCACAGTGGCATTCAGGTTGTGCAAGGGCACACCTGGGATACGATTGCCGGGGGAGACGACAGTCTGCTCGTAGCCATTGCCACGTCCAGATACATTCCCTGCACTGCTGTTATTAGGACTGGCTACTGTAAAGCGGTCTTGAAAAGTGGCATCCGTGAGTGAGTAGTTGACTCGGAAGCCAAGTTTATCGACTTTACCTTGCAACCCAAGCTCAACCCCTCGGCGGCGAGTGTCGCCAATATTCTGAAAGAAGCTACGCTCAGCGGTGAAAGAGACGAAGTAGATATCATCAGTCAAGTCAGTTTGATAGGCAGTGGCATTCCACTGTATCGTTGGCGTCAAATTGCCACGCCCACCAAACTCAATAGTCTCAGAACGCACTTGTTTCAAATATGGGTCACCAGATAAAGTACTTGGCAAACTACAGAAACGTCGCTCAGCAAGAGAGCGTGGCCCTACAAAGATGAGTTCGCCAGTATTAGGGTCTGTGTTGTATTTGGGGGTATCATCAAACGCGCAGCCAAGTTCAATCACACTGGGTGTACGTGCACCCCTGTTCCAGTTACCATAAAAGTTAAGTGTCTCCGTTGGCTGCCAGGTTGCGCCCAGACTTGGATTAAAGGAGCGATAAGTAAACTTCTCTGTTTCTGGTTGACCGAGAAAACCTAGCCCGCCTGCCAGCTCCGGACTAAATGGCAGCACACTCACTGGAGGACACTCCTCTAGCTCCAACGTACCGTTTCCATTACTGTCCGGGCACAGCACCGCATCCTGATAAAAGTTTTTAAATGCGGTAGGGCCTGACAATCCCAAGATATTATTAATGGCTAGAACGTTCTTGATCTTTGTATGGTTGAACCTACCGGCGGCTGTGAACGCCCACTCTTTGGTCGGTGTCCAGGTCTCACTAAAATAAATACTTTTGGTGGTGCTATTACCATCAAAGTTATTTAAGTCAATCCGGTTGTTTGCTGCGTAAAATTCGTAGCCGAGTTTACTAGGGTCTCGGATTGCTCTACGCTGATCGGTAAATAAGCCTAAATATTGGCCACTTTCGTAGGTCGCATCTGCTGCGTCAACCGAGGCTCCTACCATAAACTTGTGTTGTTCCAGATTCCAATTGAGCTGCATCGAAGCTCCATCCGTGGTCTGGTCAATCTCTGTTTGGGTAATTAGCGCAGTCGGTGTGCCTTCTACATAACCAGAGCAAGTTCCAAGCCCTGGATTGGGTTGACAATCAGCCCCATTACGCTCGATGGGTGTGCCGTTCGCGTCCGTGACTAACAATCCAAGTGGTTTGTTAATTCCTGGGTTTGATCCCGAAAATGTACGGACCAATGACACACCCGTAACAGGGTCTAATGCAGTGATAGAATAAGATGATCCACTTACAATAAAGCCGTTAGAGTCTTTGTACACATAGTTTAAATTATTAGGATCAAAAAATTGTCCAGGAAGATCTCTGCTACCGTCTGTTGCCAAACCTCTTGTTTGCCATGCGTATAAAGCTGCTTGATAAAACTCAGGTGTAAATGCAGGAGCAGTTGTTGGATTTTGTGGATTAAGCGTCCAGATTGGATTGCCGCTTGCATCTACAGACTGCCCTGTCACAGCAATCGAATTTGCAGCACTACCTATCGCCAATCGACTTAAATCATATCCCGAAGGTGAGGATGAATCATAAGCCGAGAACGCGGAATTTAATAAAACATTACCACTGGAATCAATACCAAAATACTCTGGCTCGCCATTAACATCTAACATTGCCAGAATATTGCCCCCACTACCATCCGGCACACTCTTTGCAGCCACATTTTCAAGACTTATACCATTGTCCGGATTAATATCCGGCAACCCATCCCCATCAAAGTCAGGCACCCCATTAGCGAGTTGCTCACCTGAGTTTGGTCTGCGGGTCGCACTACCTCCAAAGTTCTGGTTTACATCACCATTGCTGGCATTTCTACGGCTCTTACGTCTGTAGACTTGCCCCGTGATGTTGAAGGTGTCACTCACATCCCACGTGCCGTTTAACTGGAACTGCAACAAGCGGTTTTTAGTTTCATCCGGACTGGTGAAGATTTGACTGCCATCTTGCTTGGCCATTTCAGTGGGTAGCAAACCGTTACCCACAAGTTTATTGCCTGCATACAGCATGCTTAAACCCAGTTGTAGACTGTCATTACGCCATTCACCTTTAGCAAAAATTTGATTCACCTCACTAGGTGAGTTCACGCGCCAACCGTCTTCTTTAAAAATATTAGCCGCAGCAAAACCAGCTATAACGCCGTTGTTACCACCCACAGAGCCTTGAAACTGATTGCGCTTGAAAGAACCACCCAGGTATTCCACCGTGCCTTCGTTGCTATCAAAACCACTTTTGGTTTTCATGCTGATGGCACCGCCCAGCGTACCCAGGCCAAACAACGGATTGGAGCCGGGAAAAACGTCCAGGCTGTTGAGGGCGTTCATGGGGATCATGTCCCAGTTCACCACGTCACCAAATGGTTCATTCACGCGGATGCCATCCAGAAACACGCTTAAACCCTGTGAAGTGCCTAATTGCGGGCTGGCAGTAAAACCACGATAGGTGACGTCCATTTGAAACGGGTTGCTTTGGTAGTCGTTAACGTTCACAGACTGCAGTTTGCTGTTCATTAAGTCAGTCAAACTCACCGCTTTGGATTCTTTAATCTCTTTGGCGGTGATGCTTTGTACGTTGCCGGGAATCTCCTCCTTAGTGAGCGCCAGGCCTTTCAGCGGGCCGATGTCATAAGCACGTTTGGCGCGTATTTCAACTTTTTCCAGTTGTAGCGCTTGTTGCTTTTCTTCTTTTGGCGCCTTTTGGATGAAAGCATTATTTCCTTCCAGCTTAGGTACCAGCCCACTCTCACCTAATACGCGCTGCAACGCTTCTTTACGCGACATACGGCCGCGCACTTCGGGGGCGGTTTTGCCAGAAACGATGTCATTGGGGAATGAGATATTCATGCCTGTGGCTTTGCCAAGGTCATGCAATGAATTAGCCAACGGCTGCGCTGGAATATCCACATTCACGGGCACACTAAAGCTCTCCTCTTGCTGCTTTGGCAGTTGGGTATTCAATGCTTCCGCCCACACTGGTTGCGTTGCCATCACGCTCAAAGCCGCTAGCGCAGTGTGTATTCCTCTTCTATGTATTTTTTTATATGTATTCACAGATTTCTCCTGTACTTAGACTCATCTGTGAGCGCGGCAAAACCCTGATGCTGTTAACCTAACTTTACATTCAAAGGGTGGAAGTGAGAGCAACGAGAACGCAGTTAGCCCTTGAGGCTAATAAAAAAGGTGCTGATAGCAGCGCCTGTGGTGACATGACTTAGTCGTGAGTGGGCTATTGGCGGGAATGCAGCAGGGTGTATTGCGGCGTTTCCTGCAGCCTGACTGGCGCGATATTGGGCAGGCCACGCAAGAACTGGTCTATGTCCTGAATATTGATATCGGCAGAAATATTACGCACTTGCCTGCCTTGCGACTGCACTGGTTTTTGCCGGTAGCGCGAGACGGTATCGGCAATTTCACCGGTATCGGCGCGGTCAAACACCAGCCTGCCATTGAGGAAAGCAAAGGCATCTGAAGCCGGGCGGTTGACCAAGACCATGGCGCGATTAGCATAGACCTCGAGCACCTGGCCATTGGTGATTTCTCGCGCTAGCGGCGTGATGGCTGCTGGTGCAGCTTCTTTTTTCGGCTCGACCTTGACGCGCCCGTGATCGACGCTGACGCGCACCACTTGTTGCAGCCGGTTGACGGCGAAACGGGTGCCAAGGACGGTGATTTTTGCCGTATCGGTTTCAACCACAAATGGCCGATCCGGGTCTTTGGTCACTTCAAAAATGGCTTCGCCTTCTTTGAGCAGCACATGGCGCTCATGGCGATAATAAGTGACTTCCATGTCGCTCTTGGCGCTCAAGGTGACTTGAGTGCCGTCATCCAGTGTTTTGGTGACAATTTGGCCGACCGGGTTTTGCGCGGCGAGCTGCATGACGGGCGCGGCTTGCCAGACCTGGTATTGCTGGTGCGAGAAAAAGCCGGCCACACACATAAAGCAGACCACCATCAACTGTGCCAAGCGCTGCTGTTTGGCTTTACGGCCGGCTTCGTTGGCTAAAAAAGCCTGTTGCTCGGCGGCATCGGCCAGTGTCGACAAACTTTCGGCGGAATCGAGCTGGCGCATGGCGTGGGCAAAACTATCATATTCAGCCGCATGGCGAGGGTCATCGGCTAACCATTGCTCAAACGCGTGATGCTCGGCGCTGCGCTGGTTGTGCGCATGCTCACGCATCCGCAAATACCAGCGGGCGGCCATTTCACTCAGGGTGAGCGACTTGGAGGCCGCTGCACTAGAGGCGCTTGATTTGGGCGTGAGCGGTTTTGACATGGGCAAGGTTAATGCACAGCCTGTTGAAATGCGCGGATATCGAGCATGGCGCGGATCAGGTGTTTTTCAACCATATTGATGCTGATATCCAGTTGCACCGCGATTTCACGCTGCTTCATGTCATCGACGTGATACAGCCAGAATACCTGGCGGCATTTTTCAGGCAGCAAATCGACCACGCGCTGCAAGTGATGCAGTTTTTGCCGCGTTTCGTACAATTGCTCAGGCGTGCATTCCAGAATCAGCGCAGCTTCGTCAATCTGGTCTTCATCGACAAACCGCGTCCTGTGGCGAAACTCATCCACCAGCAAATGATTCACAATGCCATTTAAATAGGCTTGCGGCGACTCTTCACGGGCCGGATGGCTCGAGACGGCAAAAAATACCAGGGCGTCATGCAGGATGTCTTTGGCACGCTGCACACACGCGGTACGCCTGCCAATACGACGCAAGACGTCGGTATATGCCCAGGTTAAATCGATGCCGCACCAAGCCAGTGTTTCGCTCATATTTCATCACCCTACTTTGAATGAGTTGATAACTTGCAAAACACATGCCATGACTGCGACATGCAATAAGAGATTGATTCTCAATTAAAAAATGTCATCGGGTTTAAAAAGCGGCCAATATTGGCGGCTTCTTTCAACCACTTTTTTAGAAATTGGCTGTTATAAACCACTCAATTGTATTGAAATAAAAGTAAAATCGCCGCCTCACGCTAAACACTGCTCACAGTGGTCAATTTAGCAGCTGCCAGTTTTATCAAGCGGACCAAACCCATAAATGGAAAGCTTATTGCGCTGTGTTTACCGAATCGAAACGGCCAGCACATGCTTAATATTCAATCACTAAAAGACAATAATTCGTCTAAAAATCAATGTCATTCTTTAAAACGACCAGCCATGAAGTATTGCGAGCACGCTATAACAGCCTGCTTGAAGATGTGCCCGTCGCCCTCTTCACGGCGATCAGCGCGCTGAGCATACAGATGATCGTTTTGCATGATCAGGTGCATTGGTTGCTCTCGATTGCGACGCCTTTGATCAGGATGCTGATTGGCGGCAGCCTGCTGTTTTACTGGTTTGCGCACCGTGACGAGCACCCCTCGATTGATAAAATTCGCAAACGACTGGAGATCGCCTCCATCGTGTTCATTCTGGCCGGATTTTTCACGTTCTGGCGCAGCGTTTACCTCTACCCCCTCACCGACACCTTCGGCCATTACTTCCTGATTTTTCACAATACGCTTTACGGTTTCTGTTTTGCCTTTATTTTGAGCAAGCTAGGCCCGGCAGCCTACGCTTACAACCTGCTGATGATTTCCTCTGCCATTGCCTGCATTTACCGTGGCAATTTTGAGCATGCGCACTTGATGGCATTGCTGATTATGGTATTTGAAATTGGCATGCTGATGACCATGCGCGCCAGTACCACCATGTTTGACAAGTGGGTGAACGCAACTTATGAAACGCAGGCCTTATTAAAAGACAACCAACGCCTGGCAAACCAGGATGTACTGACGCAACTGCCTAACCGGCGGCAGTTTTTTATCCAGGTAGAACAGCAACTGCTGTTGGCCAGACAAACGCAAGAATGTTTTGCGGTAGGGATTTTAGACCTCGATAACTTTAAACCGGTCAACGATATACACGGTCACCACATCGGTGATCTGGTGCTGATCGAGGTGGGCAAGCGGCTGGCACAGGTGAGGCCGGGGCAGGTGCAATTTTACCGTTTGGGGGGGGATGAATTCGCCTTTCACCTGGTCACCGACGATGAGCATGCCTCACTCAGACAGATTGCCCAAGAGATCAACCAGGCCATTTCACAACCGATCGCCATTGATGGCTTGCTCATCAGCATAAAAGCCTCAATGGGCGCCTGCATTATTTGTGACGACTATCTCTCTGCGCAAATGTTGTACGAGCATGCGGACTTTGCTTTATACCACGTCAAACGCACCGGCCGCGGCAACCTCGAAATCTACTCTGAGACGCTAGAAAAAGAGCGTCTGCACCTCAACCGCATCGACCAGGCCTTGCGCACCGCGGATATTCACGCCGAGCTATATCCGGTCTTTCAACCGATTATTGATATGGATGCCAACGAAGTGTGCGCCTTTGAAAGCCTGGCGCGCTGGCAAAGCCCAACCATAGGCGCAGTGTCCCCGGCCATGTTTATCCCGGTGGCCGAAAGCCTAGGCATGATCGCCGACATCACCAAGCTGATGTTTAGCCACTCGATGATCGAAATGGCCTCATGGCCAGATCACATGCGTTTGTCGTTTAATTTGTCAGCTTATGATGTAACCAACCAAACAGTGATTAAAGCCTTGATAGACATGATGCATGCCAGCCAGCTGGCGCCCGGCCGCTTTGTGTTTGAAATTACCGAAACGGCTTTGCTGCAAAACTTTGAAACCGCGCGCGACAATATTAACCTACTACGCCAGGCGGGCGCCAAAGTGGCGCTGGACGATTTTGGCACTGGCTATTCCAGCCTCAGCCATGTGCAAACCCTGCCGCTGGATAAACTGAAAATTGACCGCGGCTTTGTGAAGGATATTGAAACCAACACCACCAGCCAAACCATCGTACGCTCGATTTTAGCGCTGTGCCACGGCATGCATATGGAGTGTGTGGCTGAGGGCGCTGAAACCGAAAGCCAGGTACGGTTTTTACAAGCCATGGGCTGCCAGTTCATTCAGGGCTATTATTTTGCCAAGCCCATGCCCAAAGAGCAGGTGCAGCCTTACCTGGCCACCGCAACAGGGATAGCCGACTCTTGATGCCATGCACCGGATACTGGTCTGAGATGGCCTTAAAGGTTGACAAAAATACCCTTTTTGCTAAAAACTAGATTAACATCAATGTTTTTAGTCATCGCGCGCGGTTATATCGCACGCGATGTAGTGCACGCGTGTTAAACACGCGCTGACAGCAGCGCCTGCCATCCCCAACCGAAACAAACCGAGCGCTTGCCAGCAGTATCCTAAAGATTACCAAGGAGGTTGCGCCATGCGTACAAACACGCTTTTAATCCTGGATGACGATAGTCATGATGCCAGTTTGATCGCTCACGAAGCCCAACATCTGGGTTTTGAGGTGAGAGTATTGGACGATGCCAAGCTGTTTATGGATGCGTTTCTGGCCTGGAAACCAACACATCTGGCCATCGATATTGTGATGCCTAGTATCAACGGCATAGAGATTTTAAAGACGCTGGCGCAACTCGATTGCCAATCGTCGATTATATTAAGCAGTGGCATAGGCTCAGACCTGCTACCAGCCGCGCAACTCGTCGCCATTGAGCACAACCTGAATATCCGCGGCATCCTCTACCAGCCGTTTCACCAGCACATTCTCAAAAATCTGCTCACAGACCAGGTGTCAGTCGACCTGCACGCGCGCTCTGCTAGCGATGCCAGCATGCAACCATTCACCGTCGATGCTCAAAGCATTGATGACGCCATCCGCAACCAGCAGTTCAGCTTGTTTTATCAACCACAAATAGAACTGCATAGTGGCCGAGTGATTGGTTTTGAAGGCTTACTGCGCTGGCAGCATCCGACGCTGGGCATCAAGCTCCCCGAGGCATTTATTCCGGTGGCTGAAAAAACCGGGCAAATTGACCAGCTGACCCAGATTGTGATTGAGCACGGATTTAACTTTATTCGATCACTCAGCAATACGCTGACATTTTCACTGAATATCTCAGCAAAAAGCATTAAAAACCATTTACTCACCGATGCGTTAGTCGAGGCCAGTCAATCGCTGGAGGTCGCCCCGGAAAGAGTCATTCTCGAACTCACCGAAACCGCCACCATGCAAGACCCGGATGAAGCGCAGCACATTCTTTCCCAGTTGCGGGCCGAGGGCTTTAAGCTGAGTATTGATGATTTTGGCACCGGCTACTCGTCGATGGCGCAGTTGGCCAAACTGCCTTTTACCGAGCTCAAGATTGATAAATCGTTTGTCACCACCATGGAAACTTCGTCAAAATCGAGAAAAGTGGTGGCCTCTACGCTCAAGCTGGCTGAAAGCCTGGGGCTGGAAACCATTGCAGAGGGCGTGGAAAACACCCTGGCCGCCATTGGTTTGCGCGAGTTAGGCTGCCGATATGGCCAAGGCTATTATTTTGCGCGGCCGATGGACCAAGCCACCGCCACTACCTGGCTTGGCCAGTGGAATCATCAGTTTTAAGCGGCTAGCATCTCACACGCCAGCGCCCCTACCTCGCGCACGGCTTGCTCAATCGCCAGCGTCCATAAATGGCTAAAGTTGAGGCGAATATAGTGCGTCAGTTCTTTGTTGCGCGAGAAGATGGTGCCCGGCGCAACAGTGATGCCGTTATCAATGGCGGCACGGTAGAGCGCCAGCGCGTCCAGCGCGGGTGGCAACTTGACCCAGATCACGTAACCGCCCTGTGGCACCGACAGCTGCGTACCTGTCGGAAAGCTCTGCTCGATCACATTACGCATCAGCACATAGTTGGAGCGCAAGGTATGCCGCAACTGCTTGAGGTGCTGTTCAAAGCTGTCACGCTGCATAAACTTGGCAATCGCAATCTGCGGCGCCGATGGCAATGACAGGCTGCTCAGAAACATCAGCCGCTCAACCTCCTGGCGATAACGCCCGGCGCTGGTCCAGCCGACGCGATACCCCGGCGCCAGTGACTTGGAAAAAGACGCACAATGCAGCACCATGCCTGCCCGGTCAAAGGCTTTGGCCGGTAGCGGCGCCGCATCGCTGAAATACAGCTCGCCATAGACATCATCTTCAATCAGCGGAATCTGCTGTTCGGCGAGAAACGTCACCAAGGCACGTTTTTTGGCTTCTGGCATCACAAAGCCAAGCGGATTTTGAAAGTTAGTGGTGAGGATCACCGCCGAAAGCCGCACATTGTCCGTCACGGCACGTAAGGCATCCAGGTCTATGCCAGACGCAGGATCGGTGCGCACTTCTATCACCTTCATGCCCAACCGTTCGACGGTATGCGCCAGGGCATAATAGCCGGGCGATTCCAGCGCAATGGTCGCCCCGGCTTTGGCCACCGCCTGCAAACAAAGGGTGATGGCTTCGGTGGCACCATGCGTGATCACAATGTCGTCTGGCGAGGCCTCCATGCCATGTGCCAGATAGCGGCGCGCAATCTGCTGGCGCAGACTTTCGTTGCCAGGCGGCAAGTCACTCAGCACGCCCCACTCGCCCTGATCGTCGGTCAGCGCTTTTTCATATTGATGGATTTTTTTTAACGGGAACAGCTGCGGGTCAGGAAATGGCGACCCCAGCGGCACGGTGCCAAATTCGCGGATAGATTTGAGTGTCGTCAGCACCAGCTTGCTGGCGTCGATTTCAGACAGGTTAATATCTTTGGCCAGCGGGGAAGCTTGCCGTTGTTGCAGGCGTTTGCGCGGGGTGACGTAATAGCCGGATTGCGGATGGCTGCTGATCACGCCCTCTTGCTCCAGCAACAAATAGGCGCGCAACACCGTGCTGATACTGAGCTCGTATTTTTGGCTGGCCTGCCGTACCGAAAAAATCTGGTCGCCAGGCCGCAACACGCCTTCGTCGATCATTGCGCGTATGCGGGCGGCAAACGAGACATAAAGCTTCATGGTAAGCAGGCGGTGTGCGGGGTTGCGATGCCTGTATTATACGTCAGGCCATTGCCCAGCCGTGCAAGATTTAGGCGGCCTGCAAGGCCCGCGACACCTCTTCGCCGCTGGCAGTCAGCATGGCGACCAGGCGATCTTTTTCGGTCCACACGGTGACCAGCGCCTGCTCGCTCAGCGCCGTCATCAGGCGTTGTAGCGTGCTCATGCGAATGCCCAGGCGTTTGCAAATCACGGCCAGTGACACCGCCGCCCGGCCCTGTGCATGCTCGGCATGCAGCAATTCCAGAATCCCCAGCATCAACACAGTACTGTTATCTAGCGGCACATAGTCGGCAATAAAGCCCGCTTCTAACGCTGTGTCAGCGTGCAACACGGTCAGGTCATTATCAAGCAGCATGGGCCACCTCTGGCGCGGTGGTTTTTTCAACAATCACCGGAATAGATTTAGAAGTGGGCGTACGTGAGTCATCTGCCACACTTTCCAGCGGCACCAGATTATTGGTTTCCGGGTAATAACCGCTGAGGCAGCCAGCCGGAATATCGTAAGACACCACTAAAAACTTGTCGGCACGGCGCGTGATTCCATCTTGCCAGACGCTGATCAGATTGACCCAATCACCAGCCTCCAGGCCCAGGCGTGCAATATCCAGCGGATTCATAAACACGACGCGACGCTGGCCAAACACACCACGGTAGCGGTCATCCATGCCATAAATAGTGGTGTTGTACTGGTCGTGCGATCGCGTGGTCATCAACACAAACAGCTGGTCACCATATTGTTGACGCGCCTGGTGGATAGGCGAGTTTTGCGGAATGGCCTGTACGGTAAATTCCGCCTTGCCTGAAGGCGTGTTCCAGATGCGCTCACTGGAAGGCACCGGCATGCGGAAGCCGCCGGGCGTCTTGATTCGCTCGTTATAATCCTTGAAGGCGACGGGCATGGTTTGCTCAATCGCGTCGCGGATTTTGCTGTAATCCTTGATCAATGCCAGCCATGGCGTTTTGCTGTGCTGGAGCGTGGCATGCGCCAGCCGCGCTACAATCGCAGGCTCAGACAGCAAATGCGGCGAAGCAGGTTTGTTCATACCATAAGAAATATGCACCATGCTCATGGAGTCTTCTACCGTCACCCCTTGCGGGCCAGTCTCTTGGGTGTCGATTTCGGTACGGCCCAGGCAAGGCAAAATCAGGGCTTCTTTGCCGTGCACCAAGTGGCTGCGGTTGAGTTTAGTGGTCACATGTGCGGTCAAATCGCAGTTGCGCATCGCTTGCCAGGTGCGGTCGGTATCAGGCGTTGCAATCGAAAAATTGCCACCCAGACCAAAGAATACTTTGCCTTTGCCATCCAGCATGGCCTGAATCGCGCCCACCGCATCGTAGCCCGGCGTTCTCGGCACGGTGATCTCAAATACGCGCTCCAGGCTATCCAGAAACTCGGCTGGCATCTTTTCATAAATGCCGACCGTACGATTACCCTGCACATTGCTGTGGCCGCGCACCGGGCACAGACCTGCGCCCTCTTTACCGATATTGCCGCGTAATAACATCAGGTTCACCAGCGTTTTAATGGTGGCGACGCCATGCTTGTGCTGAGTAATGCCCATGCCCCAGGTAGCAATCACGCGATCGCCGGTGGCATAAATGCGGGCGATTTCCTCAATCTGCGCTAACGGGACGCCGGACTCCTCAACAATCACTGCCCAGCTTTCCTGGCGCGCATCTTCGGCAATCGCTGCAAAGTTATTGGTGTGCTGCGCAATAAAGTCGAGGTCAACCACGCGCTCGGTGCCATGTTGAATCGCCTCGTCATCCCACTGGATCACATACTTGATCATGCCTTTAATCAGCGCCAGGTCACCACCCAATTTGGGCTGAATAAATAAATCACTGATTTTGCTGCCTTTGAAAGACAGCATGTCAAACGGGCTTTGCGGGTCAGCAAAGCGTTCTAGGCCGCGCTCTTTTAACGGATTGATGGCGACGATGCGTGCGCCACGTTTCGCCGCCTCGCGCAATTCACCCAACATACGCGGATGGTTGGTGGCCGGGTTCTGACCAAAAATCAGGATGGTGTCGGTGTGTTCAAAATCATGCAAGGTCACCGAGCCTTTGCCGATGCCCACGGTGGCGGGCAAGGCGATGCTGGTCGATTCGTGGCACAAATTAGAACAATCAGGGAAGTTATTGGTACCGAATTCGCGCACAAACAATTGATACAGAAAAGCCGCCTCATTGGCTGCACGGCCAGAGGTATAAAAAATGGCTTCATTGGGGTCGGCCAGCGCATTGAGGTGTGTGGCAATCAGCGCAAACGCCTGGTCCCAACTCACCTCTTCATACTTGTCGGTGGCAGCGTTGTAGCGCATCGGGTGCGTCAACCGGCCTTCGTTTTCCAGCTCAAAATCGCCCCAGCCCATGAGCTCGGTCACGGTATGTTTGGCAAAAAATGTAGGCGGCACGCGCTTGGCGGTCGCTTCTGCGGCCACGGCCTTGACGCCATTTTCACAAAACTCAAAGGTTGAGGTGTGCTCTTTGTCTGGCCAGGCGCAGCCCGGGCAATCAAAACCATCCGGCTGGTTTTGTGCCAGCAAGGTCAAGATGCCCTTGACGGGAATCTTTTGCAGCGCGAGTTGCGCGGCGACTTGCTTCAAGGCCCCCCAACCAGCGGCTGGGTGGTGGTATGGCTTAATGGAGGCTTTGGGTTGCGACATAAGTCCTACTGACGGTGGGTTGGCCTGCATTTACACAGACCAACAGATAAATACGGATTCACAATGACTATCATCATAAGACAGTCAACGATAGGAAACCAGACACAGAAACTCTGAATTTTTAGAGTACAGTTGCATGCAAAAAACGCACAGAACCCAGTACAGATGCGGTGGTTGTCACCTTCTCTTTCAGTCATCCAGCGTTGACGTGCAAGGC
The DNA here is from genome assembly GCF_008015755.1 of Methylophilus sp. Lineage (GTDB taxonomy): Bacteria > Pseudomonadota > Gammaproteobacteria > Burkholderiales > Methylophilaceae > Methylophilus. Next base: position 25,661 of record NZ_SSGF01000007.1, on the reverse strand, counting down.
CTTCTTCTTCATTTCGTCAACGCCAGCGATTACTTTAGGGATGGCGATGTTTTTTTAATGCAGATGTGAATATCAGGGCAACAGGCAGGCGCTAAAAGCGTGTGTCTGGGCGTGAGGCTGACCAGCAGAAAACCCATTCCCCGGACAACCAGGGAATGGGCAGAGAGACTTAAAAGTTAGCAATCACTGACAACCGTGCCGCCAGTGGCGAACCCGGCGTAGTGTTGTTGTTATTGTGCGCATACAGGTAGTAGTCTTTATTGAGCAGGTTTTCAATATTGAGCTGCACGCGCAAGTCTTTATTCACCTGGGCAAACACAGCAGCATCCAGGCGCACATAGCCTGGCAAGGTCACGCTAGTGGATACCGTGGGGGCTGCCGCGTACATATCTGTACGGCTGATCACACCAAGCCCAGCGCCCCACACTTCATTAAAGTCATAACGGTTCCATAATGAAAACGTGTGACGCGGCACCATCGCCACTTCGGCCCCGGCAGGAATCACGTTGCCCGCCGTGGCATTGGGTTGCGTTTTGGTAAACTCGGCATCCTGGTATGCATAGCCGCCAGCCACACTCCAGGCGTCTGTCAACTTGCCATTAATGCCCAACTCCAGGCCTTTGGTTTGCTGCCCGTCCACCAGAATCTGGTTGGTGCTGGGATTCGCAGGGTCGGCCACCGCAATATTGTTGCGCTCCAGCTTGTATACCGCCGCCGTCAGCGCCAAGGCCGGTGAATAATCCCACTTCACGCCGACTTCAATATTGTTATATTTTTCCGGGTCAAAGGATTTGTTAATCGCGGTCAGGCTGGCCAATTGCTCACCTGCACGCGGCACGTAGCTAATGGCATAGCTGCTATACAGCGACAGATTTTCAACTGGTTTATAAATCAGACCGACGCGTGGTGAAAACAAATCATCGCGAGTGTTAATCCTGTAGTTGGCATCGGTAGACGGCAATCTACTATTAGTAAAGTCGGTATTAAAGCGGTCGTATCTCAAGCCAGCAATGGCAGACCATTGCGCGTTAAACTTCATCTGGTCCTGAAAATAGGCGGCATAGGTATCGTTCTGCACATAATTGTCTGCGTCTGTACCATTCTGGCGCCAGGTGATCGGCGCATTGGTGGTGGGGTCACTGAGTGGCACATTGACCGAAGTGGTCGCATTATTAAAAAAGCCGGTCTCACGATAATTAGATGTACGCTGACGCGCCAGCTCTACTCCGACCACAGACTCATGCTCAATAAAACCAGTCTCCCAGGCAAACGTCAGGTCAGTCTGGTTAATCAGGTTTTGGCGATCTGTCGCGTTGTTATAGGCGTCAATTCTGACCAAGCCTGCCGAGGTGACGGGGCCGTTTGCAAACACGTTCTGATAAAACTTATTGTAATTGGCGTAGCGGGTGCGGTTCTTCAGCGTCATGCCGTTATCAAACAAATGCTCAAACGACACATTAAACGCGGTGAGCTCGGTGTTGGTCGGGCTTTGTTTTGCGTTGCCAAAAAAGGTGGAGCGATTCGTCTCCACAGGTCGGCTGCCAAACGATGGAATTCCCCGGTCTGCCGTGCGGTCATCTTTAAAATATTCCAGACCAACGACCACCTTGGTTTTATCCGATGGCTGAATGGTCAACGTAGGGTTGATCGCTTTGCGCTCGAGGCTCACGCCGTCGCGATAGCTGTTGCCATCTTCATACATGGCATTTAAACGAAACGCCGCCACGTCATTGATCGGCTGATTAATGTCTACGGTCCCACGCGCCTGATCAAATGAGCCGTATTGCAAGCCCACCTCACGCAAGGGCGTCCAGTTGGCTTGTTTGGTGACGCGGTTTATCAGGCCACCAGCGCCGCCACGGCCAAAAATCATGCCATTCGGGCCTTTTAAAATCTCTACGCGCTCAATGTTATACAGGTCACGGTAATACTGCGTATCGTCTCGCACGCCATCCTGAAAGAAATCCGCCGTTGAGGCCAGACCACGGAACAAAAACGTTTCGCGATTACCCTCCCCTTGCGCTGCGCCAACGCCGGGGGTGTAACGGACCAGGTCACCCAAGTTTTGTACCGCCTGATCTTTCATCTGCGCCTGGTTAAAAATGGTGATCGACTGCGGAATATCTATGAGATCGGTCTCGGTTTTGGTGGATGCGCTGGACTTTTTGGTGACATATCCCTGGGTGATCTGCTGATTTTTTGGCGCCGACACCTTGATATCTGGCAGCGTTTGTACCTCTTCTGCGAACACGGGCTGCGTACTGCTAAAAACAATGCCAAGAACAGCGGCGAGCGGCCGCATGCGGAGAGCGTGTGTGTAATGCATTTATTTTCCCTTAATCATTATTTTATAATGAGAATAAATCTCATTCATTCAATGATAATAAATCTTAGAAAAAGTTTCAAAGTGCATTCTGTTTTTTTAATCATGCCAGAGGTGGATAGGCAAGGCTGCCCCTGATACAGACAGTCAACATAATTAAAATCACCCAGCAATAAAAGTCATCAGGCAATCAATGTGCTTGATAATATGATGACCATCATATATTATGAGGCGAATGAAAAGTAAATCTGTACCTAAAAGCGCGCCCAATCGCAAAGAGCTTACCCACACGCGCATCGTTGAAACGGCGGCCAAGGCCATTCGACGTAGTGGTTACAGTGGCACAGGCGTGGCCGACATCATGAAAGAGGCCGGATTAACGCATGGCGGTTTTTACGCGCACTTTGCCTCTAGGGATGACATGCTGGCTGAAGCCGCCAGTCAGGCAGGGGCAGAAACGCTGGCATTTACTGAGCAGCTATTAACCAATGCCCCGCAGGAACAACGCTTGTCGACACTGATGCATGCTTATTTATCCGATGAGCACCTGACCAATATTGAAATGGGCTGCTCATTCGCAGCATTAGGTTCTGAGATGCACAGGCAAGCCCCCGAGGTGAGAGCAGCCTCAACGCAAAGAATCAAACAAATGATCGGCTTAATCGAAGCCGAGTTATCGCAGCAAGCATCAAAGAAGCCGCATGAAGAGGCACTGCTGGTGGTTTCCACCATGGTGGGCACGCTGATGCTGGCGCGCGCAGTCGATGATCCTGAACTATCAGCGGCCTTGCGGCAAGCGGCGCTCCAGCAGTTTGCGCGTTAATGTTTTAAGCAATATGGCTTACTTTTTTTGGCATAAAAATATGATGAACATCATATTTTTATGCCATGACTCAATGATTTAAGGACCCCACATGAAAGCACTGATTTTAGAACGTTACGGCAAAGCCAATCAGCTCAGATTTGCTGAAGTTGCCCGCCCAACCATTAAGCCCGACGAAATCCTGGTGCAAGTCTATGCCGTTGGACTGAATCCGATTGACACCATGATCCCCAAAGGCAGTTTCAAGCCAATATTAAAGTTTGAGTTGCCCGCTATCATGGGCAGCGATCTGGCTGGCATCGTGGTGGAAGTTGGCGATCAGGTCACCACCTTTAAAACAGGCGATGCCGTCTATGCCAGTGTGTTTGATTTAGGCACAGGCTCGCTAGCAGAGTATGTCGCGGTGCCTGCCTCTGCGGCTGCCAGCAAACCGAAAAAATTAGATTTTGTACAAGCAGCATCTATCCCGATGGTCGGGCTGACCTCATGGCAGGCGTTCAACGATCATGGCAGTGCTATCAAGCGTGACCAAAAAATATTCATTCCAGCTGGCGCGGGCGGCATCGGCACGTTTGCAATTCAACTGGCCAAATACCTTGGCGCCACCGTGGCAACCACCACCAGCAGTCAAAATACTGCCCTGGTGAAACGACTGGGCGCCGATGAAGTGATTGATTACAAAACCCAGGCATTTGAACAGCGCTTGCAAGACTATGACTTTGTGCTCGGCACCGTCAGAGGCGATGGCATTGAAAAAGCGCTGCAGATTGTGAAACCCGGCGGCCATGTGGTGTCGTTAGTGGGTCCGCCAGATGTCGCATTTGCGCGCAAAAGAGGCATGAATATTATCATGCAATGGCTCTTTGGCTTGATCAGCAGCAAAATCAAACGACTCGCCAAAAAACGTCATATTGAATACGCCTTTATGTTTGTGCGCCCGGATGGTCAGCAGTTGACTGACATCGCCGGCATTCTGGATGACGGACATATCAAACCCGTCATCGATCAAGTGTTTTCATTTGATCAAACGCTTGAAGCGCTCGCTTACCTGGAGTCCGGTCGCGCCAAGGGTAAAGTGGTCGTGCGGTTTATTTAAAGCCAACATATCATCGATTTTTAATCTCACCCAAAGGAAATGACACATGAAAAATAAAGTCGCACTTGTGACAGGCGCATCATCCGGCATCGGTCAATCGATTGCGGAATTGTTAGCGCGGTCAGGCTATACCGTCTATGGCACCAGCCGCAAAGGCAACGCCACTGAACAGCGCAATTACAAGATCATTGCACTCGATGTGAATAGCGATGAATCCACCCAAGCAGCCATCAACACCGTGATACAGGCAGAAGGACGCATTGATGTGGTGGTGAATAATGCTGGTTTTGGCGTCGAAGCCGGTGGTGCGGAAGAAAGTTCGATCGCACAAATGCAACAAGTCTTTGAGACCAACTTCTTTGGCGTGGTGCGTGTGATTCAAGCGGTGCTGCCGTATATGCGCCAACAAAAACAAGGCCGCATCATTAATATCGGCTCTATGCTGGGCTTGTTACCCGCGCCCTATATGGCGACCTACTCCGCCACCAAGCACGCCATAGAAGGCTATTCAGAATCGCTAGACCATGAGCTACGCACCAGAGGAATTCGCGTGTCGGTGATTGAACCGGCATATACCAAGACCAACTTTGAGGCGAATGCGCCTGCACTAGACAGCAAAATTGAGGAGTATGCGCTGGCGAGAAAAGCATTGGCGAAGTTAATGAAAACCGCCATCGAAAGCGGAGATGATCCCATGGTGGTCGCGAAAGTGGTCCTCAAAGCGGCCAATGCTAAACATCCCAAAATACGTTATCCCGCCGGAAAACTCGCCTGTCGATTAAACTTTTTAAGAAAGTTTGCGCCCGCGGCATTGATGGATAAAGGCATTCGCCAGGAAATGAAGTTAGATATGCTCGATCACATCGCTGGTTAAACGCAAGGACAGATGATGCAGGTTTCTTTTCATACGCTCGCGCTGGTGACTGCAGGTATTTTTTTATTGATTGCCATCGTCTGGCTGTTTGCCCCCGCCCGTTTTCTAACGGCGTGGGGCGTCAAGGACTCGGCCGAGACCAGGCTCATCGGCAGGCGTGTGGCGGCGCTGTATGCCGGTGTCGCTGTCATGTTTTTTATAGCCAGAGATGCTGAGCCATCGCTCCCGCGTACCGCACTGAGTGTCGGCTTGGTAAGCACCTGCCTGCTACTCGCCGTATCAGGCGTAGTGGAGTGGCTGCAAGGCCGCGCTAGCAAAGGCATCCTCGCGGCGGCGGTGATCGAGCTGTTATTAAGCCTGTTGTTTGTGCAAGGCATGTCATCGGCGCCAGCGCTTTAAGGTATCTCGCATAGCCACTTAGGTGGCTACTGGCCATAACTCAATCACTTGATCAACCAGGGCAAGCAGCGCTTCTTTACTGGAGCCGTTAATGGCTTGCAGTGACAAGCCCTTGTGCAAAGTCACCACATACAGGGCCAGGCGCTCAGGATCGGCAGTGTGTTTGAGCTGCCCGGTTTGTTTTGCGCGCTCAAAGCAGGCCACCAGCTTTTGTTGATGCGTTTGCAAGGCATTGACCAACTGCTGCTGAATGCCTGTTTTTTGCAGTTGCTCACTGGCGGTGCTCATCACCACCAGGCAACCGTAAGGCGTCTCATTGTAAAACAACAATTCAATCGACTTTGTGAGCAGTGTTCTCACCATTTCTGTGGATGAGTGCTCATTCAGTACCTCATGAAAATAGGCCGAAGGCCCCGAAATATAAGCCTGCAGGACTTCCTGAAAAAGCGTTTCCTTGTTTCCAAAAGCCGCATACAAGCTCGGCCGGTTGAGGTCCAGCGCGCGCGTCAAATCCTCCAGCGAGGTGTTGTCGAATCCTTTTTGCCTAAACAAATCCAGCGCAATCTTGAGCGCGACTGCCTTATCAAACTTTCTGGGTCTTCCTCTTGGCCGTTTTATCTGTTCGCCTGACATACCCACACTCCAAATTAGAGAGATTGATCCATGATTAATAAATAATTTACCAAATAGTACATAAATACATTGACAAAGGCAAATGCAACGATTAAATTATTTTGTACTAATCGGTAAATTAATAAACAGGTTTAGGAGACCATCACAATGAACATCGTTAAATCCCTGATCAGTAAAACTTTTATTCTGCATTCTTTATTGGCCTTAGGCATGGTTGAAGCGGTTGCAGGCAGCGACAATATTGGGCTGGCGACGGCGAAGAATCAAACCATCGTCGCGGGCGGCACGACATTCTCATACCGCAGTTTTGGTCATCAACAAGGCACGCCGCTGGTGTTTCTGCAACACTTCACCGGCACCATGGATTATTGGGATCCTGCAGTGGTAGATGGCCTGGCCAAAACCCGCCGCGTGATTGTATTTAACAATACCGGCATGGGCCATAGTTCTGGCAAAGTTGCGGATAGCATTGATCAAATGAGCAAAGATGCGTACGCGTTCATCACCGCCTTAGGCTACAAACAAGTAGACTTACTCGGTTTTTCAATGGGGGGATTTATTGCACAAGAGCTGGCGGCCGCCCATCCAGACCAGATCAGAAAAGTGGTCTTGGTCGGCACCTCAAATAAAGGCGGCGGTGAGAATCTGATGAAAGTGCTTGGCGAAGCGTTTTCACAGAACCTGCCCGATCCACGTTTACATGTATTTTTTACCCAAAGTGTACAAAGCCAGCAGGCAGGCAAGGCATTCATCGCCAGGTCTACCGTGCGTCAGGATCGTGATCCTGAAATTTCTAAAGAGGACATGAACGCGCATGCAAAGGCACTCATCACCTGGGCAAATACCCCGGATCCAGAATTTGCCTTACTCAAAGCGATCCAGCAACCCGTGATGATTGTGCAAGGCTCAAACGATGAGATGTTAATCACTGACAATGCCATCACCTTGTACAAACACTTACCGAATGCGCAGCTGGTGCTGTACCCAGATTCCGGGCACGGCTCATTCTTCCAATATCCGACTGATTTCGTCAGCAAAGCGACCACCTTTTTGAATTAAGTTAAAAAAAACCCGCTAGCGCACTAGCGGGTTTTAAATGACTATCCAGCCTGTTAGCATATCTGTGATGAAAGCCATGGCCGCTCTGAACCACCCTCCTCAACCGCACCAAAATTACGCGTGTAAGCGATGCCAATCGTTCAAGCGCATGCCCGCAGCGATATTTTTAACCGAGGAAGCAATCTGTTCATGTGGCACGCCCAGGCTGACCTGACTCGCCGCATCCAAACGTGCAACCTGGCTGGCATCTAACACCACTTCAAGTGCGCCCAACGTCGCCTGGAGCTGATCGGCCGTTCTTGAACCTAAGATGGGAATCAAGGCGGTAGATGATGTCCGGGCTTGGTGCAACAGCCAGGCGATGGCAATATGCGTCGCGGTCGCACCCGCCTCTTTTGCCACTTCAAAAATTGTGTTCATTAATAAAGTATCTTTTTCGGTGGTTTCGGTATGCACCAACATGCCCAGTTTTTCTAAGCGTGTATTCGCCGGATGATCGCGATATTTACCAGTGAGCAACCCGCCGCCCAGCGGTGACCAGGTGGTGATGGCCAAGCCGAGTGCTTCAGCCATCGGCAGCAGCTCACGCTCGGCAGTGCGCTCCGCCAAACTATATTCTGTTTGAATGGCTACCATGGATGCCCAACCTCGCACCTCCGCCATCAGGTCTGCCCGCGCAATGCGCCAAGCAGGAAAATTCGACAAGCCTGCATAGAGAATTTTGCCCGCACGTACCAGGTCATCAAAGCCACGTAACACTTCTTCCATCGGCGTCATGCTGTCACTAATGTGCGCCCAATACAGGTCAATATGGTCTGTGTTCAAGCGCTTGAGGCTCTCCTCAACCGCGCGCATCATATTTTTACGGCTATTGCCTTTCGCAGATACCCCGGCAGTGGAATCGGTGCCATTGGTGTATTTGGTAGCCACCACAAAATGATCCCGGTCTGCGGCAATCAAATCGCCCAAAAGCTGTTCCGACTGGCCAAATTGATAGACATTTGCAGTATCAATAAAATTGCCACCTGCGCTGGCGTACAGCTCAAAGATCTTTTTGGCCTCTGCCGGTTCTGCGCCATGGCCCCAACCGGTGCCAAAATTACCGGTACCTCTGACCTGCTCCCCGTTTGCCCTACCAATTAAAAGTTAGTAAAGTCCACTCATTGGAGTGGATGTAATGAAGAAGAGTAGATTTACCGAAGAGCAAATTATTGGTTTTTTGAAGGAAGCAGAGGCTGGTTCACCAGTGACTGACATTTGTCGTCGTGGTGGCTTCAGTGATGCTACGTTCTATAAGTGGCGTGCCAAGTTTGGCGGCATGGAGGCGACTGAGGCGCAACGACTCAGAGCCCTTGAACGAGAGAACTCGGAACTCAAGAAGTTGCTAGCAGAAGCGCATCTGGATATGGCAGCACTCAAGGTTGCCTTTGGGGTAAAGCGCTAACCCCACAAGCGAAACGTGATGGCATACAGCGCATTCTGGATGCTCAGCTGATGTCAGAACGTCGTGCCTGTCGTTTAGTGGGGTTATCCAGATCCAGCTGGCGTGAAACACCACAGGATTCACATCAAACAGCTGAGTTACGTGAGCGTATCAAGGTCATTGCGCATCAGCGTCGTCGCTTTGGTTACCGACGTATTCACGACCTGTTACGATTCCAAGGGGTTGAAGTTAATCACAAGCGCATCTATCGCTTGTATACCGAGCAAAAGCTCAGCGTTAAGCGCCGCAAGAAAGTAAAGCGTCCTATCACTGAACGTGCTGAATTGCTGGTGCCATTAGCCCCTAATGAGGTATGGAGTATTGATTTTGTGATGGATAGTCTGGCTAATGGCAGAAAGCTAAAGTGTCTAACAATTGCCGATGACAAGACACACGAATGCGTGGATATTGCGGTAGACCATGGCATTGGCGGGTTGTACGTGACCAGAGTCTTGGAGCAGGCAGCTAGATTCAGAGGGTTTCCAAAAGCGATTAGAACGGATGGTGGGCCAGAATTCACAAGTCGGGTATTCATGGCTTGGATGCATACCCATGGGATTGAGCATTTATTGATTCAGCCAGGCAAACCAACACAGAATGCCTACATTGAATCATTCAATGGTAAATTCCGCGACGAGTGTTTAAATGAGCAATGGTTTGAGACACTCGCACAAGCTAGAAAGACAATTGCGCTGTGGCGTCAGGACTACAACGAAGTACGGCCTCATAGTAGCTGTGGTCGTATTCCGCCAGCAATCTATGCCCAAAAATTAAGGCATGCAAAATGATTTTTAATCGGACTTTGCTAACTTAAAAATGGTATGGCTTTGGGGGGCAGGTCAATGACCTAGACAGAATAGCAGCTACGAATCAACGGATGTTCAAGTATCGATTTGGATTGACTGCTAATGCGACGGTACGCTCCAAAATAATTGCCATTAAACGTCGATATAACTTAACCGATCCGGAAGTCAAAGCATTGGTTGGCTCCGGCCAAATCAGTGTTAAACAACACGAGGTATTTGCAACACCAGATAGGGTATCCCCCGTGCTTGGGTTCGTCTTTTTTGTAATTGTCAGCTTTATTTGTGGACTGAATATATTCTCAATCAGCATTGCGCAAACATCACCATGGAGAGTTTTTATAGCTCTTGGAATGATATTCAGTGTTTGGGGACTGTGTATTTACTACACCAAGAAGTTTATGGTGGCTCCTTGGCGAATTCTGGAGCGATCTGGGATTCTTAAAGACATCCCGACGAGCAGTATTTTGGATAGTTTACTAATGCGCTCATTCATTGTTGATATGAGCTACAACACTCATAATCAGAATTAGTCTTTTCTTAACGATGGTGCTACTAGGTTACTGCTGAGGGAACGCGGTAAACCAATCTTGATAATTCTCATCCAGCGGAATAATGCCAGGCATATCTTCATGTCTAGCTGGATGAATGCGCTCAATTACATCTCCAAACTTGCTTTTATATTTTTCCATTATTGCGTTGCCATAAGCTTCCAAGTCCTTGCTCAGCAACCGACTGAAAAAGATTACATCATCATTCAGACGACGTATTGCGTGCATCAAATCGTGATATTGGGCATTCGTATGGCCTTCCCCATAGGGTGTTGCAAAATATAGGGCTAGAAAATCGCCTTTACGGTTTTCCAAAGATAGCTTCTGAAATTCTGGAATCATTTCATTTCTCTTTACTATTGCGGCGTTCAGAGCCGATTGCATAGTGGTAATAGTAGATACAAGCGCTAAAGGCCTACCTGTGATTGATAAGTTTTCGTAGACCTGCTTTTGAAGTGCTATTAATGGCACTTCCTGAACTGGTAAGCTAGATAAATTAGCTTGGTACTCAAAAACGACCTCTTTGGCGGTAGTCCCGTGTTTTTTTGTTAAAAGATATTCTTCATAAACAGACTTTGCTTGGAAATAACTGTCTATTAGATGTTTTGTATTTTGTTTTTTAAGAGCAATGGCAGCATTGCAAATCATAAATGAAAAAGTAATTGCAGCATTTGTATTTCGTATCTGCGTCTGGAACTCCTCTTTCTCTTTACTTCGCTCCGCAATATTCTGAGCAGCTTTGGCGCCAGCATAAGCACCTGCTAACGCGCCGACCAACGACGTTGTGAATGCTGAGTTTAATATGTTTTCCCAAGTTAAGAGATCCAATATCCAGTTCATTAAACAATTCTCCAAAATGGCTATTTATGTCTTCAAGCCCGTCTAATAGCCTCACAGCGACGAGGTCATTTTTGTCAGCTTGTTGTTGCCTTACATTTATATTAACTTTGCTTCCAACTTTTTAATGCTTTAGTGGTTAAATGGATCATGGATCAAAAAAACATTACATCATTGACTGAAGCTGCAGCTCAAACACACTATCCCCCAGGATGGATAACGAAATCCATTGAGCTCAAGCCAAGTGGAAAGGCTCCAAAAAAATATGGGCCATACACTTACCGTTTTGGTGCTTCTATGACACTTAGTGTAATCCTTCCACGAAGAGGTTGGACACTGGTCAAAAAATCAAGAAATTACGTCTACCTAACACCGCCTGCTGGAGAGTTAACACCCCCATTTTACATTTCAATAGCAGTACCATCAGATGATCTATGCCTTGAAATCGCTAGAGAATGTTACGCACAAGGAGAATCCTGGCTTGGTCAACTAGGTGAGTGGCCTGCTCAGTATTTACATGAACGAAATACTGACATGCTTAAGATTTCGCGAGATCCAGTAACTGGAGAAATGGTAAGTGAACTCCTTAAAAACCCGCCTAAATCAAGTTTGCACATTGGAGAATGGGGGGCCTGGAATGCTGATGTCACTGGGATTGCGGGGGATTTCGCCATAGGTATATTTCCTCCGAGCTTTATTCGCACTGAGCAACTGCCAACACCGAACCTAACAGAGGGAACCCCAAGAGAGGTTCTGCTTACGAGTTATGAGCGAAACGAAGACGCTCGTCGACTTTGTATTGAGTACTATGGGGCTAAGTGCCAAGCATGCGGTTTGGTATATGAAAACAAATATGGTGTTATTGGTAAAGATCTCATTCATGTTCACCATGTGACCCCATTAGCCGATATCGGTGAGGCATATCAAGTTGACCCCATTAAAGACCTCATTCCACTGTGCGCCTCTTGTCACCATGTGGCCCACCACAGAACCCCTCCCTACACTGTCAGCGAACTTCGAGCTGCTATTGCAGCTAGCGTTTAGCGATTGATGGTACTCAACTCATCAGATACTTTCTTTTGCAGGTCAGCCAAGCTCAAACCCTCGTTTGCAATCAGGTACGATAAGGTAAGTATTGTGAGCGGATGCACTCCGATTGCATTTGCAAGGCTATCAATCTTATCAACACTAGGTTTCTTTCTGCCATTCTCTAAAACAGACATATATGTTCTGCTTGATATGTCGCTAAAGAACTCTTGCGTTAGTTGTTTGCTCAATCGGATTTCTTTGATTGCTAAACCTAGTGCTTTTTGAATTTCCATATTAAGCCCCAATAAAGGAGCTTATATAGCCAAAATGTGCTCTAAAGGACTATAATCTAAAGGACACATTGACTGAATTTCCCGAAATAATGCTAGCAACGCTTCATGAGGATAGTGTGCCGTATGTAAAGTCCAAAGAGGACGAATTGAATACCAGCTTCTGGCGATATGTCTATTTAGTCAATTGCGATTACTGGTTCCATGCAAACTGCTCACCAATAAAAGAAAGCAACGGGCGATCAATTGAGATAATTATTGGTCCCGATGGCGATCTAATGAATTTAATCAAAAATATAGAATTAAAGATCAACCATATTTATTTGATGAACTCTTTGATATTGGATGGCGCCAGGACATGGCAAAAGGAAGTAGTCAAATCCGTTTATCAAAACCATACTGATGGTACAGAAAAGGTCACAATCGAACTCAATGATGGGCGACTGTTTAGTCTTTCAAAAAAAGAAAGCCTCATAGAGTTTAGCAAAGTCTATTCATCAATGAGTTAGAGTAATTATGAAATCAGGCTGCAAGTGATCTCGGTCAGTGCATAGCTAGTGAGTGGTCAACAACATAAAAATAGTCTGTGATAAACAGCAATACCAATACTTCGGGATGTCGATATGAATATGGAGTCCAATAGCGCTGCAAATCTTGCACAAATCCGAGCCTTAGCTATTAATACCTTTGGTTCCGAATCGGTGGCAGAGTCTTGGCTCAATCAATATCATTCCTTGTTAGGAGCTACTCCTATCGTTGTGGCCAAATCAGCTTCTGGATTTGTTGAGATTCAGAAAATACTAAGTGCAATAAATTATGGTGCAGCTGTTTAAGCTGAAGCGGATGAAAATCCAGTGAGATTTTGTAAGGGTGTGGGATGGATGACTAAAAGCTTTTCAAATCTTCGTTTAACTATGAGCCCTGAATCGCAGCTGCGCTCTCAAACTATTACAGAAAAACTAATGAGAGAAATGCTATTGCATCACTTAAAGCAAACAGGTTCGCTCTCTCAACAGATACTTACACTAACTCAAACATTGGATGTTCATGAACCATCATTTAAAGAGTTAGAAAAGCTCGCAGATATATATTTATCTTCCTTACGCACACACGTTCAAGCTATGGGTGGTGAGTTGGAGATTGTCGCTCGCTTTACAAATAAGACCGTTAGAATAAGTAGCTTCTCAGATTTTGAAATGGAAGCAGAGACTGACAAAGATGCTCCAATTTAATATTGGCGTCCAAGGTTTCAAATGATCTCTTGGCCAACAGGGCTCATCTCCCTACATCGCCACGTCAGTGGGGGCTTAGCGTCCTTATCACATTGATCGAGAAGATCATCTAGATTGTATTTGAGTTTTACAACGCGAAACGCCTTTGGATCGACCATTAAAGTATCGCCAATGGCTGCACCGATTTCGGATAGTATCGCATTTGGCAACTGTACCGCGGCGCTATTGCCTTATTTTTGAATCTTTAATTTCATACCCATTCCCTACGTTTGATATGTCCATTTAGTCCCAACTTGCGCGTAAGCTTGTTCATCAATACCACCCTATTTTAGGCAAGACTCCCATAACATTGTGCGAATCAAATGCTGGTCTTCTAGAGGTTGAAAGAATTTTTAACGCCATCAATTATGGAGGCGTTGTTTGATCTAGCTTAAAGTACTACCTAATAGGATTCTTTAATTTACAATAAATCAGTTGACCTTCCCATGGAGGGAAGCTTTAGACTGGAAATATAGTTAATACAAGTTTCCGGATTATGAGCATGTCTAAAAAGACTTCAAGCGATGCCATCCAAAATATCTCGCTTCCTATCGAAGGGATGACATGCGCCAGCTGCGTTGGGCGTGTTGAAGCCGCCTTAACAAAGGTCCCTGGCGTAGAAAGTGTCTCAGTCAACCTGACAACTGAGCGAGCGACTATTCACGTTACCGAAGAGGTAAATCGCACAGCCTTGATCGAAGCTGTTCATAAAGTTGGTTATGAAGTTCCAACATCCAAGATAGAACTCAATGTTATTGGCATGACCTGTGCGTCATGTGTTGGGCGTGTTGAGAAAGCCCTCAGATCTGTACCAGGGGTCGTTGAAGCAACAGTTAACTTAGCCACTGAACGTGCCTCCATATATGGTTCTGCTGACCCAGCAGAATTGATTTCCGCGATCGAGCATATCGGTTACGAAGCTAAGGTCGTTGACTCTCTATCCTCCTTACAGGCTGTAGCAGAAAATCAAAAAGAGATTGAATTACTCAAATTGAAGCGGGACCTCATTCTCGCAGCAGCACTATCGTTACCAGTGTTTTTAATGGAAATGGGTGCGCATTTGATACCAGGTGTTCATGAATTAATCATGGATACCATTGGTATGAACACTAGTTGGTACATGCAGTTTGTGTTGACGGCTCTGGTACTGGCTTTCCCTGGTAGGCGCTTTTACCAGAAAGGCTTTCCTGCAATGCTTAGGCTTGCTCCAGACATGAACTCGCTCGTAGCAGTAGGTACTGCTGCGGCTTTCGGATATTCAATAGTCGCGACCTTTGCTTCTGGACTGTTACCGGAAGGAACGGTCAATGTCTACTATGAGGCGGCTGCAGTCATTGTCGTTTTGATATTACTTGGCCGATTTCTGGAGGCCCGTGCCAAGGGGCGCACTTCCGAAGCAATCAAGCGCCTGGCAAAAATGCAGGTCAAAGAAGCGCATGTCATGCGCAATCATCGCTTTTTGGATGTGCCTATCAATGAAGTGGTGCTGAATGATGTGCTCGAAGTGCGACCTGGTGAGAGAGTGCCGGTAGACGGTGAAGTCACCAATGGTAAAAGTTTCGTTGATGAATCCATGATCACTGGTGAACCCATCCCTGTTGAAAAAATCCTGGGTAGTTCTGTAGTCGGCGGCACCGTTAATCAGAAAGGGATGTTGGAGATGCGTGCGACAGCCGTTGGAAATCAAACCATGCTGGCTCAGATCATACGTATGGTGGAACAGGCACAAGGATCTAAGCTGCCAATACAGGCGCTCGTAGATAAAGTGACTATGTGGTTTGTACCTGCTGTTATGGGTGCTGCTTTGCTCACATTTATCAGCTGGATGATCTTTGGTCCATCCCCTGCGTTGACCTTCGCATTAGTGAATGCAGTCTCCGTGTTGATCATTGCGTGCCCATGCGCCATGGGTTTGGCTACGCCGACTTCAATTATGGTTGGAACGGGGCGAGGTGCCGAGCTTGGCGTATTGTTCAGAAAAGGCGAAGCATTACAGTTACTCAAGGATGCCAAAGTTGTCGCAGTTGACAAGACCGGTACGCTAACAGAAGGTCGGCCAGTACTGACCGACCTGGAAGTTGCAGAGGGCTTCGAGCGTAATAGTCTTCTTGCAAAAATCGGGGCGGTTGAATCTAAATCTGAGCATCCAATTGCCCGCGCTATTGTGACCGCTGCCACTGAAAATGGACAATCACTACCGTCTTTAACAGACTTTGAGTCTGTGACTGGTATGGGCGTAAGAGCAAGTGTTGAAGGTGCTCTCGTGGAAGTGGGCGCTGATCGCTTCATGCGACAACTAGGGTTAGATTTGAATGTCTTTGCGCAAACTGCTGAGCGGTTGGGTAAAGAAGGTAAATCACCTTTATACGCTTCTATTAATGGTCAGTTGGCTGGCATTATTGCAGTCGCTGACCCCATAAAAACTTCGACACCTGGTGCAATTTCCGCACTGCATCAGTTAGGTCTCAAAGTGGCCATGATTACTGGGGATAATGCCAAGACCGCACATGCAATCGCCCGCCAGCTTGGCATTGATGAAGTCATTGCTGAGGTCATGCCTGAGGGCAAGGTTGACACGGTACGCCGCTTGAAATCTACTTATGGGCAGATTGCTTTTGTGGGGGATGGCATCAATGATGCCCCCGCGCTGGCAGAAGCAGATGTAGGCCTGGCAATCGGGACCGGTACAGATATCGCTGTAGAATCAGCAGATGTCGTCTTGATGTCTGGCAATCTGCAAGGAGTGCCGAATGCGATTGCTTTATCCAAAGCAACGATAGGCAATATTCATCAAAACCTGTTCTGGGCATTTGCCTATAACACGGCTTTGATTCCGGTAGCGGCTGGGGTTCTTTATCCTGCCTGGGGGTTATTACTTTCACCAGTATTTGCTGCCGGAGCAATGGCCTTATCGAGCGTATTCGTTTTAGGGAATGCCTTGCGTTTACGGACATTCCAACCACCTTTAGTGGAACCCAACAACCACAAAGCCTTTGAATAATAATGCTTGACCTTACCATTATTGGAACCTTTAAGCTTATATCACTACCAATTATTCTTTAAGGAGTTGATGATGGAATTTCATATTGAAAATATGACCTGCGGTGGATGTGCAAGGGGTGTGACAAGTGCCATTAAAGCCATAGACCCAGAAGCAAGCATTACCACGGACCCTCCTACCAGGACGGTCAACGTTGAAACCAGCGTTGCAAAAGATGAGATCGTTTCAGCGCTTATAGATGCTGGTTTTCCACCTGCAACTAAGTAATTTCTATCTGCCTGCTGAGCAATATCAGCAGGCTTTTTACCTATCACTTGGGCATGGGCGATGAGTTTATTCAATATTGGGCAAGCTGCAAAGGCGTCGGGTATATCAACCAAAATGATCCGGCATTACGAAAGCGTCGGGTTGTTGCCTGTCGCTTCAAGAACTTTTGCGGGATATCGTCAATATTCTGAAAAAGATATCCATACGCTGAGTTTTATTCGACACTCTCGCGACTTAGGCTTTTCTATCAAGCAAATTGAGGAGTTATTAAGCTTATGGCAAGACCCGCATCGGCCAAGCAGTAAAGTGAAAGAATTAGCAAACGCCCATGTTGAAGCCTTAAACCAAAAGATTCAAAGCTTGATGTCGATTAAGTCGGAGCTACAAAAGCTTGTACATTGCTGCCATGGGGATGATCGCCCAGAGTGCCCCATCCTGGAGCAACTTGCGCTTAATCAAACATAGGGTCTTTCATAACAGGAAAACTTCAGTTTGGCACTGAATCATTTTTAATTTAGGGTTATCATATCCTCATCGTGAGAAAGCTCATTCAGATCTTCGCTATTTGGCTCATCGCAATCATTCTATCGGTGCAGGGATTTGCAGCGGTCAGCATGATGAATTGTGAGAAGCCACAAAGCCAGCATAACCATGAAAGTGTAAGTGGTCATAGCCATGAACACCACGAGGGTGCTGTGGATAGTCATGCTCACAAACATCAAGATGATACTAAGCACGCTTGTAATCATTGTTCCAAATGTTCAGTGTGCTGTTCAGGCTTCGCCTTTGCAGCGCCGGGTGACGACCTGAAGCATCATTTGATTGTTGCAGGTACGGCAATCGGTTTTATCGCCCCAGATTTCACTAGCCACATCTCCTCCGGCCCTGAGCGACCTCCGCGCTTTACCCTCATTTAGTATGTTATTGGCTAAAGTCCTATCAGGTCTTTAGCCAGCACACTTATGCTTTTGCATGCTCTGGGCAAGCAAAAGAATGTGTTTCCAACCAATGTTGGGAATTCTAAATGAGAGGTTTATATGAAATTTCCTACCCTAAAGAGAGCCTGGATAGCTTCTCTCTATCAATACTTACTATGTCTTGCAATGACATTACTGTTTGGTATCGGTGCGTCTCTTGCAGAAGAAAGCACAGCACCTTACCAGTCCACGTTTGAAGATTACAAGGCGACAAATAGTGACAATCAAACAGACTGGAAATCGCTAGATTCTTCAATTGCAGACCAAGGACATCAAATGTCAGGGATGCAGCACTCCTCAGATCAACCAATGAATCATGAAGCGATGGGACATAGTATGTCTCATGGCGATACGCATGCTTCACCTGACTCAAAGTCTCAGATGCCACCCATGGATCACAGCCATATGAAAGGCATGGATCATAACAGCATGCCGGGGATGGACCATAGCAACATGCATGACATGAATAGTCAGGCTGAGAATATGGGCCACAGCATGGCAAACATGGATCACAAATCATCTCCACCTGAAATGTCGGCACACACTCACGACCATACCATGATGAACCATGCTGGCATGGATCATCACGCAATGCAAAATATGAGTCATGCAGAAAGTGATAGTGAAGAGGCTGTATCAATGGCCCATGAGCATGGAAATTCAGAGGGTGTGCTTGCGGAAGAAGATCACTCAAGCCATATCCATGAGCCTTCAGAAGCCGTTAAACCAACAGCGCCCTCAGAACACACCGGTTTCCAAATTATTCCAAATTTGCATCCCGCAGTCGTGCACTTCCCAATTGCGTTGACGATAGTGGCATTCATTTTAGGCCTAGCTGAGCGCTTGCTCCGCCAATCTGCATCATCCACTTCATTGGCTGCTGCAGGATCTTATGTATTGATACTAGCCGCTGTGAGTGCTGTGGCTGCCGTTGGTTTTGGTTGGCTGGCATTCAACTCAACCATGAATCACGATGATGCTGGTCATGCTGCCATGTTGCTGCATCGAGCCTGGGCAATCCCTACTGCTGTTGGATTGGTGCTCGTTGCAATCTGGCACTCGTTGAAATCGCGTCAGGATAGCCCGATGTCCATTCCTGTATTAGTTTGCCTGGCTGGTTTATCCATGTCTGTCGCTACAACGGCATGGCTGGGTGGTGAAGTGGTCTATCACCATGGCATTGGTGTTCTATCTTTACCTGCATCTGGTGGCCATCATCATGCTGGACACCACCATGGTAAAGCAAGTGAATCAGCAATACCGGCTAAGGACAGTCATTCAGGTCACCAACATGCATCCTCTGAAGGAGATTCACATGCGCACTAATATTGGAAATCTCAGAGCACGCAGTGCCATTCTTGTTGCCGTTAGCTTGTTATTAGGTGGCTGTGCGACCTTCTCCAAAGATGGCGGCATGGATGAGGTACAAAAACAAACTCAACCGCACCTGAAGCAAGCGTATGAATGGGCAAAGACGGAAGAGTCTAAAAAGTCCCTGCAGGACAAGACTCAGGCATTGCTTGCACAACCTTTGGATGTAGAAGGTGCAGTACAGGTGGCGCTTTACAACAACAAAGGACTACAGGCTTCATTCTACGAACTGGGCATCTCAGAAGCAGACCTTGTACAGGCAGGCCGATTGCCTAATCCACGCTTCTCTATGCTTTATGCGCGTAATGGCGGTGAGTACAAGATCGAGCAGGCATTCACGTTCAACGTCTTCTCATTGATCACGATGCCTAAAGCGGTAGAGGTTGAAAAAAGACGTTTCGCCCAGACACAAGCCTCTACCGCTATTGAAGTCCTGAAGCTCGCCTATCAGACACGTATCGCTTATTTTAATGCGGTAGCCGCTACTGAATTGGCCAGATATAGCGCACAAGTGAAAGAGTCTGCAGAAGCTAGTGCTGAGTTGGCTAAACGACTGCATGAAACCGGCAACTGGAATCGACTGGAGCAGTCACGTGAGCAGAGCTTCTATGCCGATGCCGCCCTTGAATATGCTAATGCAAAGAATGCTGAAGTGAGGGCATATGAGGCTTTGGCCAGGCAATTAGGTGTGAAAGCTTCACAACTCACAATCCAATCTCGGTTACCTGATCTGCCTAAGTCTCTTTCAGAGTTACAGGCCTTTGAACAAAATGCCTATGAACAACGATTGGACTTGCTGGTTAAGCGCTCTGAAATGGATGCTTTGGCTAAGCAGCTAGGACTGACCAAAACCACGCGATTCATCAATGTGATCGAGTTAGGCCCGGCAAGAGTATTGGAGGGCAGAAGAAGCGAGCCTTACAAGAAAGGTATTGATATCGCTTTTGAAATTCCGTTGTTTGACTGGGGCCAGGCCAAGGTGCCACGGGCAGAGTCAATTTACATGCAGTCCGTACAGGAAACTGCTCAGTTGGTGACCAATGCGCAATCTGAGATACGAGAACGGTATAACACTTATCGCACCAAACATGATGTCACTCGTCACATTCGCGATGAGATTGTGCCATTACGCAAACGTATATTGTACGAGGATCAACTGCGCTATAACGGCATGCTCACAAGCCCATTTGAATTATTTGGCGATGCCAGGGCGCAAGTACAAAGTGTAAAAGGCTATATCGAATCATTACGTGATTTCTGGTTAGCTGATGCTGAATTACAAGCTACTTTAGTCGCTAGTCCTCGTTTGATGGAAGGTCAATAAGATGACAACTATGGATAGAAGAAACTTTTTTAAATATGCTGGATTAGGCATGGCTGGCGTTGCCGTCAGCGCTGTTAGCAAGGCTGCATTGGCTGCTATTCCGGAAATCATCACCTCTGAGGTGGCAAACACACAAGAGCCACTTTATCCTGGCACAGGGCGTCCGTATCAGCCGGTGGTTACCTTGAATGGCTGGAGCCTTCCCTGGAAGATGAACAATGGTGTGAAAGAGTTTCACCTTGTTGCGGAGCCTGTCGTCAGAGAGATTGCACCGGGTATGAAAGCTAATCTTTGGGGCTACAACGGCCAAAGCCCTGGTCCCACAATCGAAGTTGTTGAGGGTGATCGTGTCCGTATTTTTGTGACAAACCGCTTGCCCGAGAAAACTAGTGTTCACTGGCATGGTCAGCGTTTGCCTAATGGTATGGATGGTGTCAGTGGTTTGACGCAACCTGCCATTGAGCCTGGCAAAACGTTTGTTTATGAGTTCGAAGCCAAACGACCAGGCACGTTTATGTATCACCCTCACGCGGATGAAATGCTGCAAATGGCCATGGGCATGATGGGTAGTTGGATTACACACCCCAAGAACCCGAAATTTATGCCAGTGGATCGTGATTTTGTGTTTTTGCTTAATGCTTATGACATCGAGCCTGGCAGCTTTACCCCTAAGGTGAACACCATGCTGGATTTCAACTTATGGACTTGGAATAGTCGTGCATTCCCAGGTATTGATCCTCTCGTTGTTCGTAAAGATGATCGTGTGCGTATCCGCGTAGGGAATCTAACCATGACGAATCATCCGATCCATTTACATGGGCATGAGTTCGAAGTCACGGGAACAGATGGTGGTTGGGTACCAAAAACCGCACGTTGGCCAGAAGTGACTACTGATGTGGCCGTTGGTCAAATGCGTGCCATTGAGTTTGTTGCAAACGAGCCTGGCGATTGGGCATTTCACTGTCACAAAAGCCATCACACTATGAATGCCATGGGGCACAACTTCCCAACCATGATAGGTGTGAAACAGGGCGATCTGATGAAAAAGATCACCAACCTCGTGCCTGATTACATGCCTATGGGTGAAACAGGCATGTCTGAAATGACAGATATGTCTGAGATGATGGATATGCCATTACCTAAAAACACATTGCCAATGATGATGGGCAACGGTCAGTTTGGATCACTTGAGATGGGCGGGATGTTTACGACAGTGAAAGTTAGAGATGGGCTCGCCAGAAATGACTATAAAAATCCTGGTGATTATAAACATCCAAGCGGCACGGTTGCGCATGCAGTTGATGTGGATCTAACAAAGGTTGAACGTCAAAAGCCTCATGTTGAAGGTGAGTTGGAGGTCAATGTCAGGAAGCCCATTAATCATTCTGGGCATTAGTGACGTGATGGGCTTTTGACCTTAACTAACGCAAAAACGGCTTGCATATTCGCAAGCCGTTTTGTTACTTACTCCAATGGCCTAGAACCCACTCCCATTTATGTGTTCCATAATTCCAACGCCAATGTGCTTTAACCCATTTTGTTTTACCGAGCGGGCGTACCGTTTGTATATTCTGTAGTCTATCCGGTGGTTTTGGTGGCTTAGGAGGTTTTGGTGTCTTAATTTTAAAAGTAGCCATATACCCTCCAAATTAATGACAGTGATATGTACCAGTTTGGCGATCATGATGACAGCCATTCTTATCTGTGCCACCGGAGTGGGCACTGGCAAAACTTGAGCAAACAATGATGCATACAGCAACTCCAGCAATAATCCCTTTCATAGCAAAACTCCCTTTTTGAACATAGTTAATGTGTTTCAAGTTTAAGAAAGTATGGACAGCCAGTTACTTAAGCAGGCTCTAAAAAAACCTGAGAGCATAATAAAGATTTGAGTCTTGAACTGCAATAAGATATGAGCTGCTCATTAGGACTGGAACGACTGCTCAACACGCTGGAATGACTGCTCAAAATGAATGGAATACACAACTGGCTATCCAAGACCAATAAAGAATATCTGGAGCAATTACAGCTAATAGCCGAAATATAATGGATGCACTTTTCTCAATCTTTGAAAGTTGCGACTGAGTTTTTTTGATACGCATTCAAATGTCATTTAGAGCGTGAAGCCTCCACCTCATCCTCCAAATCCGGAAAATTGCTGTTTCTAACGGAGACCTCCGTAAAACGAGCGGTGATTTCCAGGTCACCTCCCATGTTCTGGATATGGGTACGTAAGGTAGTTAAGTACATATCTGTTTGTTTTTCTAACTTTGAAATTGATCGCGGTGGTACAGCTAATACTTCAGCGAGCATCGTTTGGAAAGTCCACGTGCATATCTCAATTTGCTCAAAGGCATTTAATTAAAGGTTGTTTTGTTATAAATTGAGAGCCCAGTTGTGATTCAGATGTCATACATAAACGAAGACTTGAGAATGCTTTAGCCATTTGTCAGTGCTTCCTTTCATCTTGTACATGATTATCAGTAGCCGACTTTCATTTAGGCTCTGAGATCGCAGCTAATATGAGGTTTATATTCTTCGATAAACATGCTGCATTATTAAATAATTCGGTGGTTGAAAATGAAACTAATATCAAACAGCTATCAAAAAGCACTTCACCTTTCCAATCTCAACAAAGAATTGAAATACTTTTTTGAGAGGTTCTTTAATGAAAGCCAACGTTTAACTGATCCAACCTATGGGTTTTCAGGTATCTCTTTTGAAGACAATCTGGAAAGAAACTTTTTTGATGTTTCGTATCTGGGTGTACAACTTAGGTTCGAATTCAATCTATGTATCGGTGAAGATGGTGTGGCGGAAGGCAATATTTATTGCTCAAAAGAGAGCCCAAATTTTTCTAAGGAGAAAAATATCATCGGAACATTCAAATTTGATCAGGCCGGAAAAACAAACTTTGAATCTGATAATGACCAAGAGACTGTTAGACTTCAGTATCAAGCTATAGAGATTATTTCGCATTTCATTTACTTATCTGCCACTAAACCATTAATTAATAAATAATTTTTCAAAAGGAAAAACTGTGACTTCCTTAGTTTTCTCTTATTCTCATGTAGATGAATTATTGAGAAATGAATTAGAAACGCATTTAACAGGCTTGAAACGGCAGGGCTTGATTGATACCTGGCATGACCGGCGGATTAAGGCAGGGCAAGAATTTGCAAATCAAATTGACCAGCATTTCGAAAATGCCGACATAGTACTTTTGTTGGTTAGCCCGGATTTCATTGCTTCAGACTATTGTTACAACATAGAAATGACGAAATCGTTAGCTCGTCACGAGTCTAAAGAGGCAATTGTTATTCCAGTAATACTTAGACCGTGTGATTGGCATGAATTACCATTTGGTAAATTAATGGCCGCGACAACGGATGGTAAACCGATAGTGCATTTTCCGACACACGATGATGGATTTTTGGAGGTTGTTAAATCTATCAAGAATGCATTAAAGAGGACACCCAGTACCAACGTTAAATCAGTAGTGAATAATGATTCAATCGAATCATCCCTTTTCCCCAGTCAGATGATTGAAGAGAATATTGAGCGATCTAGTAATCTTAGAATTAAAAAAACATTTTCCGATAGAGAAAAAGACAAAGCAAGAATTCAAGCGTATGAATATATCTCAGGCTATTTTGAGAACTCTTTAAACGAGTTAGCTGCTAGGAATACGGATGTTGAATGTGAATTTCGAAGGATTGATGCAAATAGTTTTGAAGCAGCAATTTATGTTCAAGGTAAACGTAAATCAAGATGCGGTATATGGACAGCTGATGGACGAGGTGGAGATATTTTTTTCAGCTCCAGTGGCGTAAGTCATAACAGTTATAACGAATGTATGACTTTATCTGATGATGGTTATGCTTTAGGCTTTAGACCAATGGGGATGGCTTTCAGAGGTCATACTAATCAACTTCTGAGTAATGAGGGTGCAGCAGAGGTATTCTGGGAAATGTTGATTGAGTCACTACAACATTAGATGTACTTGCTAAGTGAGTCTACAGCGCATGCTACAAGCTATTTCTTTTTTGATTTGTGCTGTTTATAAGTAAGAATTGCCAAGGCTATCGCAAAGACAGTACCAATAATACTTAAGAAAATAGCTACATTTAGCATAGTTAGCTTTCACTTCTTAACTCTTGTTTTACCTATCCATCAGCGACATAAAAGCATAGCAGTGATATTGAGTTTTAGTACAAACATTACTCGCATTAAAGGGTATTAAGCTACTCCACCATAACTTATCGCACCTAATATTTTTTTGACCTCTTGTACCCCCTGATCTGACTCCGCGATGGTCAAGGGTGTATCGCCTAACATGAGGTTGTAATCATTCATCCACGCCTCAGCGGTCTCTTGAGAGCCAAAGGTGTCTATTGCCAATTCAAGAATATGGGCTTGATTCGCGGAATATTCGGATTTAATTTTCATAGGTAATATCCATTCTAGTTTCAGCAAACCCAAGTTTGTATATTGAGTCGCATAGGTTTAAATTCCGTCATCTAAAAATACCGTCTTTACCCTAAAACAGTAATCATAGCTTTTCATGCCCATATGGTACTGCCATCTCCCACTCGTCCATATCAGAGGGAGCAACAGCATTGATGTCACACATGGCGATAAGATCATCCAATTTGTATGTTGGTCTACTCAACTTAAATGCCTTAGCATCGATCTCGACAACATCTCCAATAGTGGCACCGATTTGCGATAGCAGTGTCCGAGGTAATCTAATCGCTGCGCTGTTCCCCCACTTTTGAATTTTTAGTCTCATGTCTATGCTCCCCAAAAAATGTGTCTATCTCAAAAAGGATCAACCAATAGCAAAGCTGTTCTCGGTGCCTGATAACCCACTGTTTTGCGCGTTTAACTTTTCCGATGCCTTTGGTTACCGGAATATAACCGGATGGCTGCCAATATGTAGTCGAAAAAATGCCAGCTTTGCGAAATGCAGTACGAATCTCATCCGCATCCTCTTTGAAGATCAAACTACCACTTACACCAACATTTAAATAATTCAGAAGCCCGTTGTCGGAATAGCGTATCTGAGCAATGTAATTATTGATTCTGGACTTCACCCGCTTTACTAGACGATTATCAGGTTCCAATCTGTAACTTTTCAAACTCCATTGGACTCAGCTGATTGAGATGGCTGTGACGCCGTTTTCGATTGTAAAACACTTCGATATATTCAAATATCTCTGATTTAGCTTCCTCTCTTGATGCATAGAT
>NZ_SSGF01000004.1 GCF_008015755.1 Methylophilus sp. | reverse complement strand
TTGGGGTTGGGGTCACTGTCTTTAAATCGTTTTTTGAATTTCTCTTTTACACACTCAAAAGTGTTAAACAAACAATCTAATAAGGAAAACAGTAATGAAAAAAAATAAAATCATAGCAAAGGCTATCTTGTCGGCAATCGCATTCAATGCCTCTGCTGCTCCAAACATCAACAACATTTTGAACCAGGTGTTTTCCTCAAGCGGAAGCTCTAATTCAACTTCCTCTGACTCCAAGAAAAAACGATCAACTGGACTAGCCCAAAAGACAGATTTAAGATTCATCATCATGCCAAGCAAATTCTTTTTAGAATCTTCAAAAGTGAATTAAATATTTATTAATATGTTTTTACTAGACGACCGGTCTAATATATGCAACAATATACTCATGAGTAATAAACTTCCAATTACAAAGTTTAGCGATACACGTCAGCAAATTCTTCATGCGGCCAAAGGCATCATCCTCGGTAAGGGCTTTGCTGCAGTCGGCCTCAATGAAATACTATCCACTGCAGGCGTTCCCAAGGGCTCGTTTTATCACTACTTCAAATCAAAGGAGCAGTTTGGTGAAGCCCTGCTCACAGATTATTTTGATGACTACTTGCATATGTTGGAGCGTATTCTAAAAGATGATGGCAGCAGTAATTCCAGCCGTCTTCTAAAATTTTTTCAATTTTGGCTGGATAGCCAATCTAGCGATGACACGACTGATAAATGTCTAGTAGTTAAATTGAGTGCAGAGGTGACTGACCTTTCCGAAGCCATGCGCCTCACACTCAAAAATGGTACCGATAGGATAATTGCATGCCTCACTCACTGTATGGAAGAAGGTATACGCACTGGAGAATTCCCTGCCAAACTCGATGCAAAAGCCGTCACAGCGGAAATCTATTATATGTGGATAGGCGCAACACTATTGACCAAGGTATGCCACACGCGTGCAGCTTTGGAGTGCGCCATGAATGCCACGAAAGAAAAACTGGCGCTCAATTGAACTGGTTTTTTTTATTTAGCATAATACTAGCCGACTGGTCTAATAATAATTTCTAGGAGTTTTTGATGTTAAATTTTGATTTTTATAATCCCACACGTATCGCTTTTGGCAAAGGTAAGGTCGCCGAAATCGACAAGCTGATGCCTATTGAAGCTCGCGTATTGATTCTATACGGTGGCACTAGCGCCCAAAAAAATGGCACTCTGGATGAAGTTAAAGCCGCGCTAGGCGGTCGCTATGTCGAGGAGTTTAGTGGCATCGAGCCTAATCCAACTTATGAAACACTCATGAAAGCAGTTGCCCAAATCAAGGCCAACAATCTGGATTATTTGCTAGCAGTCGGTGGCGGCTCGGTGATTGATGGTACTAAGTTTGTCGCAGCGGCAGTATATGCTGAGGGCGACCCGTGGGAGATTTTGCTCCAGCGCGGTAGCAATGTGAAACAAGCAATGCCTTATGGCACTGTGCTTACCTTGCCTGCAACAGGCTCTGAGATGAATGATGGTTCCGTGATTTCACGCACCGAGACCCCATCTGGCTTACACGATAAGCTCTATTTTACAAGTGAGTATGTGTTTCCAAAGTTTTCCGTGCTTGATCCGAGCAAGAGCTACACCCTGCCGCCGCGACAGTTAGCCAATGGCGTGGTGGATGCATATACGCACATCATGGAGCAGTATCTTACCTATCCAGTGGAAGCGCGCGTGCAGGACCGCTTTGCCGAAGGCTTGTTACAAACGCTGATTGAGATCGGCCCTAATGTTATGAAAAATCCTCAGGATTACGATACCCAGGCCAATTTCATGTGGGTCGCGACGCTCGCTTTAAATGGCTTGATTGGAGCAGGTGCTCCGAGTGATTGGGCTACACACATGATAGGTCACGAGATCACCGCGTTGCATGGATTGGATCATGCGCAGACGTTGGCTATCATTTTACCGACTATGCTTAGTCTCCGACGTGATACCAAGCGCGCCAAGTTGCTGCAATACGCCGAGCGCGTCTGGCATATCAGTGATGGTACAGAGGATGCTCGTATCGAAGTAGCTATCCAGAATACCCGTGATTTTTTCGAGAGCCTCGGCGTACCTACGCGCTTATCTGCCTACAACATCAGCGCGGATGCTATTCCTGCTCTGTTAGCGCAGCTTGAAAGTCATGGCATGGTCAAACTCGGTGAGCATCAGGATGTGACACTTGATAAGAGTAGAGAAGTGCTTGAAGCGAGTATTTAATCAATGTTTGCATAGATTTTTAGTAAGGTGGGTAAAGCAAGATAGTAGATACCCACCACCTTTGTGTTTAATTTTATAATAGGAGCAATCATGAGCAAGAAGTTAGCACTATATGTACGTCTGCATGCTAAATCAGGTAAGGAAACAGCACTGGAAGCATTTCTTAAATCAGCATTGCCGTTGGTAGAGAACGAGCCAGAAACCGCTACTTGGTACGCACTCAAGTTCGGCCCTGCCACCTTTGGCATTTTCGACACCTTCAGCGACGAGCATGGCCGACAGGCGCACCTTAGCGGTAAGATTGCTGAGGCGCTGATGGCGAATGCAGCAGACTTACTGGCCGAGATGCCAGTGATTGAAACCGTAGATTTACTTGCAGTCAAAGGCCAGGCTTAAATCCTTTTTGGCTAAGTAAATAGCCCCTCCCTAGGCTAGGTTGAGTCAATACTGGCACATCGATTTCCTGCTTTCGTGGTGTGCCAGTGTTTTTTCTTATAGAGCATAATGTATACCCCTAATCCAAATAAGACGCCGACAGCCAACCGTGGATGGCAGCGTGTGTTCCAGCGCGACAAACTCACACTGGGCATCATGTTCCCAATCGAAGCCTTCGAGCGCGACCAACCGACCATGCATAAGCAGGTATCGCTGGCAAAGTTTGCCGAAAAAGCAGGTTTTACCAGCCTAGGCTTTCGCGATGTGCCTTTGCGCGATCCGAATTTTGGCGATGTCGGTCAGGTATTCGACCCCTGGGTTTATCTCGGTTATATGGCTGCGCAGACCACAGAAATTGCGCTACTGACAGCATCCATCATCTTGCCGTTACGCCACCCAATTCATATCGCTAAGGCCGCCGCCAGCATAGACCAGTTGTCAAATGGCCGCTTGCTAATGGGCATTGCTACAGGCGATAGGATGGTGGAGTTTCCAGCCTTCAATGTCGATTTTGAGTTGCGCGGTGCCATGTTTCGCGAAGAGGTCGAGTTGCTCAAAATATATTGGTCAGGGTTCTATCCGCAAGTAAGCAGCGGCTTCGGTCATCTGCAGCATGCCGATGTTATCCCTAAGCCGATAGCTTCGCATGTGCCCTTGCTAGTTACCGGGCATAGCCAGCAGGATTTAGGCTGGATCGCGCGTAATGCGGATGGCTGGATGAGTTACCCACGTAGCATAGAAGCGCAGGCGCAGATTATCCAGCGCTGGCGCGATACCGTTGAAGCGGAATTGCCGGGTCAGTATAAACCGTTTACGCAGTCTTACTTTATTGATCTTACAGATAATCCCAACGAAGCGCCTACACCGATTCATCTCGGACATAGACTGGGGAGAAATGCGCTGCTGGTACATTTGCGTGCAAGCCAGCGTATCGGCGTGGATCACCTGATATTCAATGTGAAATATGGAAAACGCCAGGCCGAAGAGGTATTGCAGGAGTTGGCTGAATTTATCTTGCCAGAATTTATATGAAGTTATAGCGCACGCCCTCCCCGCATGGATTTATTTGATCAGTTGTCAATTGCGGGCGCCTGCTCTACAAAAATAGGAGCCACCATGAAAGCCGTAGCATTAACCAGATATTTACCTATCAGCGATCCTGAATCGCTGATGGATGTAGAATTGCCCAGTCTCGTCGCCACCGGTCGCGACTTGCTAGTGCGTGTACATGCCATCGCCGTCAATCCGGTAGATACCAAAGTGCGCAAACCCAAGGATAAGACAGAGACCACACCCAAGGTACTAGGCTGGGATGCGGCTGGCGAAGTAGTTGAAACCGGGCCTTATTGCACGCTGTTCAAACCCGGCGACAAAGTGTTTTACGCTGGCGACATCACGCGTTCGGGCTGTAATGCCGAATATCAGCTTATTGATGAGCGCATTGTGGGGCATAAGCCGGAAAGTTTAAGTTATGAACAAGCGGCTGCTCTGCCTTTGACTTCCATTACAGCCTTTGAAGCGTTGTTTGAACGCTTATCCATTTCACTGGATAGGACGATGAATCTAGGTAAAAGTATCCTTATTATCGGCGGGGCAGGCGGTGTCGGCTCAATAGCAATTCAGCTTGCGAAACAACTGGCTGGGCTTACTGTAATAGCCACTGCGTCGCGGCCTGAGACCTTGCAATGGGTGAAGCAATTAGGTGCACAGCACGTTATCAATCATAAGCACGACTTAGTACCGCAAATGCGCGAAATAGGCATTCCGCAACCAGACTATATTTTCTGCTGCAACGATACCGATGGTTATTTTTCTGTCATGGCCGAACTTATCAAGCCGCAAGGCAAAATTTGCTCGATTGTGGAAACCGCACAGGCGGTGGACCTCAACCTGCTCAAGAATAAAAGTGCAACGTTCACATGGGAGCTGATGTTTACACGCTCTATGTTTCAGACCACCGACATGGAGGAACAGCATCATATTCTGGATCGCATTGCCAAGCTGGTGGATGAGGGCGTGCTAAAGACCACGCTCAATGAAACTATATCACCCATCAATGCTACCAATCTGCGTAAGGCACACGCTCAGCTCGAAGCAGGAGGCACCATAGGCAAGATAGTGTTGAGCGGCTGGGCTTAATTTCCACACTATTTTTACATTTTCGGGATATAAAAATGTCACGTGTCGTCAGATTCCACCAAACCGGTGGGCCAGAAGTATTACAGATAGCAGATGAGTTAGTCGCCGCTCCAGGCAAGGGTGAAGTGCAAATCAAAGTGCATGCCATTGGCCTTAATCGCGCAGAAGTCATGTTCCGCAATGGTCAGTATCTGGAAGCACCGCAACTGCCAGCGAGGCTGGGCTATGAAGTGGCAGGCATAGTCAACGCGGTGGGCGAGGACGTGACTGAGTTCAAGATAGGTGATGCGGTCAGCACAATCCCAGCGTTCTCGCAGAATCAGTATGGTGTGTATGGTGAGTTGGCGAATGTGCCTGCATTTGCCGTGGTAAAGCATCCACCATCACTTTCCTGGTCGGAAGCTTCCGCCATCTGGATGCAATATATGACTGCCTACGGCGCATTGGTTGAGTTTGCCAATACCAAAGTCGGTGAGTTTGTGCTGATTCCCGCTGCATCAAGCAGCGTGGGTGTAGCAGCTATCGAGATTGCAAATCTGCTGGGTGCCGTTCCGATTGCACTTACACGTTTCGGAGCCAAGCGTCAGTCGTTACTGGATGCCGGTGCCAAGCACGTGATTGCCATTGAGGAGCAGGATTTAGTGGCAGAAGTCAGTCGAATTACCGCAGGCAAGGGAGCAAGGGTGGTATTCGATCCAGTGGGTGGGCCTACCATCGCCAAGCTGGCAGAAGCCACCGCGCAAAGTGGCATTATTTTTCAATATGGCGCGCTAAGTAAAGATCCAACGCCATTACCGCTTTTCCCCGTGCTCGCTAAGCAATTAACCATACGCGGGTATACCCTGTTCGAAATTAGCACTCATCCTGAACGTATGGCACGCGCCAAAGACTTCATTTTGCAAGGGTTGACTGAAGGCAAACTAAAGCCACTGGTGGCCAAAACTTTTCCTCTAGGACAGATTGTCGAAGCACATCGCTATATGGAATCCAATCAGCATATTGGGAAGATTGTGGTGACTGTTTAGCCCCAAATGCCATCTACGTGGGTGACATCACAGACAGTTGGACCACAACGTTTGAGCGGTGGAGTAAAGCCTCGGCAGTTGAAGTATTCAAACATAGAATCTAGGAGGGCTTAATGGTAGTTTTGTTTAGCAAGCTTAGCCTATTCCATTAAGCGGGACTCTTGACGGCTCACATGAATTGAACTGTTGAAGATCCGCTATTGGCCGTTGTTGACCTCTAAAAAACTAAACTAAACAGACAGCCTTGTCCCCAAACTGACCACTAGACTCACTTCCTTTACTTGGTTTTAGTTTAAATATACTTTAATCGACCAGTGCCCAGATTCATCATCTTGGGCGCACCAGTCAGAAAAGCAAAGCCAAGATAGTGATTACTAACTTGGCTTTTTTTGTGACCACTTTTAATCGTATGATTGGTTTAGTTGAACAATTCACCATGAGTGTTTGTGAATCGACACTCACTTTGCAAGCCCTGCTCAGCAGACTAATTGCGCCACTGTTCAAAGTGAGTCATATTTCAAAGTGGGGGGAGCTGACATACCCCCACCCTGCTGTTGCCATTATCAATCACTTAAACCAGCTCAACCTCCACTAGATTATCGCTAAAGGTATTGGAGTGGCCCATGTCGCCATATTCGGCGGAGCTGATACAGTTAACAGTACCCTTGTTGAGTTGCCGCCAGTAGCCCAAGGTGGCGACCACGATGCCGGGGTTGACGTCTGTGGTCACACGGGCCACGGCTTCAAAAGCCCCTCTTTCATTGTATGTCTTGACCATCATGCCCTCTTGTACGTTGCGCGCTAAGGCATCTGCCGGGTTGATCATCAGGTATTGCTCGCCTTGCACACGGAGTTTGGATTCCATATTCGCGTATGACGAATTGATGAAGCCATGACTTTTCGGGGAGATGATGTTTAAAGGAAATCTGGCCGCCAGCGCTGCGTTAGCATCTGCAGTTTCACGACTAGGTAGATAAGCTGGCAGTGGGTCCAAATCCTCACCGGGTTGGAAACCTGCATACATCTGTCTAAAGGGGCCAGCGACGAAGTTTTTGGCCCCTGCTACCATGAACATGCATTTCCCCGTGGGGGTGGGGAAATTGCCGTCGCGATGCGGTGCACGGTCGTCTTTGGTGCCAACATTCAGCCTGGCAAAGCCGTGCTCACGCATATAGTTGAGGTCTATGCCCTGACAGGCAGGCGAGTTCCAGTCGACATAGTTTTCTAGGCACTCGCTGTCGCTCCATTTGAAATTGTCTTCCTCAAAGCCCAGGCGCTTGGCTAAGCGGCGGAATATCTCATTATTGGCTAAGGCCTCGCCGGGCGGCTCTATGCATTTGGTGTTGTAGGTGAGGTATAAATGTCCCCAGGATAAAATCATGTCTTCTTGCTCTGCGCCCATGGCTGCGGGCAAGATAATATCTGCATAAGACGCGGTATCGGAGATGAAGTGGTCTGCCACAATGGTGAACAGGTCTTCGCGCTTGAGCCCCTCGATCACTTTGTCAGTTTCGGGCGATTGAGTCACCGGATTGGTGTTCCACACCATGATCGATTGAATCGGTACTTCTAATGGCGTTTCACCTAGCAACGCTCTGCCCAATTGCAGAATGTTAACGACTGGAGTGCCCTCAGGAATCAGGTCTGGCCTGCAAATGACATCAAACCTGTAAGGATGCTCCCAGACCGGGAATTGCAGCGCACCACCACCCACATGGCGCCAGGCACCGATGAGGGCAGGCAAGGAAGTCACGGCACGGATGGCCTGGCTACCGCCATAGCTGCGTTCCAGCGCCACACCGATACGGATGGCCGCTGGCGGTGTGGTGGCATATTCACGGGCAAACAAGCGAATCTGCTCAGCGGGGATGCCGGTGATGTCTGCCGCCCATTCCGGCGTACAGGCCTTGGCTCTCTCAGCCAGCTCTTTAAATCCTATTGTATGTTGCTCGACATAATCATGATCAACCAAGTCTTCTTCGATGATGACGTGCATCATGGCCATCGCCAGTGCGCCATCGGTGCCAGGCTTGGGGGCAAGATGCCAATCGGCTTCTTTTGCTGTTTTAGAAGCGAACGAATCGACCACCACCACTTTTGCGCCGCGTTTTTGCGCTTCTTTAATAATATGCCAGTGATGCAGATTGGTGGAGACCGAATTACAGGCCCAGATGACAATGAAATTGGCATGAATAAAACTTTCGGGATCCACGCCAGCAGTCGGCCCGACGGTGAGTAGCCAGGCGGTACAGGAGCCTTCACCACAAAACGTCCGCTCACAGACCGTGGCGCCCATTCTGTTAAAAAATGCATCCCCGCCATTGAGACCGTGCACCAGCCCCTGATTACCCAAATAACTGACTGGCAGTATGGCGCGCGGACCGACATCGTTGATCAGTGTTTGCCAGCGATCGACAATGGTATCCAGGGCTTCATCCCAGCTGATGCGCTCAAACTGATTGCTGCCTTTCGGCCCGGCCCGCTTCATGGGATACAGTAAACGATTAGGGTGATAATGCCGCTTTTCGTAATCTTTTAATTTAACGCACAAGCCGCCACGCGTCATTGGATGATCAGGGTTGCCAGACACCGACAACAACTCACCATCTTTAACATGGAACTGCATCGAACAAGTATCGGGACAATCATGAGGACAACCACCATGAAAGGTTTCAATGCCATCTGCCACTTTATTCATCTCTCGCTCCAATCGCGCCGCACTATGCAGTCATGTTTTAAAAAAAGAATCCATGCAAGACAAGTCTGTCTACCTCCAATACTATACTGCTTATCGGTTAAAGACAATGGTGCTGGGAATGCCTACTTTTTTATTCATCGAGTGGCACAGCTCGAATACTCAAAGAGTATATTTATAAATGCCGCAAACTCGCTATCATGGTCGTTGTCCGAGTACGATTAACGCCAAGTGAATCGATGTTGCCTGTGCCCGGTTGATGAACCCCCGTTTATTTTTAGTCTCTCACTCAAGCGATGCAAACTGCCAATCTGCGTGAATTAACGCAACACTTTAGTCAGCATGGAAGGCTGGACGCCATTTATATTCGTCCGGATCGCGGTCA
Source organism: Methylophilus sp. (assembly GCF_008015755.1). Taxonomy (GTDB): domain Bacteria; phylum Pseudomonadota; class Gammaproteobacteria; order Burkholderiales; family Methylophilaceae; genus Methylophilus. The sequence continues at coordinate 53,350 of NZ_SSGF01000004.1, read as the reverse complement.
GCCGTGCTTGCGTCAAACGCAAGTCCAGGCGTTTGCCAACCTTGGATTACAAGGCGATCGCGCCAGTATGCGGCCGTCGGCGCAAGCGCATGGCAGCAAACGGCAAGTGACTTTACTGCAAGCAGAACATTTAGCGGTGATTGCTGCGCTAACCGGGCGCACACAGGTCGATGCGGCGCACCTCAGGCGTAACCTGATTGTCTCGGGACTAAACTTGCTGGCGGCTAAATCCCTTTTTAAAGATCAGCCCATACATGTATTGATAGGGGAAGTCGTGCTAGAAGTGACCGGTCCGTGTGAGCCCTGTTCACGGATGGAGCAAGTGTTGGGCACCGGTGGCTACAACGCTATGCGTGGTCATGGCGGGGTGACGGCGCGCATTATACGCAGTGGTCTGCTGCGCACCGGCGACGTGGTCAGGGTTGTAGCGGGGAAAAACGAGCAAACGCAGCCTATGCAATCCAGCCTGCCTCTTTAGCCACAATAATCCGACCAACATCCAGTTCAGGTAGTCAGCAAATAATTGCCAAAGTCATGGAAGAGTCAGCCTGGACTTTATGGTTGTGAAAGTATTATCTCACCGTCACTCGCAGCAAATAAATCAGACTGATAACCCATTAATCTATGAGAGATGACGTCTTTCCTGCCCCCTGTTGCAAACAAACGCATCCAAATTTAATAGGTGTGTGCCGCATGCACAGAAACTCTACCAGCTGCATGCATGTGGGCCATGTTGATTGATTTTGGTTTTAGGAATGCATCAATCGCGTTTGCCAAACATTCAGGCTCATCGTATGGCAAGCCATGTCCGGCATCAGGAATGAGCTGGTATTGCAAATCTGGGTTGAGCGCATGCAGTTCACGGGCGGTTTCAGCAGAAACCATGCCCTCACTGCCAAGCACTAGCAACGTGGGGACGTAAATATTGCGGACCAACTCATCAAACTCAGGGTGCGGTGGGATCAGCACATCGAACGCACGCGGATTGGTGCGAAATCTGGCTTGCACAATATGCTCCAGCATCTCGGATGAGCGATACCGATATTTGGCTTTGGCTTCTTTAAACAACTCTGATTTGCTAGCGCGCAATATCTGGCGGTGCTGTTTAACGGCCTCACGCTCATCGAGTTGACCCTGCCACTCCGCGCTGATGAATGTCGGGTCAGCCAGCACGATACCTTCAATGGCAAAGCCCAAGCGGCTGGCCACCATGGCGGCGGTCATGCCGCCCATCGAGTGTCCAAGCAGATAAGGGGATTGAATATCTAATGTTCTAATTAACTCGATTACATCGTTGGCATGGTCTTGATAGGTGTATCCATGCAGTGGTGCACTCGACTGACCATGACCGCGTGCATCCGGCATGATGATGTCGTAGTGATCTTCAAGTTCACGCGCCAGTTGCGACCAGCAGGCGCCGCTGCCAGTGAGGCCATGCAGCGCAATCAAGGTGGGCTTGTTGCCACCAGTGCGTAAGTAATGAATGTTGATGCCGTTTGCGCGGCACACCGTATCCGTCCAGTTAGCAGAAATAATGTTTTTACGTGTCATGATTAAAACTTTCTGAAAGAGCCAGTGACGACGCCCCAGATGGCAAACTGCATCTGGCCTTGAATGAGGATGGGCGCGTATTTACCTGAAGAGTTGGCCGGTAATAGTTTGGGCTTACCGTCTTTTTGTTTGGCCAGAATTTTGACCGTAAACTCGCCATCGATCATGGCGAGCACGATATCGCCCACCGTGGCAACTTTGTCTTTTTCGACAATGGCTTTATCCCCGGGCATCAAGCCCACTTCGATCATGGACTCGCCCTGGATGGTGACAAAAAAGGTTTTGTCGGCTTTGTTGATGAGGTATTCGTTAGGATCCATCGCCGAGCCGATATGGTCATCTGCGGGTGATGGCAAGCCTGCGGGGACTTTAGACTCAAACAGCGGCAAACTCAGGTTGCTGAGATCAGCAGATAATTGCGTAAACTCTTCAACGCTATCCAGGCTATCCTTTAACTCACTCAGCCGTTGCTTTTTGGCATAGGCCTCGAGAAAGTTGGCAATGACTGGCTTTTGACTGTCTGGCACGCGCATGACACTGGTATTTTCTTTATACGTGCCAGTGCCAGACTTGCGCCCGGAGCCGGGTTTTCTGGTGGTTTTGATGGGGTCATCGTTTTGCATGGTTTTTATTGTAACATTAAAAATAATTTTATTGTTACAATAAAAACAGCAAGCACAAACTAGGGTGTTTTTATGGCAGGGGTCTGTTCATCCAATACGCATTTTTTGGTGTGATGCACCATGGTGCCATCCATCAACTGCGTGGTTTCTTTGCCGATACGACAGTTTTTCTCAGCGTCCCACGTCCACACATTGGCGTAGATTTCTGTATAACTGTTTCGGTCCCAGCCATACATGGCTTCGTGCCCATGTTCAGTGGCGCTGCCAGACTCTTTGAGCTTTAAATAGCCATTCAGCTTTTTATCCATGACTTGTAGCATGCTGGCACCATTGGTATGCCAAATGGGTTTGATCACTTTAGCTTTTGCTTTAAACAGCCACAGTGGACACTCCTCTCCCCCACACAGACACATACGTGCGGGCTTCACCAGATAGGCCTTTGTGGAGGCATTCAAACTCACCAATTGTGCTTCAAATAGATCCAGCGCTTTGATCTCATGACAGGCAGCGAGCTGATTGCCGCCCAGTTCATTCGACAAGTAGGCAATGATAGGCCCTGGTACAGGCACAGGCGTCCTGAATGCTTCTTTGGCATTGAACTCTTCAGCCATCGCCATGGTGGCAAATAGACATGAGAAAAGTATCAAAATGGAACGCAGGAAGGTCATCGCTTTAATCATCATTGGTGTGTGCTCTCTCGTGTTTTACCCGCCGCGATAATAACAGCATACGCATTAAAGGTTTAGTGAAAAGGTGACGTTAATGCTATGATGCGCCCCCGTTTAAGGGATGAGCATACATAAAAACAGAAGGGATAATATAGATGCTAAAAAAAATGATTCCACTTGCAGGCTTGCTCGCAGCATTTAGCGCGCAGGCAACAGATATCACGGTGGCAGTTCCTGAACCCGAAAGCGTGAGCTTGGTGTTAGTGGGTTTGGGCTTGATCGGCTGGATTGTGATTCGCAGAAAGTAACCCCGGCAAACGCCCAAGCACCCCTGAAAGCCCCACAATGTGGGGCTTTTGCATTGTTAGCCTAGAAAAGATTGCTGACGCAGTGTTAAAAACTGAATACGGTATAGCCTTGATGAGATAACTGAGCAATGCTCGGCAGGCCAGAGGTGCCTGGCACACTGTTATCTGTGACGAGATTAAAACCATTCGCTTCTGCCTCATCACGCACGCCAAATACATCCGCACATCCACATGAAACGCCGATCACGACATCTGATACGGCAGAGTAAAGTGGATATAGCGGATGACCGACTTTAGTGAGATGGCCGACCCAGCGCGTACCAGTGCCTTGAAAGTAAATCGCGACGTCTATGTGCTTCTGCTTGAAATCATAAGCGGCTGCCAAGCCATTGAATGCACGGCCGAGCGCCTCTTCGCCGCTATGTGTTGGGTCTGAAAAAATGATGATGGCTGCTTTCATATTGATCTCCTTTGATCAGGGTATGTCGTTGATTGACAGCCGAATCTTAGGCGCTGAAAGCAGCAGGAAAAACTACTTAAGGAGAAATGGATTGTTTCGCTACGCGCAATATCGTTAGGGATTTAATTGAGGGTTGGTGCGTAAATTGTCGACCATATCGTCGATGAAGCTGCGGACTTTGGAAGAGCCTAATTTGTCTTCCCTATGCACCACATGCACTGGCCATGGCTCTTCTTCAAACGCTTCGAGTACCAAGCGCAATGCCTCACTCTCCACCTCGTTGTACACTTGATACGAAAGCAAGCGCGCAATGCCTAAACCTCCGACTGCTGCAGCTAAGGCAGCATCATTACTGGTGACGGTTAGGCGCGGATCTATACGCAGCATTAAAGGTTCATGATTAGATTGAAAGCGCCATTCAATATGCGGTGAAACGGCGCTGGAAGCAATAATAGAGTGTTGAGAAAGGTCCGCAGGCCATTGCGGCGTACCACATTTTTCGAGATAGGCTGGCGAGGCGCATAGCACGCGCCTGACTTGCCCGACTTTGATGGCACGCAGCCCGGAATCAGGCAAGTGGCCAATGCGGATCGCCACATCCATGCCTTCATCGACCAAATTAGTCACGCGATCAACTAAATGCGCAATCATTTTCACCTGCGGATAACGCTGCATGTAATCGACAATGCATGGCATGACGAACATGCGCCCGAACATCACCGGCGCAGTGATTGAGAGCGTACCGCGTGGCGTGGCGTTAATGTCTGCAACGGCTTCATTCGCCTCTGCAATACTGACCAGAATGGCCCGCACATTGTCGTAATATTGGCGACCCGCATCCGTAAAGCGCACATTGCGTGTCGTCCGTTGTAATAGCCTAGCGCCCAATTGCTCTTCCAAAGCCACAATCGCGCGCGTCACCGCTGCAGGAGAAAGATCTAACTTTCTTGATGCGGCGGCAAATCCACCCTCTTCGGCCACGCTGGCAAACACACGCATTAAGTGAAACTGGTCGATAATATGTCTCCAATAACGTTATTTAGTATTTCGCTATGAGTGTTTATCTACCAGTATTTCTCTAGGCGAAATAATCTATTGCGGCTCGTCACGTTTTTCTCTTGCTTATTATTCACTAACATTTAGTCATGAGTAAACAAAACTAGGAGAAAATCATGACTGCACCATTCGTTTCAGATCGGGTTTCTACGTTGGTGTCCCCTAGCGATATCGTGTTTACGCCTGCGGTCAAAGCCAGACAAGAAGAATATGGCTCAAGAGCTGGCTATGCGAAATTTGAAAACACGCGTGGTTGGGAATCTCGCGTCACGCCGATACTTGCTGAGTTTATTGCAGCGCAGACCAGCATGTACATGGCCACCGCCAATGCGCAAGGGCAACCTTATATGCAGCACCGCGGCGGCCCAGCTGGCTTTTTGCATGTGCTGGATACACAAACGCTGGCCTTTGCCGATTATGCGGGTAACAAACAATACATCACCGCAGGCAATTTGGATGAGAACCCAAAAGCACAGCTATTTTTGATGGATTACGCCAATGCGCAACGCGTCAAAATCTGGGGTGAAGCCAAGGTTGTGACGGGCGACCATGACTTAATCGCGCGCGTCTCTGCAGCAGACGATGTTGCGAAGGTTGAGCGTGTGATCGTGTTGACGGTCAAGGCCTGGGATGCAAATTGTCATAAACATATCCCCAAGCTTTTAAAAGTGGAGGAGGTCATGGCAGCGATTCAAGAGCGCGATAAAAAGATTGCCACGTTGCAGGCAAGATTGAGAGCAATTGAGAGCTCGCAGGCAGAGTGACATTGGGTATCTGACAAAAGACTGTGTGCATGGGTGAGGGCTGCAACAGCCATGCATCAGTTCAAATAGAGATGCTGCATTAGCGAATATCACCGCGTAAAGCAATCGCGACATTCAATGCTTTTAACACATTCTCTGCATCCAGGCTGCTTTCACTCACCAGTGCCTGGTGCTCCCCGGCTGGCGTATGAATCACAACGGAATACCGGGGTTTGGCCAGAAACCACAGCACACCGCCATAAATCATCGAAAACACACCAACAAGCGGCAAACTACCATTGCCGAATAAAAGCACCAGTCCAAGCAATATGCAGACACGGGCAAAGCCTAGCGGGGGTTTAAGTACTCGGCGTTCTACGGTGGTGACATGCTGTATGGCAATGGTTTTACCATTCACGATAAAGCGACGATTACTCACGCTAACGCCCTGGTGGCTGAAATAAATGGCCTCTTTCATAGCGCGTTCTCATGCAATCAATGGATTAAAATATTAACACAAAACACTCAATATTTAACCATTAATAACATACATAACATCACTACTATCATATGGCAACATAGGCACTTGCAGGCGGTAGCGTTGTGCCCGCCCAAAAGATGACGCAAGCATCACTCGCGACATCGCCTTCTAGACAAATGACGTCGTCTGCACCATAAACACACCATTTTTTCCATTCTTTTTGGCGATATACATCGCTTTATCTGCCTGCCGGATCAACTCGTTAGGTTGTGTTTCTTGCGATTGCTCACTGCTGTAATAGGCAATGCCGATACTGACAGTGATATTTAAGCAGATCTGATTAAAATGAAACGGCTCGGAAATCGCCCGCAGGACCTTTTCTGCAATCTTGCTCGCATCGGTGACTTGGGTTACGCCTTCCAGCACGATAATAAACTCGTCTCCTGCATAACGGGCAACCATATCAGACTGTCTTGTGGACTTATCAATCCGATTAGCCACTTCGCGCAACAGCATATCGCCGACAGTGTGGCCATAGGTATCATTCACTGACTTGAAGCCATCGAGATCGACAAATAAAATGGACAGCGCCGTTTGATTGGACTTGGCTCGTTGCACCGCAATAGGCAGAATTTCTTCCAGTTTACGCCGATTGGGCAAGCCAGTGAGCGCGTCGTTACGCGCTTCGTTTTTCAGCAGACTTTCCAGTTGTTTTCTATCCGTAATATCACGCAAAAACGAGGTAAACAGGGTTTGCTCATTAATCTCCAACACATTCACCTGCATTTCCACCGGAATGCGCACGCCATCTTTCCTGATCGCCTCAAGTTCAATGCGCTTACCCATCATGTCCGATGACTTCTCCAGCGCGTAGCGGCGCATGCCTGCCTGATGTGCTTGTTGCAACTCATTAGGAATAATCAGTTTATCCAGCTTGCGGCCGATAGCCTCTTCATCCCCCCAGCCAAAAATTCGCTCGGCCTGCTTGTTCCACGCTTTCACAATGCCGTCAGCATCCATGCACACATAAGCATCATTGGCATTATCCAAAATAGTGCGCAATTCCAGCTCCGCGTTTTGTAACAACTGCTCAGAGGCTGTTTTTTCTTGGTACGCAGCCAACATCGCTTTATTCGCCTGCTTGAGCTCCGCAGTGCGCTGACTCACTTTATCCTCTAGCGTTTTACGCAGCAATGTCAGCGCAAGTTCAGTTTCTTTGGCGCTTTGGATATCTTTGACAATCGATACGAAGTAATCCAGCTCGCCTGAAGCGGTCAGCTGTTTGGTCACCGTCAGTTCTACCCACACCAGGGTGCCATCTTTTTTAATATATCTTTTTTCGAGCTGATAACGGCTTAACTTGCCAGCAACCAATTGATCCAGCAGATTTAAATCCGTATTCAAATCCTCGGGGAAGGTAATATCCTGGAACGTTAACGCCAATAACTCAGCCCTAGAATAACCAACAATGCGACACAACTCTTCATTGGTCTCCGACCAGCGACCGTTTGGTTTGACCATGGCAATGCCGATTGCAGCACTGTCAAACAAAGCCTTAAACTTACTTTCAGAGGTTTCAATCGACTGCTGTGCCACCAGCATGCGCTCACGAAACTGTATCTCCCGCGTCGCAAGATGTGCAAGATCATTCAGCGCAGCCAATTCCCTGTCGGTCAGTTTTTTGGGCTTTTCATCAATGACACAGAGAGTGCCTAATGTGTATCCTTCCAGACTTTTAATTGGGATACCTGCATAAAAACGGATATTAGGGGCATTCAATACGAGTGGATTATTGGCAAACCGCGCATCGGTTAATGCATTTTCTATAATCAGCTGCTCTCCACTTTCCACTGCATGTGTGCAAAAAGAAATATCGCGAGAGGTTTCTGTGAGCTCAAGTCCTTGTTTGGATTTAAACCATTGCCGATGCTCATCTACCAGTGAAATCAGGGAAATTGGCATATCCAGAATTGTTGATGCCACTCTGGTGATGGTATCAAAGAAATCTTCAGGCGCAGAGTCGAGCAGCCCTAACGAATAGAGTTTCTCTACTCTTTGCTGTTCATCAGTGACCATATGTTCGCTCACTTTTTGTTCAATATTTAATACCTAAAATAACGTCATTTAAATCAAAAAGTGAACACTTTTTAGCTAAAAATCATCACATGAACAAAAAACAGTGATAAAACACCTCGCCTATACAACCAGTGTGGTCATAAACACCGTTACATGTTGAGTTTTCATCTGCTTACTCGCCCCCCCAATATAACCATAATGAATATTATTATAATTTATAGAACTTTGACTTATTAACAACCCATACCTTATAGTCACATGCTTGTGAAATAAGGAGCCAAACATGAGCGCACAACGTTGGGATATCAGAGATTCGTACGCGGAACATACGGATCATGTGATCACACACCCGAACCCGTCTGCTGTCAGCTTGTCGGTAAGAGCAAGTGCACTGGTGTTTAATGATCCCAAGTCGCAAAATCTGCTGTCGTTAATCGAAAGAATTGCCTCCAGCAATGCGACTGCGCTCATCATTGGTGAAACTGGTACCGGTAAAGAATTGATTGCACGTCATATCCACTCACTGAGCAATCGCAGAAACGGGCCTTTTCAGGCGATTAATTGCGGTGCGTTCTCAGAAACCTTGGTTGAAAGCGAGTTGTTTGGCTATGAAAAAGGCGCATTCACCGGTGCCAACAGCGCCAAAGTCGGCTGGTTTGAAACCGCCAATGGTGGTACTTTATTTCTGGATGAAATTGGCGATTTGCCACAGTCTACCCAGGTGAAGTTATTACGCGTGCTGCAAGAACGTGAAGTGGTACGTGTCGGTTCGCGCAAGCCAATTCCGATCGATGTCCGCCTGATTGCGGCGACCAATGTTAACCTCGAAGAAGCAGTGAAGGCCGGACGTTTCCGCGAAGATTTGTATTACCGGATTAAAGTAGTGCCGGTGGAATTATTGCCATTGCGCGAGCGTCGTGGAGATATTTTGCCGCTAGTTGAGCACTTTTTAAGCGTTTATCGCCACAAGTTAAACACCAAAGATCACAAATTAGCGCCTGAAACCATCTCACAACTCCTGCAGTATCCATGGCCGGGCAATATTCGCGAGCTGGAAAACGTGATTCACCGTGCGGTGCTGGTGAGCACCTCGGATACCCTATCGCCCAAAGACTTAAACCTGCCCAAAATCAGTTTTAATCGCCCTGAGTTTACCGCAGATGAAGGCAACGATATATCGACCCCAATTGCTGGCCACAGCAGTGATGCGCGCCAAAGCACACGCAAGCAACTGGAGCACATTCTTGAGACGTTGTTTGAGCAGGCCCCTGAAAACTTGTATGCACTGATTAATGGCACCGCCGTTAGCAAGGCGTATGCGTATAGCCAACACAATCAGGTACAAACCGCTAAACTACTGGGCATCAGCCGTAACATCCTGCGCGCCAGATTGAAGGAACTCAACCTGATCACCTGAAAAACAGCAGAACATCGCTGCATGTTGGCATGCCAAGGTTAAGTTTTAATTTTGCGCAGAGGCCGCGCAGGCGGTACTTGTTCGGCGTACATATTAATCAAGCTACGCTGGCTACCGTCATTGCCGCAGAGCTGAAAGTGAATCAGGTAGCGTTTGCCGATCTTGATAAACTGGTTAGCGGCTTGTATTTCTTCCAACGTTAACACCGGGTTTTCACCGACGTTGGTCGCAATATCAAGCTTACGCCCCAGCCAGTCTACGCCTATGCTCTGCGGCGTGATGCCGCTCTCGCTATAGGACACGGTTTTCACTTTGGTCACGGTGACTTGCTGCTGGCAATCAAGTAACACTTCATCCATGCTCACCAGCGCAATGACGGCCGACTTGGCCTCGGCTTTGCTGCCAGGCTTATGCAATGGTGTGTGAATCACTTTGGCACTATCACTGGCGGCAGCGGCCAAAGAGGAGCTGAGGCATGGCACGATGACGAGCAGACATGCCAGATGAACGCTAGAGAGGAGAGGATGGGTTGAACGCATGGCAGGCTCCCTTCATGAGGATGCTTTTAATTGAAATCACTGACTGAGCTATCACTGACGCATCGCAATGATCGATTACTTTAAATGCGCAATGTGTCAATACTCACATTCAGACTGAGCAATGGCAGTGCATGTCAGGCAGCCATTCTTAATATAGCGCACTTGGCTGCTCGGCGAACAGGATTAACCTTTGTAAACCGCGAGCCCGTAGGTCAATTCTGACTGGTCATTTAGCAAACTACCGATAGGGCTTGCTTCATCAATCTTTTATGATGGACCCATGTTCACTGTCTAAAACGAAAGGCCAGACTTATGCTTTATTATGCATTGCTGTTTCTTGTGATCTCTTTTATCGCTGGTTTATTGGGCTTCAGAGGCATTGAGTCTGGTGCCGCCACCATCTCAAAAGTCTTTTTCTTTATCTTCCTGCTGCTGGCAATTGGTATTGCTCTCGCCGCCGTGTTGGGCATCAGTCTGTTTGCATAAGCAAAGTTAGACTTACCGCCTCACGCGCCCTGATCGCTGCTCAGGGCGCGTTTTCGCTTTGCGCTCCTGCACAATCGCGGCGATAATACTTCATGGTTTCAGTCAGTCGCCCCGCCCACATACCCACACCAGACGATCCCCAAGCACTTGCTGGGTGGATTGCTGCATTGCCGCCACGCTTCACCGCACAAGAACTAGTGCACATCCAGCAAGCCAGCGAACTGGCCACCTCGCTATATTGTGAAAAATCCGCCCTCAATCACAGCCCCTTGCTGCAACATGCCTTAGGCACGGCGGCTATTCTGGCGGAGATGAATATGGACGCAGATAGCCTGATAGCGGCCATCTTGCAGGCGGCGCCTGATCACTTAAACGATTGGGCAGTGGAGTTGGCTAACCCGTTCGGCACAACGGTGGTGGGCTTGATAGAGGGCATCACGCGCATGTCTCATATCCAGGCGTTAAGCGAACAGCAGACAGACGACAAGCACCCTGATCGAGCACAACAGCTGGAAGCCCTGCGCAAAATGCTGCTGGCCATGGTGCAGGATATTCGCGTGGTGTTAATCAAACTGGCAGAACGCACGCAACTGCTGCGTCACCTCTCTGGGGCCAGCCCTGAGATACAGGCGCAGGTTGCGCGTGAAAACCAGAGTATTTTTGCGCCACTGGCCAATCGGCTGGGCGTGTGGCAACTCAAGTGGGAGCTGGAAGATTTATCGTTGCGCTATCTCGAGCCACAGCTGTATAAAGAAGTGGCCAAAATGCTCGACGAGCGGCGCGTGGACCGCGAGCAATATATTGCAGACGTGGTCGTGCAACTGCAACACGAACTTACGCTAGCGGGCGTGCAGGCAGAAGTCAGCGGGCGCCCTAAGCATATCTCCAGCATCGTCAAAAAGATGAAGAGCAAGCATTTGCAGTTTAACCAGCTGTATGACGTGCGTGCCGTGCGCATCATGGTAGATGACATCAAAGACTGCTATACCGCGCTGGGGCTGGTGCATCATTTGTGGCAGCCGATCCCGGGTGAATTTGACGACTATATCGCGCGGCCCAAAAGCAACAATTACCGTTCATTGCATACGGCGGTGAGCGGCCCACGCGGCCTGGCGCTGGAAGTGCAAATCCGCACCTTTGAAATGCACCAGCATTCTGAGCTGGGCGTGGCGGCGCACTGGCGCTATAAAGAAGGCGCCAAGTCCGATGCTAGGTTTGATGAAAAAATCGCCTGGTTACGCCAGATATTGTCATGGAAAGACGACGTGGCCGACCATGGCGATTTGCTGGAGCAATTTAATAGCGAACTGTTTCAAGACAAGGTGTATGTATTAACGCCGCAAGGTAAGGTGATTGATTTGCCGCACGGGGCCACGCCGATTGATTTTGCCTATGCCTTGCACACCGACCTCGGCCATAGGACCAAGGGTGCAAAAATCAACGGCCAAATCGTGCCACTGCACACGCGACTGGAGAACGGGCAACGCGTAGAGATTCTCACCGCTAAACAAGGCGCGCCCAGTCGTGACTGGCTGAATCCGGCACTTGGCTTTTTGCAAAGTCCGAGCGCGCGCGCCAAGGTCAGGCACTGGTTTAAATACCAGCACTTTGACGAAAACGTCGCCCAGGGCCGCGCCAAGCTGGATAAAGAATTGCATAGAGCCGGTGCCAGCAGCCTTCCGCTGGAACGCATCGCGCAAAAGTTGCAATTTAATAAACTGGAAGATTGTCTGGCGGCGATTGGCCGCGGTGATATAAGCGAGCACCAGATTGCGATTACCATACAGGGCGAAATCACCCCTGCCGAACCGGCACCCACACCGCCACTAGTCAAACGCCCCACCGCGTCGCAAATTAACCATGCGGGCGTCACCATTGAAGGCATAGGCAATGTGCAAACCACCATGGCCAGATGCTGCAAGCCGGTGTCGCCTGAGCCTATCGTCGGCTACCTGACACGCAACCACAGCGTTACTATTCATCGCCAGGCTTGCACCTTTATCAGCCGCCTGGCAGATGCGCGGCAGAACCGGTTGCTGGCGGCACAATGGGGCAATAGCCAAGCAGGCTTATCAGAAGTGGATATTGTGCTGGAAGCCAACGACAGGCAGGGCTTGCTGCGCGATATCAGCGAGCTGTTTGCGCGTGAAAAGATTAATACTACCAAGGCCAACACGCTGAGCCGCAACCATGTGGCCTTGATGCAATTTACGGTAGAGCTCACCGATATTGATCAGTTGCAGCACGTGCTGCTGCGCCTGCAACAGGTGCCTGGTGTGATTTCGGCACAACGAAAAACCTGAAAGAGGAAACCGGCCTGATGTCTTACCTGGACGACCCGCGTGTTTATTTTGCCGCCGAACGCACCTTGCTGGCCTGGCAACGCTCAGCGATTGCCCTGATGGGGCTGGGCTTTGTGATTGAGCGTTTTGGCCTGTTTATGCAACTGGTGGCACAGGACCACCCGCTGCCGCATGCGCAAAGTGCATTGTCGCTGTATATCGGCGTCGGCTTTATTCTGATTGGTGCCTGCACCGCCTTATTGTCGGCGCTGCAGTTTCTAGTCTTTAGCCAGTCGCTGAATCCACAGGAAAAACCACGCGGCCACGTGTTGTGGTTACCGCCTGCGGTCAACCTGTTTCTGGCGGTCACCGCCATCGGTTTAAGCGGCTGGCTGATAGTCACTCGCTAACAATACGCCCCATGTTCTTACTTGGATGCGTCTGCGTTGGCAGCGATATTCACCAGCACACCCTCTGTCACACCATCTGGCGGATTCTCAATCACCTGATCCTGGCTGGTCAGACCAGACTGCACTTCGAGCGTTTTGCCCAGATCACGGGCAATGGTAATCGTCTTTAAAACCACTTTGTGATCCTGGCCGACGGTGGCGACTTTCAGGCCGTGCTGGTCAAAAATCAGGGCACTGGCGGGGATACTTAAGCGGCCAGCATCATGATTGAGTACCAGATTCACATTAGCAAATCCACCCGGCAAGAATCGGCCCGCCACATTATCCACCAGCAACTGCACCAAGGTGGTCCCCGACGACGCATTGATCGCTCCCGAGGTCGATTGTATGGTGGCTTCAAACACGGCATCCGGCGAATCTGGCACCGTAAACTGCGCCTTGCCACCAGACTTGATCTGGCTAACGTAGTTTTGCGGCACATTGATATATAAACGCAACTTTCGGGTATTAGACACTTCAAACAAGGGCTGTGCCGTGGTGCCACTATTGCCTGCATTAATCAGGGCACCGGTATCGGTATTACGCGCGGTGACCGAGCCATCAAAAGGCGCCACAATACGTGCAAAACTCTTGAGCGCAAGCAGGCGGTTCACATTGGCCTCAGCCGCTTTGACAATCGCCTGTTTGCTTTGGTAATCGCCGACTTTTTCATCCACTTCCTGCCGGGCAATCGACTGCGTTTTGAGCATTTCTTGCCAGCGCTTGGCCGTGGTTTCTGCCAGCGCGACATTGGCCTCGGCACTGGCCATATCCGCCTTGGCCTGCAACAATTCCTGGTCGAGGTCAGGCGTTTCGATTTCTGCTAGCAGTTGCCCATTTTTAACACTACCGCCGATATCGACCTTCCAGGTTTTTAAATAGCCACTGACGCGCGCGTAAATGGGCGCGCGGGCATAGGCCTCAAAGCGGCCAGGCAGGTTGAGGCTGCCCTCGTCTGCACCCTGGTCAGGCTGAATGATACTAACCGTAGCCACCGCCTGCTTGTCGGTCCATGCTTTGAGTTTTTCGTGGTTGCCCGCACGGCTGGTGATGCCAATCACCACAATCCCAATCGCGGCCAGGGCCAGCAGCAAGCCGCCCAGTTTGAGCCCACGGGCAGTTCCCGTTGTCGCATTACGCATGTACATCTCCGGTAGAAACATTGACAGCAGCCGGGTAGCGCTTGTTATGGATGGCGTTAAACACCACCGGCACAAACAGCAGCGTCGCCACCGTCGCAAATAACAACCCCCCAATCACGGCGCGGCCCAGTGGGGCGTTCTGCTCACCGCCTTCACCCAAGCCCAAGGCCATCGGCGTCATGCCGATCACCATTGCCAGCGCCGTCATCAGCACCGGGCGAAAGCGCACAAACCCGGCATCAATCGCCGCTGCCGTGGCATCTTGCAACTCGGCCAGGCGCTCACGGGCAAAACTGATGACCAGCACACTGTTGGCCGTCGCCACGCCCATACACATAATCGCCCCCGTCAGGGCGGGCACCGATAAAGGCGTGTAGGTCACAAACAGCATCCAGACGATGCCGGCTAATGCCGCAGGCAAGGCAGAAATAATCACAAACGGGTCACTCCAGGATTGCAGGTTGACCACAATCAGCAGGTAAATCAGCACAATTGCACCCAACAGGCCAAAAAACAAGCCGGTGAACGCATGGTCCATGGTGTAAGCCTGCCCCAGCATCACCACCGTGGCCGCTTTAGGTACCTGGTCTTTGGTCTCGTCCAGAATTTTGCGGATATCGGCTGCCACGGCACCGAGGTCGCGGTCCTGCGTGCTGGCATGTACTTGCACGATCGGCTGGATATCATACTGGCTGACCACGGCATTGCCGACACTGCGCTTAAAGGTTGCAATCCCGCCCAGGGTCTGCAACGGGCCATCGCTCCCGCTAATCGGCAAATTGGCCAGTGCGTTCAGGCTATCCAGTTGATATTGCGGCGTTTGCAACACAATAGGATAAGTGACGCCGTTGGACGGATTCAGCCAATAGGTGGGTGACACCTGTGAACTGCCCGCCATATTAATCACCATACTGTTGGTCACGTCGCGCGTACTGATGCCAATCTCCTGCGCGCGCGTTTTATCAATGGCGATATCAAACGACGGGCGGTTGCGTGACTGCTGAATACGCGCATCGACCACGCCTGGCACGCTGCGCACTTTGGCCAGCAACTGGTTGGCGTAGGCAAAGTCATCCGCCAGTTTGCCGCCGCGAATCTGGATATCAATCGGCGCAGGCGAGCCGAAATTCAGGATCTGGCTGACAATATCGGCCGGTGGAAACGAAAAGGTGGTATCCGGAAACTGCTTGGGCAACACTTCACGCAAGGTGCGAATATAACTAGCGGTTGGTGCATGATGCGCTTTAAGCGCAATCTGGATATCGCCATCATGCGCGCCGGTGAGGCCGGTATTGTTATAGGTCATATTGATACTGCTGATTGGCATGCCGATATTGTCGACAATGGTCAGGATTTCATCTGCCGGAATGACTTTTTTAATCGCCGCCTGGATATTGGCAAAACGGTTGGCGGTGTCTTCAATCCGCGTGCCTACCGGCACGCGCGCATGCATGAGGATTTGCCCGCTATCGACACTGGGGAAGAAATTACTGCCTAGCATAGGCAGCAGTAAAAATGACAGCATCACCACTGCCATAAAGCCAAGCATAAACAGGCGGCTGTGGCCCACAGCTAGGATCAGCACCGCTTTATAACCATGGCGGATGCGCTCAAACCCGCCCTCAAACCATTGTTGAAAACGCACCAGCGGATTGCGGCTGACTGGTCTGTGCTCGTCATGAACATGCGTTTTAAGCAGGTAATTGGCCATGGTGGGCACCAGCGTACGCGACAGAATAAACGAGCTGACCATGGCAAACATCACGGCTTCGGCCATCGGCACAAACAGGTAGCGCGAAACGCCCTCAAGGAAAAACATCGGCACAAACACGATACAAATACACAGCAGCGACACAAATGCAGGCGTGACGATTTGTGCGGCACCATCGAGAATGGACTGCTCAACTGGCTTGCCCTGCTCCAGATGCCAGTTGATGTTTTCAATCGTCACCGTCGCCTCATCCACCAGCAAGCCCACCGCCAGTGCCAGGCCACCTAGAGTCATGATATTGAGCGTTTCGCCGATGGCCGATAACCCCATCACCGCACCCAGAATAGACAGCGGAATCGAGGTGGCAATAATCAGCGACGAACGCCAGCTGCCCAAAAACAGCAAAATCATCAGGCTGGTTAAAATCGCCGCCAGTACGCCTTCAAATACCACGCCATCAATCGCGGCGCGCACAAAAATAGACTGGTCATTGATCGGCGTGGCAATCAGCGTTTCTGGCAAGCCGGGCTTGATTTCCTCCAGCTTGGCTTTAATGCCGTCAACAATCGCCAGTGTCGAAATGGCGCCATTCTTGAGGATGGTCATCAACACCGAGCGGTTGCCATCCACATGCACGATGTTGGTTTGCGGCGGGTTACCGTCGCGCACCTGGCCGACATCACGCATATAGACGGTCGCGCCGTTGACCACCTTCACCGGGATATTGGCCAGGTCTTCAATCGCCGCCGCGGCATTATTGAGGTTTAAGGTGTATTCAATGCTACCGATTTTCTGCGTGCCGATGGGCACCACCATATTATGGGCCGCCAGTGCATTGGCAATATCCTGTGCCGATAACCCGCGGGCCTGCAAGGCGGCCGGATTGAGGTCGATCTGGATTTGGCGGCTTTTACCGCCGTAAGGGAAAGGCACGCCCGCGCCAGGCACGGTGACCAGGCGGATACGCACGGCGTTGAGGCCGAGGTCGGCTAGGTTTTGTTCAGTCAGACCTTTGCCAGACAGGGCAATCTGCAAAATCGGCACCGTTGAGGCGTTGTAATTCAGAATCAGCGGTGGGGTGGTGCCTGGTGGCATTTGCCGCGTCACGGTTTGCGAGATGGCCGACACCTGCGCATTGGCGGTGGCGATATTGACCCCGGCATGAAAAAAGATTTTAACGATGGCGAAGCCGTTATAAGAGTTGGCTTCAATATGCTCAATATCGTTGACGGTTGTGGTTAAGCTGCGCTGGTACAGCGTGGTGATGCGGCCGGCCATATCATCAGGCGGCAGGCCGGTATATTGCCAGGCCACGGCCACCACCGGGATACGGATTTCAGGAAAAATATCGACCGGACTGCGCATGGCAGACAGCGTGCCGAAAATTAAAATCAGCAAGGCCATCACCACAAAGGTATAAGGCCGTTTGAGCGCAATGCCGACCACGTTAAACATCTGACGTTTTCTCCACGGCCGTCATGCTGACCTCAAAGCCTGCATCGCGCCAGGCATCGATGCCGCCGGTGAGCGGACGGATATTGCGGTAGCCACGGTTAATCAGTTTTTTGGCGACCTTGGCTGCTGTCACCTCATTCGGGCAAGAGCAATACAGCACCACCGGCGCATCTTCATCAATGTCCAACACCAGTTGGTCTACGTCTTCCAGCGTGACAAACTGCGCACCCGGAATCCAGCCATCGTCGATCAGATGCTTGGCGCGCGTATCGAGAATGACTGGTGCCGCGCCGCTATTAAGCAGCGTGTTTAATTCGTCGACGCTGATACGTGCCATGCGCAGGCTTTTGATAAAGCGCTGCCGGTCCCACCATTTGGCAGCAATAAACGCCGTGATCAGCACGAGTACTAATAGCGTGCCCCATTTACCCATCTGCACCAAGGTGAGCATCAGCTCATCAATCGCCGAACTGAACAAATGCCCCAACCATAACGCAGAGCCCGCCCACAGCAAGGCACCCAAGCCATCCATGAGCACAAATAGCCAATAACGCGTGCCGGAAGACCCCGCCAGCGCACTGGAGATAGACGCAAAACCAGGAATAAATTTGCACACCAGCAAGGCTGGCGGGCCAAACTTCAGGTAGAGCGCCTCGGTTTGGCGCACACAGGTATCCGGCGACAAGGAGATCTTGCATAATTTGCCCATGACACGCTTGCCATATTTGCGCCCGGCGCGGTACCAGATGGAGTCGGCAAGCAAGGCAGCGACCATCGCCACCAGCAACATGGCGGCCCAGGAATACTGGCCATTACCAATCAGCACCCCAGCCAGTAGCAAGGTGGGGTAAGCCGGCAAGGGCAAGCCCATTTGCTCGAGGAACACACTGGCAAACACAATCAGCAAGCCATAGTGCTGTATCAATTCAAGAACGGTATTCATAGCAGACTATTTCGCGACAATCACTCAAAAAACAACCCTACATCCCCAACGCGGCCAACATGGCAAAAGCCATAAACAAGACAAAATGCGTCATGCCTTCAATCGCATTGGTTTCACCATCATGCAGATTAATCGTCGCGACAATCAAGGTCAGAAACGTCATCACCATCTGCGTCGGCGACAAACCGACAATCAGCGGCCGGTCTTCAATCAAGGCAATCGCCTCAATCACCGGTACCGTTAAGATCACGGTCGACAAAGTGGCCCCCAGCGCAATATTCACCACCGTTTGCATACGGTCATTCACGGCGGCCTTTAATGCGGTGAGCACTTCGGGGCTGGCGGCAATCAGGGCGACCACAATCGCCGCCACAATCGGTGGTACACCGCTGCCGGTTAAACCGGCATCCATATGCATGCTCATTTCTTCGGACAGGAAACCGATGGTAATGATGCCTGCCAGCATGTAAAGAATGGCAAATTTGACATCTGTGCTGACCACCCCTGCCGACCGACCGTCAGCAGACTGATGCTGGTCTCGGTAGCTGAAGTAATTACGGTGCCGCCCGGTTTGCATTTTAAGGAACAGCGCATAAAACACACTCATGGTGACAATGGTAAACATCGAATACAACCGCCAGTGCTCGGGTGGCAAAAAGGCAGGCAAGGCCATGGAAATTCCCAATGCGGTCATGATCATGACGATATAGGTATTGCCGGAGTTGACGTTGTACTCGACCTCGCCATATTTGATGCCGCCGACAATCGCACACAAGCCAAGAATGCCGTTGATATCCAGCATCACCGCCGAATAAATCGCATCCCTGGCCAGCGTGGTAGAAGAGGTATGACTAAGCATCATGACAATAATCACTACCTCAATCATGACGGCGCTGATGGTCAGGATCATGGTGCCATAAGGCTCTTTGAGTTGCTCGGCCACGTATTCAACCTGAAACGACAACTGGAAAGCCAGGTTGATAATCAGTAGCACGAACAGGATGGAGATGATCAGCGACTCAGGCTGACCGATATGCATCACTTTGTCGGCTTGCGCCAATGCCAGGTAGGCGATAATCGAAATCATCAGGGACAGCAGTCCCGCGGGCGGTTTTTCGGTAAGCATGCGCTTAGATTGTGATCAATGAATAACCATCTTAACAGAGACCGCCGCATTCTGTTGCATACGCTCACCGCTTAGCCGTGGCTGATCACCACTGAACACGTCATGCCAGCCACCAGCGGCAACTCAGCAGGTAGCTGGTCCAGATGAATGCGCACCGGGATACGCTGTGCCAGACGCACCCAGTTAAATGTTGGGTTCACATTCGCCAGCAGGCGGATATCGGTCGGGTTATCACGGTCAGTAATGCCATGCGCAATGCTTTCGACATGGCCTTTAAGCTTGGTGTGGCTGCCCAGTAACTGCACCTCGGCAGCATCTCCCACTTTAATCATGCTCAGCTTGTGCTCCTCAAAATAGCCATACACCCAGAATGAATGCTGGTCGATCACCGCCAGCTTGGCGGCGCCCACCTGCGCAAAATCACCCGGCCGCACCAACAGATTAGACACCCAGCCATCGACCGGCGAACGCACCACGGTGCGCTCCAGGTCGAGTTTGATTTTTTCTACTTGCGCCACGGCAGCATCATATTCAGCTTTGGCCGCCAGCGCCCCCAGATCGGTATCTTCGCGGTTTTCGCGTGAAATCACTTCGTCATCCAAATGCGCGCGGCGCGCAGATTGCTGCTTTTTCATCTCCCACAGTGACTTGCGCTGTTGAGTGAGTGCCGTCGCCTCGGCCAGTGCATGCTGGTAATGCATGGTGTCTATACGGAACAGCACGTCACCACGATGCACATACTGGTTATCGCGCACCGGCACCGCTGTGACCAGCCCGGCCACATCCGGGGCAATATTCACCACATCGGCACGCACGCGGCCATCGCGCGTCCACGGGTAGTCGGTATAACGCACCCATAACTTGTATGCCAATAATCCAGCGGCGACGGCAATCGCCAGCGTAATCCCTACTCTAAGGATGCCTTTTGTGGCCTTAAACCAGAGGTGTTGCGTTTGCATAAGCAGCCTTTCAATACACCATTAAACCAAACACAGAAAACAAGCCAAAAAACAGCGCGACGCGTAGCAGCGCGGGGTACCAGACCAGGTCGTAGAGGTTCCACGCAGCCAGCCATTTATCCAGCAACCAGATCGCCACCGCGGCCAATAAAAACGCCAGAAACAAGGTCGGCACATGCGCATCCAGAAACGCCAACTCACGTGGGATCCACTCATGCAGCATATGCAGCCTCCTGCTTCAAAACGGGGTGCGGGCTCGCCGACGCTTCCGCCGCGATGACCAAACGGATAAAGTGCAATTGGGTGGTTAATGGTTGGGCCTGCCAGGCTGCCAATGCCTGGTCATATTCACCGCCTTGCAACCAGCCCAAAAAATGGTCTAGCCACTGCAATGCCTGCTGCTGATTTTTTTGCCCTGGCTGTTTGTAATAGTGTGCAATCAGCACCAGCGTGTGTTGTAGCAACTTGCGTGGCTGCACGGATAAGTCGCTGGCAACGGCACGCAAGGCAATCACGGCATGGCCGATTTCCAGCGTGGCGCACAAAGCCTCCACCATGCGCACACTGTCTGCATCTTGTGGCCGGTGCACATTGCCAGAGCGTTGGATCAGGTCACGCGCTTGCATTTCAAAGGCCGTGGCAGTCATATCGGGATTAAGGCAAGCATCTACCACCAACTGGCGCAACTGGGTCAGCACGCGCGCTTTGGCCCAGGGGCTGGCGGCATAGTCCGTCAGGCTGAACATGATGCCGGACACCACCAGCGCAATCATCAGTGCAATCGAGTCATTGAAGTATTTCACCGGGTTATCGCCCAGCGCCTGGTTAAAACCGACCATTAAAAAGTAGGCGATGCCCAGCCCCGCGCCCACCAAGGCCGTGGCGGGTCTGGCACTTAACCAGGCGGTGAGCAAAATGGCCGGCGCAATCACAATACATAGCATCACATAATCGTGCGCCGCCGTGAGCCAGAACACATTGCTCACATAGACCAGCGCAATGCCCAGCAACACGCCCACCGCAAACTGACGAATCGTCGCCATCGGTGACGGACTGGCGGCAAACAGCGTGCTGGTAATCACGCCCAGGGTCATGGCCAGGATGCCTGAAGGCCAATCTATGGTCATCCAGATGGCCGCCAGGATTAATAAGGTGAGCGCGCCACGGATCGCTGCAATCGATACCGGCAGCCAATCAATGTGCATATGCAACTGGTCAGCGGTAAATGCACGGCGATCAACCTGGCGCGTATGTGGATGCGCCACCAGCAACACATAGGTTTGCAGATAGGCCGCCAACTCAGTGGCCAGGCGTTGTAACAGCTCAGCCCCGGTTTCTACCTCCAGGCGATTCGCATCAGGCAGCGTAGCCAATGCCTGCAAGTGTCGGCTGAATAAGGCAGTAAAGCCGAGCTGAAAATCAGTCACGGCCTGCTGTAAACGTGCCAGCCCCTGGGCATCGCTGGCCGGACGTCCATCAATTAAAACCGCCTCGGCCAACGGCTGCATCAAGGCCAGCAAAGCATTCGCCTCATGGCTACGGCCCTGCGCCTGCAAGCGTTGCACCAGGCGCTGGAAGACCACATACGTGGTTGACACCGCCATAAACCGTACATTGAGCTGATTGATCGTGGTGCTATGCACGCGCGCATCATCGGTTTCAAATTGCACCGATGCGCGGAAAGACTCTAGTTGATACAGGTCTTGCATAAACTTTAAAAAAGGTTGATTCAGGCCAGCAGAGGCACCCGCGCCAAGCAGCTGACTAAAGTCGCGAAACTTGCCGCGCAACACGGCCTGAATGTTTTCCCACAGGCGCTGTGGCAAAATCAGCTCACTGACCAGCATCGCGCTTAACAGGCCGACGCCAATTTCAGACAATCGGGTGGAGGCAATTTGAAAGGTATGCCAGGGCGTCAGCGTGGCTGGCAAGCCCACAATACACAAGGTATAACCCGCCAGCACAAAGCCATAAGATTGAAAGTTGCGATACACCAGCGAGCCCGCCGTACAGAGCCCGATCCACAATGCGGCGGCGATAAAAAACGGAAACCGGTCTTGCGCAAACCAAGCCACCAGCAACAGAGAGAACAATATGCCGATCACGGTGCCGATCAGACGGTAATAACTTTTGGTCATCACCATGCCAGAACGGAAGTGCATCACAATCACCACCGTCAGCAAGGCAGTGGCTGGTTGGTCCATCTCCATCTTCAAGGCTACCCACAGCGCCAGAAAAGCCGCCAACAGGTATTTGAACAAATAGCCAATCAGCGGAAAGTCCTGACGATACCAGTCAGCGCCCGCTTGCTGCATGCACGCGGCGAGCAGCCGTACACCATGATTAATGCGCGGCATGTTCAGCCTCCATTACGCCTCCGCCCAATGCCAGCATCAATGTCGCATACGCCTCCAGCCGCACCGCTTCGTGCGCCACCAGTATGCTTTTTTGTTGCAACACCAGTTCGTTGGTTTGCAAGCTCTCAACCAGGTTGCTCAGGCCTGCACGGTAGTTTTTTAGCGCCAGTCTATGTGCCAGCTCACTCTTTTCCAGCGCCTGTTTCGTATTGTCAGTTTCGGTCGCTACGCTATTCAACACCGATAGCTGGTTAGAAATGCCCTCCAACGCCTTGAGGATGGTGGCGTTGTAATCTTCCACCGCCATGTCATACACCGCAGTTTCTGCCGACAGGTTCGCCCGGCGTTTGCCGCCATCAAAAATCGGCAATGACATGGCCGGGCCAAGGTTACCGACCAGACCGGCACTCGAAAACAGGCCGGAAAATGCCAACGCCTGAAAGCCGATATAGCCCAGTAAATTGATATTCGGGTAAAACGCCGCCTTAGCACTTTGGATATGTTTCTGCGAGGCCTCGACGCGCCATCTTGCCGCCACAATATCCGGACGACGGCCGACCAGATTAGCTGGCAGTCGATCAGGCAGGCCAATACTGGCCGACAAGTGCAGGCCTGGGCGTGTGATGCCCTCTCCTGCCCCCGGCCCGTCGCCACTCAATGCCCCTATCTGGTTTTTGAGTAAAGTGAGGTGTAATTCAATCTGCACCAGTTTGTTTTGCGCCGCAGGCAACCTTGCATCCAAGCGGCTCAGGTTCAGTTGCGTATTCAGCCCAGCTGCCAGCGCCTTTTTAGCGATGCGAATCTCATGGCGTAAGTCATCGAGTTCCTCTTCTGCCAGATCACGCCATTGGTACTCGGCCGCCAGGCGGATATAACTTTTCACCATCGCCGCAGTCAACTCAATCTTCACCTGCTGCATTTCTGCCTCAGCCACATAGGTTTCATCCAGCGCTGCCAGCCAGGCCGATTTTTGCTGTTTCCATACATCCAGGTTGTAAGACATATCCACCGTTGCCTGGTTATTCCAGTTAAAACGGCCTGCCCACGGCTTGGGGATAAAACTCAACTCAGTAAAACGCTCGCGGGAAGAACTCACTTTGCCGCCGATATTGGGCAAGGTAGCCGCATGCGCCTGCTCGGCCATGGCGGTCGACAATGCTATCCGTGCGGTCGCTTTTTTCAGGTCAGGATGATCATGCAGGCTTTTCTCGACTAACTTATCCAGTTGCGCATCCTGATACGCCTGCCACCAATGCTCGGTCGGCCAGGCGATGGCAGACGCCGCTTCTATGGCCTTACCTGATACCAACTTGTCTTGCGCCAGCGGCTGTGACGTAGGTGCAATGCCTTTCGCGCTAATGCAGCCATTTAACAACACCGCCAACACCCAGACCACCCCGGGTGCACAGCGATAAGACAAGTGCGAAGACAGGCTATTCAGACTAAAGGTCAATGGCATGAACATAAAGTATGGTTGTTAATAGTACGGCATCAAACTAAATAAACAAAAAATTTTAAAGTATCGTTTTACTTAATTAAATCCACCCGGCTGGCCAAGGTGGCAAGATCGGTAATCAAAGTATTTCTTTGCGGCTTATCCAGCACGTCCATAAACTGCGTGACGCATTGCACATAGACCGGCATCACTTCGTCCAGCTTTTGCTGCCCGGCGACTGACAAACGGATCAGGAATTTACGTCTGTCATTGGTATCCATAAAGCGTGACACCAAGCCTTCGCGCTCCAGCCCATCAATAAAGCCCGTCATGGTTGCCTTGGTCACCCCGGCCTTTTCTGCCAGCGCAGAGGGCGAAGAGGTCAGGTCGTCCTGACGCATCAGCAATACCAACACCCACCAGCGGCCTTGCAACAGCCCATGTTGCGCCAGCAACGCATCCAGCGCCGACGAAATATCCGACGCTGCGCGCAAAATGCTCACAAAGTCAGAGATCGCGGAAATGTCTGTGCCGGGATAGCGCGTCACAAACTTTTCCAGGCTTTTAGAAGTAGGCAATTCTTTAAGTAGCAACATAGTACGGATCAGTATAGTATGGCATCAAATCAAATGCAAGCAAAAAATAATCGCCGCTAAAAAGCACGTTCACGTCATGCTGCTGATTTTTCTGGTTTAATTCACCTGTGCCCTCCCCCTTTAAACGACCCTATATTCATCTGTGAACCTGACAAACTCTCCTCTCCCGCAGAAAGCCGTCCCGTTTCTGTATTTATATATCAAGCGCCGTCCCTGGTTGTTCGGCTCTGTGTTTGTCATCATCATGGGCGCCGCCAGCGCAGCGGTGGGCGTGCAATATGCCATGAAGCTGCTGGTGGATGCCATGGACAGTACCATCCGATCAAGCGCCAATGTCTGGTGGCCTTTAGGCCTGTTTCTGGCATTGATGACCGTTGAGAACTTGTTGTGGCGCTTGGGGGGCTGGCAAGGGTCTCGTGCGATTGTGGCCAGCGGGGTGGATCTCCGGTTAGATCTGTTCGAGCATCTGACCGGCCATTCGATGCGTTATTTCAACCAGCACTTTTCAGGTGCACTGGGCAATCGCATCACATCTACCGCCTCTGCCACGGGTGAGATTTTTGCCACCATGTTCTGGCGCATTCTGCCGCCAATCACCGATTTTCTAGGGGCCATTATCGTATTGACCACCATCCGCTGGCAAATGGGGTTAGGCCTGATGTTGGCGGTGTTATTTGTGGCAAGTGTGCTGATCATCTTCGGCATTCGTGGCCGCAGAATACACGACTATTACGCCAGACGCTCCTCGGATGCCAGTGGCAAAATGATTGATGTGGTGAGTAATGTATGGACGGTGAAAGCCTTTTCTGCCCGCTATCGCGAAAAAAACCGCTTGTCGCGCGAGTTGAACCGCGAGGCCAAAGCCCACAGGCGCAGCTGGATGTATGTAGAACTGGCGCGCGTGATTCATGACCTATGCCTGGTCGTCACCGGCGCAGGCATGTTGATCTGGTCCATCTTACTCTGGCGCGCCAGCAGCATCAGCACCGGCGACGTGGTGATTGTCAGCACCCTCACCTTCAGAATATTGCATGGCTCACGCGACTTGGCGCTGGCGCTGGTCGGCACCGCCCAACAATTCGGCATCATCAATGAAACGCTCAAGGTGATTGCCCAGCCCCACTCAGTGAAAGACCCAGATGCGCCATCGGCGCTGGCCGCGAAAAGTGGCCATATCGTGTTTGAACAAGTGTCTTACACCTATCCTGATGGCCACAAGGTGTTTGATCAGCTGTCATTTGAGATCAAAGCGGGCGAGCGCGTCGGGCTGGTAGGCGCTTCAGGCGCTGGAAAATCGACCTTGATTGGCCTGATTCAGCGCCTGGATGATATTCAGGGCGGTCAGATCCTGATTGACGGCCAGCGTATCGACCAGGTCTCACAAGACAGTTTACGGGCAAACATCTCCGTCGTCCCGCAAGACATTGCCCTGTTCCACCGCTCGGTGTTCGAAAATATCCGCTACGGCCGCCCAGAAGCTTCAAAAGAAGAAGTTTATAGCGCGGCACGCGATGCCTATTGTGACGCCTTCATTCGCGGCTTGCCCAAAGGCTATCGCACGATTGTTGGTGAAAAAGGCATCCGCCTGTCTGGTGGACAAAGGCAACGTCTGGGCATCGCCAGGGCCTTTGTCAAAGATGCGCCGATTTTAATACTGGATGAAGCGACCTCGGCTCTGGACTCTGAATCGGAACAGGAAATCCAGTCAGCGCTGGCCTCGCTGATGCAAGGCCGCACCGTGTTGGCGATCGCACACCGGCTGTCTACCCTGGCTTCATTCGATAGAATTATCGTACTGAAGCATGGAAAGATTATTGAAGATGGTCCGCCAGACCTGTTGCGTGCCAATGGGGGACCATTTGCTGAGGCCTGGCATTTACAGGCCAATAGTTTGGATAACTAAGCAAGCATCACTCCAAGTGAAAGCATGCTGTTGCATCAATAAAAAAGCCCTGCTCAGCGGAACAGGGCTTTGGGTATGCGCTTGTTTAGGCTTTCATTGAGTTGATATCAATGACAAAGCGATATTTCACATCACTCTTGAGCATGCGCTCGTAAGCCTCATTAATGTAATTGGCATCAATCATCTCCACATCGCTCACAATATTATGTTTGCCACAGAAGTCGAGCATTTCCTGGGTTTCGGCAATACCGCCGATCAATGAACCAGCCACCTGACGGCGCTTGGTGATCAGGTTGGCGCCATGCACCTCAACTGGATCCAGCGGGCCGACCAGCACGATGGTTTTATCACGCTTGAGCAGGCCAATGTAAGGATTGAGGTCATGCGCCACTGGCACGGTATCAATAATCAGGTCGAAGCTGGCGACATGCTTGGCCATGTCATCGGCGTCTTTCGAGATCAGCACTTCATGTGCACCCAGCTTGGTGGCATCGGCCGCTTTGCTGGCCGAGGTGGTAATCATCACCACGTACGCGCCCATGGCGGCGGCCAATTTGACACCCATATGACCCAAACCACCGAGGCCGATGATGCCGACTTTTTGGCCAGGCTGCACATTCCAGTGCTTGAGCGGCGAGTACAAGGTTATGCCCGCACACAATAATGGCGCCACCGCTTTGGTATCCAGATTTTCAGGCACGCTGACGACAAAGTTTTCATCAACGGTAATGCGCTCGGCATAACCGCCAAAAGTCAGGCCGCCATGTTTGGGGTCTTTGGCGTTGTAGGTAAACACCGAACGATCGCAATATTGTTCTTCACCGGCGTGACAGTCTTCGCAGTGGCGGCAGGAGTCGACCATACAGCCGACCCCAACCAATTGCCCCAGCTTGAATTTGGTGACATGACTGCCGACACTTTTTACGCGGCCAACAATTTCGTGGCCGGGCACCATGGGATACAGGGAACCACCGCCCCACTCGTTGCGCGCCTGGTGAATATCCGAGTGGCAAATACCACAGTACTCGATGTCGATCAGGACGTCGTGCGGGCCCGTTTCGCGGCGATCAATATGCATGGGCGCGACCGGTGAAGTCGCATTTTGTACACCATAGGCGGCAGTTTTCATAGCATCTCCATCATTTGTTGTTACGTGTTAAGCAGTGGCAAAACCGTGCCACTGTATCGCTAAACAGTCTAAACAAGACTGGCCTAAAAGTGCTTGCCTGCTTTTATCAAATGCTTGCCTAATCCTCTGTGATACTGGCCTATTTGATACAGAAACCCACCCATAAATTGTCACAATGGCGAGATTATTGTTGCACAGTCACATACTGGTCAACCCGCTGGCTGGCCACAAACTCACCGGGCGAGGTGATCAACGCGCTACGCACGGCACTGACTTCTTCCATCGGACTTTTGCCAAACATGCGTTTGAACTCACGGCTAAATTGCGAGGCACTCTCGTAGCCGACTTTGGTGGCAGCCAAGGTCGCATTAATGCCGTCTTGTACCATGAGCAAGCGCGCTTTGTGTAAGCGTGTTTTCTTCAAATATTGAATCGGTGAAGTCGCTGTCACGTCTCTGAACGCAGCATGAAAAGACGGCACGCTCATGGCAGACACCGCCGCCAGCGTGTCGACATTGAGCTCATTGGCATACTCGGCATGAATCAGGCGTAACGCCTTGCTGATTTTGCCCATATTGTTGTGCGTGCTGTGGGCGGCCAGAATGGCCGACGCCTGCGAAGACTGCAAGATGCGGTAATGAATCTCGCGGATAATCGACTGACCGAGCACAGAAGCCTCGACCTTGGACTGCAAACATTCCAGCAAACGCACCACGGCATTCGACAGTTGCTTATCCAAAGGCGTAGAACTGATGCCGCTTCTGCCATTGATATTCATGGGTGCATCATGCGCGACACTTAACAACAGCTCAGACACCATAGACAGATTGATGCGTATAGAGATGGCCAGTAAGGGCTCTTCGGCTGAGCCAATGGTTTCGCTTTCAAACGGCAACGGCACCGACAAAATAAGAAACTGCTGCGGATTATATTGATAGACTTCACCGCCCAGATAGCCCACTTTGCGACCCTGGCAAACAAACACAATACTGGGCTCATAAAACACCGGGCTACGCGGGATAGCACGGTTCCAGCGCATAAGTTTGACGCCATCCAGCGCGGTCAGGGTAAAGCCCTCCGTCGGCGTCAGGGCTGAAATCAACGTAATCGTGCGGTCTTTGTCATGCGCATGCCAGCATTCGTTATTATTCATAATATGAGTGCGATTAAAATAATTAGGCATTTATATTACGCCTAATCAGCAATAAAAATCACCTTCAGGATAGTATTAGGCAATCATTTCATATTTTTTAACTTTTCACGATGACGGCAACTGCATACACTGGCCTTATTGTAATTGGATTGATTGCAATTCTTTTGGAGAAAGGGATATTCATGAAAAAGAATCCACTGATCACCGGTCTGGTCAGCGCCATGTTTGCCACAATGACCACCGCTGCCTGGGCAGATATGAATGATGTGCGCGCCAATTTAGGCAAACTGCATGTGCCTGAAGGCTTTCATGTCGAAGTGTATGCAGAAGTGCCCGGTGCGCGCCAAATGGCGTTGGGCACCAACGGTAATGTGTACGTCGGCACGCGCGGTAACAAAGTCTATGCCGTGGTTGATAAAAACAAAGACCACAAAGCTGACCAGGTGGTCACTATTCTGGATGACCTGAAGGTAGGCAATGGCGTGGCCATGGTCGATGGTCATTTATATGTGGCAGAGCAACATCGCATCACGCGTTATGCCGCCCCCGATTTCGATTTAACCCTGCCATTTAAAGCCATGCGTGAAGTCATTTACGACAAATTGCCCGATAAGGCACACCACGGTTGGCGCTATCTGGCGGCGGGCCCAGACAACAAGCTGTACGTCACCCTGGGTGCACCGTGCAACATTTGTGACCCGGTCGGCATTGAGGCCTCGATTATCCGCATGAATCCTGACGGCAGCCAAGTGGAAACCTTCGCCAAAGGCGTGCGCAACTCAGTCGGCATGGACTTTCAACCTGGCACCAACACCCTGTTTTTCACCGATAACGGCGTAGACTTATTGGGTGCCGATATCCCACATGATGAGCTAAACGCCGCGCCTAAAGCCGGTTTGCATTTTGGCTTTCCTTATTATGCCGGTGGTGATGCGCGCGACCCGAACTGGAAAAACAAAACGCCGCCTGCAGAAGTCACCAAGCCTGTCGCTGAGTTTCAGGCACACAGCGCAAACCTGGGCTTTAAGTTTTATACCGGCAAACAGTTCCCGGCTGAGTATCAAGGCAATGCCGTGATTGCCCAACACGGTTCATGGAACCGCAAAGTGCCAGTAGGTTACCAGCTGGTACGCGTGGTATTTGACGCGCAACACCAAGTCAAGGAAACCAAGCCGTTTATTGATGGCTGGCTGAGCGCAGAAGGGGAAGTCTGGGGCCGCCCAACCGACGTACTGCAATTGCCGGATGGCTCTTTACTAGTGTCTGACGACTATAACGGTGTAATTTACCGTGTCAGCTACGATGGCAAAACACTCCCTGCGGCGGCCGCAACTACTGAGGCCAACACCTTGAGCGGGTTTGTCATGCCTGAGTCTGTGTTTGTCACGCCTGCAGGGGTGACTTATGTGTCCGAAATTGGTGAGTTTGGCAAACTGGGCGATGGCAAAATCACCCGCATTGCCGCCGACGGCACACGCACCACTTTAGCCGATGGCCTCAACGACCCCAAAGGCCTGGATCTGTTTGATGGTCAGTTGTACGTGGCCGATATGGACCGCGTCGTCCGTATTGATGCCAATAGCGGCTCACAAACGGTGTTTGCAGCGGCCAGCGCTTTCCCGCAAAAACCAGTGTTTTTAAATGATATTGAAATCGATGGCCTGGGCAATGTGTATGTGTCTGACAGCGGCGACGAGCAAGGCAATGGCGCCGGTATTTTCAAACTCTCGCCAGCAGGCAAAGTCACGCAAGTGCTTAAAGCCAAAGCCGGCATCAAACGTCCGAATGGTTTGCTGATGGATGGCCCGGACCGTTTGCTGGTGGCTGACTTTGGCACGGGTAAATTGTTCAGCGTGCACATCGGCGCTAAAAAAACCAGCGTCACCTTGCTCAATCAAGGCTTTGGCGGTGCTGATGGCCTGGTCAGAGATGCCAACGGCCTGCTGTATGTCAGTGACTGGGCTGGCGGTAACGTCTGGCAACTGACTGAGCCTAAAGCCACGCCACAACGCATCATTCAAGGCTATCAATCGGCGGCGGATATCAGCTTGTCAGCCGATGGCAAATCGTTGCTGATCCCTGATATGAAAGCGGGCACACTACACTCGGTGCCTGTGCATTAAGCCCTCAACAAGCCCGGAAATGTTCCGGGCTTTTTTATTCCCCCCAAGCGTTTAGCGGTATGTCACAATGCCAAACACGGGCCTGCTAACCGGCAGCCTGAATTCGAAAAATACTTATTTTTTTGTTTGGAGACTTTCATGAATAAACTGGTGATTGCCTTGTTGTTGTCTTGCGTCTGTATTTCTGCCAACGCGGGCCCGCAGCAAGAAAAAATGAAAACCTGTAATGCGGATGCTAAAACCAAAGCCCTGGCTGGTGACGAGCGCAAAGCGTTCATGAAAACCTGTTTGTCCGCTGACGGTGCCAGCGCTGGCTTGACTGCCCAACAAAACAAAATGAAAACCTGTAACGCTGACGCTAAAACCAAAGCCCTCGCAGGTGATGAGCGCAAAGCGTTTATGAAAACCTGTTTGTCAGCCAAATAACCACAGCCAACATGCTGCACCCAGATCGCCGGTGGCACTGCCACTGGCGATTTTTTTATGATTGTTCAAATCTGCACTAAAGTTTCTTTATATTCTGCCGTTAATTGAGTTAGCCCTTGTTTTACCTACCGCATATAGCACGTAGGCAAGGCCCCACTGATCTGCGATTACCGGAACCCAATGGCATGAATACCGACATGAACACACTGGCCAGCAAGCTGATGATAATCATTGCGGCGCTAGTACATCAAACGGCCTCTGCCACCTCGGTGAGTGTAGCCAACACCGCTTATACCAGCACCTTTAATCATATAGGCATCACGGCTATTTTGATGGTGGGCGGATTACTGTTGTATCAATTCTGGCGCTTTTATCAACGCGTCCAACGCAGAGAAGCAGATATTCGCCAGCAACTCTGGCGCCAGGCCAATTACGATTACCTCACACAACTGCCTAACCGCTATCTGTTGCAAAAGTGCCTGGAAGAAGCCATCGCAGACTGTCAGCAATCACAACAACCCTTGGGATTATTGCTGATAGACCTCGACGGTTTTAAAGATGTGAATGATATTGCAGGCCATGCGGTGGGCGATCGTTTACTGCAAAATGCCGCGTTGCGCATCCAGTCTTGTGCGCGCAGCGGCACCACCACGGCCAAACTGGGCGGCGATGAGTTTGTGGTAGTGATTCCCAAATTGCAAAACATGCAGATGCTACATGAGATTGGCGCCAAAATTGTAGACACCATCCGCTCGCCGTTCTACATTGAAAACAATCAATATTTTGTCACGGCCAGCATCGGCATTGCTATTTTTCCTGACCACAGCAAGTCTGGCGAAGAACTGATGATGTTTGCCGACCAGGCATTGTATGCCGCCAAACGCGCGGGCAAAAACCAATACCAGTTTTTTACGCAAACCATGCAGAGCGCGATCCGCGACCGCATTTCACTCACACATGACTTGCGCTCGGCAGTCGCCAATGGCGAGCTGCACCTGGTCTACCAACCCATTTACCGGCTGCAAGACCTGTGCCTGATTAAAGCTGAAGCGTTAATCCGCTGGCAACATCCGACACGCGGCACGATTCCACCCGATGTGTTTATTCCACTGGCAGAAGAGTCTGGTGTCATTATCGACATAGGCAAATGGATTTTTGATGAGGTATTACACGATTTGTCGGCGATTGACCTGCTGCGCCTGCAGGGCACACAAATCAGCCTCAATATTTCGCCAGTGCAATTTGCGCATCCGCAACACCTGATGGCCTTTATCAAACGCTTGCAACACTCCAACATCCCTTGCGAGCGCTTTTGCTTTGAGATTACTGAAGGCCTGTTGCTGGAACCCTCCAGAGTCACCCAAGACACGTTAAAAACCGTCAGACAAGCTGGCATCAAGCTGTCGATAGATGATTTTGGCACCGGCTACTCGGCGCTCGGCTACCTCAAAAAATATCAAATCGACTACGTCAAAATAGACAAGTCGTTTATAAAAAACCTGGAGGTCGATAATTATGACTTTATTCTGTGTCGGTCCATCATTCAGATGGCGCATGAGCTCAATATCAAGCTGATTGCCGAAGGCGTGGAAAATGCCCGCCAGGAGAACATCCTCAAGGTGATTAATTGTGATTTTATTCAGGGCTTTTTACACGGCAAACCCGCCATGTTTAGCGTCTTGCTAGAGCAGATCTATCAACAGTCAGCCCATCAACGGGTGCATCGCCTGATGCCCAGCGAAACCAAACATTGATACTCACCAGCCATTTAAGCAAAAAAAGGGCGCGCCTTAGCGCACCCTGATGGCTCCAACCGCACTTAGATCAAGTAATGATCCAGCAACAAAAAGGCAAAAATCAGGCTCAGATAAAGAATGGAATACTTAAAGGTGGTTTTAGCCAGCGCGTCTGAGTAGTGGCGATAGAGGCTGACCACATAGTACATAAAAATACTATTCAATACAGCAGCCGATGCCAGGTACAGCCAGCCACTCATGCCCAGGCCATACGGCATCATAGACACAACCACCAGGATAATGGTGTACAACACGATGTGCAGCAAAGTGAATTGCTCACCATGCGTCACCGGCAACATCGGCATGCCGACTTTGGCATATTCTTCGCGGCGATATAAGGCCAGCGCCCAGAAATGCGGCGGCGTCCAGGCGAAGATAATCAGGAACATGACCAGTGCCTCTGGCGACACGGTATTGTTCACGGCAGCCCAGCCCAAAATGGGTGGCATAGCACCAGACGCGCCACCAATCACAATATTCATTGGGGTGGCAGGTTTTAGAAACACAGTATAGATCACCGCATAGCCGACAAAGGTGCCCAGTGTGAGCCACATGGTGAGCGGGTTGACCCAGTAATACAAAATACTGAGACCGATACCGCCGAGCACACTGGCAAACAGTAATGTTTCCATCTGAGATAATTGGCCAGTCGGCAATGGCCGCGCACGGGTGCGCGCCATCATGGCGTCAATCTTATGCTCGATGAGGCAGTTAAAGGCCGCGGCTGCGCCTGAGGCAAAAGCAATGCCCACCGTAGCTGCCAGCAGCACCGACAGTGGCACCATGCCCGGCGTCGCCATGAACATGCCTATAATCGCAGTAAAAACGATCAAGGCTGTCACGCGCGGTTTACATAGCGCATAAAAACTTCGCGCGCTCATGCTGGCTGTCGCCAATTGTGTCATCCAGGTTGCTTGCATACGATACTCCCCCTACTTTTTAATATGACGTTTTAATACGATGCTTTTGATACTCTGGCGTGAATGGCGACCAGCCACACGCCCAATAATGCGGCCCCGGCGTTATGCAACACCGCCAGCACCAATGGCAATTGCAACAGCAAGTTACTAATCCCAATCGCTACCTGGCAAAGCACAATGACTAGCAACCCCCAAGCCAAACGCTTAGAGGCCGGTCGTTGTAGCAAAAATCTCACGCTCACCAACATCCAGCCCAGCACCACCAGGGCGCCCAGCCGATGTATCCATTGGATAGCTGTCAGCGCATTCAAATGCAACTGCCCGCCATCGCGACTTTCGCCCAACGCACGCGTCAGATGAAATGCTTCGCCGATGTCCATGTCTGGCCACCACAGGCCATGGCAAGTTGGAAAATCGGTACACGCCAAAGCGGCATAGTTACTACTGGTCCAGCCACCCAGTAACACCTGCGCCATCCACACCACGAGCGCCAGCTGCAACCAGCGCTGCTGACAGGCTGGCAAGGCGATCTGCTGCTCGCTGCCATGGCGAAACGCTATCCAGCTCAACAATGCCAGCGTGGTCATGCCGCCCAGCAAATGCAGGGTCACCACCACCGGTTTGAGCAATAAAGTCACCGTCCACATACCGAGCAGCGCCTGCATCACAATCAACACCACCAAGCCCGCCGATAACTGCCAGGGCGTTTTAATTGTTTGCCGATGACGATATGCCAGCACAGCCAATGCTAATACTAGCAACCCGAGGCTCCCTGCCAGATAGCGATGTGCCATTTCTTTCCAGGCTTTGGCATGTTCTACCGGTTTGTCAGGATAAGCCTGCTGCGCAGACTGGATCGCCGACTCACTCTGTGGCACGGTCAATGCGCCATAACAGCCTGGCCAATCCGGGCAGCCCAAACCGGCATCTGACAGCCGCACGTAAGAGCCCAGCACCACCACACAAAAAGCCACGATTGCGGCCAATATACTTAATACTTTAAACATGCCCTACCCTGCCCACGAAGCCTTTAACAATTTAACTAAGTCTTTGCGTATCCACTTTGCTTCCAGCTCGGGGCCATACTGCATCATCACATTGCCAAGTGGATCAATAAAGTAAACCCGGTGTGCGTCTAAGGTGTTTTGCCCACCGCCACTCAGCATGCTGCCCAATGCTGATACCTGCTCAGACTCACCATTAATAATCAGCAAATCTGGGTAGCGGGCACGAATGGCTGTCGTATCGGCCTGCTGGGTAATCAACACGCGCTGCACGCGTATCATGTCTTTATATAACGAAACATAAATCTGCCGCATGTCATACAAACGCTGCATACAGGCAGGATCACACTCGCGCGCAATCAGGGCAATATTCCATTTATCCTGCCAAAATGCCGGTAATGCCTGCTGCTGGTCGCTGACCCAATGCGTCGTGTGCGCCATAGACACCGGCGGCTGAATCAACTCACCATAACTCTTGCCAGTAGGTCGCCAGTCAAATTTAATCATGGCCACTACCACCAATAATGGCACGGTAAAAAATACCGCCAGCAGTAAAAAAATCATGCGACCTTTACGCTGCTGCGCCTGGTCGAGCGCTGCCAAAGCATTTGTTTCTTCATGGGTCATATTCACGCCCGTTTCTCCACCATTTGAGTCAAACCGATCACTACACTTGCCACGGCAAAGCCAAACCACTGGTAAGCATAACTGAGATGCTTCTCTACTTGCCCGGCAGGCACATCCCAATGCCGCAGGTAACCATCTGCCGCGGCAGGGTCTAGCTTGAGAATCACATCGGGAAACACATACGGCACATGCTGGCGTAAATAAGTAAAGTCAATCACAGGCTGCACCGGCTGCCAGGTCTGGCCTGGTTTATCCAGCCTGTAGCCTACTTTTGTTTGCTGCCAAAACAAGCCCTGAATCACTTGCTCGGCTTGCGAGGTTGCAATCTCAGGAGTTTGTTGATGATCGGCAAAGCCTGCCAGCCAACCGCGGTTGACCCAAATGACGTGCTGCTGATCGC
Organism: Methylophilus sp.; assembly: GCF_008015755.1. Lineage (GTDB taxonomy): Bacteria > Pseudomonadota > Gammaproteobacteria > Burkholderiales > Methylophilaceae > Methylophilus. The sequence goes on along the minus strand of NZ_SSGF01000004.1, from coordinate 17,006 downwards.
TGAGTAAAAAAGGAGTGATGACATGAAACCCGGCCTGCCCCTGCTCAACCTGGTTATCAAGAAAAAAAGCATATTGCGGCAAATAATGCCCCTTGAATTCTACCGTTTGTAAATGTAACGCTGCCACAGTATCAGGGGCATCCAGTGCTGGCGGCGGTGGCTGAATCACCGCGCCGTGATGCATCAAAGCACGCGTAATTTCTTGCTTCTGCGCTGCCTTGTGCCATTGCCACAAGCCGAGCCGCACACAGCCCCAAATGGCGACTACCATGACACATACCACCAGCCAGCGTACACGAACGACATAATTTCCCAAGGGTATTTGCATTTTCCAGCTTACAGCCCATAATGTAATCCACTTAACGCGAGATCACATCATGTTCATTAAAATTGTCACCATTTTGATACTGATCGTCATTGTTGGCAGCCTGTTTTCTGCCCTGCTTTTTCTGCTCAAAGACAAAAGTGGTTCCGATCGTACAGTTAAAGCGCTAACCATGCGGATCGGCTTATCGATTGCCCTGTTTCTTGGCTTGGTCATTGCCGCCCATTTTGGTTATGTTGGCCACACCCTGTAACAAAGCCATTTCTGCTAAAAAGGGCGCTCAGTGCGCCCTTTTTGGTTCATCAGAGCATGTAGACAAAAATATACAGGCCCAACCACACCACATCCACAAAGTGCCAATACCAGGCCACACCTTCAAAGCCAAAATGATGCTCTGGTGTAAAGTGCCCTTTGATACTCCGTAACAAAATCACAATCAGCATCAGCGTCCCAATCGTCACGTGAAAGCCATGAAAACCGGTGAGCATAAAGAAGGTGGCACCATATGCGCCCGATTTAAGGGTCAAGCCCATTTCGGTATAAGCATGGTGATATTCAGCCGCTTGGCAACAGAGAAAAGTGACCCCAAGCGCGACGGTTAAAAACAGGCCAATAATCAACTGCTTGCGGTTGTTTTTAATCAAGCCCCAGTGTGCCCAGGTGATGGTTGCACCCGAACTCAGCAGCAGCAAAGTGTTAATCAGTGGTAAACCGCTCCATGACATCGGGTGAAACGCAGGGTTGGGCTTATAAGCCTCACCAAGCACCGTACCACCAGGACCTTGTGACGGCCACGCACTCAAAAAGTCTTTATACGGCGTAATATCAGGTGCGTAGGAGGCCAAATCAGGCACCGACAGCACACGCATATAAAACAGCGCGCCAAAGAAAGCGGCAAAAAATGCCACCTCTGAACAGATAAACACGATCATGCCGATGCGGAAGGATTTATCTTCCCATTTTTTATATTGCCCGGTCAGACTTTCCGTCACCACGGCACTCAGCCATTTGAACATCATGGTCAGAATCACCGCCAGGCCAAAATACATCATGTATTTGCCTGGCGTTGCCAGATAAGACAGCGCCGGATTCTTGATCGAACCATCCAGTCGCGTATCCGAACCGGTCACATTAAAAACAAAACCACTGGCCATAGACAGCAATCCGACAGAAATCAATGCCGGATAGATGCTGCCATGCGGGACAAAATAGTGATTTTCTGAATGACTAGCCATGCATTAACTCCCTATCCTTTAAACGTATTACGCTTCATTATTGTATTTACTGACTTGCCGGAAAAAACGAATACGACAAGGTCATTTCTTGTACATCTTTAGGCAACTCTGCACTGACAAAAAACCGCAGTGGTAATGCCCTTACTTCGCCAGGCTTGAGTGTTTGCCTGACAAAGCAAAAACACTCAATCTTTTTTAAATGTGCCGATGCTTTACCCGGTGTCACGCTTGGAATCGCCTGCCCGGCCACCTCAACATTGGTGGTATTTTTTGCTTCAAACATCACCGTGGTCACTTGGCCTGGATGCACCTTCACACTGCTTTGCTTGGGGTAAAAATTCCAACCCAAACCCGGCATGACTGAAGACACAAACTGCACTGTGACCTCACGCTGCAAATCCACAACGGCTTGACTTGCACTCTCTGGCGTACTTTTTGTTTTGCCATTCAAGCCCGTCACCGAGCAAATCACGTCATATAAAGGCACCAGCGCAAAAGCAAATAACAATGCACCGGCAATAATCCAGACTAATTTCAATGCCAATTTTTTATTGGCGGCGGCCTGTGTTTGTTCTAATGCCATAACCGTTACAAGCGCCGCTTACTTCCAAATCGTAAACATCGAAACCACGTACCAGACAATCGCCACTGCTGCTAACAGCCAGGCAATTTTCTTACTATTAGACTGCTTGGGATCACTCAAAATACATCAACCTTTTTACACAGCCAATCAATCACCGACTGATTGGCTTTTGCTTCAAATTTACTTAGCCTGTATCTATTCAGCCTAAATACTTACTTAACTACAGGCTGCTCAGTAAAGCTGTGGTATGGCGGCGGTGAAGACAATGTCCACTCCAGCCCTTGCGCACCCTCCCACACTTTGTCGGTGGCTTTTTTGCCCCCTTTAACACAGCTGATAATGATGTAGACAAACAGCAGCTGTGACAAACCCAGCACAAACGCGCCAACGGTAGAAATCATGTTGAACTCGGCGAACTGCAAGGCGTAGTCTGGAATACGACGCGGCATCCCAGCCAGACCAACAAAGAACTGCGGAATAAAGGTCACGTTAAATGAGATGGCAGTCAGCCAGAAGTGTGTTTTACCCAACTTCTCGTTATACATATGACCAGTCATTTTTGGCAGCCAGTAATATACGCCCGCCATGATGCCCATGATGCCACCCGCAAACAGGGTGTAGTGGAAGTGCGCCACCACAAAGTAGCTGTTGTGGTATTGCGCATCCGCCGCCACGTCAGCCAGCACCAGGCCAGTCAAGCCACCAATACCGAACAAAATAATCCAGCCAACCGTAAACAACATTGGTGTTTCAAAGCTCATGGAGCCTTTCCACATGGTGCGAATCCAGCAGTAGAACAGCACGGCCAATGGCAGAGAAATCGCCATGGTGCTATACATAAAGTACAGCAATGCAGGCACCGGCATCCCGGCCGTAAAGAAATGGTGCGCCCAAACAACGACTGCCAAAGCACCAATCGCCCACAACGAATAAACTTGCGCTTTGTAGCCATACATCGGCTTGCGGCTGAACGTCTGCAGAATCTGAGGAATGAACCCCCACACTGGCAGCAACAGAATATAGACCTCAGGGTGACCAAAGAACCAGAACAAGTGCTGGAACATAATCGGGTCACCACCACCGGCGGCGTCAAAAAAGTGCGTCCCAAAGTGACGGTCCGTCAGCAGCATGGTCACCGCACCGGCCAACACAGGAATCGTTGCAATCAGCAAGAATGCAGTGATCAACCAGCCCCAAGCAAACATCGGCATTTTCATCAAAGTCATGCCTGGTGCGCGCATGTTGTAAATGGTGACGATAATATTGATAGAACCCAATACTGACGAAATACCCAACAAGTGCACGGCAAAAATCGCGAAGTCGACACCGATACCGCCTTGCACAGACAGTGGCGGATAGAATGTCCAACCAGTCGCTAGTGCACCATCACCTACCCCAAACAGGGCCAGTGTGAACGGCAGAGTGAGCAGAATCGCAGATGGCGGCAAAATCCAGAAGCCCCAGTTATTCAAGCGCGGCAAAGCCATGTCTGGTGCGCCAATTTGCAATGGCAACATCCAGTTAGCAAAACCAGTCGCAGCAGGCATCAAGGCTGCAAAAATCATGATCAGTGCATGCACACCAATCAACTGGTTAAAAAACTCTGGATTCATGAGTTGCAAGCCAGGCTTGAACAACTCGGCACGAATGCCCAAAATCATAGACCCACCGACCAAGAACATCACCAGTGAAAATGTCAGATACATCGTACCGATATCTTTATGGTTGGTCGTTGTTAACCAACGCATAATCCCGGTCGGATGGTCGTCGTGATGCTCATCATGATGTGCTACGGTTGTAGTACTCATAGTGCTCTCCTAAAATCGCTCAAATATTATTCGCGTGCAGCTTTAACTTGCGCTGGCTGCACGATTGCATCGACTGCTGCTGTATTGCCTAGCGCGTTGCGCTCATAGGTAATCACTGCCGCAATTTCCGTATCATTTAATGTGGCCTTCCAGGCAGGCATTACGCCTTTACCATTCAACACACGGTCCAGATGACTGTCTTTTTGATATTTACCATCGGCGCCAAAAATCGCGCCAGTGGCAATTTTGCTGCCGGTGAGTGCGGGGAAAGCCGGTGGCAACCCTGCGCCAGTCACTTGGTGGCATACGGCACAGTTTTTCTCGTAAACCACTTTACCCTGCGCCAGCAGTTCATCCTTGGTCATTTCTTTCACATCGTTTGCCGCTTGTTGCTCGCCCTGTTTTTTGGTCGCCCATTGCGCAAACTCTTCTTTAGACACGGCATTCACCACCACTGGCATGTAGCCATGGCCTTTACCGCATAGCTCTTTACACTGCCCACGGTAAACGCCTGCTTTCTCCACCTGCACCCAGGTTTCACGAATAAAGCCTGGTACCGCCACACGTGATGAGCCAAACTGCGGCACCCACCAGTTGTGTAACACGTCAGAAGCCGTCATCAAAATGCGTACTTTTTCGCCCACAGGCAGCACCAGCGGGTTATCCACCTCCAGCAGGTAATGCTCGCCTTTGTCGGCCGCATTGTGCATTTGGTCATTGGTAGTCGCCAAGTTGCTCACAAATTTGATGCCTTTGGCATCGCCGTCCAGATACTCATACTGCCAGCGCCACTGCGAGCCGGTAATTTTGATTACCATGGTCGACTGGTCGCGAGTATCTTCCATCATCACCACACTGTGGTAAGCCGGAATGCCCATGATGACAAAGTCAATCAATAGCAAAATCGCAAATGGGATTAACGTCCAGAAAATTTCAACCGCAGTAGAAGGCGCCTTATCGGCGACAGGCTTGTAGCCCTTGCTTTGACGGTGGGTCACAATCGAGTAAATCATAATTGCCAGTACTGCCACAAAAATCACGGCAGTAATCAGCATAAATTTGTTGTGTACGTGTAAGGTATCCAAAGCCATCGGCGTCACCGGCTCTGGAAAATTCCAGGTGAAGTCAGCACGTGCACTCAAAGACAAGAACAATGCAACCGCACCAACCCCAAGTTTCTTCATCCCTTGCATCTAATCGCTCCAAAATCCAGTTATTTAGTTTTCAGAAGTACCCGCTTGAGATGAGAGGCCACTTGTTCGCGTTGCGCGTTATCCATGGTATCTCGACCAAACTCAACCTCTTGATGATGGGACCCAATCCACAGTGACGTTTTACCGTTCTCACCTTCCCTGAGCGTTATCCGGGTCCAATACGATTGAAAGCGAACGTGTTTTATTTCTCCCAGCACACTCTGCTCGATTTCAACCTGATCCTGAACGAAAGTAATTTTTTCGTAATCACTGCTGTGACGCAATACCACCACAAACGCCAGAACCACCAACACTAATTCCAAGCCAGCAAACGGCAACACCATCCAGGCACCTACATGCAAAAAAGCTAAAGCAATCAGCCCAGAAAACACCACTAGGCTCAGCAACAACTTACACACACTTTCTGTAGAAGCGGATGCATTCGGCCTTGTGACGCATTGTGTTTCGCAAATAGATAACATGCTTGCCAACCCAAATTTAGTCTGTAGCAACTAAATTACGTTTAGTTACAAATTTGTTACACGTTGTAAATTAGCACAAGAGCAACCTAGTGACAAGACAAAAAATGGCGATTGCGACTGTCATCAATGTAAATTTATGGTGAAGTGAGGTTAAAGCGACGACGTGAAGAAAGTACCTAGAATACGGCGCCAAACCAGGCCAGCTGGCACTCTTGATGTTGCTGCATAAACAAGCAAACGGCACAAATACGTAGCAAAAAAATGTTGTTACGAATAAAAAGCGTATAACGCTGGCAACCGATTATGCGAGGCTGATTTTGCGTAGGGCCATCCATAAAGCATGCCTGAATCAAAAAATATGACGACTGCATGCAAAAGTTTTTTGTGGTAGATTCTTAATCGTATCCCGATGTCATCGCGCAATTTTGACTTCACCAGATTGACTGCTGACCAAGCGTCACAAGCCATTGGGACTGTTTTTATGTGAATTGATTAGCAATGCAAGTAGTCGTGGCAAGCCATCATCAAAAGCTTTTGAGCTTAAAAAAAATCGGTCATGCAATCTGCAAGCACTGATTGATGGCAGCCATCATTTTAAAGGGGCTAAACACATGAATATTAACCATATACCCGCCACCAAAGTCAGTGCGGACGATGGCATTTCTATCCGCCATGCAAACACCGACATCATTCTCGACTGGTTACATGCAGGCGTCACTGACATCCATCTCGGCGGCCGCGCCAGCCTCTTTTACGGCATCATTTTTGCCGCAATCGGCGTCATCATCCATACCGTGTTTGCTGACAACTACTGGCTACTAGCCGGGGTATCCACCGGCTTCTTTCTGCTCGGCCCCTTCCTTGCCGTCGGGCTATATGACTTGAGCAGACGCATAGAATCTGGCGAGCAACCTTCGCTACGCCCCACCCTGACTGCCTGGTTGCCTAACTTGCTAAATATCGCCCTATTTACCGGGCTACTGATTTTCGTTTTTCTCAGCTGGGTGCGGCTTTCAATGAGCATATTCGCCCATTATTTTCACGATGCACTGCCAACTTTCGCGGACGTAGTCATCAACGTATTCACGTTCAAGCAACCCACCTTCCTGTTCGTTTACTTTTCTGCCGGTGCCGTGTTTGCAGCGTTCATTTTCAGCATCAGCGTCATCGCCATGCCCCTCATGCTAGACCGCAATACCAGCGCCTGGACCGCAGCCATCACCAGCCTGCGCACCTGCGCCCGCAACCCGGTGACCATGACACTATGGGCTTTTTGTATTGTGGTCCTGGTAGGGTTTGGCCTTGCGACCAACTTTCTGGGATTGATTTTGACCATGCCAGTAGTTGGGCATGCTAGCTGGCATGTATATCGCGACCTTATCGCTATTAAGAATTAGCTCAGCCTAGTAACAGACAACTCAAACGCAATCGCGGAATCATATGAAGAAAGGCCTAGATTTTCATCTAGGCCTTTTAATTTTTTATACTTTTTAGCTCTCTTATTTACTTGGTGCGGGAGCCGGAACAGAATTATTGCAGATAAACCACATTATAACTAGATAACACCAATTCAATAAACTTTGTTACTCACAAAATAAAAAGTATAAGCTAATTATAGGTTTATTCCCTCTGCCCTGCTTTTCTCAAGAATCTCCAGCAGAACCCTACATTGCTTTTCAGTTGGGATCTTATGAGGCAACTGCACAGCAATATTAATTACCCCCACTTCTTTAGGTGTCAATATATCTAAATCAGTCATTTTATTTTTAAGCTCCAGCCAAGTTTTACCTGGAATTGTAATTACCTGGCGCTGAGCCTCAATGCCATTATCAATTTTCTGAATTTGAATTGCATTTTTTGTCTCTGATTTTTCTTCGGCATCCGTGGAGAGGCTGGACCAAAATAGATCGGGTAAGCGTTTCGCAATTTCATCACACTTCTCTTCCAATCGAGTCCAACAACTTTCTCTTTTTGCCCATTCAGAAATATTTGAAATTCCTTGAGGTGGATTCATAAGATCTTCGTAGACGATTGCTGATACTACCTTGATGGCTTCTTCAAGCGACGTATCAATTGCTTGTGCGGCCCAGATACTCTGGTAGTTAAGCACCTCTCCCCGCATCTTAGTTACATATCCAATTACTGCCAAGGTATAAGCGACTATATTGGCCCGGTAACCACCGTTGTACCAAGGCTGTTCCGAAACAAGTTTTTCTGTAGCTCGGAAAAGAATACCTCGTGAGATAGCTCTTTTGTAATATTGTTCATTAAAACCATCAGAAGATTTTTCCCACTCCTTACCGATTCGAGCAGCAAATTTCGCAAAGTTTTTTTGACTTCCCAGATTGACCCATCTCGGATGATCATCAAATATATTCTCAAACTTAGCCAAATCAGTTTTTGTAAACATCTGAGGTTTTGGATACTCGGCTTTGAATCGCCTTTGCTCTGCTGGAGTTAATTTTGACTGAGCATCAATATATTGCCCCCGCGCTCGCTCATAAAACCATTTAGTTTCACGTTGCGCCCCTTGTTGTGCAGGCACCCAAATACGCCGCGAGAAATCTGCCATTCGAACATGAAAGGGATGGTTTGAGAAAAAGTCTGCAGCATTAACCCGATTCTGAGTATTTGCATACTCAGAAATTCGTGGAACAATCATTTCGCTCTGCTCGTTGTCGATGACCGAAAGCTTCATTTGAACAAAAATATTTGAAAGATTGGCTTTATCACGACGCTGTGTATGAAAAAGTGAGGCCGTAGTCTGCCCTCCATTTACTATTTGAAGGTCAGTCAATCTGACAATTTGAAGATGACCATTTTTAATCCGCGTTTCCACTTCCTGAGCAGTAGCAGTTATGCCATTGTTATATGCAAAAAACATGTTTGGCTCTGTTAGTATGGTTGTTCGAATCCCCTTGTTAACCTGTGCACGAGCCTGAAGGAATGTGCGGACATTCTGCTCTAATAGTCGGCTACTATAGCCCTCATATAGCTTAGCCAAAATAGTAGCCGGCATTACAATTAAGAATGATTGATAAGAGTCTGAGCCAAGATTCGCAGGAAGACAATTTACCCCGTCACCAAACAGCTCAACAAAATCAATATTTAATGCCTCTTTGAAACCACGGGAACTGCGCTGGCGCTGAAACCTAGAGATATCCCAGATGTGATATGTAGCCTTAATCTCGCACACATCGTTATCAGGATAGGCCTCGAATCTGTCACTTAGCAAACGTTCGGATACGAGGTAAAAATTCACCTGCCGGATATGAGATTTTCCATCCCTAATTTGACTGACAAGGCCATATTCAGGCGTTGTAACATCTGGCTCAAGACTACCGGTAACGCTTCCTTCAAAAAAATTAATTAAGCGTTTGAAGGTTGTATCAATATCCGAGCGCGTAAGAGTTTCAAGTTCCCGACGACAATCAAAATCGGCAATAAAGATATCAACTACACCCTCATCATTGAACCAGTACCCATCAACACGCATCCCTCTTGCTGCGCGATAATGGCAGTGCTCAAATCCATCTACAAAACCCGTTTCAATCAACTCATTCGAAACGGTATCCATAAAAGTTTCGAGTTGATATGTGCTCCCAGCCTCTGCCCCAGCAAGCATTTCTTGACGGAAATCGTGAAAAAACTCTTCTGCAGTCTGTTCCATTACTCCCCCTCCCAGAGCTTATCGCATTCAAAAATTGAAATGCTTTCTAAATTAATATCATATGAAATCTTGTTTATACTTGTTGGTGTTTTTGAGCGAATCAGTCGTGGAAAATCACCATCTACACGGTAACTTTTGACTACCGAAACAACGAACATAGGGTCATCATACTCTGGATGTGGAGTATAAAAATGTTCCGCCAGCTTACTATCAAAAGCTTCAATCGCCTCAGCAGAATCAAGCACTTCTTGAATACATAAGATGATTTGATTTAGCGACTGTGCAGATGATGCATCGGGTAAATTGCTAAGTTTATAGGTTCGAAGAAATAGATGTTCATTCAGCGATTCAAGTTGATCTTCCGATGAAATTCGGACTGAATTGCGCTCGGCCCCAGATAAGGATTTGATCTCTACAGCAGTATTTCCAAAAATGAAATCTTGATGAGAGCGCTCTGGTCCCATCCAAGCCTTCAATGCTTCATCTGCCCCCAAGTGCTGAATCAACTCTCGCAGGAAACACAGCTCCGCAAAAAGTCCACGTATCTCTTCAGCAGACATGAGTTGTTTTCGGCCAGCCATGAAGGCTTTCCATCTCCGCAGATGTGCGAACGCTACTGCCATCGAACTTGCTGAATCATTCGCAACTTCGAGTGCGTTAGCTAAAGAACGGCATAAGCCCTCGAAAATGTCTCGATCAGCCCTCTTTTCCAAGGACAAAATTAACCGCAGAATTGAGCTATTCTGACGAAGTTCTACACCAAGGCCATTCACACGAACATTGTTTTTTTGAAACTCTGCGAAAAGATCGCCTTTAAGCTCCATAATAAAAAGACATGCCCCAGACGGATCACGTCCCCAATAACAAGGCACAGCCATCTTTCCAGCAATCTGCTTCACATTGAAGTCAGATCCAGGAACTAAAATCTCATCCCATGGTGAAACTTTAGACATCCAGATCCTCCTCGGGGGGCTCATCGTCATCCTGCATTTGCCTGAGCCAGATTCTATTCACAACCACATCAATGGTTGGAATATCCATTTCAAAAGGAAAGCTCATCCCAAAAGCCACTATTGGGCCAGAAATACTTGCACTTTTAGGATCCAAACTATGAAGCATCAACAGTGGTTTATTACGGACCTCACGATAATGAATATCCGACACAACTTCAGAATTGGCTTTCGTGCTAGCTGACTTCTTCTGATCATCGTTAAGACCTAATTTTTCATCACCTCTCGAAGCTACCCTACCTTTATTTAGCTTCCATATAGTACCCATAGGCTGCCCCTCACTTACACCACGTTGCTGGCCTCGTAAAGTAAAAGGTACATCGCCTCCAGCACCCCCATCCGGGGATATCAAGAGCACATCAGCTTTAGGATGCCGATCAGAAATAAGCTGCAGATAAGCTAATAAGTCACTTTTTAAATCAGCTTGAGCCGAATGGAAGTCGTATCTCAGTAAAAACTCTTCCAAGACAGAAATATCCACATTTCTATAGATAAATCCTTTACCGGTATCAGCAACTTCCACTCCACCGAAATTAGATTTCCATAATTCTGCAATAAGATCCAAATTCCGTTTATTCAACTCAGGGTCAGTAGAGACTTCCGAAGTTTCACGAAGACGGCCCGCAAAACTTTGCTGAAATGTGACCTGTTCACCAGAACGCATCTTATTCGCTGCTGTAATCAAAAGTGTGTCTGGATGAGACCTGACGTAAAGCCCGAAATCCTCTGGACTGAGCTTGTCACGCCTCATACGCTTCACCTGTTGAACAAGCTCTTCTGATGCCTCAGCGATATGGGAGTACCAATCAATCGAATCTCTGGAAAGGTGCACTCTACAAAGATCTTCAAAATTTGGTCTGTAGCCGAACCATCGCCCCATTTGCATTAGAGTGTCGTACATTTTAGTATTGCGATACATGTAACTTATCGTAAGACCCTCGATGGTTAAGCCCCTTGAGAGGCTTAACCCTCCAACAGCTATAGCAGTGAGTCCGACACCGGCCTTATCATATTTTGAAAAATCTAAAACTTCATCGCTCTTACTGTTAATAACGTAAGTATGCAAATGCTCAAAAACATCATTCAGCGCATCTTTCACCTCTCCCCAAGTAAAACCTGCATCGAAATATTCAGCATCGAAAACTGACTTCAAATCATGCATAAAGGGATTCGTTGAAGAAACCGACTCAGGCATCTTATAGTTCGAACGTACAGCTTCTCGAATTTTTCTTTCACGAAGGCTCAGAAAATCTCGAACTGCTTTCTGAATAGGCACAAATCTGGAAACGTTCACCATCATAGAACAGTGCTTTTTAGACTGCCCTCTCAAGTTACGAATTGCCCTTGCGAGAATAAATTCATTCAAAGCATAGTAAAGGCTAGGAGGAAGCTCACTTATCGTGTCGCCACGTTTATGTGAAAATGGAATGAGATCTTCGCAATCATCTATAGGTCTCACGACCGCTGAACTCGTCTCATCGTTTAGAAATACCTTTTCGGCTCCGAAATATGTTGTGGGAGCATCTAAACAATAAATAAAGTCTTTCGGAAAAAGTTCTTCCCGAACGTCATCATCATAAGCATCAGGATTGATGAAAATGTTTGCAAATGGCGTAGCTGTGTAACCGACATAACACGACTTAGCGAATAGCCCCATTATTCGTCGAATCATTGCATTGGTTTTAGTAGGGTCTAAATCATCCTGATTCGTATTGATCGAGGCATTATCAGCCTCATCATCAATCACCAACATAGGTACATCTGAAATACGGCCACTACCTTCAGCATTCAGCTCCTTCAGCCACTTATGCAAAGATGTGAGTGTAGTTACATTTTTTTTTATGATGAGAATGATAGGCTTACTGAAATCATTTATTTTCCAGCCACTTTTTTCTGCCGTATTTTTATTAAAATCTGCATTAATATTTGTCAGAGTTGCAGGATGAGGATATCCTGGTGCTGTTCCAACACCGATGTTCCGTCTATCACTCGGATCACTTGACCTCCCGATAAATGCTTCATCAATACGCGCTTGCGTCTGTTTCCGAAGGTTATTGTGTATACCTGCAATCACAATAATAAATTTATAACCAGCATCCGCAGCTTTAGCTATTAAACCAGTATAGTTTGCCGTTTTACCTGATTGAACATGCCCTATGACCAATCCGCGTCGATACCAAGACGTTCCTTCACTGTGTGGGTCTTGAAGATGCCCCAATATTTTATCGGTCACATCACTCAGAGATTGAACCATCTGCGGAGCCCATCCATCTTCCCGCAAATACTCTGCATATGCATCCGAATAAATCCATTTGATATCACTTCGCTTTTGAACCCATTGATCGTCATGATTGGCTTTTGTATCAACAAGCGAAACTCCCGCTCCCATTCTTGTGACTACAGAAATCATCGCCTCTCCGACAACGCTCTGCAAATCCCCTGCATAATTAAAAATTTCAGCCATTTGGCGAGCTTTTTCCTGTACCTGAGCTGCAGTAGGAGTCTCACTCATATTGGCAAGTGCAGAGATTAATGAGTTAGTAAAATTTCTTTCTTGCGAGCTGGCTTGTTGCATTATTCAAATACCTCACTTATATATTTTTCAGCAGCTTCTAAATGGCCATCAAATAACCTTGTTGATCGGACGATCTTCATAAACTCAACTGAATTATATGGACCAGACCCATAAAGTGCATGTTGCAGCTTCTTAAGTCGCTCTAAAATTTCCGGCTCATCCAAGCCTGTTTGCGCCACCTCACGAGGATGTGTGGAGTAGTCAGAGTAGATCATTTCTACAGGGAGAGAGGCTGAAATGGAGTCCAAAAGAACCTGAAGACTGGATAAATTTTCTGCATTCAGATTACCACTTAATGATTGAATCAGCGGATGCTCCATGTTGACTGCAAATCTAATACCGCTATGACTAGCGAATCTCTCCCAAATTGGCGCCTGTGCCTCTAGGAATAGCTTCTGCCCTCGTCCACGGTGAACATTAATGCTACGAGCAGTTATTTTTGCAATAATCTGCCTAAGTCGCTCTCTAACGGCATGTGGAGGTCTGGCACGAGACTTTTTGATATCAATAGTCCACGCTTCATCGAGGCTGTTTGAAAAATCAATTTGAACACGAGCAAGCTTAGTAGCTTCGCCTTTTGGTACCAATCGAAACCAGTCTCCCCATGCCATAAGTCGTCCATTTCGATATACGTATGCACCTTGATTCGAAATAAAGTCGCTTCGATCCTGATAAAAATCATATTCTGCTGCGGTGAGGCGGCTATGATGCGGCAGGATATAAGGCTGAATATTAACTGCCTGATCACCTACCCACACAGTCTCATCAGGCAATATTTGTGTAGCAGGATTTTTACGGCAGAAAGGATCAAACGGAGTGATCGAATGCCCATTGATTTTGATCGTGATACGTTTGTGTCCTTTGACCTCACCAGAAAGAAATCGATGAAAAACAAGTGAAAGATGACGCTCAACAGCAGCTAACTTTGCACTTACTATTTCATGTCGTCTACTTTCAAATTCATCCTCGAAAAGACGATCCAAGTCTCTCCATACAACGATTGTCCCATCTTCTGATATCAACTCACAATAGGGAAGCTTGGCAATTTCCTCGGCATCGAGAATTGATACAAACCAATCATCATAATCCTCAATCTGAGTCAGATTCCATTCAACAGCGCTTCGTACACCTTCTTTGGAGCTCATGATAGTGAGGCGTCGACATTGCGAGAATGATGCGGTTTTCAGACCTAAACCGAATCTACCTAAATCTTTGGCTCCCCTCTTCTTTCTAGGGTCGGTTGAACCATGCCGCATTGCAGCTATTACTTCTTGCTCAACCATACCCTTTCCATTGTCGGCGATTACAAGTACCGGCTTTTCCCTGCTGAGATCGCAGAGTATCTGTATCTCAGTCGCATCAGCTGAAATACTATTGTCAATAAGGTCAGCAACAGCTGCTTCAATTGAATAACCAAGATCTCTGAGTGATGCAGTTAAACATGCCGCGCTGGGCGGTAGATGGTGAGGTTTTGCCATTAGTTATTACTCCGAATGCTCTCCGAAAGTCGTTCTAATATTTCTTCTTTTTTTGATCGAAGTTCACATTCCCATACAATGTAAACTTTCCAACCTGCACGAACAAGAGCTGCACTATTTCTTGCATCTCTTTCTAAGTTCTGTTTAAACTTTTCTGCCCAAAATTCAGGCCTGCTCGATGGCATTGTTGCATTTCGACAATTAGGATGTCGATGCCAAAAACATCCATGAACGAAAATAACAGTTCTGTACATGGGAAGTACAATGTCTGGACTACTAGGTAAATCTTTACGATGCAATCTAAAACGAAAACCAGCTTTATGCAGCAATGATCTTAGAAGTAGCTCTGGGTGAGTATTCTTCCCCTTGATCTTGGACATATTCCAGCTTCGCTGCTCTGAAGTCACCGTGTCTACCATGGATTATCACCTCATATTGCTGCAAGGACCTCAGCAACTATTTCTCCAATTTGCTTCGCTAGCTGGGGAGGTACAGCATTTCCAACCTGGTGGTACTGCATTGTTCTAGGCCCGGCAAAAAAATAATTATCGGGAAAAGTCTGCAGTCTCGCCGCTTCGCGAACTGTTAAGCTACGGCATTGTGTTGGATCATAATGTATAAAATAATGACCATCTTTTGAAATATGAGATGTGATAGTTCTTGAGACTTGGTCCGCAACCTGAACGCGAAAACGATCCGAGAACATCTTCCCCGAGCAACCCAGTTCCACATTTTGATGGTTAGGAAGAAGATCTATAGGAAAGTCAGACAGTTTGGGACTGCGAGCCATCTTTTCAGCAAATGTGGCTGCATATAAGTAGCGCCTAAGATCAGAAGCCATGTGACCTCTAGCTTCGTGAGATGTAAGAATACTCAATCGATCATCATAAAGACTTTCGAGTACCGGATGCGTGGGCTTAAGCTGTCTATAAGTTACAGATGACGTGAAGCTTGGAAAGCGTTTTTGCAGAAGACTCTCAAGTCCCAGCTCTGCGGAAACTTTGGCATCACATAAGGAGCCGTTGAGTTGGTGAGATAGATCCATCTGAGAGATCAACCTCAACTCGTTCAGCCATGACTCGTAGCTGTCTTTCACTTTCGAAATACCACTGCGTATACGAGGAAGAGATTCGATAGTGTCACGAACACTAGGGGCTTTAAGTTTCTTTAATAAACCAGGTCTTACCCTCAAGTCACCTCGTATTCCAACTATAAACATCCTATGGCGAGCTTGAGGAATACCATACTCTTCTGCTCTTACAACAAAAAGCCTCGGGTCTACATCGCCGTCAGCTAGACCCTCTTCACTCAATGAGTAAAGCTTGTAAGTAAGATCATTTGGAGCATTCTCGATTGCCTGCCCAGGATTAGTCAAATCATTGACAATTCTATTGATGGCTGACCTTCCTTCAATGGTAGCTGAAAGAAGTCCTTTGACATTCTCCATTACAAAAATCGGTGGGCGGTGGTCTGCAATTATGCGCAGATACTCAAGATATAAAGTATGGCGCTCATCATTCTCAAATCCCGGTTTGCTCATCATTCTTGATCGGCCAACAAGAGAATAGGCTTGACATGGAGGCCCCCCGATCAGAGCCCATTTATCAGCTTCACCTAAGCGATCACAAATTATTTTTTTTACATATGCATGAGATTCGGCACCGAGAGTTATTCTTAAAGCACTATTTTTTGCTTCCTCCCAAGCAACCGGATGCTTTGAAATCAATTCTTCAAATTCGATTTTCTTAGAAAGAAAGTCATAATAATCATCAGGGATTTCATCATCCGCAAAATATCTAAGAAAGTGACGTAGACGCAATGTTTGATGTGAAAACTCATCTCGCTCTATCGATACAATACTTTTAAATCTTATTTTACCTTCTTCACCGCATACTCCCGCAAATCCTTCCCCAAGACCTCCTGGGCCTGCAAAAAGATCCACAAGGGGATATATCGTGACATTATTATCAATATGATAATTTCGAACTTTTACAGGCTTCATTTTAATTTTTATGCACCATTTGACGCCAGTTATATGCGCTTAAATTACCTAATTATTGAGATGAATGCCTTAAGACCAAGTGTCTCTCTGGCATGAACTTAAGATAAGTAAACACTCAAGTTTATATAGAATTATTGCTATCAAAAGATTATCCATTAGATAGAAACCGGTTGCAATCCATGTTGATATCATTCCCCCTGCCAAGGAGTAGGTTAGATCACCAACAGTAAGTTGAATGGTGTAACCTATCCCCTAATGATGGAAAGAGATAAACATCCAACCAGCGCCTCACGCGCTGCTGGTGACGCTCAGACTTGTTTTTATTGTGCAGGACATGCCAATCATTGGCAACAGCCTTGAAAGTGTTTACAGACTTAAGCTTGGCTTGTGCTTTTTTATCCTGCCGAGCGGCACTTGGATCTATGCCATCATTGGACTTCACCCGCTCTGCTAGACAAATCATAATGTCTAAAACAGAACGGAGTAAGTTACATGAAGGGTATCAGATACACGGACGAGTTTAAGTTCGAAGCTGTAAAGCAAATCACAGAACGCGGTCATGATGTCGCGGATGTTGCTCAACGCCTTGGCGTATCAACAAAGAGCCTTTACAAATGGCGGCATGAAATTGAGCTTCAAAAGCGC
>NZ_SSGF01000030.1 GCF_008015755.1 Methylophilus sp. | reverse complement strand
CGATGATCTCGTTTTCGCGACTAGCAAGGCAGAAAAGCTTCGCACTCTAGCTTTTGCCTTCATGAGTCAGGAATTAATATGCTCTCAACCGTTTCACATTGCAAAAATCAAATATGAAGGCATTCTAGGCACCACCAGTGTCAACTGAAATCCTTTTTTACGGCCTAATTTTATCGGTTTACTTAAATTGCCATATATTCATGATTAAAAAACCTTTGTGCGCGAAACCGATTTCGAAAGATAATAAAAGCCGCCGCCAGCTGAGTTAAAAGCAAGTGCGTTAGAAAGGAATACTATAGCCGACATAAGCCATCGGCTGGATTCTCGTTTCGGTAATCGGGCTATCATTTTGTGCGTTGCTGAGTCGCGTCACAAAGGCGCCAAACAACAGTGAGTGGTCTTTAAAGGCAGGCATCATGCCGTTGACCCCTGCTTGCCATTCCACGCCAGAACCTGCGCGGTAAACTGGGCGGCTGGCAGTCGCTTCGCTGGTGCTCACACCAAAATAATAGTCATTAAATTTCTGGTTGTTCCAGGTGGCGCCAATGACGCCGTTCAGCCGTAATTGCGGTGCACGAATCAAGCTTTTAATATATTGCAGCTGTACTTGCTGGCCATTACTGTTACCGCTGGCGTCTGCCGTCCATTGCGCGTTAAACGTGCCATAGTCAGTTTGCCAGCGCAGCAAGGGGCCAACAAAAATTGAAAAATCGCGGTCTTGCATGCCGCGCGTGCGGTCGCCTTTGCTGGCATCCCAGCCAAATTTAGCTTCGGCAGACAGGCCAAAACGCAGTCGCTTATCATCGCTGTCCAGCAGCCAGACGCCTGCCTGCAAAGCGTTTACAAAAAAGCGGTCACCGTAATTGGCATTAATAATCGGCAATACCAATGCACGGTATTCATCGGAGCCAGACGTTTTTGGCAAAATACCTACGCCGATGCCATAAAGATTTTGCGCTCTAGGCACTGCAGTTTCGGTTTGGCGGTCTATGCGTGATTCTGTGGGGCGCGACTCTGCCGCTGCCGTGGCACTGAAACAGGCGATAGCGAGGCTAATGGTCGAGCGGGAGAAATGGCGGTGATTCATCATAATTGTTCTAAGTGATTTGGTTGAGATCATGTGTCTGTCATGTAGCACCACAGTTTAGTTCCTGTGTCGAAAACCAAACTGACGGAGTGAGGTCAGAGTATCGGTTATCAGGAGAAATTATCATGCAACGAGATCAGATGCTATGGGCAAAAGGCTTGGCTTTATTAGGCGCCACTCCGTTTATCGCCGCAGTGGTAGGACAGTTGGCCGGGATGGCGAATTATCACACCGGTTACTTGTCACTCACCTACGGTGCTATCATTATTTCTTTTCTGTCAGGCATCCACTGGGGATTATATCTCACCCATGCAAAAGCCAGACGCATCAATCTGTTGATCTCAAGTAACGTCATCGCTTTGCTGGCCTGGTTACCGTTGTTACTATTGATTCCGGTCACGCAGTATCTGATCCAGATCACTTGTTTTATCAGCCTGCTGCTGATTGATCGACAACTGCTAGCGGATGGCGCAATAGAGCGCTGGTTTTACCAGTTGCGCCAGCAAATATCTTTGCTGGTGATTGGCTGTTTGCTGTTGTTGGTTTCGTTGCAGCCTTAGGCAGCCGCCATTGACACTAGCTGCCATCGACACCAATAGCCGGTGACTTTAACTGCCTTGTTTTAACTTTAAAATTTGCTGCGCGACTTGTTCGCCTGCGCTTTGGTCAATGGCATTAATCGCCGGTTGAATCGCCTCTAGCGTGGCGACATCTTTTTGTGTCAGCGCGACCCGAGACAAGGCCAGCATGGCGTCAAAATCGCGCTGGTTCAAGTCATAGGCATGCTGTAAATCCTGCTCTGCCTTGGCAAATTGCTGCAAGCCTTCTTCCGCCAATCCCAAAAAGTACCAGGCATCCGCAGAGCTTGGTTCTTGCTTCACCCATAAGTTAGCAATTGATTGCAAGCTCGCCCAATCTCCATTCTGGTAAGGAATCACCACCTGCATAAAATACGGCCGTTGTTCCAGCGGCAAGGCCCAAAATGGTACCTCGTTGGTTTTGAGTGAGATGACTTCCGGCGCATCCATCAGCTCTTTAATCCACTCCACCGGCAGGCTGTAGTAAAACGCCTGATGTCCCGGACTCTTGAAGGTGGTGAGGCCGATCAGGTTAAAGTGTTGGTCAAACAGGGCACCGCCGCTGGAGCCCATTAAAAAAGCGGCATTTGAACGCACAATCATGCTGCCCTCAAAAGGATAAATCCCTTTGATATTGCCATAAGAGATTTGTGGCACCGGCGCAGCTGCCGGAAAGCTCAGGCTGAACACTTCTTCTTCGTATTGCAATGTTTTGCTGTCGCGCATCGACAGTGGCTTAAACGGCAGTGGGTCAAACTTGAGCAAACAGACATCACGTTTCCAGTTTGCCTTGAGCGCAATTGGCTGATAACCATCCCTAAACTTCGCAATATTGGCCCCATTGCTATTGGCAATCACATGGCAGTTGGTCGCCACATATTCCGGGCTAACCACCACCCCCGAGCCACGGCCGTTGGAGCCACCGGGAATATCGGTGGTGACCATCACAATCGAATGGCCCAGCTCTAGGGTGTCTACGATGCTCGGCTGCGCGTGCAGACTCATGTTTGTTAACAGGATAGATAAAACGAATAACCGTTGCATACAGGCTCCGAGAGTGAAAGGCCAACCGCGCCGATCATGCACCATGCATGACCGTGTATACTCTGACCATCGTATCGCGTAAATGTTTTCTGCAATAGCTATTTTGTAGGCATTTTCTGACAAATAAATCGGCAGTGGTCGACTTACTCAAGGCGCATCGGCACTCTAAAATCGCCATTGAAATAATCTATAACAACACTGAGTATTCACCATGCAACGAACCAAATCCTATATGCTGCCCAAGCTGATTTTTTTAAATATGCTTGCCTTAATGATGATTACTTTTGAGCACCAAGCCCCTGCTGACAACAATCCTTTGCTTAATCGCGCACAGACGGGGCAAGTCGCGGCCAAACCGCAAGCGGCTGAAGTGGTCATTACCGAAAATGCTGCTGCCCCTGCGCTAAAAGTGGCGGCAATAGATGACAATATAGTCAATGAAGATAAACAGACTGCCATGAAAAAACCGGCTGTTTATAAAAAGCGTGTGTCACAAAAACATTCAGCGATTAAACCGCATGCCATGGTGTTGAAGGCAAATTATATTGCCAATACGCCGTTGGGCTGCTGTTTCCGCGGCAACCGTATCTAGTGCGCACAAACCTTTAAACACACAAAGCCTCCTCACGGAGGCTTTTTTGTTGCAGGTCTTTTCAAGAGCCAATACACTGGCGAAAAGTGGCTCCCTAAAACATCTGTTGAAAAATCGTCTAAGAAAGCGCTATGTTTAAATCCTTTTTCCCTGATTCCCGCTGGTTCTGGCCTTCCGTCATTGTCTGGGCGGCTATTTGCTGCGGTGTTTGGTTTGAGTTTTCTGCCGCCATTGGCGCCGTGTTTGGCTTGGCTATGGCTGAAGAACAGCCAGTGATTGGCCTGGGTCACTTTGTCACCGACTCATTCAAGCTGTTTTATGGCTACTATGCCGTGAGTGTGGCGCTATTCGCGCTGGCCTGGTTTAAGCTCAAGCCCAGCCGTTGGCAATGGTGGTCGATTCTTGGTTCAGCATTTATTTTGTTTTCGACTTATTACTCGGTGCAGGTGTCGGTGGCAATTAACAACTGGCGCCGACCCTTTTTTGACGGCGTGCAGGCCGCCTTGTCGCCTAATTCTAAAGTGACCACCGCCGAGTTATACACGCTGATGTTGCAGTTTGCCGAAATTGCGTTTGTGGCGATTTTTATCTACGTCATTACGCGCTTTTTTGTCAGCCATTATATTTTCCGCTGGCGCACGGCCATGAACGATTTTTACACTAGCCAGTGGCCACAGGTGCGCCGGATTGAAGGTGCGTCGCAGCGGGTGCAGGAAGATACCATGCGCTTCGCCACCATTATGGAAGGCCTGGGCGTGTCTATGGTCGAAGCGATCATGACCTTGTTTGCCTTCTTGCCGGTGCTATGGAGTTTGTCAGCTTACGTCAGCGAGTTGCCGGTATTTGGGGCGGTGCCAGCGCCTTTGTTTACCTCTGCGATTGCCTGGTCGGTGTTCGGCACCTTGCTGCTAGCCGCGGTGGGGATTAAATTACCGGGGCTGGAATTCAGAAATCAGCGCGTCGAAGCGGCATATCGTAAAGAGCTGGTGTATGGCGAAGACAATAACGAACGCGCACAACCTGCCACGCTGAAGTCACTGTTTATGGATGTGCGTAAAAACTACTTCCGCCTGTATTTTCACTATATGTATTTCAATGTGGCGCGCAGCCTGTATTTGCAGGCAGATAATATTTTTGCCTACCTGATTCTGGTGCCGACCATTGCGGCTGGCCGGATCACTTTTGGGATTTTGCAGCAGATTCTGACCGCGTTTTCACAAGTGAGTAACTCGTTCCAATACCTGGTGAACTCGTGGACCACCATCGTCGAACTGCTGTCTGTGTACAAGCGGTTGACGGCCTTTGAAGCCGCCATCAAGCACGAAGCCCTGCCAGAGATCGAGCAAACGGTCGCTTGATCCTGCGATTGGCAAAATGCATGGTGGCCAGTGTTACCTGGCCACCTGCTGAAAATGATCAAACTTCGGCTGCTGTTCGCGCATAAACTGCGCCAACGCCTCGTCAGACAACGGTCGGCTGTAATAGTAGCCTTGGCCGACATCACATCCGCTGTGCAGTAAAAAGCGGTGCTGGTATTCGGTTTCTATGCCTTCTGCCGTCACTGATTTATGCAAGCTTTTGCCCAGGTTAATCAGCGCCAGCAAAATGTTGCCGTTGGTGACGCTTTGCTCCAGGTCTTGCACAAACGCCTTGTCGATTTTTAGCTCATCAATCGGATAGTTTTTGAGGTAGGCCATGTTCGAATAGCCAATGCCAAAGTCGTCAATCGCAATACACACGCCCAGCCGTTTCAGTTGTTCCAGCGTCCGCGTGAACATGGCTTCGTCTTTGAAGCGTGCATTTTCGGTGACCTCCAGCGTAATTAAATGTGGCGGCACGCGCTCTTGCCGCAATACGCGTTGTACGGTTTCAACCAGGTTGCCACGCAAAAACTGTATCGGCGACACATTGACCGCAATCGGCACCATATAGCCCCACTCGGTTTGCATGGACTTGATCTTTTGGCAGGCGGTCTGCAACACCCATTCACCAATGGCAAAAATATGGCCGGTTTCTTCGGCCACCGGAATAAACTGGTCGGGTGGAATCAACCCGCGCTCAGGGTGTTGCCAGCGGATTAAGGCCTCCAGCGCGCTGATATTGCCGTGCTGCATATTGATTTGCGGCTGGTAATAGAGCATGAGTTCCTGGCGCTGCATGGCATGGCCCAGACCATATTCAATTTCGTTACGCTCGCCCAGTTGTTGTGCCAGCGCGCCGCTAAACATTTGTACCTTGTTTTTGCCTGCGTTTTTGGCACTGTACAGCGCCGAGTCAGCGCAACTGAGCAAGGTATCTATTTCTTTGGCATGGTCAGGGTAAATGCTGACGCCGACACTGCAAGTCATGTTAAACACATAGTCGCCAATGGCGATCGGTTGCGAAATGGCTTCCATCACACGTGCTAGCAAGGGTTCAGCATCTTCGGCCACGCGCAGGCGGGGGTAAAGCATGACAAATTCGTCGCCGCCAAAGCGCACAATGGCATCGGTTGGGCGCGTGCTCTGGATCAGCCGTTGCGCGACATTTTCCAGCAGTTTGTCACCAGCGCGGTGACCCAGTGTGTCGTTAATCAGCTTGAAATGATCAAGGTCGATAAAAGCAATGGCAATTTTGTTTTGCGTTTTGTCCGCCTCGGCAATCAGGCTGGCCAGTTTGCCACTAAACGCATGCCGGTTGAGCAGGCCGGTCAGGTTGTCGGTGACGGCTAGCTGGCGGATTTGCAGCTCGTGGTTCTTACGGTCGGTAATGTCTTCTACCGTGCCTTCGTAATACAAAATCTCGCCTTGCGGGTCGCAGACGGCATGCGCGTTTTCCGAAATCCAGATGGTTTCACCATTCAGCCGGTAAACCTCAGATTCAAAGTTGTGTACCCGGCCTTGCGCGCGGATGGCGTCAGTAAATTCGCCGCGCCTGCTTTCGGCCACATAAAGCTGGGTGCTGATATTGTTCAGGTCGCCAATCAGTGCCTCTGGCGACACATAACCGTATAGTTTTGCCAGCGCCGGATTGGCATTGAGGTAGGTGCCAGACTCGGTGGTCTGGAACATGCCCAGCGTGGAGTTTTCAAACATGGAGCGGTACTTTTGCTCGGTGCTGAACAGTTCGTCTTCGATGCGCTTGCGGCCACTGATGTCCTGAATAATGCCTTCCAGCGCCACCGGCTGCCCATTGTTATCAAACACCGCGCTGCCGCGCTCAGCCACCCAGGTGATGTCGCCATTGGCGCGCACAATACGGTATTCCAGCTCAAAGCGCTCGCCTTTCTGAATCGCGGCATCAATCACTGCCCGCGCCTTGTCGCGGTCATCCGGGTGCGTCATGGTTTCGTAAGAGGTACTTTTATTGAGCAGCAACTCATGTGCCGGATAACCAGTGAGGGTTTCGCAGCCCTTGCTGACATAAATCATGGTCCAGTTGCTGTCATACAGGCAGCGGTAAATCATGCCATCCAGATTATCCAGCAGCGTATCCAGCAATCGCTGTTGCTGCGCAGTGAGTAAGGATTCCATGATGTCGTTTTGCATGATGCCAAAGAGGGTAGTCTGACTATTCATCAGGCATACACCTGTTCTGTAGACTGCGAGCGTACGGAAAGCACTTTGTCCCACAGACTTTGTGCGGTGATCAGGGTCAGCATGCTGTTTTGGGCGATATTGGCAATGGCAATGCCAGGGTTGTGGCTGGCGCCCCTGAAGAAGGTTGTCATCGGCTGAATCTGCGATGGCGCCAGGTAAGGGATTTCGCCCAGTGCAGAGACAAACAGGCCAAATTTTAGCGAGGCGGCTTTGTCTTCAATCACAATGATCTGCCGGTAATCTGTGAAATAGTGTGGATGGCCCAGCATGCGCGCCAGGTCTATCACCGGAATCACTTCGCCCTGATAGGTGTGCATGCCAGCAATAAACGGTGCCGACTCCGGCAGGGTGCGTAATTGATCTTCGTCTATCGCTTCGCGCACAAAGCGCGCCTCTATGCCCAGCCAGGAGTCGCCGACGTAAAACGTGGCATATTCCTGGCAGTCCTGCCCGGACTGCGCAAACAGGTTGGGGTTGAATTTGTTGTGGATGACTTGTGCTTCGGCATGGATGCGCTGGTTAATTTCATCGACCTTGCCCAGTGGCGTGAAAATCAGCGCCACCACTTTGTTGCGATAGCTGTCCTGTTCACTTTTAAACTCACGGTAACCATACGCGGCGCGACCGCCCACCGCATAATAAGTATTTTGATAAATCGCAATATCAAATAGCTGATCGCCTTCTTTTAACTTGTTAATCGCGGGCATCAACTCAAACAACTCGCCCACGGCAAAGTCTTGATGTGTGCTTGAGATCACGTTGAGTTGCTCATTCACAAACAAGGTAAAACTGCCATGGACTGGCGTATCTGTTTTATCGCGCGGAATCACGTCACGCAGCATGGCCTGAAACTGCGGTGTGCTATCAAACACAATGGCGATGCCACCGACAATGCTATTGCCATCGAGGTGGCGGATCGGCGCAGCATACATGTAGGTATGTTTGTCGTTGTAGAGCGGGGTGGGTTCAAATGCAGAGACGACGTAATCTTGCGTGGAGGCGCAGCTCCTGGTGCGGCCTACCCATTCATCGGCCAGGTGTGTACCCAGCAAATGGGCATACTGCTGGTTGGATATCGCCATCACTTCGCCTTTGCGGTCAAAGATGATCAGGTTGTCATACACGGTGTAGAGGCTGTTGATATAGCGCAGCACCTCGCTCATTTTGCCTTTGTCTTCTGCTTGCAGGCTGGGCTTGGCCAGCAGCTCTCTAAACAGATGCGTCAGCGCCCACCAACGCACATCGTTGGCGCGTTCATACAGGTTGCGGTCCATGATTTCTACCGCCAGTTGCGCGTAAAAACTGGAGTTTTCCAACATCACCGACACCACGGTCTGATAAAGCTCAGACACCATGTTTTCAATGATTTTCTGCGTTTTATGGCCGGTATGGCTGATTTCAGAAAGCAGACTTTTGGAAAAGTTTTTCTGCTGCGTGTTCACATCATTGCTTTGCCGGATATTGCCGTTCCACACCGACTGGTTCAGTTTGCTCTGGATATTGGCGGCCTGCTTGGGAATATTCAGCAAGCTTTCAGAAAAGATCAGCGGGCTACGCATCACTTTGCGCAGAGTGTCTGCATCAATGTTATTCACTGTGTCATGAATCGTCTGATTAAACGCATGCTCAATCGGGATCATGGCCTGCCCCAGCCAGCCTGGCCCCAAGTAACCTTGATAGCCTTCGGACTGTTTAGTCACGCACAGATATTCGCGGCCGTTAAACCGTGTGATAAACCAGTCTGTTTCCGGGTCTACGCACAGCGCAATGCCAAGCGGAATTTGATACGGATCACTGGAGGCAATCACATGATGCTCTTCGTCCAGTAACACGCCTACGGTCCAGTCATGCTCTGAAATCAGGTGATGAAAAATCGTATCCAGCTCGTTAACGAACTTAAAACACAGACAGAGCACGCCTAAGACACGCTGGCCATCTTTGCTACGCACGGCATGCGCATAGACCAGTGATTTCTGCAGCTTGCCACCGACGTCGGTCTCATAAAAGCGCTCTATATAAGGCTCAGTCGATTGGCGAGCCAGGGCCACAATTGGGTGGTAGTGGCACAGGGTGGTTTGCGTCTCATCCAGTTGATGCAATAGCTGGCCTTCCTCATCAAACAGCACAATATTGTCGTAAACAGTATATTTTTTCTGATACTCCTGAAAACGAAATTCAATTTTTTCCTGGTCGGCATCTTCCACGCTGTCCGCTGCCTGTTTTTCCAGATAATCACGGACATCATTGTCGGTGGCGAAAAAGCCGATGTCAGCCGTACGCTCAAACAGGTTGCGCACAAGCAAGTTAATAATTTCAAATGCTTTTGATGACAGTTGTGCCGCGGTTTTATGCAAGGTTTCCTGGGATAAGTGGCGTAATACATCGTTTGAGATGGTATTAAACGCACTGCGGGTTTCTTCCATTTCGGAGCCGGTGCCGGACAGTTGCGCCATCAATGCCAGGCTATCCCAGGCATGTTGTAATTGATAAATGTGTGAACGAAAGTCATTGACCTTCTTGAAGTGGTTAGCCAAATCCTCGGTTAACGGTTGCGGGTGCATCTTGTGGTCTCTTCCCTATCAATATCGATTGTTACCGGGGTGTATAGAGCAAAAATGATTCCCGATGGAGGCATTTGAATTGAAAAACAATGGCAAGAAAAATGCTTTTATTGCAATATTAAGGGGCTAAATGTAGTGAACATGGCGCAAAATTCGCTTATCAATCACTGAACTAAGCATCAAACACCCGCTTTTTCGCGGAATTGATTTGCGCATGCCTTTTTGTAGTGCACCGATGGCCGGAAAAGTACGGTTTTGGTGCCGATTTGTTTGGATAATGACTGACCGTTAAACCTATGATTAATACCATGATTGAGATTCACAGCGTGTCTGAGGCCATTCGCGATGCGGTGGCGCCGGTGTTTTTATTGACCGGGATCGGCTCGATTTTAGGCGTGCTGATTGGCCGCCTGGGGCGCTCGATAGACCGTGCCCGCTTTTTGACCGATGCGCCTGAAGAAAAGCGCGAGCGC
This sequence comes from Methylophilus sp., assembly GCF_008015755.1. GTDB lineage: Bacteria > Pseudomonadota > Gammaproteobacteria > Burkholderiales > Methylophilaceae > Methylophilus. The sequence goes on along the minus strand of NZ_SSGF01000030.1, from coordinate 141,532 downwards.
TTTAAAGATGAATTGCGGATTATTGTGCGTCGCACCAAGTGGTTGCGGCGCGCGATTGCAGCGGCCACCTTTGCTGCCTTGTGTATTTGTGTGTCGATTGCCAGTATGTTTTTGTCGGTAGAAACCGGCTTGCGCTTGCCGCACCTGGTGATGGTGTCTTTTATTATTTCAATGGCGTCGCTGATTTTCGGCCTGTTATGTTTTTTGCGCGAAATCGTGCTGGCGTCCCGTGAGGTGATTGTGCCGTTTAAGCAACGCGAACAATCTGCCCAACCTTAACGATACAAGGCGCGGATTACATCGGTTTGGGTCAACATCCCTACCAGTTTGTTGGCGCCGTCGACCACTGGCAGCAATTGCAGGTGATGGCTGGTCATCAGCGGAATGGTATGCATCAGGTGCATGTGTTCGCTGATGGTGATGGCCGGGGTGGTCATGATCTGGCCGACCACTTCTGGCTTGTCGCTGTGCGTGGTCGGTGACCAGCGGATCAGCCGCTTCAAGGCGGGCGCTACTTCGCGGTAACTCTCTGCCTTGGCGTGGCGCATAAAGTCAGACACGCTGAGTAAACCAATCACCAGTTGTGCTTTGTTCACCACCGGAATCGCGGGCTCTGTTTGTTTGAGGATGGTTTGCCAGGCGGTTTCCAGCGGGTCGCCAAACTCTAGCGTGGTGGAGACCGGGCGCATGATTTCTCGGCATTCAATGGCTTCCAGCTTGCGCCTATAAGCAATCAGCTCGGTTTGCTCCAGCAAGCTTTGTAATTGCTCTGGATGAATATCCAGCACCTCATGAAACTGCCCCAGCGCGGTTTGCAAGTCTTCTGTTTTAAACCCAAACTGGTAGTGCATATGCGTAGGCGAGTTGGGCGCGTGCTCGTGATGTGCTGCAGGATAGCGATAGCCGGTCAGCGTATGGTAAAGCCAGGCCGTGAGCACCAGTAGCAGGCTGTTTGCCAACACTGGCCACCAGACAAAGCTATAGCCTAGGCTGTGAATGGCCTCGCCACCTAACACGGCGGTGAGGGCGACGGCACCGCTGGGCGGGTGCAGGCAACGTAGCGCAAACATCAGGGCAATGGCGCAGAGCATGGCCAGCGCGGCAGCAAATACCAGTTGTTGCGGTAGTAGTTGTGAGAAAAACACGCCCGCTAAGGCGGCCAGGGTGTTCCCCGCCAAAATCGCCCAAGGTTGTGCCAGCGGGCTGGACGGCAGGCAAAACAGGATGACGGCCGAGGCGCCCATGGGCGCAATCAAAAACACTGCGCTATGCCAATCGCCTGGCACCACACTGAGGGCAATCAGCCCGGTACACAAAATCCCTAATCCGGCACCGATGGCCGCCCGTGCGTAATCGCGCAGGGTGCCTGTCATACGGCGAGGCCAGTAGGGCTTTAAAAAAGACGGTAACTCTGTCATTGCTTGGTCAAAAAACAAAGAGTGTGAAGTGTATCACGATCAATGTATGTGCCATGAGCCACCGTGCTACAGATGCTCTCTTGCACGCCTGTTTGCCTGATACATCAAGATACAAATACAGTGAAACTTTGGCGCATTTTTGATGCCAATATGCCCGTACCGTGTTTTTATGAAGTGCAAGATTAAAAAAGCAAGAAAGGACGTTGTGATGCAATCGTTTTTACAATCAAGACTCACGCATTGGGTAACTGTGCCGTTGGCGGTGGCTGCTTTGTTTGGCGCCGGTTACTGGATCAAGGGCAATACGCTGGTGACCCATGCGCAGGCCACGGCTCCGGTGTCTGCCAAAACCATGACTGCGCCGAGTGCCTATATCACCTTACCAAACTTTGCCAGCATCGCGGCTAGCCAGGGCGCGGCGGTGGTCAATATCAGCGTTACCGGCACGGTGAAAACGGCTGGGATTCCTGGCGTGGATCCCAATGACCCGATGTTTGAATTGTTCCGTCGTTTTCAACCCAACCTGCCGCAAACTGAAACGCCGATGAGTGGCTTGGGCTCTGGTTTTATTGTCAAATCTGATGGTGTGATTCTGACCAACGCGCATGTGGTCGACAAGGCGGATGTGGTTACCGTGAAATTGTCTGATAAACGCGAATTTCAGGCCAAGGTGATTGGCGTGGATAAACTGACCGATGTCGCTGTGCTTAAAATTGAGGCTAAGGATTTGCCCACCGTGCATATCGGCAGCACCAAAAATAGCAATGTCGGTGACTGGGTAGTGGCGATCGGCTCGCCATTCGGTTTTGATAACACCGTGACCGCAGGCATTATTTCAGCCAAATCACGTGCCTTGCCAGATGAAGGCTATGTGCCATTTTTGCAAACAGACGTGGCGATTAACCCGGGTAACTCTGGTGGCCCGCTGTTTAACCTCAACTGTGAAGTCATCGGCATTAACTCACAAATTTACAGCCGTAGCGGTGGCTATCAAGGCTTGTCCTTCGCTATCCCGATTGATGTCGCCATGGGCATCGAGCAGCAACTGCTGGAAAAAGGCAAAGTCAGCCGTGGCCGTTTAGGCATCGGCGTGCAGTCGATTAATCAGGACCTGGCGAGCTCGTTTGGTTTGCAATCGCCGAGTGGTGCGCTGGTGAGCAATGTCGAGAAAAATGGCCCGGCGGATAATGCAGGGTTGGAACCAGGCGATGTCATTGTTAAATTCAACGGCCAGAGCATAGACCGCTCCAGTGACTTGCCACCAATGGTGGCCAGCGTGAAACCCGGTAGCACCGTTGGTATTGAAGTCTGGCGTAACAAGCAGTTGAAAAAATTGTCTGTGCGCATTGATGAAATGCAAACGGCGCAGGCTGGGCCTGCGCAAGTGGCCGATAGCCAGCAAGCCAAGCTCGGCGTCAGTGTGCGTCCACTCAATGCACAAGAGCTGGCACAAACGCAGCTCAAGCAAGGCTTGCTGGTTGAAGAAGTGGCCAAAGGGCCTGCCGCCACCGCCGGCATTCAGCCCGGAGATGTGATTCTGGCGGTGAATGGCGACCAGGTGAAAAATGTGGCGCAACTACAGGACAAGCTGTCACAGAACGTGAAAAATGTCGCCTTGCTGGTGATGCGTGGTGAAAGCAAAATCTACGTGCCAGTGAAGATTAGTTAATGTTTACGTGTAGTCCCTAGAGACTTGCCCCGCACTTGCGGGGCTTTTTTATATCCCAGGCAAATTCAGGTCAGGCATTGCATAATTCTGCTACGCTTTGCTTTTTGCCCGTAAAATAATCCCTATGCAGACATTTCACATAGCGCCTACGCACAACGCGACTTTAGAGGCTGCCCTGATGCGGCAAATTAATCAAAAAACCAAACCGCTGGGGGCATTGGGTCGGCTGGAAACGCTGGCATTACAGCTAGGGCTGATGCAACAAACCGAGCGGCCGACGTTGCAGCAGCCTACCATGCTGGTGTTTGCCGGTGACCACGGCATTGTGGCAGAGGGCGTGAGCCCTTACCCGCAGGCGGTGACGGCGCAGATGGTGCAGAATTTTCTCAATGGCGGTGCCGCCATTAATGTATTTGCACGCCAACATGGTTTTGATTTGCATGTGGTGGATAGCGGCGTCAATGCCGTGTTTCAACCGCACCCCATGCTGATTGATGCCAAATTAGGCATGGGCACCGAAAACTTCCGCCATTTGCCTGCCATGACGGCTGACCAGTGCACGCAAGCCATCATGCGTGGCGCACAAATTGCGCGTGATGTGATTGCCCAGGGCTGTAACGTGCTGGCACTGGGTGAAATGGGCATAGGTAACACGTCTAGTGCCAGCTGCCTGATGAGCGTGCTATGCGATTTGCCCATGCATCAGTGTGTGGGCCGCGGCACCGGCCTGAGCGATAAAGGCTTGCAGCACAAACTGTCGGTATTGACCTCTGCGCTGCAAAGCCACCATGTGCCAGCCGATGACCCGTTGCAGGCCCTGACGGTGTTTGGCGGCTTTGAAATCGCTATGATGGTCGGTGCATTGCTGGCGGCGGCAGAAGCCAAGACAGCATTGCTGATCGATGGCTTTATTGCGACCTCAGCCTTGTTAGTTGCCAGCAAACTCTATCCGCAAGTGATTGATTATTGCGTGTTTGCGCATTGCTCAGATGAAAGTGGGCACAGCATGATGTTGTCGCATCTCAAGGCGCAGCCATTGTTACATTTGTCCCTGCGCTTGGGGGAAGGTACCGGCGCCGTGCTGGCTTATCCCTTGTTGCAATCAGCCGTGGCTTTTCTCAATGAAATGGCCAGTTTTGACAGTGCTGGCGTGAGCGGGCAACTGCAGTGAGGCGCACAATAGTGACGCTGCAATGGCGCTATTTTGTGCTGGCGGTTGGTTTTTTCACACGACTGCCGGTGCCTGCGGTGGCAGACTTTCAAGAGTCAGACCTTAATCATGCCGCCAGATATTTTCCGCTGGTCGGCTTGTTGATTGGCCTGCTGGCCGCCATCGTTTGGTGGTTGGCGAGCTGGGTATTTCCGCCGGCCTTGGCCGTGTTATGCAGTATGGCGGCGACCATTTACCTGACTGGCGCATTTCATGAAGATGGCCTGGCGGATAGCGCTGATGGTCTCGGTGGTGGCATGGATCGCGCGCGCAAGCTGGAGATCATGCAGGATTCACGTCTCGGTAGTTATGGCGCGATTGCGCTGGTGGGCATGTTGCTGTTCAAATTTCAGGTTTTATCCGCGCTCACGCCTGCCATCTTGCCGTTTGCGCTGATCTCCGCGCATGCCCTTAGCAGATTGGCCGCAGTGTACATCATGGCCACCGCTCGCTATGTGCGTTTTGCCGGTAAGTCCAAACCTCTGGCGACCACACTTTCAACGCAGGATCTCTGGTGCGCAACTGCCTTTGGCCTGGTGTGTTGGCTGGGCTTTTGCCTGATGCTGGGCGTGAATCATTCTGCGCTGAGCACGATGCGCTTTGCCCTGATCACTGGGTTGCCTGTGCTGGCTATCTGGGGATGGTGGCGTCGCCTGATTCTGCGCCATTTGCAGGGCTACACCGGCGACACCTTGGGTGCAACGCAACAATTAACTGAGCTGGCCTTTTACTTAGGGTTATTGGCCTGGGAACATTTAGCATGAAACTGACCTTAGTCCGCCATACCAGTTTGCAAATCGCCGAGGGCATTTGCTATGGCCAGAGTGATATTGATGTCTCGGTTAATTTTGCCAGTGAGTTATCACAACTCAAGCAGAAGCTGATTCACGAACAAATTGATGCGGTCTATGCCAGCCCGCTGCAACGCTGCAGCAAACTGGCGCATGCGCTGGGCTTCGACGGCATCACGCACGACGAACGCCTGAAAGAACTGCATTTTGGCGATTGGGAAATGCAATCGTGGAACGATATTCCACGTGAATTGTTTGATGTGTGGGCGCAGAATTATGCCGAACTGGCGCCGCCCAATGGTGAAACCTTTGCTGGTTTGCAGCAACGCGGTGTGGACTTTTTGCAGGAGGTGCATGCGCGCCATGCCGGCCAGCACCTGCTGGTAGTCACGCACGGCGGCATGATACGTGCCCTCATCGCGCACGTGCTGAATATGCCACTCAAAGGCCTATTTAGGTTTCACGTCGATTACGCTAGCCTGACACGGTTGGATTTATCAGGGGCGATTCCGAAAATTGAGTTTGTGAATCGCTAGGTTTTTCTTAATAACTCAAACACCTTGTCATTGTCACAGTGGGCGACGTTAAAACGTAGCCATGGCGACGGCTCCTGATAAGGCCTGAACAGGTTGCCGGGTGCCAGCATGATGTTCTGCCGCGAGGCCTCGCTGGCCACTTCTGCAGCATGTTTGTCGTTGGCGAGTTTTGCCCAAACAAACATGCCACCGGCAGGCTCGGTATGAATACTCAAACCACATGCCTCCAGCGCGCGTATCACCTGTGTCCTTTTCAGTTCCAGCCGGTTACGCACTTTCTCCATATGCTTGCGATATCGACCCTCCACCAGAATTTGATACATCACGCGCTGGTTAATTTCTGAGCTGGTGAGGCCGGTGAGCAGTTTGAGGTCGAGTAAGCGACTGGCGAGCTCAGCCTGGCAGGCAATAAAACCGACGCGCAAACTAGCCGAGATGGTTTTAGAGTAACTGCTGACGTAGATGACACGATTGAGTTGATCCAGCGCGGCTAGCCGGGGGGCGTTTTGCGGATGAAAGTCGCCGTAAATGTCATCTTCGACAACATATAAACCGTATTTTTCTGCCAGTTGTAAGATCTGGTGTGCCACCGCCAGGCTGGTGCTGGTGCCTGTCGGGTTATGCAATACGGTGTTGGTGAAAAACAGCTTGGGTCTGTGTGCTTGAAGTAGCTGCTGCAAGGCGCTGACATCGGGGCCATTGAATAACCGTGGTACTCCCATGATGCGGGCCCCCATGGATTTGAGCAAACCAAACAAGGTGTAATAACCGGGGTCGTCCACCAGCACCACATCCCCTGGTTTAATAAACAACCGTGCGACTAAATCCAGGCCATGTGACGCGCCATTGGTCATCAGGATATGTTGCGCCTCAGCATGGATGCCAATGTCAGCCAGGTTCTTTTGTGCCAATTGCTGTCGCAATGGTAAGTACCCACTTACATCGCCATAGCCAGTTAAAAAATACCCCGATTTTCGTGATAATTCATTCAGGCTTTTTTGAATCACCTTTTCATCCAGCCAGTCTTTGGGCAACCAGCCACAGCCAGGTCGGATGGCATCTGGCACATCCCTGAAAGTGTTATGCAACAGCCATAACACATCGTCGGCTCGGTCTAAATAAGAGGTGCTTGCAACGCTTTCTTCAGGCTTGTTGAGCGGCGCCACATAAAAGCCTGAGCCACGGCGCGACAGCAAATAACCCAGCGCTACCAGCCGGTCATAGGCGTCTACTACCGTAAAGCGGCTGATGCCATGTTGCAGCGCAAAGTCGCGGATAGAGGGCAGGCGCGTGCCGGTGCGCAACACGCGTTGCTCGGTGAGCTGCTTGATACCGGTGACAATTTGCTCGACCAATGGCACGCTGTCTTGCGGGTTAATCGTGATGAGTGCTTGCTTAACTGGCATGGTGTATAGACCTGTACAGTATCTTTGATTGATGGGTTAACTGTACATGTAGTGTACATGTGTGAGGCGATAGTATGCGATTTATATTTTAAGGATAGCCCCGATGAAATCTTTAGTTGCGCTGGCACTGTTGGTGATGATGGCTTTGCCGCTGATGTTAAATAGCCAGAAGAGGACGGTGAATGATCACCTTGTGGAGGCCGACCATCAAGTGATATGCCTGAGCAACCTGCAGGCTATGGCAGTCTGTGATGCCGCTACGACACCGCAACAAAACACGCAACAAGCCATGGTGCTGGTCAGAGGGCAATTGCTGCCACTGCAGCCGGCTAATCGCTAACACTAGAGATACACGATGTATACGCCAAAACACTTTTCTGCTCCCAATACGGCTGCGCTGCACGCGCTGATGCGGGCTTATCCGTTTGCCACTTTAGTGGTTGCGACTGCCACTGGTATCGAGATTAATCACCTGCCGCTGCATTTGAACGCTGCAGGTGTATTGAGCGGTCACCTGGCGCGTGCAAACCCCTTATGGCAAGCCGTGCAGACAGGGCATGAAGTCATGGCAGTTTTTCATGGCCCGCATGCGTATGTGACGCCGTCGTGGTACGCCACTAAAGCCCAAACTGGCAGGGTGGTGCCGACCTGGAATTATGTGGTGGTGCATGTGCGTGGCACACTGCGGCTGATAGAAGATGCCCATTGGTTGCGATCACATCTGGCAGCACTGACGGCGCAACAGGAAGCGGCATTTGAACAACCATGGCAACTCGAGGATTCGCCCGCGGGGTTTATCGATAAACTCATGCAGGCAGTGGTGGGCATTGAAATTGACATCACGCAACTGACGGGTAAGTGGAAGGTGAGCCAGAATCAGCCACTCGAGAATCAACAGGGTGTGCTACAAGGTTTGCGTGCCAGTGATGCGTCACATAGCCATGACATGGCGGCGGTGGTTGCAGCGGTTAATGGTTTAAATGGTGCGTCGCCTGCCTGAGCGCTTGCGCCAATCGAGGCCAGTCATTCGCGGGCGGTAAGCCAAACCGCAGCGCTTGCGGTGAGGCAAAATAACGCGTCCATACCCCTTCTTTGGCCAATGCCTGCTGCAATGCGTGGCTGGCAGGGTGCAGCACATACTGGAATAAATCTGTACCACCCGTAGGCGTGAGCCCATGCTGGCTGAGTAGTTGTGCCAATTGCCCGGATTGTAGTGGCAGTTGCGCCCGCATTTGCTGTTGCCAGTCATGGTCGGCCAGCGCCTGACTGGCGATCAATTGACTTGGCCCGGTGATCGTCCATGGACCTAGCAATGACTCTACTTGCGTCAATGCTTGTGGCTCTCCAAGCAGAAAGCCTACCCGTAGCCCGGCCAGGCCGAAAAACTTGCCCAGCGAACGTAATACCCATAAGCCAGCCTGCCCACTATGACTGGCAAGGCTATGTGCTGGCGTGGTATCCATAAACGCTTCGTCTACCACCAGCCAGCCGCCGCGTGCGGCCAGTTGTGCATGCCAGCCTAAGAGTGTATTGGTTGGGTATAACTGCCCGGTGGGATTGTTGGGGTTGCATAGCAGTAATACATCGGTATTTTTTAACAGATGGTCATCCAGCATCTGATCGAAAAATTGCACGTGATGCCCGGCACGCTGCCAGGCATGTGCGTGTTCCTGGTACATGGTGCGCGGCATCGCCACACTGCAAGGCGCGCGTAAAGTAGGTAGCACTTGCAAGGCCGCTTGCGAGCCCGCGCAAGCCAACACATGCTGGCAGCCGTAGTAGGCGCGTGCCGCTGCATGCAGCGTATCAGTCACTGGTGGCAGGCGTTGAAACAGCGCAGGCGTCAAGGCCGGAATCGGGTAGTGTTGCGGATTAATGCCGGTAGAAACATCCAGCCAGTCTGCCAGTGGCCTGCCGTATTGTTGCGCGGTCTGCTGCAAATTGCCGCCATGCTCAAGCATAAGTGATCGCTCCAAGCAGTACCGCAAGCGCTAGCCAACTCAGGATGCCATTACTTACCAATTGCAACGCGCGGGGAATATCCTCTTTGGTGGGCGCAATGTCGGTGCCCAGGCGCGGGCGCTCATGCCACTCACCGTGATAGCGGGCACGTCCGCCCAATTGCACATTCAGCGCGCCTGCTCCGGCAGCCATTACCGGGCCTGCATTCGGGCTATCCCATAACGGTGCCTGTTGCCGCCAGGCTTGCCATGCCAGCCGAGTTTGTCCGAGTAATGCATAGGTGAGCGCCGTCAGTCTGGCGGGCACATAATTCAGCACATCGTCCAGCCGCGCGGCCGCCCAGCCATAGTAAAAATAACGCGGTGTTTTATAACCCCACATGGCGTCCAGCGTGTTCACCAGACGGTAAGCCAATGCGCCTGGCCCGCCGAAAATAAAAAACCAGAACAAGGCACCAAACACACTATCGCTACCGTTTTCCAGCACTGACTCAATGGTTGCACTGACGGGTTCTATCGCCTCTACATCGCGGCTGACCATATAAGAAGTCGCCAGCTGTGCTAGCTGAAACTGGCCATGTTGCAAAGCGGTATAGACTGCCAATCCATGCTGGCGCAGGCTGCGGTGGCCGATGGCAAAGTATAGTAAATAGATATGCAAGGCTAGCGCTAGCCACATGGATCGCTGCATGGCGTAGATGATCAGCAAGATAGGCGGCAGCACGAGTAAGACCACCCCCAAGGCACCAGTGAGACGTTGGCGAGCGTGTGGCTGTTGGCTGGGAGGATTCAGGCGTTTTTCAAGTTGCGTCACCAGCCAGCCAAAGCCGACTAGCGGATGCCAGCGCCTGGGTTCGCCCAGCCAGCCATCAAGTAGCACCGCGCCACAGGCAAGCATGGCGAGTGTGAGATAATCGAGTGATGGATAAACAGGCAGTGAAAACATTAATGGTTCAGGGCACCACGTCGGATGCCGGTAAAAGTACGCTGGTGGCCGGGTTGTGCCGCGTATTGTACCGCAGCGGGGTGAAGGTAGCGCCATTCAAGCCGCAAAACATGGCGCTCAATGCCGCCGTGACCGCTGATGGCGGTGAGATTGGCCGGGCGCAAGCAGTGCAGGCAATGGCGTGCGGATTGCCGCCACATACCGATATGAACCCGGTGTTGCTCAAGCCGAATTCAGATACCGGCTGCCAGGTGATTATTCACGGCCAGGTGGTGGGTAACCAGGAAGCAAGTACTTACCACGACTATAAAAAAACCGCCATGCAGGCGGTGCTGCAATCTTACCAGCGTCTGCAACAGCAGTATGGCTGCGTGGTGGTTGAGGGCGCAGGCAGCCCGGCCGAAATCAATCTGCGCGCCAACGATATTGCCAATATGGGCTTTGCCGAGGCGGTGGATTGTCCGGTGATTTTGGTGGCCGATATTGATAAAGGCGGTGTGTTTGCACACCTGGTTGGCACCTTGGCTTTACTCAGCGAGAGTGAGCAAGCGCGGGTGGTGGGCTTTGTGATTAACAAGTTTCGCGGTGATATTGCCTTGCTGCAGCCTGGGCTGGACTGGCTGGAACAACGCACTGGCAAACCCGTGCTAGGCGTGCTGCCCTATCTGCATGATTTGCATCTGGAGGCAGAAGATGCCGTGGCCAGGACGAATAGCAAAAAGACCGGTACACAATTAACGGTCGTCGTACCCGTGTTGCCGCATATCGCCAACCATACCGACTTTGACGCGCTGCGCCTGCATCCGCAAGTAGACTTGCAATTTGTGCGCTTGAGTGAGCCTGTGCCCGCCGCGGATGTAATCATTTTGCCCGGCAGCAAAAATGTGCGCGGCGATTTGGCGGCTTTGCGTGAGTATGGCTGGGAGCCTGTGATTGCGCGGCATTTGCGTTACGGCGGTAAAGTGCTGGGGATTTGCGGCGGCTTCCAGATGCTCGGCCAGCAGTTGCATGACCCGTTAGCGCTGGAGGGCGAGGCCGGCAGCAGTGCTGGCTTAGGCTGGCTGGAGATGGAGACGACACTAGAAGCACATAAACAGCTCAAACAAGTTTCTGGCAAGCTGGCCTTTGCCGAAGCAGAGCTGCACGGCTATGAAATTCATATGGGCGTGAGTACCGGCGCCGCATTGGCGCGCCCGGTGCATATGATCGCGGCGCAGGCAGAAGGCGCGTTGTCGGCCGATGGCAAGGTCGCGGGCAGTTACGTGCATGGTTTATTTGATCATCCGCAAGCCTGTGCTGCCTGGTTGCAATGGGCGGGATTGTCTACCCAGATGGCTTATGATTACACGCAATTGCGTGAACAGAGTCTGGAGCAATTGGCCAACAGTGTGAGCCAGCATCTGAACTGGTCCGCACTCGCTCCTTATCTGCCAGCGGGGTTTAAGCCCGTTTAGCCTGCCACCACTTTAATCGTCTGCTCAAAGGCTTGCACCACTTGCCCGGCGCGGATTTTGGCGGTTTTTCTGCGCTCAATCGCGCCATCGACCTTAATCAATCCTTCGGCGACCATAGACTTGCCCTGGCCACCACTGTCGGCCACGCCTTCCAGTTTCAGCAAATCACACAGCGCGATATATTCGCCTTTAAGTTCAAAAGTCGTCGTTGTCATGGTCTGTCCTGTGCGTGTCTGAAAAAGGTATTTTACGGTTTGTTTGCGGTGTCTGGTGGTAAATTCACTTGCAGTGTCAGAGAGGCATTCTGGCTTTCCCACAAGTGTTCATTGAGCTGGTGATGCACAGTGACAAACAGAAAATTCAACCCGGCTTTTTGCGGATGAAAGCTAAACTCACCTTGCTGGTTAGCATGAAGGTTGGAGGTTCTGATGTTGTCGAGGTCGTACAAGTCCTCAATTCTGTGTTTAACAAAATGCTCGTTATCCGTCACCACGATAATGCGCGCATCCGGCACCGGTTTGCCGTTCTCGAGCACACGAAAACTGAGTTCACTCCCCAGCAGCAAGCCATTAGGCGACGCCAGTGGAATAATCTCCAGGCCTTGGTTAAACGGCTTGGCGGTGTATTTTTGCTGGCCTTTAAAAATATAAGTATCTGCATAGCTGTAGTAATTCATGGTGGTCGGCTTGCCTGTCACGCGCTTCATGTCAGCGGCAAAATACAGTTTTTTATCGGCTGTCTCTACGGCTTTATACACCGGGCCAACGCGTTTGCCGGTGCTGATACGATAAGTGCCTTCCTCTTTTAATTCTGGCTCCAGATACACCGCTGCCTTGGTCTTGGCAATCGGTTTGATCGCCGAGGTAGTGCCGTTGGGCGCCGTGATCGTGAAGTTGGGCGAGTCCATGGCGAAATCGGCCTGGAATGGAAACTCGGTAAATGCGGATTCAATGGTCAGGCGGTGGTGTGTGACATTGAACTGGTTGGGTTTTAAAAACGGCACATGCGCTTGAGCAGCCAACGAGGCAACCAAGCCGATGATGGCGAAGCAATACTTTTTCATGGTCTTTGTTTCTTGTTATTTAAGCGTTAACGGCAAGCCTGCCGCAATAAAACTGACTCGATTGGCCACCGCGGCGACATGCTGGTTTAAGCGGCCTTGCTCATCCTGAAACTGGCGATTGATTTCACCTAGCGGCACGATGCCCATGCCGACTTCATTGCTGACTAAAAATACCGCGGCTTGCAATTGCGGCAACGCGTCCAGCAAGGCCTGCTTTTCGGCCTGCCAGTCCAGCCGTTCTGGTTTGTCACAATCGGGGCAGATGCATTGTGCTAACCACAAGGTTAAACAATCAACGATTAAGCAGGTATCCGGTGCATCGTTATCCAGCAATGTTTGCCCGAGGTTAAACGGCGCCTCTACCAGCGCCCAATAAGGGGGGCGGCGTTCTTTGTGATGTGCCACACGCTTGGCAAACTCATCGTCATACACTTGCGCGGTGGCGATGTAAGTCACTGGCAACTCAAGCGCAGAAGCCAGCCGCTCTGCATAAGCACTTTTGCCGCTACGTGCACCGCCTAAAATTAAATGGCTGCTCATGAATCACTCCCATGCTGTTGTTGCCAGCGTTGAATAATGGTTTGCAATTGCGGCAGGGCTTCTGTAAACAACGCTGGGCCGGGTTGCAAAATATCGACGGATTTGATTTCGTAAAGATGGCCGTCTCGTATGGCCGGCATGGCTTGCCAACCTGCGCGCGCGGCCACTTTTGTTGGCTGGAATTTTTTGCCACACCAGGAGCCGATGATGATGTCAGGCTGCGCGGCTAATACCTGCTCGGCCGTGACTTGGCGGTCACGTGCGCTGTGAAACTGGCTTAAGTGCGGGAAGCAATCGACGCCGCCTGCGGCTTCAATCAGCTCGGCGGCCCAGCGGATGCTGCACATCATGGGCTCGTCCCATTCTTCAAAATAGACCTTGGGTTTGCGTGACCAAGCTGCGGCTTGCTGGCGCGCGGCAGTTAGTTGTGCCTGGTAAGTTCCTACCAGTTTCTCAGCGTTGTTGCTGGCCCCGACCAAGTCACCAACGGTGAGTATCATGTGCAAGGTTTCGGCCAGGCTGCGCTGGTTAAACACATGCACCTGACAACCAGCTTTAATCAGTGACGCGGCAATCTCGGCCTGCAAGTTGGAGAAACACAGCACCAGGTCTGGTTGCAGGGCCAGAATTTTTTCGATATTGGCGCTGGTAAAGGCGCTGATTTTAGGTTTTTCTTTGCGCGCAATGGCTGGGCGGGTGGTGAAGCCAGAAATGCCGACCAGTCGGTCTTGCTCACCTAGCAGATAAAGCACCTCCACCGTTTCCGTGGTCAGGCAAACGATGCGTTGCGGCCAGCGCGTCATGGCTGTGCCTCGTGATTGTGCCAGCCGTTTTCCATCAACATGTCGGAGAGTGGTTTTTCGCTGGCCCAGCCTTGCTCTACCAGCATGGGCGATTTGTAAAAGGTATTCACATAGCCCAGGCATAAAATCGCAACCGGCTTTGCATCGGCTGGCATGCCCAATAATTGTGCCAACGCCTCTGGGTCAAACAGGCTGACCCAGCCCATGCCTATGCCTTCGGCGCGCGCCGCCAGCCACAGATTCTGGATGGCACAGCTGACTGAGGCCAAGTCCATTTCTGGCAATGTCCGGCGGCCAAATACATATTTCTCGCGCTGGTCACACAAAGTCGCCACTAGCAACTCACCACAATCCAGAATACCTTCTACCTTAAGGCGCATAAACTCGGCCATACGTGCCGTGTTTTCAACTTCACCGATGGCTTGTGCAGTGCGTTTGCGTTCTTCATCTACCAGTGTGTGTATGGCTTGGCGTAGCGCAACATCGCTGATGCGGATAAAGCGCCAGGGCTGCATGAGGCCAACGCTGGGTGCGTGGTGCGCGGCTTGCAATAACTTCTGCAATAACTCAGGGGCGATAGGCGTGGGCAAAAAATGCCGCATATCGCGCCGCTCGGCAATCACTTTGTATATCGCCGCTTTGTCGGCTTCAGCGTAAGCAAAACTCATGACAGGAAAAATTGTGCGGCGAGGGTGGGATTGGACGGGAAGTAAAAGTGCAGGAAACTGGCGGTGATGCTTTGGTGGCGGTAAACCGCTTCGCCCGCGCCGTATTTGCCTTTGCCTTGTGCAATCACTGGCAAGTCAGTGTCAAAACGGCCATAGTGAAAGGTGTGCGCGCCTATGCTTGCCGCGTCGTCGGCCGCAGTTGCAAACGTGGCGTGTTGCGTGCCCAGGCCTTGTAGCTTGGGTTGAATCTCACTCTTGCCTGGCAATAGCCCGAACACCGGCTGGCCATTCAGGGTTTCACCCAGTGCCATCATGCCGCCGCATTCAGCCAATATGGGCTTACCTGCTTGGGCTGCAGCGTGCAAAGCATCGCGCATGCTGTGGTTGTGTTGCAGTTGGTCCAGGTGCAACTCTGGGTAACCGCCCGGTAGCCAGTAAGCATCTGCCGCAGGCAATTGCGCATCGTGCAGGGGCGAAAAAAACTGGATGGTTGCCCCCAATGCTTGCAGCAAATCCAGATTGGCCTGATAGGTGAAACAGAACGCGGCGTCTTTGGCCACGGCAATGGTTTTGCCTGCTAATGATAGCGTGATCGTTTGTGGGTCTGGTGCCGCAAAATCCACGGTTGGCGGCAATGGAATCTCTGGTTCCAGTAGTTGCGCAGCGGCTTCTATGCGCTGGTCAATATCGCTAATTTCCTGCGCCAGATGCAGGCCCAGGTGGCGTTCTGGCAAACTCAATTGTGTGTCATGTTTCATGGCGCCCAGCCATGGTACATCCGCTGGCAGGGCGGCTTTAATCATATTGGCATGGCCTTCGCTGCCAATCTGGTTGGCGATGACGCCAGCGCGTTGCAGTGCTGGCCTGAACGCATATAACCCGTAAGCGATGGCGGCAAAAGTCTGTGCCATAGCTTTGGCGTTAATTACCAAGGCGACCGGGATGCCAAAGCGCTCGGCAATATCGGCGCAAGACGGTGTGCCATCGTAAAGCCCCATCACGCCTTCAAGCAGAATGACGTCATTTTCCTGGGCAGCCTGATGCAATAGTCGCTGCGCGTCTGCTTCACCACACATGCCAAGATCGAGGTTGTAGACGGGTTTTCCGGTAGCGACTTGCAGGATCATGCCATCAATAAAGTCCGGCCCGCATTTAAATGCCTGCACACGCAGGCCACGGTTTTTGTAAGCACGCGCCAGTGCTGCGGTGGTCATGGTCTTGCCCTGGCCAGAAGCCGGGGCTGCCATCAACATGGCATGGCAGCTTGTCTTCTGCTGCATTACAGGTCTATCCCAGCCTGGGCTTTGATGCCTGCGCGCCAGGCGTGTTTGACGTCCATCAGTTCAGACACAGTGTCGGCCGCATTTCGCAATGCCTCAGAAGCACCGCGGCCAGTAATGACCACGTGCTGCATGGGCGGGCGTTTGGCAATGGCGTCCAGCACCATTTGCTCGTCCAGGTAACCGTATTTAAAGGTGTAAGTGAGTTCGTCCAGCACCACGAGATTGATTGTCGGGTCTTGCAGCATTTGCGCCACGATTTGCCAGCCACGCATCGCCGTTTCGGTGTCACGCTGGCGGTCTTGGGTGTTCCAAGTAAAGCCTTCACCCAGCACATGCCAGGTCACTGCCGGATGCTGACGGAAAAAGGCTTCTTCGCCGGTATCTGACCGGCCTTTGATAAACTGGGCCACACCGACACGCATGCTGTGGCCTAAGGAGCGAGCCACCATGCCAAAGGCAGAAGAGCTTTTGCCTTTGCCGTTGCCGGTGAGAATCAATAGCAGGCCTTTTTCCTGGTTGGCCTGCTCGATTTTTTCGTCAATGACCGCTTTTTTGCGGATCATGCGCGCCTTATGGCGGCTGTCACGGTCATTGGTTTCCATGATGCTGTGTAGAACTTAAGCGTTTTCGCGGACAGAGCGTTTAGCCAGGCCAAACACTACATGCGCAATCAGTGCGACCACTACCCAAAACGCAATCGCTTCGAGTTGTTTAGGAAAGTATTTCACTAAACGTGGCACGAATTCGGCAAAGGTAGGGTCAGGGTAACGGCCACCAAAGAAGTAGAAGCCACCACTGGAGAACAGCTCCGCAATCGCAGAAGCGGCAAGCACTACACCCGTCAATTTAAACAGGCTGCTAAATGCCCAGGACGTGTTGTCTGCCAGCCAGCGGCCAGCTAACCACATGGTGCCATAGGCAGGTAACAAAAAGCCGTAGGCAGGCGTTACACAAAAATTGCTCACGCCACCCCAGGTCACGGCTGCCATATCCAGGCCAGCACACAAAGCCAGCATGGCAACAAACATAATGGTTGAGCGCAGGTAATAACCGGCAATTAAAAATGCAGCATAAGAGGCGCTAGGCAAAAAATCGATCGCAGCGAAATGATTACCGCGTGTCGCAATGACCATCAGCGCAATGACAAATGCGATTGCCAGTGATTGGGTTGAAAGTTTACTTGGCATGCCAACGACTCCAAAATGTAAGATGAATTGCTAAGGTTATTGACTGGGGTTAATTACTAGGGGTGGATTTTAGCCCAATTCGATTGTGCTTGGGCAAAATCCACCCTTATCGGGTTACTTCATATCGTAGTTCAGGCTGACGAATATGTTGGTGCCCATGGTGTTGTAGTCTGGAGCATTTGGGGAGAATGAGCTTTTAGTGGTGGCCAGCACATAATCTTTATCCAGGATATTGTTGGCTCTAGCCAGCAGTTTCCAATGATTATTCAGTTTATAACCGAGTGATGCGTTCAGCAGGGCATAGCCACCTAATTTAAAGTTGTTCTCTGCGTCATTATAACGTTGTGAGGCGGCATTGAGCTCCGTACCAATATCCCAGGCACCTGACTTGTATTGCAATTGCAGGTTGCCGTAACGCTGACTTCTTCTCGCCAGCAAGTTGTCTGTATCATCGTTACGTGGGGACTGAATCGTCAAGTTACCTGTGAGTTGCCACTGAGGATTTAACACGATACTGCTTTCAGCGGTGACGCCTTTAATGTCTACCTTACCTGCATTGGTTGGGCAGAATCCAGCGAAACTACAGCCAGCTGTTGCAGGGCCTGCATTCTGGATCAGGTCGCGGATATGATTTTCAAATACGGTCAACTTAGCCTGAATGGTCGAGGTTTGATAGCGTAAACTCGTTTCTACGTTATCGGATTTTTCCGGTTTCAGGGCCGGGTCGCCAAAACTTGGAAAGTACAATTGGTTAAACGTAGGCGCCCGGAAGGCTGATCCATATTGCGCAGTAATTTGCCACTCGGGTGAAATGGCGTAACCATATCCTGCGCCGCCAGTGACGTAGTTGCCATATTGGGTGTTGTGATCTTCACGTGCGGAGAGTTGAATGCTATGCGCTTGGTGATTGCCAACGAAGCCAAGCATAAAGCCATCATCGTTACGCGTCTTGTCTATGCTGGAGGTGCCGTTAGAAAAGGTCAGGACATCTTGCTCTAGCCTGTCATAGGCAAAGGTCAATGTGCCGAATGACAGTGAGTAGTCATGTTGCCAGGTTATCTGAGTTTGTTCAGAGTCGAACTTACTGCGGCTGCTCGCACTGTTTAAGCTAAACGAGCGCTCCCGACCGATGCCATATTTCAAGGTACTCGTCCAATCCTCGGTCAGCCGGTTTTTCAGCGTCGCAGCATAGGCTTGTTGGTTGGTAGTGGCGTAATTGCGATAGGCATTATCGAACTGATTTTGCCCGTCAGACTCCATAAAGCGTAAACCCAGGCTGTGACCCTCTGCAAGCTCAAGATCTGCATAAGCAGTGCCGCTCAGATTGTTATAGCCATCACGGTCTCGGTCAATGGCTTGCGGTGGCCGTTTTTTTGCAGAAATACCCCTCGTGTCATAACTGTTTATTTGCGCGCCAAATTGTAGTGCCTGATAGCGACTATCGAAGCCCGCGCTGCCGGTGTATGTGTCGTAACTGCCTGCACCGACACCGCCATAAAACAGCGTCTGCTGGGTTTTCGCGCGTCGAGTAAAAATCTGGATAACACCGCCGATGGCATCAGCACCATAAAGGCTGGAGGCCGGGCCGCGTAGAATTTCGATTCTGTCAATTAACGCCAATGGCAGGTTTTCAAAAGCCGTCGTTCCCAGTGTCGCTGAGTTGACTCTTAAGCCATCGACAAGCACAACCAGTTGCTCGGCATTGGTGCCGCGTATGAATACACTGCTTGCCGTTCCCATGCCGCCATTGGTAGTGATTTGCAAACCAGGCTGTAATCTAAGTAAGTCAGGCAGAGAGCCGCCTTGCATTTTTTCAATATCGTCATGCGTGATGACGGTGATGTCACCTGTTGCCGTTTTGGTCGAGACTGGGATTCTTGCGGCGGTTATACTCACCTCGTCCAGCGAGAGTGAAGCGAGATTGGAGATATTTTCAGAAAAAACCTCTTGAGCCAGGGAGATGGCAGGATAAAGGGCGATGAGTCCCAAAATATTTCTTTTGTTCATATTTGTTTCCGATAATGCATACGACCCCGTATGCAGAACTTAAGGTGGAAACCAGGGAGATGTGTCGACGACTAAAAAAGTAGGACAGGCACTTTAGATAACAAAAGTGCCATTTTTTAGAGTCACCGTCACCCCGCGGTATTTCCATACGATTTGGTTGCGAGGCCGGTCTCCGGGCTGGCAAGTTTTGATCTATCGCCTTCCCGAGTGTGCACTCAGTGGCATATGGATAGACCCGCACTTGCTTACCGTTGCGGGGGCAGCACAGGCTTTGCGAATGGAGGTCCGCGCACCTGTTTCCCAGTTTCACCTTTGCTGCAGTTAACACAGCAAAGACACCTGACAACTGGGCAGCAGTGTAGTCTAAACTTGGCTTTTTTGCCAGTCGGCGTCTATTCAACAGGCATGCTGAATTTGTTAATTTACTTTGAAAAAATGCGCTTAGCTATTGACCACACTCATTTTTTTAAAAGATAATGGGCTGATGGATGCTGATTTAAAAAGTCTTGAAGAGCGTGTGACGAAGCTGATTGCTTTGTGCGGCCAATTGCGTGACGAAAACGTTGAGTTACGTCAGGAGGTCACGCGGCTGCATCAGGAGTCGCAATCACTCAAGCTCAATATGACGCAAGCCAGTGTGCAGTTGGAGCGGCTGTTGTCGGCGTTGCCTGAGGAAGGTCGTTAATCATGGCTAGTAATCCAATTGATATTGAGATCATGGGTCGTGCGTTGAGCGTGACCTGCACCGATGAAGAACGCGACAGTTTATTGCAGGCCGTTGGCTATTTGGATGGTAAAATGCGCGAAATTCGCGATGCTGGCAAGATGGTCAGCGTCGAGCGGATTGCGATTATGGCGGCACTCAATATTACGCATGAGTTGCTGAATACGCGCAGTGGTGGTGTGGATGTCGGCGATGTTAAAAAACGCATCTCTACCATGCAGCAACAGATTGATGATGTCTTATCCGGCCAGCACAAACTATTGTAATCCGCTTCAATTCATAAAATTTTCATCGTCATTTTTACTAAATGGCGTATCATAAAAACGGTGTGCTAAGGCGTTGCCTGAGTCTAAAATTCCTTGAACTAGTCTTTGTTATAGGTTTCGGCTCATCAGGTGCTGTGCGATCGCACTAAGTTGGGACGTTTTTTAAAACGCCCTTGGCGTGCGAACCTAATGTACCTTAGGCTGTTACCACCTGAACTTTTTGGTTCAGGATCAAGGCTCAGGTAACCCCTTAGCACATCTCTTGATATTCTTCAGTGTTTTTCAGCGCAATGCGTGATACATCAGGTCGGCCAGGCTGACCACTTCCAGACAGCTTTCATGACAGGATTCCAGAATCACAGGAGGCGCATAGCCAGCCTCGCTGGCTTCTAACCAGCGTCTTGCGCACAAGCACCAGCGATTTCCCGCTTTTAGGCCTGGAAAATCATGCTCAGGTCTGGGCGTTGATAAATCATTGCCTTGCGCCTGTGAAAACGCCAAAAATTCATCTGTCATTTCGGCACAGACGGTATGCCTGCCCCTGTCTTCGGGATGAAATCCGCAACAGCCGTCACGCAAAAAGCCGGTGATCGGGCGCATGCTGCAGGGAATGAGGAGGGTGCCAAGAACGTTTTTTGTCATGATTGTCAGCTGAACTGTAACTTGGTTTATGATACTGGCATTCGTGACTCATAAGAAGGTTTTTAGGCATGGCGCGTTACTGGTTGATGAAATCCGAGCCCTCGGACGTTTCGATTGATGATTTAGCAGGGTTTCCAAACCAGACGGTAGACTGGTATGGCGTGCGCAATTATCAGGCACGGAATTTCATGCGTGATCAAATGAAGGTGGGAGATGGTGTGCTGTTTTACCATTCTAATTGCGATGCGCCTGGCATTGTCGGTATTTGCGAAGTCAGTCAGTTGGCTTATCCAGACAAGTTTCAATTTGTTGAGGGCCACAAGTATTTTGACCCGAAATCTACGCCAGAAAATCCACGCTGGGTGAATGTCGATGTCAAACTGGTACGTAAAACCAGGCTGCTCAGTCTTAAAGAGATGCGCGACATTCCTGCATTGGCCAATATGCGTACCCTGCAAAAAGGGAACCGCTTGTCGATTACACCTGTCGATCCCAAAGAGTGGTCGGTCATTACGACGTTGCTGGCAGAATAAGCGCTGGTTTGATAGACACATTTGTAATGTCGTCGTTTGCAGTCTTCTTAAAGCGTTATTCAGATAGAACAGGATTATGAACAGACAGCGAAAACATGCCGTGTTGTATATTCTGGTCGCCGGATTTCTGATCGCTTTTGTCGGTGTCGTACTGTTTGTGTGGATTTATTTTTCTAGCATGCGTGAGATGCATCAAACCACGCGTAAGCTCTACGAGCAGCCTTATGCCGTTGCCAACGCGGCACTAGCGCTAGAGGCCAATTTGTATCAGATTCGTGGCAGTCTGCTCTATGCCAGCTTGATTCAGGCGGATCGGCTGCAATTGGCGGCGACGGTGGCGTTTATTGAGGCGCGTGAGCAATTGGTGCAGCAAAAGCTTGCTGTGATTACGCACAGTTACTCTGGTGAGCAACAGCAAGTGGCTCAACTCAAGCAGGCATTGGCACAGCTCAGTCAAGTGCGCGATCAGATCTCCCAGGCGCTGAAAACGGCCCGCTATGCAGAGGCCAATCACCTGATAGAAACGCGTTGGATTCCGCGCTTTAGCGAGGTGGCTCGCCTCAACGAGCTGGTGCTCAAAACCGCTAATCAGCGCGCCACCCAGTATGTAAGTGAGAGCCAGCAACGTTTGGAAAAGCATACGACGCATGGCTTAATGTATGCCGCATTGTTACTGGGCTTGTTTTTGGTCGTTGGCGTATTTGTCGCCTGGCGCATTTATCAACTGCATGTTGAGGCCGATAAATTTGCGTTTACTGACTTTTTAACCGGCATTGCCAATCGTCGGCATTTTATTCACGAGCTTGAATCCGAAATACGCCGTAGCCAGCGCTATGGCTCGGTGTTTGCGTTTGCGATGGTCGACATTGATCATTTTAAAAAAATCAACGATCAATATGGCCATCACGCGGGTGACCTTATTTTGCAAAATTTCTGCCTGCGTTGCGTGAGTGCCTTGCGCACCAGTGATATGGTTGGTCGTCTCGGTGGCGAGGAGTTTGGCATATTGATGCCGATGACCGATTTGCATGAGGCCGCGCGCGTGATTGAGCGCCTGCGCTCAGAAATAGACCACAGCGTGATGAGTGATCACGGCGAGCACATTCACTACACGGCCTCCTTTGGGCTGGTATCGACTTCTCAGCTCAGTGATCAACAAGGCTTGGCGCATCTGATGAAAATGGCCGACGCCGCTCTCTATGCGGCTAAACAGCAAGGCCGCAACCGCGTCTTTCTCGCTAATCATTAAATTTAACAGCCTTGAGGGAATTTTGGGCCGCTTGCATGGTCATCTTTGGCGATGAGTGAGCAACCTTTTAATCTTGGGCGACGAAGCTGGATCGCCGGTGCGATAGCGTTTCTGCTGGCGTCTTGCCGACCCATTAAAGTGCTTAACGCCGTGATTCCAACAGATGGCATGCAGATCACACGCGATATTGCGTTTGGGCCACATGCCAGGCAGCGGCTCGATATTTATCAGCCGCGCCAACCGAGCACCAGCACCTTGCCGGTCGTGGTGTTTTTTTACGGCGGAAGCTGGGATTCGGGCGCCAAGCAAGATTATCTATTTGTGGCCGAGGCATTAACCTCACAGGGCCTGATTGTCGTCATTGCTGATTATCGTCTTTATCCTGAGTTGAAGTTTCCGCAGTTGATGCAAGACCCGGCATTGGTGGTGGGCTGGGTCAAGCAGCATATTGCGGATTATCAGGGGGCACCAACCCGTTTGTTTTTAATGGGACATTCTGCCGGTGCACATTTGGCCATGATGCTTTCGTTAAATGCGGAGTACTTGTCTGCGGTCGGGCTGGAAACCAGCGCTATTCGCGGTAGCATAGGCTTGGCGGGTCCTTACGATTTTCTGCCTCTCACCTCCGACCGGTTGCGCGCTATTTTTGCGCCACCCGAGCAAGAATGGATGTCTCAACCGATTCGGTTTGTCAGCGGCCAGCAACCGCCGCTGTTGCTGATGACAGGCTTGAAAGACCGCGACGTCTGGCCTAGAAATGCAATCAATCTGGCACAGGCCGTGCAGGCCAAGGGCGGAGACGTCATCCTGAAAACCTATCCTGATTACGACCATGCTGATCTGGTCGCCAAGCTTGCCCGGCCATTCCGTCGCCATAGTCCTTTACTCGCAGACATCATGACCTGGATGCACCATCATGGCGCTTGAACCATTGCATGTGGTGTGGTTTAAGCGTGACCTGCGTGTAAAAGACCACGCAGCGTTTGCTGCCGCCTGTGCCGCTGGTAAAGTATTGCCAATGTTTGTCTGGGCGCCACAAGTGTGGGCGGCAGGCGATGCCAGCCTCAGTCAGGCCATGTTTGTGCGTGAGTGCTTGCAAGGGCTCGCGGCAGCACTACAGACCTTAGGTCTGCAATTGCATGTTTATCATCACGACCCATTGCTGTTACTAAAAAGGTTGCATGAAAAGTATGGTGTGGCCGGGCTATACAGCCATGAAGAAACCGGCAATGACCTGACGTTTCAAATCGATAAGCAAGTGCAGGCCTGGTGTAGGCAACAGGGCATTGTCTGGCAGGAATGGGCGCAAAATGGCGTGGTGAGAAGGCTGGCCGACCGCCAGCAGTGGCAGTCGCAATGGGAGCGGCGCATGCAACAGCCGTTGGTGGCCTTACCCACGCGCTGTGTCGGCGCGCAATTGCCTCATCACGGCTTGGAGCAACTACCCAAGGTCGCGGGTATTGAGCAATCTAAACGCCAAATTGGTGGCCTGGGGCTCGCTGAGACCGTGATGTCCGGGTTTTTACAGCAGCGTGTACAGCGTTACCAAGGCGGACTTTCCAGCCCGCTGAGTGCGTTGCAAGCCTGTAGCCGTTTGTCTCCTTACTTGGCCTGGGGCGCGCTCAGTTTGCGCATGCTGGTGCAGGCAACCCGGGCCAGCGCGCGCAAGCGGCTGAACATGCAAATTTGCGCCGAAATTTGCATGGCTTTGAGAGTCGTTTGCACTGGCATTGTCATTTTATGCAAAAGCTAGAAAGTGAGCCGGGCATTGAATTTGAGAGTTTTTACCCTGGTTTCGACGCCTTGCAAGGCGCGTTAGCCGACGCGGATCGGTTGGTCAGGCTGCAGGCCTGGCAGACGGGTCAAACCGGTTGGCCGCTGGTCGATGCCTGCATGGAAATGCTCAATCAAACCGGCTGGCTCAATTTTCGTATGCGCGCCATGCTGATGAGCACGGCCAGCTATTTATTACGGCTGCCCTGGCGGCAGAGCGGCCTGCATCTGGCGCGTACCTTTATTGATTATGAGCCGGGGATTCATTGGCCGCAGGTGCAAATGCAATCCGGCACCACCGGCATGAATACTTTGCGCATCTATCACCCGGTCAAGCAGGCCTTGGTGCAAGACCCCACTGGGCGTTTTGTCCGCCAGTGGCTGCCTGCATTGCGCGCCGTGCCTGATAGCTGGATTTTTGAACCCTGGCGCATGCCTGCCGAATTGCAGTTGCGCACTGGCTGCGTGATCGGCCGGGATTATCCTGCACCCATGGTGGATATTGCCGCAGCCATGCAACTTGCCAAACAAGACTGGTTTGCCATTCGCCAGCAAATACCGCCAGACGACATGCAAGCCATGTTGCAGCGGCATGCCTCCCGGCGGTCACGCCATTTTCCCAAGGTGGCGCGAGGCATGCGTCGCAAGCGTGATTCAACGATCGTTCCTCAGAGTGAAATCCAGCTCACACTCGAGCTTTAAACCACACGCAATCGATCCCATCCGCGCAACGCCTTTTCATGGGGCGTGCGTCTGTTTGCTCGCACTATTTTGGTGCTCTTTGATGATGCGGCTGTGTCGGAATGTGATGTCGTGCATGGTTTATCAGGCGTATTAATGCTTGATACCGCGCTATTTTTGTCCGTAAAAAATTAATTATCTAATTGATTATTAATGACTATTTTTTATTTTTTCGCAAATAGTCATGGTCTTGCTCTCTCTATTTGCACCAGTTGAACACGGCGGTGCTCAGGTTGGAATACGTCTTGCTAAATTAAACCTGACAGGTTTTCCAGCGAATTACCGGCAAGCGGATAACACCTCCCACTTGCCGCCATAGATTGGAGCACGACATGACAAAATTATTGATCGGATTATGGTTAGGCTGCATGAGCGCATCGCTCATGGCAGAACCAGCAGAAGCACTGGTACATGATTTAAACAGTCGCGTGCTGCGCGTGCAAGTCGGTTTGAAAAACGGTCAATATGGCTTGGGTTCAGGTGTGGTTGTCGCCGAAAACCAAGTGGTGACTAACTGCCACGTGGTCTCTAATGCCAGTAGTATCAGCGTCGTCAGTGGCGGCGCAGCCTATCATGCGGTTGGCGTAAAGGCTGACTGGGAGCATGATGTGTGCATGTTGCAAATGGAAGATTTGCCTCTGTCCCCGGTGACCATGAAATCCAGCCGCGAACTCAAGTATGAACAACCTGTGTTCACCATCGGTTACCCTAGCTTTGTCGCTGCGCCAGTGAGCACCAGCGGCGTAGTGAAGGGTCTGTTTACCATGGATGATTCTGTGATTGTGCGGGCGACCAGCAGCTTTAGACAAGGGGCTAGCGGTGGTGGCCTGTTTGATGACAGCGGCGCGCTGGTGGGATTGATTACCCTCAAGAGCCCAGGCAAAGATGCGTATTACTACTACATGTCCGTCGACTGGGTGCAAGCCCTGATCAGCAAACCCGCTGGCCCGATTGTGGTGAAAAGTGAGTTGCCTTTTTGGGGTAAACCTGCCGCCCAATGGCCATATTTCATGAAGGTAGTGTTTCCTTATCTGCACAAGGACTGGCAAGGCCTGAAAGTGATTGCTGAACAATGGACAGCAAAAGAGCCACAAAACACCGAAGCCTGGTTTTACCTGGCAGCGGCTGAATATGAAACCAAAGACTTAACCATGGCAGAGCAGCACTTGCACCGCGTGCTGAGCATGAACGATCAACATAGCCAGGCGTTTTACTATCTGGGCATGATTGCGGAAGCCAGTGGCAACCATGGTGAAGCGATGGCCAGTGTCGATGCTTTGAAACAACTGGATGCGGAAGTGGCTGAAGCGCTGACGGTTGCCATGAAGAGCTTGCCTTAAGTCGCAAGATAATAAATAAAAGTTAGTCAACAAAAAAGCGCCCAAGCGGGCGCTTTTTTGTTGAAATCGAGTATGCAATCGCTTATGCCACTGCCATGTCTAGCTCTTCCACATGGTAGTAATGTTCATCATCCCACAGGGTGAAATCTTGTGCGGTATAAATCGCTTCCTGAAAATGATGAAAGGTTGCGATGCAATGATTTTCTTCGTCCATCACTTGATACATTGTCATTCGAGCACCTTTCCTGATATTGGTTGTCTATGTATTACCGTGAGTTGATCATGCCACAGGCATGTGACAATGATTTTGCAGAGCAGCAAGGTGTAATCGTGTCAGTTTGAAGAATACGGTTTTATCGCCGCAGAAGATGTATTTGCGAGGGATTTAGGTCGCTGTTTCACGCTTGGGTTCGATGGCTTTTTTGTAAAATACACGGGTTGGCGTATAATTCACGACTTCTGAGGAACGCTGCGAGGGTCACATGACTCCCAGGCTCAGAGCATTTGCTGCAAAGCATCTCAACGGCGTTCACTTTTCACTGTGCGAGCACGGAAAAAGGTGAACAAACGTTTCCACCGGTTCTTAGAACTTTTCCTGCTCAGTTTTCATCTTTTTAAGGATTTGAAACATGAATGCTGTAGCTGATATCAAAGATTACATTGTGGCCGATATGGGCCTGGCTGCTTGGGGTCGTAAAGAAATTGCGATTGCCGAGACCGAAATGCCAGGTTTGATGGCAATTCGCGAAGAATATGCGGCGCAACAACCGCTCAAGGGCGCGCGTATTACCGGCTCTTTGCACATGACCATCCAGACCGCGGTGTTGATTGAAACACTCAAGGACCTGGGGGCCGACGTGCGTTGGGCATCCTGTAATATTTTCTCTACCCAAGACCATGCGGCGGCGGCGATTGCGGCCACTGGTACCGCTGTATTTGCGGTCAAAGGCGAAACACTGGAAGACTACTGGGATTACACCCACCGCATTTTCGAATGGACGGATGGTGGCTATTCCAACATGATTCTGGACGATGGTGGCGATGCTACGTTGTTGTTGCATTTGGGTAGCCGTGCCGAGAAAGATTTGTCCGTGGTGGCGAATCCGACCTCAGAAGAAGAAATTTGTCTGTTTAACGCCATTAAAGCCAAGCTGAAAACCGATCCAAACTGGTACTCAGTGCGTTTGGCCGCGATTAAAGGCGTGACCGAAGAAACCACGACCGGCGTGCATAGACTGTATCAAATGCACAAAGAGGGCAAGCTGGCTTTCCCGGCCATTAACGTCAATGACTCTGTGACCAAGTCTAAATTCGACAACCTATATGGTTGCCGTGAGTCTTTGGTTGACGGTATCAAGCGTGCAACCGATGTTATGATTGCAGGTAAAGTGGCTGTTGTGGCTGGTTACGGTGACGTGGGCAAAGGCTCTGCGCAAGCATTGCGTGCCTTGTCTGCCCAAGTGTGGGTGACTGAAATTGACCCGATTTGCGCCCTGCAAGCGGCGATGGAAGGCTACCGCGTGGTGACGATGGATTACGCCGCTGAGCATGCGGATATTTTCGTCACGGCGACTGGTAACTACCATGTGATTACGCATGACCATATGGCTAAAATGAAAGACCAGGCCATCGTTTGTAACATTGGCCACTTTGATAACGAAATCGACGTCGCTGGCATTGAAAAATATCAGTGGGAAGAGATCAAGCCACAAGTGGATCATGTGATTTTCCCCGATGGCAAACGTATCATCCTGCTGGCCAAAGGCCGTTTAGTGAATCTGGGTTGTGGCACGGGTCACCCGAGCTATGTCATGAGCTCCAGCTTTGCTAACCAGACTATTGCGCAAATTGAGCTGTTTACGCAAACCGACAAATATCCTGTAGGCGTGTATACCTTGCCTAAGCATCTGGATGAAAAAGTGGCGGTCTTGCAGTTGAAAAAACTCAACGCGCAATTGACCACGCTGACAGACGCGCAAGCGGCTTACATCGGTGTGAGCAAGAATGGCCCATACAAACCAGAGCATTACAGATACTAATCAGGTGTAACCGCTGAAACGACCGCGAGATGTTATGGCGGTCGTTTCGGTGTACACTCACCCTCACATCAACGCTGAGGAGTGAGCATGTTGAAGTTACTGGTGGTTTGGGGGTTAAACGCTGTCGCATTAATGGCGGTGACCTATCTGGTGCCTGGCATTCATGTGGCAAACTTTAAAGCAGCATTAGTGGCGGCCCTGGTTATTGGCCTCGTCAACGTGTTGATTAAACCTTTGCTGGTGATTCTCACCTTGCCAATCACCTTACTTACCTTAGGCCTGTTTATCCTGGTGATTAACGGCTTGCTGTTTTGGGCAGTGGGCAATTATCTGCAAGGCTTTTCAGTCAGCTCCATACTTATCGGTGTGATAGGCGCGCTGGTGTATAGCGTGATCTCAGGCGTGCTGAGTGCGATTGTGCTGGATGATAAAGATTAAGCCTTCAGATGGTCTATACGACCCAAGCAGTGCATAGAAAAGATTAAACAAGTGAATCATAAAACATCTTTCAGTTTTGAGTTCTTTCCGCCCAAAACGGCGGAGGGCATGGCTAATTTACGCAATGTGCGTGATGAGTTGGCGGTTTTTTCGCCCGAGTTTTTCTCGGTGACGTTTGGTGCGGGCGGTTCTACGCGTGATCGCACCATGGATAGCGTACTTGAGATTCAGGCCGCGGGGTATGGCGCAGCGCCACACATTTCCTGTATTTCTTCGAGTAAAGAAGAAATCCGTGAATTGCTGCAAGCCTATCAGGCCAAAGGCATTAAGCGCTTAGTCACCTTGCGTGGCGATATTCCTTCAGGTGAAGTGAGTGCGGGCGACTTTAAATACGCCAATGAATTGGTGCAATTTATCCGCGCTGAAACCGGCGACTGGTTTCATCTCGAAGTGGCGGCTTACCCTGAGTTTCACCCAGAAGCGGGGTCTGCACAAAAAGACCTCGACAATTTCAAACGTAAAATCGATGCGGGGGCCGATTCTGCCATCACACAGTATTTTTACAATGTGGATGCCTATTTCCGCTTTGTGGAGGCTGCGCAAAAGCTGGGTGTCACCGCGCCGATTATTCCTGGCATCATGCCTATCTATAATTACACCCAGTTGGCACGATTCTCCAACGTCTGTGGAGCCGAGATTCCTCGCTGGTTGCGTCTGCGCTTGGAGGCTTATGGTGACGATCTGCCGTCGTTGCGTGCGTTTGGTGCCGATGTGGTGACTGATATTTGTGCCAAGCTGATCGCTGCGGGTGTGGATAAAATGCATTTTTATACACTGAACCAGGCAGGGATTATCGGCCAGATTATCCGGCAGTTATAACGCCAAAAAACAAAAAAAGCGCGGTCTGATCAGGCCGCGCTTTTTTACGTCCATCATACTTACTGCAGCGACAGACCTTGCGGGTTAAACAAGGCATCTTCTACAAACAAGTAGTCCTGCTTACGGGTTTCATCCCACAGCACCATCATGGTGATCCAGCGAATATCTTCCATGCTCAGCGTCTCTTGCGGCAAGACCATGGCGCGGTCCACGATCAGGTCGCGTTCGTAGGCCGTGATAATGTCACTGCGTTGCAGCAAGGTGAGAAAATTAAGGCTTTCGTCGTTAATCTTGTTGCGC
Organism: Methylophilus sp.; assembly: GCF_008015755.1. GTDB lineage: Bacteria > Pseudomonadota > Gammaproteobacteria > Burkholderiales > Methylophilaceae > Methylophilus. Next base: position 111,666 of record NZ_SSGF01000030.1, on the reverse strand, counting down.
TCCATCTCGCAAAAAATACGGATGGCTGCCTGGTCATGCTGATACTGCGGTTGTTGCACCGAGCGGCGCAGATCTTTGACCCAATCTACTGCATGTAAAATATCCTGATGGTTAAATCCAGCCTGAGATAGCTCATAAGCCATGATGGTTTCGTCAGTTTCTTTCAATTCTGACGCATCATGTTTATCCCAGTAATTTTGATAAATAAATATCAATACTTCCAACATGTCTATAGTCTCCTCAAACACGCTGTTGCATAGACAGCGCGGCTGGGGTGCGTCTGAGTCTGACTTTAGGCGAGTCGCTGGAACTGACCGCTGGCAAGATGACTGACGACACCTTCTAATTCAAGTAGTGTAAGCATGGTGGAAACTTGCTCAGGCGTCAAGCCTGAGCGGGCGGCGATCTGTTCGGCAAACAAGGGGTCAAATCCCATGCAAACCAAGACAGGGCTTGCTTCGGCAGGTAAATTAGTCCAATCGGGCGATGGCCCGTTCGGGCTAATCGCCAAGGCCTGGTTGGGCAGGCGTATATGCCGTAATTCACTCAAAATGTCTTCGGTGGATTCGACCAGCTTTGCGCCTTGCTTGATCAGTGCGTGGCAGCCTTTGGCCACCGGCGAATGAATTGAGCCAGGAATCGCAAAGACTTCGCGCCCTTGTTCAATGGCTTGTTTGGCTGTGATCAACGAGCCGCTATCGATATTGGCCTCTACCACCAGGCAACCTTCAGATAAGCCACTGATAATACGGTTGCGCCTTGGGAAATTATGGGTGAGTGATGGCGTGCCTAAAGGATATTCAGACAGAATCAGCCCGTGTTGCGCAATCTGGTGCGCCAGCGCCTTGTGTCTGGCCGGATACACAATATCCAGGCCAGTGCCGACCACGGCAATGGTGGCGCCATCTGCCTTGAGCGCACCGCGGTGTGCTGCGCCATCGATGCCCAGCGCTAACCCACTCACTACTGCAAAGCCGGCACGGCACAGGCTTTCGGCAAAGTTTTCGGCGGTGGCTTCACCTTGTGGGGTGGCATGACGGCTGCCGACAATCGCCATGCCGGGGCGCTTGAGCATTTGCAGGTTGCCTTTGGCATATAACACCGGCGGTGGCTGGTCAATGTCTAGCAGTCGCTGCGGATAATAAGGGTCGCCCAGTGTAATTAGGTGATTGTCGGGTTGATCCAGCCAGGCCAGCGTGCGCGCGATATGCGGGTCATCCATAGCGCGCTGGATACCCTCCGTGACTTCTTTGCTGACCAGTTCGCGCAATGCTGACGCGGGCGCCGCCAGAATCGCCTCGGGCGTTTTAAAATGGAGCAGTAACTGGCAGTAAGTGACGCTACCCAGCCCGTCGACCAGGCTGAGTGCAATCCAGGGGGCAGTGTGTTCAGTGGTTATCGTCACGCGTGCGCTTGTCACTCATGGGGTGCTGACCACATCTTCGGCATGAATCGGTTGTGAGGCCTGCATCACCAAGGCATAAGACAGTTTAGGGAAAGTCTTGAACACCATGACCAGGCCGACCGGTTCATCCGGCAGCTGAATGGTCACAGGTTTTTTCGGGTCCGATTCCGGGTCCACCATGCTGGCGCCTTTGCGCATTACAGAGAGCACATGGCCGCGCTCTACGCCTTGATCTTCGCCACGGTTAAGCACCACGACGCGGCCATAGCCGGTTTCGTTAATGCCTTCACTCACGCGTGCAATCTGGCCTTGAATCTTCGACTCTGGTGCATGAGGAATATAGGCCGGGCTCAATTCGTCTTCAAGCGCAATCAGTTTGTCTTTAACGGCGATTTCTTCTTTGGCCTGGGTGACGGTCAAGGTCGCAGGCTGGCCCGCGCGTAACAGTTTGGCCTCGCCCAGGTAATGCGCTTCGTTGCCTAGGATGTCGCCGTTTTCAGGGTCTTTGACCGGCTCGCCTTCGCGGTAGATGGCCCATACTGCTCTGGCGGATTCAGGCAACCCCTGCACGTAAATATGCGTGCCAGGGCTCAAGATTTCGCGTTCTTCCTGGGCGGCGATAATTCTTGGCGCCGCTTTCAGGTCTTCTGGCGAGATCAGCATGGGTTTGGTTAAAAATGGCAGGATAGTATTCGGTTGGATGGCCGGAATCGCATCGCCTTTAATGGGGGTCACAATCACGCCAGGCTCCAGCGTCACTGACTCACGCACCAGTTTTAACAATGGTTTGCCGCTGCTGGTGTCGAGCACAATCACATCACCAGGATAAATCCAGTGCGGATTTTTGATGCGATCACGATTGAGTTGCCAGATTTGCGGCCATTGCCAAGGGTTCTTGAGAAATTTAGCCGAGATATCCCACAGCGTGTCGCCTTTGGCCACCACATGGCGATCGGGATGTTGCGGGCGCAAAGGAATTTCTTCCGCCCGCACCAACAAGCTGCTACAAGCCAGCGCAAGCAAGGTTATAATTTGAACAATTTTGGTCATGTGGCGTCTCTGTAATATGCAGCACAAAAGGATGGGCAGCACCAACGGTGCGCAGCGTCTGCGCAATGTCGACCAATCTAGCATGGGTTTAAAGTTCTTATCAAGGTGAAAAAGCGGGCGTTTTCCCCTGTTTTCCCACAAACTATTTGAATGGAAAGATTTGTAGAGCATGGCACTACTTCCAATTTTGCAATATCCTGACCCGCGTCTGCACACGGTGGCCAAGCCGGTGCAGGTGTTTGATGCAGCATTGCAGCAGCTGGTGAGCGACATGGCGGAGACCATGTACGATGCGCCTGGCATCGGCCTGGCAGCGACACAGGTCGACCACCACATTCAGCTCATTGTGATTGATTTGAGCAAAGAAAAAAATGATTTACTGGTGCTGATTAATCCAAAAATCATTGCCCAGGCGGGCAGCCAGGACTATGAAGAAGGCTGTTTGTCTGTGCCTGGCGTCTATGAAAATGTGACGCGAGCCGAATTTATTACGGTAGAGGCGCAGGATGCGCAAGGCAACACATTTAAGCTGGATGCCGATGGCCTGCTCAGTGTGTGTATCCAGCACGAGATGGATCACCTCAAGGGTAAGGTGTTTGTGGAATATCTGTCAACGCTCAAACGTAACCGTATCCGCAGCAAAATGGTCAAACACGCGCGCGAAATCGAACGCAATAGTTATTAGTCACAGGGGATTTGCATGCGAATGATTTATGCCGGAACCCCGGAGTTTGCCGTGCCTGCGTTGCAGGGCTTGATCGATGCCGGCCATGAGATTGTTATGGTGTTAACACAACCAGATCGCCCCGCTGGCCGTGGCATGCAGCTCAAAGCCAGCCCGGTCAAACAACTGGCTTTGCAACACGGTTTGCGTGTGTTTCAACCAGAAAGCCTCAAGCCTGCAGAAGTGCAGGCAGAGGTCGCTGCGGTGAATGCCGATGTTATGATTGTCGCTGCCTATGGATTGATTATCCCGACCGCCGTGCTCAATCTCCCCAGCCGTGGCTGTTATAACATTCATGGCTCATTGCTGCCGCGCTGGCGCGGGGCGGCCCCGATTCACAGGGCGATTCTGGCAGGCGATGCTGAAACCGGCGTCACCATTATGGAAGTCGTGCCCAAGCTGGATGCCGGCAATATGATCAGCAAATGGGCAGTTGCCATTACCGAGGCTGACACCACCCAAACCTTGCATGATGCGATTAGCCGAGAAGGTGCACGCTTGATGGTCGAGGCCATGCATACCCTGCAAAGCTCTGGCCAATTAGCGTCTGAAGTGCAGGATGAATCGCTGGTGACGTATGCGCACAAGCTTGAGAAATCCGAATCTGCCATCGACTGGACGCAATCTGCCCAACAGCTGTCACGTCAGGTGCGGGCGTTTAATCCTTTCCCGGTGGCGACGACCAAGTTTAACGAGCAGGTGTGCAAACTGTGGTTTGCGCAGGCGGCAACTGGTCAAGGCCAGCCTGGCCTGGTGCTCGACACACAGCCACTGCGTGTCGCTTGTGGCGAGGGTGTGTTAGAAATCATCGAACTGCAAATGCCGGGTGGCAAACGCCAGACGGCACAACAATTTGTGCAGGGGCAGCATGTGCAGGTAGGTGATCGATTTTATTAATGCGTTGCGCGCAAACGCAGCCATTGAAAAACGCTTGTCATCACCGCATATTAGGTTAGCAGTGTTGAATGTCTTTGAGGAGTATGTATGTTAGGTAACTGGACCAAAACCTTTGTGCTGATGGCGGCGATTACGGCCCTGTTTGTGGCGGTGGGGGGGGCATTGGGTGGTCAGGGCGGCATGTTGATCGCTTTGTTGCTGGCAGGCGGCATGAACTTTTATGCGTATTGGTTTAGCGATCAGGCCGTGCTGAAAATGTATGGCGCGGTAGAAATCAATGCCGAGAACAATTTTGGTAATGGGCAGTTCCGCAACTATTACAACATGGTCAAAGAGCTGGCTGAGCGCGCTGAGTTGCCGATGCCGCGCGTGTTTGTGATGAACGAAAGCCAGCCCAATGCATTTGCCACCGGACGTAACCCCGAGCACGCCGCCGTGGCAGCGACCACCGGCATTATGCAGATTTTAAGCGAACGCGAGTTGCGTGGCGTGATGGCGCATGAGCTGGCGCACGTTAAAAACCGCGATACCTTGATTTCGACGATTTCCGCCACAGTGGCGGGGGCGATTTCGTCGATCGCACAATTTGGCATGATGTTTGGGGGCGGTCACCGTGACGGTGAAGACCGGCCTAACCCCATGCTCGGTATCCTGATTATGGTGCTGGCGCCTCTGGCAGCGTCGCTGATCCAGATGGCGATTTCGCGTTCGCGTGAATATGAGGCTGACCGTATGGGCGCTGATATTAGCCGCGACCCGAAAGCTCTGGCGGCAGCGCTGGAGAAAATCCATAACTATGCGCACCAGATTCCTAACATGACGGCGGAACAGCACCCAGAAACCGGGCAGATGATGATTATCAACCCGTTGTCTGGCGCAGACCTCAAGGGCTTGTTTAGCACCCACCCGCAAACAGAAGAACGTATTCGCCGCTTGCTGGCGTTAGCCAATCAATATTAACTAGCGTGATGGTTGAAAAAAGGCTTTCTGAGGAAAGCCTTTTTTATTGCGCGCGTTTTTCACTGTGCAATCGGGGCGCATCAAGTAGAATAGCTTTTTTTGCCTAGAGATCATCCTTGCAAGTTGCTCAGCTCATTGCCGCCCATGCGGTGGCCGAAGTATTGGCCGGACATAACCTGACTGTTTCCATGCCCAAAGCCTTGCGCAAGGTGAAAGCGGCCACGCCGCAGCAACAGGCCGCCGCGCAGGATTACAGCTATCTCACCTTACGCTTTTATGCCGAATCCGCGGCTTATCTCAAGGCGTTGACGCCCAAACCCGTCAGCGATGAGCGCGTCAGCGCTTTGTTACTGGTGGCGTTGTCACAATTGCTGCATAGCAGTGATGATGATTTTACCGTGGTCAACCAGGCGGTAGAGGCCGCCGGTAAAACCGGGCAGCGCTGGGCAAAAGGCCTGGTCAATGCCGTGTTGCGCAACTTTTTGCGTCAGCGTGCCGATTTGCAGCCGCAGATTGCTTCGCGCGAAGAGGTGCAATTTAACTATCCGCAATGGTGGATAGATACCCTGAAACAGCAATATCCGCAGGATTGGCAAGCCATCCTTGAGATTGGCAATAGCCACCCGCCCATGACCTTGCGTGTGAATGTGCGCAAGACGGATGTGGATGCTTATATGCAATGGCTTCAGGGTGCTGGTATCGCCGCGCGGCATTTGGGCGGGACGGCGATCTTGTTAGAACAGCCATTGCCTGTGCACAAGCTACCGCACTTCGAGGCAGGCTGGGTCAGTGTGCAAGATGCAGGCGCACAGTGGGCTGCGCCCTTGCTGGATTTACAGCCTGGCATGCGCGTCCTCGATGCGTGCAGTGCGCCTGGTGGCAAGACTTGTCATTTATTGGAAACCAGTGACGTTGAATTACTGTCATTGGATGCAGAGCCTGAGCGGTTGCGGCGTGTGCACGAAAATCTGCAGCGCTTGGGTTTGCAAGCCAAAGTAGTGACTGGCGATGCTGCGCAGGCGGACTGGTTTGATGGCCAGTTGTTTGAACGCATTTTGGCGGATGTGCCATGTAGTGCCTCGGGTATTGTGCGCCGCCATGTCGATATGAAGTGGTTGCGCAGGCCGCAGGATCTGGCAACGTTTGCCCGGACACAGCAGGAAATTTTATCGAATTTGTGGCAAATGCTGGCAAAAGGCGGTAAATTGTTGTACGTGACTTGCTCAATATTCCAACAAGAAAACGAAATGCAAATTCAGCAATTTTTAGCCACGCACACCGACGCGACAAGGTTGCCAGTCGCTTTTGATGTGTCGACATTACCGTGTCAGCATCAGCTTGGTGGTCAATTGTTACCTAGCGCTGCGCATGACGGATTGTTTTATGCCTTGTTGCAAAAACATTAATCGCTGGTTATGGCTGGGCTTGTTGCTCAGTTTCACAACTTGGCTAGCCTTTGCTGGCGGCAATCATGCGCATATCCGCAGTGCAGAGTTAGTGTTGCGCGATGAAGTTTGGACACTGGATGCCGACATTGATATCCAGTTTGGCCGTGCGCTGGAAGAAGCATTGAGTAAAGGCGTTGCGCTGACTTTTTTGTACGAATTTCAAATTGTCAAACCACTGAAATACTGGTTTGATGACGAAGTCGTGACTGAGCGTCGCGCCGTCACCCTGAACTACCATGCGCTGACCAAGCAATATCTGCTTAATTATCCGCAACAACAAAAAGTGTTTGATAGCCTGAGCGAAGCCAGGCGTGAGCTGGGTTTGATTCATGACTGGCGCTTGGTGCCGCATGCCACGCTAGAAAAAAACCAGCCTTACCAGGCGGCGCTTAAAATGCATCTGGATACCAGCAAATTGCCCAAAGCGCTGCAACTGGATGCGTTGGGTGAAAGTGACTGGGAACTGGTCACGCCTACCTTTAGCTGGTGGGTGAAGGAAACACTGCGCTAGCATTATGCGTTATGTCCTGATTTTGTCTATTGCGCTGGCAGCAGCCCTGCTTTATTTGCTGTCGCTGGCGAGTGCCAATACCGCCATCAGCGGTGATTACTATCTAGTTTTACTCTATATCAATGCCGGTCTGGCCTTGCTGCTGCTGGGGGTCATCGCCTATCAGTTACGCCATCTTTACCGCACCACCAAATCCAAGCAGGTTGGCAGTAAACTCAACTTCAGGTTGCTGGTGACGTTTGCGTTGATGGCGCTTATCCCAGGCTTGATCGTCTACCTGGTATCGGTCAATTTTCTGTCACGTTCGATTGAGTCCTGGTTTAACGTCAAAGTAGAGTCTGCGCTGGATGGCGGCCTGAATTTGGGCCAGCGCGCACTGGATATCATGCTGGGCGATGTGAAGGAAAAGGCGCAAAGCATGGCGGTGTCGCTGTCGCTACAGCCTGCGCGTTCTCATTACAGCCAAATCAACGATTTACGTGAAAAAGCAGGCATTCAGGATGCGGCCTTGCTCAGTGCGCAAGGCGCTATTTTAGCCGTGAGTAGTTCTGACCCCAGCAGTTTTTTGCCTGAGCTGCCTTCGGTACCACAGTTGCGCCAGGCCAGGAGTGGCGTCTACGGAAAGATCGAGCCGATTCCTGGCAAGGGCCTGTATATGCGGGTGCTGACGCCGGTGGAACCCTTGGGGATTACGGGTGAGTTGCGCATTTTGCAGTTGATGCAGCCGGTGCCCAAAGCGCTGTCGAATACCGCTGAGTCGGTGCAGGATGTTTATCGCGAGTACCAAACGCTGTCTTACAGCCGTCAGTCATTAAAAGACATTTTTATGCTGACGCTGACCATGATTCTGTTGTTGTCGATGCTAGGCGCATTGACCATTGCGTTTGCGCTTAGCCGCCGCATGGCGCAACCGCTCACCGTGCTGGCCGAAGGCACGCGCCTGATTGCCAGTGGCGATTACTCACAGCAATTGCCTTCGTTTGGTAAAGATGAGCTCAGCGTGCTGGTGAAGTCGTTTAACAGTATGACGCGGCAGTTACAGGAGGCGAAAAACGCGTCTGAGCAAAGCCGCCAGCACGTAGAGTCTGCGCGCGCTTATCTCGAGGCGATTCTGTCGCATTTGAGCTCGGGCGTGATGACCATTAACGAGCGCGCAGAACTGCGTGTGTATAACCTGGCCGCGACCAACATTTTGGGGATTTCGCTGGTGGGCTTTAAAAACAAGATTTTTACCGAAGTGGCAGTCGAAAATAAATACCTCAGCCCGCTCACCGAATTGGTCATGCAGCACTATGAGGATACCTTACAGTTTGACCATCATGAACGGCATCTGACCAGCCAGATTGAGATTGACGGCGTGCATGGCATGCAAATTCTCATGCTGCGTGTTACCCGTTTGCCAGAAGGTGCCGGGCATGGTCTGGTGGTCGTATTTGATGATGTCACCGCCATGGCGCAGGCACAGCGCGATGCGGCCTGGGCGGAGGTGGCCAGACGGTTGGCGCATGAAATCAAAAACCCGCTGACACCGATACAATTATCAGCCGAGCGCTTGCAGCTTAAGTTGCAGGATAAGCTGGATAGCAAAGACGCTGAGATGCTGTTTAAATCGACCGACACCATTGTGAATCAGGTACAGGCGATGAAAAACATGGTCAACGAGTTTAGCGAATACGCCAGAACGCCCGCCGCGCAGTTGGTCAAACTGGATTTAAATGCTTTAATTCGAGATGTGAGCCGCTTGTATAACGCGTCGGCCGTCAAATTGGTATTGTCTCTGCATGAGCAATTACCTGAGATTCATGCCGATGCAACCATGATGCGGCAGATTTTGCACAACCTGCTGCAAAATGCGCAGGATGCGCTGACGCAAGTGGCAGAGCCGCACATTGTGGTCTTGACCGATTATGATGGCGAGCGTATAAAATTAACCGTGACCGATAACGGCAGTGGTTTCCCAACCGATGTAATGGCGAGGGTGTTTGAACCCTATGTGACGACCAAGTCTCACGGCACAGGGTTGGGGTTGGCCATTGTGAAAAAAATGATAGAAGAGCAGCGTGGACAGATTCGCATAGACAATCTGCCACAAGGGGGCGCCAGCGTCACCATCAGCTTGCCGGTAGATAAACAACAACAGCGTCGGCGCGTTGAGCGCATCGTGTAAGGAAGTACCATGGCTTCACGTAATATTTTGGTGGTCGATGACGAGATAGGCATCAGGGAGTTGTTGAGCGACATCTTGCGAGATGAAGGGCATGTTGTGCGTCTAGCTGAGAACGCACAAGTGGCGAGGGATGAGCGTCTCAAACTGCGCCCGGATCTGGTCTTGCTGGATATCTGGATGCCAGATTGCGATGGCATCAGTTTGCTCAAAGAGTGGGCCAATGCCGGCTTACTCACCATGCCTGTCATCATGATGTCGGGGCATGGCACGATTGATACGGCCGTTGAGGCCACCCGCCTGGGTGCGTTCGATTTTCTCGAGAAGCCGATCGCCCTGCAAAAACTGCTCAAAACCGTGGGTGCTGCCATTAAACACACCGAGCACCTCGCGCATACTGAAGTGAACCTGTCGAGCTTTGGCAAAAGCGCGGTAATTCAGGAGCTCAAACAGCGTCTGGAGCAATTGGCACGCCATAAAAATACCTTGTTCCTGATTGGCAAAAAAGGCGGCAGCGTGCCTTTATGCGCCAAATTCCTGCGCCCGCCCAATACGCCTTGGGTCGCGCTCACCGAGTATGAAAAATTGGTCACCGCTCCGATGGAAATCCTCGAGCAAGCGCGCGAAGGCGTGGTGTTTGTCGATGAAGTGACCAAGCTGGGCAAGACCGAGCAAAAAGGCCTGAGTCTGCTGATCAATAAGTCTGACAAGTATGGCGTGCGTGTGATTTGTGCCAGTGAGTATGGGTTGCCGCAGCTCATTGAAAAGGCCATGTTGGAGCAGGCCTTGTTGCAAACACTGGCTGGGGCTGCGGTGAAGGTGCCTTGTCTGGATGAGCATAAAGAAGATATTCCGGATTTGGTGAGTGCTATGGCGACGCTGATGGTTGAAGCCAGTAAGATTGACTATAAGTCGTTTGATGTGGCGGCCTTGAATGCCATGCGGAATGCGGACTGGCCGGGCGATCTGGATGAGCTTGAGTCTGTGGTGCAAAACCTACTGATGACTAGTTTGGCTGACACCATCACGCAAGCGGACGTACAGCGTGTGCTGGCTAATTTTCAAGGTCAAAGTACTGATTCGGCCGAGCAGCACATGCCGCTGAACCTGGACCAGCCATTGCGTGAAGCGCGTGATGAGTTTGAGCGCTTTTACTTTCAATATCACATGCGTCTGGTGAAAAATAATATGAGCCGATTGTCTGAAATCTCAGGCCTAGAGCGCACACATTTGTACCGTAAACTCAAGCAGCTGGGCATTAAAATCAAGGGCTAACTTTCAACTGCTGTAATAAAAAAGCCGGGATTGTCCCGGCTTTTTTATTGGTGATAGCTCGTATTACTTGCGGTTATCCAGGCTGCAAGCGGTGTCAGGATAAATGCTCAGCAACCACATGCCTCCGGCAATCCCCATGTAAGCAAAGAACGCATCCAGTGAGGCCTGGGCCAGAATCACAGCCATAAAAGCTGCCAGTAAGCCCAATACACGGGCTGACAGGCGGGTTTTGAAGCCAAGTATCAACATCAGGCCAAACACAAATTGAATCAGGATCAGCAACGGCGCAAATACTGCTGGCAAGCCAAACTGGCCCAAGGTCATTTGGTATTGCAGATAGCCGTCAGGCGTATTCAGAATCGCCATCAATTTTAAAATCACCACCCCGAAAAACACCAGCCCCAGTAAAATTCTGGCCGCCGCAGTTTGAAAACGACACATAGCTTTTCCTCAAATCCTGTTTTAATTAAAGGTCGTATGATGCCTGTGGCCAACTACAATTGCAACACAGGTACAATCGTCAGACTTTATCAAGGGGCCTGCATGGCAGTACAACGTATCAAGCTCAGTATTCATATTTTAGGCGTGCAACATCCGTTATGGGCTGAGTGTCGCAGCATCAGGCAACGTGTGTTTATCGACGAGCAACAAGTGCCAGAAGCCCTGGAATGGGATGCCGCAGATGAAACTGCGACCCATTTGCTGGCCAGCCTCGAGGGCCAGTCGGTTGCCTGTGCCAGAGTGTTGCCGGATGGGCATATTGGCCGGATGGCGGTGCTGCCTGCATGGCGCGGGCAGGGCGTGGGTGAGGCGCTGTTGATGCAGGCAATCCAAATTTGCCGTCAGCTGGATGTCACGCATGCGCGCTTGTCAGCGCAAATGCATGCCGTTGGCTTTTATCAGCAAGCTGGCTTTGAAATCTGTGGCGAGCCTTACAGTGATGCCGATATATTGCATATTGATATGCAACTTGAACTGGTATAATTACGCCTTAAGTTTTTCTCCAACTTGCAGACATCAAAGGAATTCTCATGTCAAAAATCGTATTTAAAGCCGGTGAAGCCACCGTGTTTTCTGAAGGTAAAGATGTAACCGCCGCGATGCCGGAAATCTTGATTGGTTCTGTAGATGGCCCAGTGGGTGCTGCATTTGCCAACATGATGGCGCAAACCAAAGGCCACACTGCCATGTTTGCAGTGCGCGACATTAACCAGATGGTCCGCCCAGCGACCATGATGGTGCCAAAAGTGACCTTGAAAGATTCATTGAACATTGAATTGTTCGGCGGCGTGGTACAAGCCGGTGTGGCTGATGGCATTACCGATGCGGTGATCGAAGGCATCATCCCTAAAGAGCTGGTAAACGATTTGTGTATCGTGGCTTTGCTGTGGGTTGACCCGGGCTGTGCTAAAGAGGCTAACCTGGACAAGGCTGACCTTTACAAAAACAACTATGAAGCGATCAAGCTGGCCTTGAAGCGCGCATTGAACGACGAGCCTAGCATTGACGAACTGATTGCGAATCGCCACAAAATCAGACACTGCATGTGGGAAGATAGCTGGGATCAAAAATAATCCTGCGTTTTTCTGCCTGACCCCGCGATTGCGGGGTTTTTGTTATCTGGAGACACATGAAACATTTAATCAAACGCTATCTGGCGGTGATTTACGAAGCCTTATTAATGCTGGCATTAGCATTGGCGCTGACGGCAGCGTATCTGATGCTGGTTGGCGATGCGAGTCAAGGCTGGCAGCGGCTGGGCCTGCAAGGGCTGCTATGGCTGGCTATGGGCGCTTATTTTGTGCGCTGCTGGGTGGTGACCGGGCAAACCTTGGCCAGCCAGACCTGGAAGCTGAAAGTGGTTGATCAGCAGGGGCAGTTGCTGAGCTTTCAGCAGGCGGTATTGCGGTATGTGCTGGCAGGGCTGTTATTGCTGCCCGCCGGGTTAACGCTGTGGTGGGCGTTGATTGACCGCGAGCAGCAGTTTTTACATGACCGTCTGCTAGGCTCGCGCATCCGCGAGTTGCCGCCGGTTTAAGCTTTTATGTTAGCGCCGCTCGACGTAGTAGAGCATGCCAAGCCCGGCTGCTAAAAATAGCACTGTCGGGCTGATGGCGCTGATAAGCGGCGACCAGTCATTCAGCACGCCCAGGTGCACAAAGACGCGGTTCATGATCTGGTAAACCACGCCGAGGAAGATACCAGCAAAAATTTTGGCACTGATGCCGCCTGCACGTTGTTGTAAAAAGCCAAATGGCAGCGCCAGAATCACCATCACCAGGCAAGCCAGCGGATACACCAGTTTGGACCAGAGTGCGACCTGGTAGCGGGTTGTGCGTTGGCCGTTTTGATCCAGATACTGGATAAAACTATACAAGTTCCAGGCCGACATTTTCTCTGGTAACACCAGCAATACATTCAGCAGCTCCGGCCTGATTAACGACTCCCACTTGGTTTGTTTGAAAAACTGCGAGGTGACCGAGTTGTGTTGCGCTGCCTTGCTGGTGTGCATACTGGTTTGTGTCACATTCGATAATACCCAGTGGTCATCTTCAAACGAGCCTTTGTCTGCATGGCTGACATTGCGCAGGCGAAACTGCGCATCAAAGTCATAAATGCGAATGTCCACCAGGCTGGTGTCTGGCACGACCGTGCCGACATTCACAAAACTACTGCCATCCTTGATCCATAGACCAGACTGGAAGTCTTGTGCGACCACAGAATCTGTGGCCTGGATACGGATGCGTTGCGCCATTTTTTCGCTGATAGGCGCGATAATTTCACCAATTAAAAACGTGACTAGCGCAAACACCAGGCCAATGCTCAACAGCATTTTTGCAATGGTTTGCAACGAAATGCCGCTGGTTCGCATCACGATCAGCTCTGAGCTGGAGGCCATGGCGCCGAGGGTGTAAACAATGCCTAACAACACCGCCACCGGCGCCACTTCATAAATGTGGCCAGGGATACTCAGGCCGACATAAACCAGCATGCTATTGATGCCGTAGTGACCACGCCCCAGACTATCAAGCTCTTGCAGCAGGTCAAAGAAAGAAAACATGGCGAGCAGGCCCAGCAACACCAGCATGATGTTAAAACTGATTTCTTTCCAGAAATAGCGGTTGAGGATAGTCAGCGTCATGTTTTTACACGCTTACCCCGGCGTTTAAACCAGTCAGGAATCAATGGTTTGAGATATTTCCTGCGGTGATAGAGATACCAGCCAAGCAGCACAAAAATAAGATGCACCGGCCATAGCCCGACCAAAATCGATATTTTTCCTTGCGTCACCCAGGCCTGGAAGATGCTCAGCATATTGTTGTAAATAATGAATATCAGGATGGCAAACATGATGTTGAGTGAGCGCCCGGCACGCGGATCAACAAAACTCAACGGAATGGCGAGTAGCACCATTACGATGGTAGAGATGGGCATCGCTAGCCGCCAGTGTAGTTCGGCGTGGTCGGCGGTGGTGGCACCGCTAAGCAGGGATTGGGTAGACCTGGTTTGCGCCGTGCCGGTTGTCGGCGCGGCTTCCTTGATTTCAACCCGGATGTCGTAGCGCTCAAATTCTGTGGTCATGACTTCTAGCGTATTGGGCGTGATTTCATAACGCCTGCCGTGTTCCATGCGCAAGAAGTTATCGCCATTGGCTGCTTTATAGCGGCTGCCACGATTGGCTGTGATAATACCGGTTTTACCATTTTGTTTAGATTGCACAAAAATGTTTTTCACCTCGTAACCCAGCTTATCGAAGCTCTCGATAAAATAGATGCGATCGCCGTTATTGGACTCTTTGAACGTGCCGGGGCTGATGGATGACAGTTCATCGCGTTTTTTGAGTTGCGCCCGATAGTTGTCTGCTTTTTCGTTGGCCCACGGCAGAATGAGCAAACTGAAGACGCAGATGATGAGCACAATTGGCGAAATAAAGCGCATGATGGGTTGCACCCATTGGCGCAGGCTTAGCCCTGCGTTCATCCAGATCACCATTTCCGAGTCGCGATGCCAGCGGGTCAGGGTCAGCAGCACAGCCAGAAAAATAGCCAGCGACAGCATCATGGGCATGAACTGCACCAGGCTGAAGGTCAGGATAGTGCCGATGGCATCATTGGGCAAAATGCCCTTGGATACTTGGCGCACGATATTGCCCGCGCGTTGCGCCACGACAATACCCAGGATAATCAGGAAAATGGCAGACGCCGAAGACATCAGCTCTGCAGACAATGCACGTTTGAAAATTTTCAATTTAGATGCACCGCTTTGAAATCAGCATAAAACACTAGATAATACAACCATCACTCAGGCAAATTGCATGGAATCACAAAGGATAAAGATGGAATTTAGCATAAAAAGCGCTGCCCCGGAAAAATTGCGTACCGATTGCTTGCTGGTCGGCATTTATGAGGGCCGAAAACTGACGGATTTAGCGAAATCGCTGGATGCGATCAGCGAAAAAGCCATTTCAACCGCATTGAAGTCCGGCGATATGGAAGGTAAAACCGGCAGTACCTTATTGTTGCGCCAACTGCCCGGAGTGGCGGCGCCAAGGGTGATGCTGGTCGGCTTGGGTAAAGCCGATGAGGCGAGCCTGAAAAGCGTGCGTAACAGCGTGCGTGCGGCACTGAAGGCGCTGCCCGCCGGGGTTGAGAGTGTGGCGACAGATATTGCCAGCCTCAGTATCAAAAAAACAAGCTTGCAGCAAATCGCTGCGGCCTTGGCTGAGGTCGCGCTGGACGCGACCTATAAAGTCAATGCGGTGAAAGAGAAGTCTGTTGAGCCGCATCCACTCAAACAGGTGATGGTACTGGTGGACAAAGCGGATCAAGCCGCTGCAGAGGTGGGCGTGAACCAGGGTAGCAGTCTTGGCCAAGGTGTGGCATTGGCCAAAGACCTGGGCAATTTGCCGCCTAATATCTGCACGCCTAGCTATTTGGGCAAGCAGGCTGAAAAGCTGGCCAAAGAGTACGGCTTTAAGGTCGAGGTACTGGAGCAGGCCGCGATTGAAAAACTCAATATGGGGTCTTTCCTAGGTGTGACGCGAGGCAGTGACGAGCCGCCACGGTTTATTGTGTTGCAGCATCTGCAGGGCAAAAAGTCGCAAAAACCAGTGGTGCTGGTCGGTAAGGGCATCACCTTTGATACCGGCGGCATTTCCCTCAAACCAGGCGCTGACATGGATGAAATGAAGTATGACATGTGCGGTGCGGCCTCGGTGCTGGGCGTGTTTAAAGCCTTGGGTGAGTTGAAGCTGCCACTGAATGTGGTCGGCTTGATCCCCACCTGTGAAAACATGCCGAGTGGCCGTGCCACTAAGCCGGGGGATGTGTTAACCAGTATGTCTGGCCAGACCATTGAGGTGCTGAACACCGACGCCGAAGGCCGTTTGATTTTGTGCGACGCGCTGACCTATGCCGAGCGTTTTGAACCAGCGGCCGTGATTGATATTGCGACCTTGACAGGTGCTTGCGTGATTGCGCTGGGCCATCATGTCAGCGGCTTGTTTGCCAATAACGATGCCTTGGCCAAGGCCTTGCTGGCCGCGGGCGAGCAGGCCAATGACCGTGCCTGGCAAATGCCATTGTGGGACGATTATCAAAGCCAGCTGGACAGTAACTTTGCCGATATCGCCAACATCGGTGGCCGCGCGGCGGGCAGTATTACTGCCGCTTGTTTCTTGTCGCGGTTTGCCAAAAAATATGACTGGGCGCACCTGGATATCGCCGGCACGGCCTGGAAGTCTGGCAAGGAAAAAGGCGGTACGGGTCGTCCAGTGCCTTTGCTGGTGACGTATTTGCTGGAACAAGCCGCCAAATAAAGCTGCCATGACCAAAATCCGTTTTTATACTGATGTGACTGAGCCTGTTGCCTTGATACAGCATTTGGTGAACCAGGCATGGGCGCGGCAACGGCGTGTGACCATTTATGTGCCCGATCGTGACCAGGCACAAGCCATCGGTGATCAGCTATGGCAGCAAACAGCGGATAGTTTTGTGCCGAATGTACTGGCAGATGCGGCAAATGCTAGTCTGACGCCGGTGCACCTGGCCTGGCTGCCGACGCAGATTCAGCACGATGACTTGCTGTTTAATTGTCAGGCAGCCTTGCCTAAGTTTTTTAGTCGTTTTCGCCATGTCTTCGAGTTGATCGGTACTGATGAGGCTGACAAAATGGCTGGCCGGCAGCGTTGGGCATTTTATCGTGACCGTGGTTACGAGATTCAACACATAAATAAGCAATCGCAGTAACAAGCCTTGCAAAGGGGATGGTGTGGATATTTCAGAAATTCCGGTATTAACCAAAGTCGTGCATAAAGGGGCTGCGCCTGCGTTTGACATGGACGAACTGGTGACGCAACTGAAACAGGCTTTGTTGCCGGAAATTGCGCAACTGGTGGCGACCCAGCTCGCTGAGAAAAATACGGAGACGCTGACGGCTGGCCAGCAGTCGCTGGCCGATTATGCCAACACACTGCAACAAGAGGTGTTAGCCAAGGCGCAATCGCAGGTTGGTGATAGCATTCAGGCAATAGAGCATGCTTTTCGTGAGGCCATGGACCATGTTGGCAAACAGCAGTTGCAGGCGTTTGAGGCCCAAGCCAGCCAGGTGGCTGAAACCCAGCAAACGCAGATACAGGCCAGTGAGCAAGCCTTTCACAGCACGTTAGAAAACACTAGCCAGCAGCAACTGCAAGCGCTTGAAGCAAAGCTGTCACAATTAGGTGACAGCCAGCAGCAGTTACTGGCCAGCACCGAACAGGCGCTGCGTGACACGGTCGATAAAGCCAGTCAGCAATGGTTAGGCGAAACTTTTTCGCCACTGATGGATGCGCAACAAGCCCACATGGAAAGTCGCCTAAATTCTTTGCGAGAGCAACTTGAGCAAGGCTTGGCCGAGCATCTGCAACAGTTGCAGGACACTCACAAGCAAACCTTGTCTGACAGCCAGGCCTTAGCGGCATCGACGCTGGTGGATGATTACAAAGCGTCTTTGCAGCAGGTGTTTACCGAGCTCAACGCGGCGCAAATGGCCGAATTTAAACAGAATATGCAGGCTGAACTAGCTGCGACAGCCCCTGCTTTGCAAGAGAAAATAGAGGCAGTGGTGGCAACGGTCGTGGCCGCGCAACTGCAGGAAATAGAGGCCGAGATGAATAAACGCCTCAAATCACGCATTCTGGAAGTACTGCAAGGCATCAAGTTTGTGATGCCTACCGTTTAATTACGCGTTTGCCAGTGTCAGCATGACTGGTGTGTGATCGCTGGGGCGCTCCAGTTTTCGTGGTGCCTTGTCGATGACACAACTCTGGCACAATGGCTTGAGCGCATCACTGACCAGAATATGGTCTATGCGCATGCCCATGTTGCGGCGAAACGCGGCCATGCGGTAATCCCACCAGCTAAACTGCCCGGTTTCGTCGTTAAACAGGCGAAAGCTATCGTGTAACCCCAGCGCCAATAATCGCGCAAAGGCTTCCCGTTCGGGCTGGCTCACCAGTACTTGACCTGACCAGGCGGCCGGGTCATGGCAATCTCTATCATCCGGCGCAATATTGTAATCCCCTAACAAGGCGAGTTTTTCGTGTTGCTTCAACTCGTCTGTCATCCAGTTCTGCAGGGCTGTCAGCCAATTCAGTTTATATTGGTATTTATCTGAATCCAGCGCCTGGCCATTCACCACATAGGCGCAAATCACGCGCACACCTTGTATGGTGGCCGCAATAATGCGCTTTTGTTCGTCTGCGAAATTGGGCAGGTCAAGGTGCACATCGTGCAGCGGATGTGGGCTGATAATCGCCACCCCGTTGTAGGTTTTTTGGCCATTATGGACGGCATTAAACCCGGCTTCTTGCAAGGCGGCATAAGGAAATTTGCTATCTTCCTGCTTGGTTTCCTGCAGACATAACACATCTGGCTGATTAGCAGCCAGCCAGTCCAGTATATGCGGCAAGCGCACAGTCAGGGAGTTGACGTTCCAAGTAGCCAGTTTCAACAATATTCTCCACAAAAAATGATGCCGGGTGCGCATCGTGCGCCAGGGTTGCATGCGCATTTTACACCACTCTTTTATCGCTGCCTGCCACCGACACGTCGGCCCGCGCTGCCATATCAGACAAATGGCGTATTTTTCAATGACTCGCTCCCCGTTACAGTGACGTTTGCATCGTTTGAAGTCAGGAGCAAAAAATGAAAAATAGTCAGGGAATTCCTGCGGGTTTCTCTAAAACGGAGTGGTGGTTAGTGTTGGCGATTGTGTTGGTGGCCATCGCCTTGCGGCCAGGGATTGTTTCCATGGGCCCGGCGTTGCCCGCCATCATCGAGCGCTTTCAGTTGAGTCACGCCATGGCGTCGATGATGACAGCGATTCCTGATGTCTTAATGGGCGCGTTAGCGTTGCCTACGCCTTGGCTGGTACGCCGATTTGGTGTGAATAAAGTGCTGATGTTTGCGTTGAGTGTGCTGAGTCTGTCGATGTTGGTGCGCGCTTACTCTCCTGGTAGTGGTTTACTCATCGCGGCGACTGTCGGTGTCGGGGCTGGGATCGCCATTGCAGGCGCCATGTTTGCCGGCATCGTCAAAGCCAGTTTTGCGCATCGCGCGGCCTTGATGATGGGCATTTACGCCACCGCTTTGTCATTGGGTAGCACCTTGTCAGCCGGTCTCACTGGCTGGATATTACAAGCTGCGGGCTGGCGGGTCGCGACTGGTCTGTGGGCGGTGCTAGGTGTGATTGCCATGGTGGCCTGGTGGCAAGTGATACGCAAATCGGTCACCACCCGTGCCGTCAATGGGACGCCGCCACAGGCAGCGCCTTCACGCTTGCCTTTACGCACACCAGTGGCCTGGATGATTGCCTTATTCTTTGCCTGCGTTAACTTTTTGTTTTATGCCATCCTCACCTGGACAGCGGCGATGTATCAGGAAAGTGGTATGCCTGCTGCCGAGGCTGGCGCCGTCCTCGCCAGTTTTACTTTTTGCTTTATGCTAGCGAGCCCGGTGGTTGGCATGTATAGCCGACACACAGATCGACGTGGCTGGCTCGCAGGCTGCGCTTTGGTCTCTACCATAGGTTTGGCAGGTATGGCGACGCCAGGCGCCTGGCCGTGGTTGTGGGTGCCGCTGACGGCGCTTGGTCTCGGCGGGGCATTTACCTTGGCGATGACCTTGCCGCTAGACCATACGCATACCCCGGATGCAGCCAATCGCTGGAATGCGTTTGTGTTAACCGTTGGCTATCTGATCGCAGCGTGTGGCCCTTTTATAGTGGGGCGCATGCATGATGTGAGTGGTCACTTCGAGAGTGGTTTTCAGTTGTTATGTCTGGTGTCATGTCTGATGTTCTTACTGTCATTTACCCTCAAGCCCGGCCAACATTCAAGTCACTGAGTAACGACTGATCATGCTTTAAATCTAGGCCTGGGCGATAAGCTAAAAAGCATAGCGGTCAATTCGATTGATATGACTATAAATGGTTGTCTGTTTGCTTGATGTGAACAGTCGGCGGTGCGGTATAAACATGGTTGGGTGAGATTGGTTGTTGGCAACCAATCCCATATTTTTTCACGTTGTTCGGATACCCATGAAGCGCGGACTGACTCTTACATTATGCAAATGGCTGCTGGCATGCGTGTGCCTGGCGATTGCGACTGTTGCCGCTGCATCCGAGCATATCAGGCTACAGCTCAAGTGGCATCATCAGTTTCAGTTTGCCGGTTACTATGCTGCCCAACAGCAAGGCTTTTACCGTGATGAAGGCCTGGATGTCGAGATTATCGAAGGCAGCAAGGACAAGCCACCTTTACAGCAGGTGCTATCAGGCCAAGCGGATTACTCGATTGGGGATTCCGAAATTCTGGTTTCCCGCATCACTGGCAAACCCGTGGTGGCGCTCGCTGCCGTTTTTCAGCACTCGCCTTACGTCTTACTCAGTTTGAATGAAAGTGGTATCTATCGGCCTGAAGACCTGATCGGCAAACGCATCATGATGTCGGGTGATCAGGGGGGCTTGCAGTTTAAAGCCATGCTGCTCAAGCAACATATTGATATTAAGCAGATGACCATCGTGCCGCATAGTTGGCGCTTGCAGGATTTGATAGAAGGCAAGGTCGATGTCATTTCGGCGTATGCCATGGATGAGCCCGTGCAGTTACAGCACATGGGCTATTCACCAGCGATGATTAGCAATCAGGGCTATGGCGTCGATTTTTATGGCGATATTTTATTCACGACAGAGCGTGAATTGTCTATGCATCCAGAACGTGTGGAGGCTTTTTTGCGCGCCACCAAAAAAGGCTGGGCATACGCGTTCAACCACAAAGAGGCAATGGTCCAGCAGATTGCCCGTATGCCTGGGGTCACCAAGCGTGGCTTGACCCAGCAAACGCTGATGCAGGAAGCCAGTTTAATGGTGCCTTATGTGTTGTCGGAAGTAGTGCCTTGGGGGCACATGAATGAAGATCGATGGGATGTCATTGCCAACACGTTTGCCGAGCTCGGCTTGATTCCGGCGCAATATAGCCTGAAAGGCTTTGTCTATCAGGGCGATGTGCTGGTGAAACGACCATACATGCTGTGGTTTACGCGAGGCGTTGCCCTGCTGTTGCTAATATTAGGCGTGACATTTCTGTGGAACTTGCAAATCAGGCGGCAAGTGATTCATCGCACGCAGGCCTTACAAAGCGAAATTGACCGGCGCACAGAGGCTGAATATCTGCTCAAAGTGGCAGGTAGCGTAGCAAAAATCGGCGGTTGGATCATTGACCTTAAAACCAATCTGATTCACTGGTCTGACGAAGTCGCCATTTTGCATGATATGCCGCCAGGCTACTCGCCAACGGTAGAGGAGGGCTTGAGCATGTTTGTGCCTGAGTATCAGGCATTGATGAGCAGCGCGATTCGACAATGTATCGATGAAGGCATGCCTTATGACCTGGAGCTGGAAAAGATCACGACCAATGGTCGCCGCTTCTGGGTGCGCGCCATGGGCCGGCCCGTGCGCGATCACGAAGGCAAGATTGTCAAGTTGCAAGGTTCGTTGCAAGACATCACCGCGCACAAGCAACTGGCGGCCATCAAGCAAGGGCAAGACAGAATTCAAGCCATGATGCTGGCCGATGTGGCGTTGCCAGACGTTTTGCATGCTGCGGTGTTATTAATCGAGCAGCAGTTTCCCGATGTGCGTTGTGCGATGTTGCTGCTGGATAAAGAAGGCCAGCATTTGCGCCGGATCGCCTCGGCCAGGTTGCCAATTGCTTATGCCAAAGCCATAGATGAGATCGATTTGCAGGCATGCGGTATGACCGCATTGACCGAGCGCCGGTTGATTGCTGAAGACATCAGCACGCACCCGTTATGGCAGGCCTGTTGTGCGCCTGCCATGAGCCATGGCCTGCGTGCCTGCTGGACCGTGCCGATTTACTCACGCAGCCGCCGCGTGCTTGGGCTGTTGGCCATGTATCGCCAACAGCGCCATAGTCCACACGTAGCAGAACTCGATTTTATCGACAGCTACGCCCACATTCTCGGCCTAGCCATTGAGCGTGAACAGTCAGACGAGCAACTGCATTTGTTGCGCAATGGCGTCTCCAGGCTCAACGATATTGTCATGATTACCGAGTCGCCGCTGCACGCGCCCATGCAGCAAAAAATCGTGTTTTTAAACGATGCTTTTTCCCGGATTACTGGCCGTTCCATAGACTTGCTGAGCGGTGTTTCGCCCTTTGCGTTGTTTCAGGAGGCCACGCCTGGGCGTGAGCTGGAGCGGATCAAAGACGCCTTTCAGCAGATGCGTGCGGTTAAAGCCGAGGTGGTGACCGTGAATCAGGCTGGCATCGGCGTCTCGCTTGATATGGATGCTGTGCCTTTGCCAGATAAAGGCGGCGTGGTGACGCATTGGGTGGCGGTGTTCAGGGATGTTACTGAGCGTAA
Organism: Methylophilus sp.; assembly: GCF_008015755.1. GTDB lineage: Bacteria > Pseudomonadota > Gammaproteobacteria > Burkholderiales > Methylophilaceae > Methylophilus. The sequence continues at coordinate 89,305 of NZ_SSGF01000030.1, read as the reverse complement.
ACAGGCCGATGCGCAAATCCGCCAGTTGGCCTATTACGACACCATGACCGGCTTGCCTAACCGCATGTTGTTGCAGGAAAAACTGGCGACGCATGTGCGTAAAGCCATGCGCAAGGAAACCGGTGGCGCCTTGCTGTTTATTGATATTGATAACTTTAAAACGCTCAATGATACGCACGGACACGATGTCGGCGATGCCTTGCTGGTTGAAGTAGCCAAGCGCATCAAGCAATCGGTGCGCCGCTTTGATACTGTCAGTCGCTTGGGCGGTGATGAGTTTGTGGTCGTGCTCGATAGCTTGCATCATGATGCCATACAGGCTGAAAAACAGGCCAGACGTGTCTGCGAAAAGATTTTGGCTGCGTTTAAAAAGCCGTTTAACCTTAAGCATTACCAGCATTACACCACGCCCAGTATCGGCGTCGTGTTGTTTGATCCTGAACACATGAGCCAAACGGACGAGTTACTGCGCCGCGCCGATATGGCGATGTATAAGGCTAAAGAGGCGGGCCGCAATGGCTATCAGTTTTTTGATACGCAAATGGAAACCGAACTGTGTCAGCGCGCCGCGCTGGAAGCTGATTTGCATACCGCGATTGAAAAACAGGAATTCACTTTGCATTTTCAGCCGCAATACGACCAGCAGCACCATATTGTCGGGGCGGAAGCGCTGGTGCGCTGGCAGCATCCTGAGCATGGCGTGATCATGCCGGGTCAGTTTATTAGCCTGGCAGAAAATACCGGCCAGATTGTGGCGTTGGGTAGTTGGGTTTTGCAAGAAGCCTGCAACAGGTTGCAGCGCTGGGCTGGCCATCCACAATTACGTCACCTGGTACTGTCGGTCAATGTCAGTCCCAAGCAATACTTGCAGCCTGGGTTTGTGGCAGAAGTGCAGCATATGCTCGCTGAAGCAGGCATAGACCCGGGCAAGCTCAAGCTTGAACTCACAGAAAGTATGCTGGTAGATAATGTCGAAGATATTATTGCCAAAATGAGCGCGCTCAAGCAAAGCGGCGTCTGCTTCTCGTTGGACGACTTTGGCACTGGCTATTCTTCCTTGTCTTATCTCAAGCGGCTGCCGTTCGACCAGTTAAAAATTGATCAGTCTTTTGTGCGTGATATGCTCAACGGCCACGATCACGAAAGTATCGTCAATGCCATTATTTCGCTGGCGCAAAGCCTCAAGTTGGAGATTTTGGCCGAAGGCGTCGAAACCGAAGCGCAACTCAATGTGCTCAACGACCTGGGCTGCGAAATCTTCCAGGGCTATTATTTCACCAAACCCCTGGCACTAGACCTGTTTGAAGCCTGGGTCACCCAGCCCCAACAATCCGCCATAAGCCAAACGGCCATGCAGGCCGTGTAATAGTATGTCATGTGGTCGCACAACGCATTCAAGCGTCGCTTAATCAGTGCAGTAAGTCCTTCAATTCGGCTGGTACAACACAAACACCCCCTGAAATGTGGAGGTGATTCTGCCCTCGCACATGATATGTGCATTCACGGTCAGCTTGGCGCGTCCACGCTGCTGGTAGCTGTCCAAAAATAATGGCCAATCCTCCGCTGATTGCACACTGGCCACACATTCAAAATCATCATGTACGGGCAGGTGAAACTTGATTTCCTGCTGCTTGATCACCAGGTTGCCCGTCAGTCCGGCTTGCTGTATTTTGTGCTGTAGCAACGACCAGGCCGTCGTGATCGAAATGGCGGCAATACTGCCACCAAACACAATATCCAGATGATTTTTATTCAGCGCATAAGCGCCACTAACGCGTAGCTCGCTCTCTGCAATGCGCGTGATTTGAATGCCAAGGTTCCTGGTTTGTGGAATCAGTTCAAACAGCTTTTGTTCAAATGCGGCTTCAAGGGTGGTCATCGGTTGTCCTGTGGGTGGCGGTTGAAAAAGTAAAAACCCCAAGCAAGGCTTGAGGTTTTTAGGCGCTAATCATTGTTGATTACTCAACAATATATGCAATTAAGCCGCGAAATTCTTCGCTGCAAATTCCCAGTTCACCAGGTGGTTCAGGAACGTTTCGACAAACTTAGGGCGCGCGTTGCGGTGGTCGATGTAGTAGGCGTGTTCCCATACGTCGATGGTCAGCAAGGCCGTGTCGCCAGTCGTCAGTGGAGTGCCAGCGGCGCCCATGTTAACGATATCCACAGAGCCGTCGGCTTTTTTCACCAACCATGTCCAGCCAGAGCCGAAGTTACCCACGGCTGACGCTTGAAACGCTTTTTTGAACTCTTCGTATGAACCCCATTTGGCGTTAATGGCTGCTGCCAATGCACCGCTTGGCTCGCCGCCGCCATTTGGTGACAGGCAGTTCCAGAAGAACGTGTGGTTCCAAACCTGGGCGGAGTTGTTGTAGATGCCAGCAGAAGACTTTTTAATGATGTCTTCCAAAGCCGCGTTTTCAAACTCGGTACCTTTGATCAGGTTGTTGAGGTTGGTCACGTATGCTTGGTGGTGTTTGCTGTAGTGGTAGTCAAACGTTTCTTCTGACATGTGTGGAGCCAGTGCATTTTTTGCAAATGGCAAAGCTGGTAAGGCGTGTTCCATGGAGTTTCCTTTTTTGGTTTGTTAAAATAGTTGCCTGCTTTTGTAAGCTAAAACAATGTGACGTTTGAGTCACGAGACTGGCAAAGGTTTACTAATTTAGTAAGGTTATTTTGCCATATTTTGCGCTCTTGCAAAACCTTGACTGCAGCATCGTTGCGCAAAGGTGCATTATTTCTTGCGTGCACGCGGGTGGGCGGCATCGTAAATTTTACTCAAGTGTTGAAAGTCCAGATGGGTGTAAACCTGCGTGGTGCTGATGTTGGCGTGCCCCAGCATTTCTTGCACCGCACGTAAATCACCGCTGCTCTGTAACACGTGGCTGGCAAAGCTGTGGCGCAACATATGCGGGTGCACATGGTTATGCAATCCCTGTTTGGTGACCCAGTGGTTGATACGGGTTTGCACGGTGCGACCATGAATACGTCTGCCTTGCTGGCTAACAAAAACGGCCATTTCTGCCGGGCGTTTAGTGAGCCACAGCGGCCTTATGGCCAGCCAGTCTTTGAGCGCCGCAACGGCTTTGCTACCTACGGGCACCATACGGGTTTTATTGCCTTTGCCGGTGACGGTGATCAGGCTTTCCTGCAAGTCCAGGCGATCCAGGTTAAGGTCGACCAGTTCGCTCAGGCGCAGGCCTGAGGAGTAAAATAGCTCCAGCATGGCACGGTCGCGTAGTGCTATTGGTTCGTTGCCTTCAATCTCGACCAGTTTGATAGTTTGTTCTATCGACAGCGCATGCGGTAATGTTTTGGGCGCTTTGGGCGCACGCAGGCCAATCACCGGATTTGCCGGAAACGCCTTATGTAGTACCAAGTAGCGGTAAAATCCGCGCCAGCTGGACAAGATGCGTGCGATGCTGCGCCCATGCATGCCTTGGCTGTTTAAACTGGCAATTTGACGACGAATGTCTTGTGGGGTGAGTGTTTGGAGCTTGTCTGCATGTTGTTGCAACAAACGCTCAATATCGCGCTGGTAGTTGTTGCGAGTATGCTCGCTGAGGCCGCGCTCAAAGTGTAGAAAGTCGAGGTAGTCATCCAGCAGTTCATGCATGGTCGCTACCTCTAGTGATGGGGCCTACGCTGACAATTGCCGCAAGAATATCCCTCTTGGCGGAAACCTCAGCGGGGGCTTTCATATAATGTATCTTGCCAATGACGCGCTGACCAGCTCTCCAATCCGGCTGAGGAACAATGTGCCCATACCTGCATAAAAACGGCTGCGTTGTTCACTGGGGATCGCCATCAGGCCGAAGGTCACCTCATGATAGCGCATGGGGATCACCGCCAATGACGCAGGCGTATCGGTAAACCAGCCCGCAATATCCATGGTCGGTAAGGTGCCGCAATAAGGCTGGCTTAAATCTTTGGCCCAGTTTTTCAGCGAGTCTTCTGCGTCTATAAACAGGTCATCCGCAGCATGACTGTCGTTGACCCATAACTTGAGCTGCGCATTTGGCAATTGAAAGTGCGTGGCCAAAAACGCCACCAGGTGTGTGTGTAATGCGGCCACATCTTTGGCAAACAGCAATCCCAGCGTGAGCTCGTGGACTTTGTTGGCCGTCGCTTCATTTTCTTCTGCGGTTAAAATCAGCTCGGTAAAGCGTGACTCGAGCACGCGAATTTTATCGCGCTGGGCAATTTGCTGGCGCTCGGCCAGTGAAATCGTGCCTTTACCATGCGGGCTGGGCAAAAACAGCTCAGCCAGCAAGTGCGCATGACTTTCAAAAAAGTCCGGATGCGCCTTGAGGTAATGCTTGATATCGTTTTCGTGAATACTGTCTTCCATCATGCTGCTATTCTGTTCTCTCTAAATCTCTATTTCGCCGTCAAAGACAATCTCTGCCGGTCCTGTCATCATGACCGGAGCGCCATCGCCCGCCCATTGAATAGTTAATATGCCGCCGCGGGTATGTACTTTGACCGGGCTTTGCAAGGTGCCCAGCTGAATGCCGCTGACGGCTGCAGCGCAGGCACCGGTGCCACAAGCCAGCGTTTCACCGCTGCCACGCTCATACACGCGCAGGTTGATTTCATGCGCGTTGAGCACCTGCATAAACCCGGCATTGACGCGCTGCGGGAACTGCGGATGCGATTCAATTTGTGGCCCCAGGCTGGCGACTTCAGCGGTGTGTACGTTGTCGACCAGCATCACAGCATGCGGATTACCCATAGACACGGCGCTGATCATCACCGTCTCGTCTTTGAGCGGCAATTCATAAACGCTAGACTGCGTTTTAGCCTCAAACGGAATCTGCGCTGGTGTGAAGCGTGGCGCACCCATGTTGACCGTCACCTGGCCATCGTCTTGCAACATCAGTGTGATGACGCCGCTGGCGGTTTCCACCTTGATGTTGCGTTTGTCGGTGAGGCCTTTTTCAACCACAAAGCGTACAAAACAACGCGCGCCATTGCCACATTGCTCGACTTCGCCACCATCGGCGTTAAAAATGCGGTAACGAAAATCAACGCCGTCAGTGTCGGTGGATTCGACCATGAGTAACTGGTCACAACCGACGCCGAAGAAACGGTTGGCGATGTGCTGGATTTGGCTATGCGAAAGATGCACAGGGGTTTGCGTGGCATCAATCACAACAAAATCATTGCCTGCGCCCTGCATTTTGGTAAATCGTAATTTCATAGCTCAAGATGATACCCCATCGTGCCGTTGAAGACATCCTTGGCGCGAAGATTTATTCCTTGGTATAAATAATCTCAGGTAAAATCTTTGTTCTCAATTTTGGGTGCTGGCTTCAGCCTTTAGTCAGTGCCGTTTATTAACTTAATCACTTTTCAAGGCGTCAACCATGAGTGAATATCTTTTTACTTCGGAGTCCGTGTCCGAAGGTCATCCCGACAAATTAGCTGATCAGGTGTCTGACAGTATTCTGGATGCTATTTTAGCCCAAGACCCCACCGCACGTGTGGCGGCAGAAACCCTGGCAAACACTGGCCTGGTAGTATTGGCAGGTGAAATTACCACCACCGCCAATGTCGACTATATCAAGGTGGCCCGCGATGCGATTAAACGCATTGGTTACGATAACACCGATTACGGTATTGATTACAAGGGCTGCGCGGTACTCGTGGCTTATGACAAGCAATCCCCAGACATTGCGCAAGGCGTCGATAACGCCAATGATGATCCGCTAGACCAAGGCGCGGGTGACCAGGGCCTGATGTTTGGCTATGCCGTGAATGAAACGCCGCAACTGATGCCATTACCAATCTGGCTCAGCCACCGCGTGATGGAGCGCCAGTCACAGTTGCGTAAAGATGGCCGTTTGCCATGGCTGCGCCCAGATGCCAAGTCACAAGTGACCATACAGTATGTCGATGGCAAACCGTTCAAAATCGATACCGTCCTGGTGTCTACGCAACACGCGCCAGAGATGTCTCTGGAGGCGATTCGTGAAGCGGTGATTGAAGAAATCATCAAGCCCACCTTGCCTGCCGAGTTGATCAAGGGCGAGATTAAATACCTGGTGAACCCGACTGGCCGTTTTGTGATCGGCGGTCCGCAAGGCGATTGCGGCCTCACCGGTCGCAAGATTATTGTGGATACCTATGGTGGTGCCGCACCTCACGGTGGTGGCGCGTTCTCAGGCAAGGATCCTTCTAAAGTAGACCGTTCAGCCGCTTACGCTGGCCGCTACGTGGCGAAAAACATTGTCGCTGCCGGTTTGGCCGACAAATGCTTGGTGCAGGTCAGCTATGCGATTGGCGTAGCTCAGCCAACGTCTATCATGGTAGAAACCTATGGCACAGGCAAAATTTCTGATGAGAAATTGACTCAACTGGTGCGCGAGCATTTTGATCTGCGTCCTAAAGGCATCGTAAAAATGCTGGACTTGCTGCGTCCTATCTACACCAAAACCGCGGCCTATGGCCATTTTGGCCGTGATGAGCCAGAGTTTAGCTGGGAGGCAACCGATAAAGCTGCCGCGTTGCGCGCAGCCGCCGGTTTATAAATCTGGCTGATGATGATGCATGCTAAAGCATGCGTATAAAAGTAATTTTGAAGAGGGCTTTTAGCCCTCTTTTTTTTCGATTTTTTTCCGATATATGGTTATAAGATGTAAACATCATGCGGGGCGGTCAAAGCAATATGCTAAAAACAATAGCGATCAAAGAGGTGTGTCTAGGGATGTATATCCATGAGCTCAAAGGCCCGTGGATGGATCATCCTTTTTGGCGTACCAAATTTGTGCTCAAAGACCCTGTCGATTTACAAAAGTTAAGAGCCAGCCAGCTGCAAGAAGTAGTGATTGATATTAGCCAGGGTCTCGATGTGGTGCCTGAGCCAACCGTTGCCGACCATCAGCTCACGGATAAAGAAATGGCCATGCTCGAGTTGGATGGGCCGGTCATCAGCGAGAGTGTCGATACTCGCATCATCATGCCTGCCACCTTGGAAGAGGAGCGCGCGCAGGCAGCCAAAGTGATCGCTTCTTCACGTAAAGCCATTGAATCCATGTTTAAAGATTTGCGCATGGGCAAAGCCATTGAAGCTGAGGCCGTCATGCCGATCGTAGAGGAAATTTCGGCTTCGGTGACACGCAATGTACATGCGCTGATTAGCCTGGTGCGCCTGAAAACGGTGGATGACTACACGTATATGCACTCGGTGGCGGTCTGTGCACTGATGACCGCGCTGGGCAGAGAACTCAAGTTGTCCGACAGCGAAATCAAGCAGGCCGGGCTGGCCGGGTTAATGCATGATATGGGCAAGGCGGGGATCCCGTTGCAAATATTGAATAAACCTGGCTCACTCACCGATCACGAGTTTGATGTCATTCGTCAGCACCCGCAACTGGGCCACGACATGCTGTTAAAAGCTAATATCTCGGATGCTGTGACCTTAGATGTGTGTTTACATCACCATGAAAAAATGGATGGTTCTGGTTATCCTGAACATTTGAGCGGCGATCAGATGACCGTTTTTGCCAAAATGGGGGCTATCTGCGACGTGTATGATGCCGTGACTTCTACCAGAGCCTATAAGCCAGCCTGGGAGCCGGGTATGGCATTGAAGCGTATGGCGAGTTGGGGCGGGCATTTTGATCCCGATGTCTTTAAAGCATTTGTCAAAAGCCTGGGCATTTATCCGATCGGCACCGTGGTGATGCTGAAGTCAGGGCGGTTGGCGGTGGTGGTCAAACAAACCCCGGACAGCTTGCTCAGGCCGGTCGTTAAAGCCTTTTTCTCGACTAAATCGAAAATACATATTCCGGTGATTGAGCTCGACTTATCCAAGGGGATGGATGAGATTGTCGGTAACGAATCTGCTTCTACCTGGGGCGTCGGTAATATTGATCATTTGTGGTCTAACCATTAAGGTTGGGCTAGCTGCTGATTGAGGACGAAAAAAAAGGAGCTGATCGCTCCTTTTTTAATGGGTTGTTTATTCTTCTGCTGACTTTTTCGTCCGCTTGCTGGTGGCTGCTTTGGTCGTCGTAGCTTTTTTGGCCGCAGGTTTTTTCACCGCTGTTTTGGTGGCAGTGGTTTTAGGCGCGGCAGCTTTTTTTGCTGCTGGCTTTTTAGCGGCGGGCTTCTTGCTGGTGCTTTTGCCACCGTCTTTGGCGGCTTTTTCTGCCAGTAATTCCAAGGCCTGTTCTACGTTGAGCTCTTCTGGCGCGACGCTCTTAGGCAAGGTGGCACGAATGCCGTTGTGTTGCACATAAGGCCCAAAGCGGCCTGAAAATACCTCAATACGGCCCTCGCCTGACGGGTGCTCGCCGAGATCCGCCAGTGGGGTAGGGCCGTTGGCTGCCGCCAGCAATTTCACTGCGCCTTCCAGATCTATGCTAAAGACGCTCTCGGTTTTAGGAATAGACTTGAACTTGCTGTCGTGATTCACATATGGCCCAAAACGGCCAATATTGGCGACAATCTTCTTGCCGGTTTCCGGATGTAGGCCAAGGTCACGCGGCAAACTCAGCAGCATGTGTGCCGTGTCGATATTCACCTGGCTCAGCGGAATTTCTTTGGGGATGCTGACGCGTTTTGGTTTTTTCTTGTCACCTTCCACAGGTAAGCCAAGTTGTAGATACGGGCCGTATGGGCCATTCATCAGGAAAATGTCTTTTTGTGTCTCGGCGTCCTGCCCGATCACCACTGGTTCGCTGGCCGCATTGGCTTCGCCATCCAGATTGCGTTTGTAATCACATTTTGGCGTGGCATTGTAACCGGTACAGCCAATAAAGCTGCCATAGCGGCTCAGTTGTTTTTGCAACTGGCGGCCACATTTCGGGCACATTTCATCAATCAGCTCGTTGCCTGGGCGCTCGACATCAGCTTTGACCAGAATCTGCTGATTAAAGCCTTGCCAGAACTTGTCCATGACCGGCACCCAGTCCAGGTTGCCTTCGGCAATTTCGTCCAGCTCGTTTTCCAGCTTGGCGGTAAAGTCGTAGTCTACATACTGGGTAAAGTGCTCGGTGAGAAACTTATTCACCACGCGGCCAACATCGGTGGGCGTAAAGCGCTTTTTATCCAGCACCACATATTCCCGGTCTTGCAGGGTTGAGATGATGCTAGCGTAAGTCGAAGGGCGGCCAATGCCATATTCTTCGAGCGCCTTCACCAGGCTGGCTTCAGAATACCGCGGTGGCGGTTCGGTGAAGTGTTGCTCGCCAAAAATCTTTTCAACCGTCAGCACTTCGCCGGTTTCCAGATGCGGCAATTTGGCTTCCGCGTCTTCGTCGTCCTTGTCGTCGTCTTTGCCTTCCATGTAGACGGCAATAAAGCCTGGGAATACCAGGGTTTGGCCACTGGCACGGAACAGGTTGGCTTCTGAGCCGACTGCTAAATCCACACTCACGGCATCATATTTTGCCTGTGTCATCTGGCAAGCCAGGGTACGCTTCCAGATCATTTCATACAGTTTGAACTGCTCGTCGTTCAAGTATTGGCGCACGCTGGCCGGGGTGCGAGTAATGTCGGTCGGGCGAATCGCCTCATGCGCCTCTTGCGCATTTTTAGCTTTGGTTTTGTACATGATAGGTGACTTCGGCAGGTAGTCTGCGTCAAAGTGCTTTTTCACGTAATCGCGGATTTGCATCACCGCTTCGGCCGCCAGGCTGAACGAGTCAGTACGCATATAGGTAATCAAACCGACGGTACCGCTACCAACGTCCATACCTTCGTATAACTGCTGCGCCACACGCATGGCGCGGCTGGTGGTAAAGCCCAATTTGCGTACGGCTTCCTGTTGCAGGGTAGAGGTGGTAAACGGTGCAGCCGGGCTGCGGCTGCGTTGCTTTTTCTCAACACGTGTTACTGTTGTTTTGCCGGCGGAGGCAAGCAACAATTTGCCAACAATCTCAGATTGCTGGTCATGGTTAGTCACGGTGAATTGTTCAACCTTCTGACCATTGAGTTGCACCAATCGGGCGTCAAAAGCATGGGCATGCTTGAGCGCCCCCATGTGGATGCTCCAGTATTCGCGGCTGACAAAGGCTTCAATTTCCAGTTCGCGCTCGACAATCAGACGCAGTGCCGGACTTTGTACACGTCCTGCTGACAAGCCACGACGGATTTTTTTCCACAACAAGGGGGACAGATTAAAGCCGACCAGGTAATCCAGCGCGCGGCGAGCTTGCTGCGCATTGACCAGGTCCATCGAAATATCACGTGGGTTGTCAATCGCGTGTTTGACCGCGGTTTGTGTAATTTCATTGAACTCTACGCGTTTGACCAGCTTGTTTTTAATCAGCTTTTTTTCAGCCAGAATTTCGGCAATATGCCATGAGATGGCTTCACCTTCGCGGTCCGGGTCGGTTGCCAGATAAATGCTATCAGCATTTTTGACGGCTTTGGCAATCGCATCGACATGCTTGCTGTTGCGGTCGATGATGTCGTATTTCATGGCGAACTGCTGCGTCGGGTCTACTGCGCCATTTTTTGGGATCAGGTCGCGCACATGCCCGTAAGAAGCCAAGACCTCAAAATCACCGCCCAAATATTTTTTGAGGGTTTTGGCCTTGGAGGGTGATTCAACGATCAGCAGTTTTGACATTGAGCGGTCTGTGTAAGAGTTGGCTAGATAATAGCAAGCGTTTTAACGACTAGACAATATATCGGTGCGGAAAGTCATGAATTAAAGCCTTTCAGGCACCAAAACGTTGTTTTATTCTTCAGTGATGGCCGCGGCGAAGGGTTTGCGTGCAAATTCAATGCGTTTTTCATCCTGGCTAGCAATGGTGAGCGCCATGTCGTTGCTGGCAAACTTTTCGTGGTCAAACATCGGGTCTTCGTCCTCTTCTTTGGCCTGGCTCAGATGTTTAAAATCATACAGGTCAAAGTCGGCCAGGTGTGACGGCTCAACATTCCCAATCGCGCGGAAGATATTATTGATGCGCCCAGGTTGCTCGCGCTCCCAGTTGTTGAGCATGTCCTTGATCTTCTGGCGTTGCAAGTTTTCCTGGCTGCCGCATAAATCACACGGAATAATCGGGAACTGCATGCCACGTGCATAAGTAGCAATGTCTTTTTCGGCACAATAGGCCAATGGACGAATGACCATAAACTCGCCACGGTTGGTGGCCAGTTTTGGCGGCATGGCTTTCATTTTGGCACCGTAAAACATATTGAGGAACAAGGTTTGTACGATGTCATCGCGATGATGGCCGAGCGCAATTTTGGTCGCACCTAATTGCTGAGCCGTGGTGTAAATAATCCCGCGGCGCAAGCGCGAACAGAGGCTGCAAGTGGTTTTACCTTCAGGGATTTTTTCTTTGACGATGGAGTAAGTGTCCGCCTCGACAATGCGGTATTCCACGCCGAGTTTTTCCAGGTAAGCCGGCAAAATGTCTGCCGGGAACCCGGGTTGCTTCTGGTCCAAGTTCATCGCGATCAATTTGAAATTGATCGGTGCGCGCTCTTGCAAGGCCAGCAAAATCATTAACATGGCGTGGCTGTCTTTACCGCCGCTCATGCACACGAGCACGGTATCGCCTTCTTCAATCATGTTGTAATCGCCAATGGCTTTACCCGTCGCGCTAATCAACTGATTGCGCAGTTTCAAAAAGTTTTGGCTAACGTCGTCTGGATAATGTTTGATCTTCATAGGCGCGCATTATAGCGGAAAGCAAGGCAAAGTCACGCTAAGTCTTTGATTATTCGAATTGATTTTATTCGGATAGTACAACGTCGGCATCACATGCTGTATTCGCCGCGATCCAGCGTCTGAACAGGCGGCTGGCGGTTGTATTCAAGCTTTGCGGTAGCCAGCGCAAAAAACGGGCGGGTTCGCTGACCATGCCACACCAATAGCGTTGTGTTGTGTCGCTCCACATGAGTGCGCGACATGGCGCCTGGTGTGGCCATAACAAGGCGAGGCTCACCGGACACGGCTCAGCAGCACAGCAGATGCCGCAGCCATTGCACAGGGCACCGAGTGGCGGTTTTTGCGGGGCGTCGGCATGGATGGTGATGATTTGTGGCTTGCTTTTCGTCACCGTGATTGCCTTATAAACTTAAGTTACGCCCGCCGTCGACCGCCAGCACATGGCCGGTGATAAAGGGCGCATCGTACATCAAAAATTTGACCGCTTTGGCGATGTCGGCGGGTTCGCCGGTACGTTTAAGCAAGGTTTGATTCACTACCTGCTGCCGATACCCTTCATCAAACTCCTCATTGCCATCCGGCCATAATACCGGACCTGGGGCAACCGCATTCACCCTGACTTCAGGCGCCAACTCCTGTGCCAGCGATTTGGTCAAGGTTACCAGCCCTGCTTTGGCCGCGCTATAGACAATGTAGTGCTTTTTTGGCCGCTCGATATGCATATCAGTGATGTTGATAATGCAGCCCTGGCTGGCGCGCAAAGCATCGGCGGCCGCTTGGCTTAAAAACAGCGGCGCCTTCAGGTTGCTGCCCATCAGTTCTTCCCACTGCGCCGTATTAATCTGGCCGAGTTGGGTTGGATAATAGCTGGAGGCATTATTGACTAGTGCATCAAGGCGGCCAAATTGTTGCAGTGCGGTATCTACCAGCGGCTGTAAGGCGGCAGAGTCAAGCAGATTGGCTTGTGCTATCACCACGCTGCCCGCGCGCACCTGGTTTAACTCAGCTTGCAAAGCACATGCTTCACTGGCGCTGGTGTGGTAATGCAGCAGAATGCTGGCCCCCTCACGATGCAGCGCACGGGTAATCGCAGCGCCAACACGTTTGGCGCCACCGGTAATCAGCACAACTTTAGAAGCAGGATCGAAATTCACAGGGGTCTCTTTATTCTGGACTGGTCACATTATAATGGTTGCATGACGGCTCAACCGAACTCTTCACGCTTGCCAGCATTGGACGCTGCGGCACAACACCACAGCGACACATTGCTGGCGTATATTCAACAGCAGGTGCAACAACAGGGCGGTTGGCTGTCGTTTGCCGATTATATGCAACTGGCACTTTACACGCCCCACCTTGGCTATTACAGCGGCGATGCCAATAAGTTCGGCGCTGGTGGCGATTTTGTCACTGCGCCAGAGATGTCGCCGCTGTTTGCGCAAGCGCTGGCGAATCAAGTCAGCCAGGTATTGCAGGTGACGGCGGGCAATGTGCTAGAGCTTGGGGCGGGGACAGGTCGCCTAGCGGCAGGCTTGTTGCAGCAACTGGCAGCATTAGAGCAGTTGCCAGCGCATTATTTTATTCTAGAGGTGAGTGCTAACTTGCGCCAAAGGCAGCAAGCATGCTTGCAAAATTTGTTGCCAGAGGACTTGTTCCAGCGCGTGCAATGGCTGGATCACTTGCCTGAGACATTTACCGGTATTGTGCTTGGTAATGAAGTGTTGGATGCGATTCCGGTGCATATCGTGGAGTGGCAGTCTGGACAATGGCTGGAACGTGGCCTCATTTTTGATCAGCCATTAGCCTGGCAAAGCCATCCGCTGCAAGACTTATCCTTGGTAAACGATATTGACGTTAGCCAGTTGCCTAACGGCTATGTCACCGAAGTGTGTCCGGCCGCCCAGGGCCTAATCGCCAGTCTGACCAAGCTGCTGCAACAAGGCGCAATCCTGATGCTGGATTATGGTTTTTCAGCACGAGAGTACTATCACCCGCAACGTCGCCAGGGCACGCTCATGTGTCACTTTCAGCACTACGCGCATGATGATCCGTTGATTTACCCCGGGCTGCAGGACATCACCGCCCACGTCAACTTTACCGCCATGGCTGAAACGGCGCTGGCGCATGGCCTTGATTGTGCTGGTTACACCACCCAAGCCCAATTTCTGATGAACAGCGGTATTTTGCAGTTGCTGCAAGCCGTGTCACCAGAGGATAGCGCGCGTTATTTGCCTATGGTGGCTGCGGTGCAAAAGCTGTTGTCCCCGGCGGAAATGGGCGAGTTATTTAAGGTGCTGGCACTGAGCAAGGGGCTGAGTGAGCCGTTGCTGGGATTTGTGAATGGGGATAAGCGGCATCAGTTGTGATGGATTGAGTTGTGGATGCTAGGGTAAGGGCATTCTTTTGATGCTGTAGGGCATATTCAACTTATTGTCGCTATTCCGGCGTAGGCTGGAATCCAGGCGTGGTGAGATAGCAGTAAAAGGTTGTTCTTTGAGATTGGTCGTCTTACTCGTAGGGTGGGCATTTTTGCCCACGCGGTTGTGGTTGTTTGTGAGGTTGCTTTTCGCTTTTTCAGCGAGTTACTTTTCTTTGCTTGCCCAAAGAATAAGTAACCAAAAGAAATGCACCCCAGCTTCCGCTTGATTCCTGCGTTGCTCGTCAAAATAAGCGGTCACGAAACTCATCCTAGCGGCCTGCACAAAACGCAGGCCACCGCGGGATTCGAACAGTCGCTCCCTTTCTCCTTATTTTGCCTGCGCTACTCGGCGCGTCAGATGGGGACCCCGAACACCATGCGACTGCAACCATCTATAACTTTAATAAAAGAATTAGTTTTTTGAACCTTCCAAATCTCGCCAATGTGAGTTTAGCGAGAATAATCCCATCCCATCACGCTGAGTAGCGGAGACAAAATAAGAGTAGAGGGAGCGACTGTTTGAGCTCCGCAAAAAGCCACGAAGTGTGTGGCTTGTCAGGGCGAGTTTCGTGACCGGCTTATTTTGTTGAGCAACGCAAGGGAGCCGTTAGGCCGTGATGGCTGGGTGTCGTCCTCTTTGGTTACTTTCTGGGGGACAAGCACCAGAAAGTGACTCGCCGAGAGGCGAAAAAGAAAGCCTAAAGCTATCACTCTATAATGAAAGAATGACTTTCACATAAGCTCAGCTCAAAGAGAACTATCCATGCCGCTGATAAACCATATCACTATAATGTAAGCCATTCACCGAGGTATGCCCTTCCTCACTAACCAATGCCCAGTCATGCATCTCGATTTCCGGGAAAAACGCATCGCCGCCTACCTGTGCATACACGCGCGTGATGTATAGCCGCGTGACGTAAGCCAAGCCTTGCGCATACATCTCGGCGCCACCTATCAAAAACGGCTCCTCATCATCCGCACAGGCTGCCAGTGCCTCTGGCAATGAATGCACGACTTTGGCGCCTTCAACGGCATATTCAGTATCGCGCGTGACAATGACGGTGGTGCGCCCTGGCAGCAAGCGCCCTAGGGACTCATAGGTTTTACGGCCCATGATGATATGGTGGCCCATGGTCAGTTGCTTGAAGCGTTTGAGGTCTTCGGGCAAGTGCCAAGGCAGTTGGTTGTTGTGTCCAATGACGCGGTTGTCGGCATGGGCGACGATCAGGGAAAGTGCTTGTTGCATAAAAACGCCTTTTAAAAAGCAGATAACCGCTTCAGGTCATCAATAATGGCCTGGCTATGTCCATCGGGATTCACATTGCTGTAGGTCTGGGCAATGGCGCCTTGCGGGTCAATGATAAAGGTCATGCGTTTGGCCGCTTGAAATACGCCGAGGTTAAACAGTGCGCCATAGGCATCAGCGACCTGGCCGTTGCTATCTGCCAGCAATGGAAAAGACAGCCGATGTTTTTGCGCAAACTCAGCATGGCTGGCGACCGTGTCTACACTGACCCCCACCACTTCTGCGCCTAGGGCATGGATTTTTTGGATATCATCGCGAAAATGGCAGGCTTCACGGGTGCAGCCTGGTGTGTCATCTTTGGGGTAAAAGTACAATACCAGCCATTTGCCTTGCCAGTCGGCCAGGCGACGCACATTGCCTTGTGCATCTGGCAACTTGAAATCCGGTGCTTTCATGCCGACACTGACGCGGTGAGAGGGCTGTTGATACTGGCGATAACCCCAGATGGCCAGCCAGAGTAACAGTCCGTACATAATCAGTTTGACGAGCATTGCTTGAGTTCCTCTCTCAACGTGAAGTGACTTAAAGTGCGCCTGCAGACCGTTTGGTCGTTGACGCTTCAGGCTGCTTATTGTACCTTAATCCGCCATCTGTCATTTTAAGGTCATACGCAAACGTTTGAAGTGTTGCAGTCTCTACCATGAATAATGAAGCCATTGCAAAACTGCTCAAACTGATTGCCGATGATCCGTCGCGCTGGGATGCCTACCAAAAGCTGGCTGGCCTGATGTTAAAAAATCAGGAGTTTCATGCGGCTGAGCAGTATTTGCTACAAGCGATCAGCCTGCAGCCCAAGATACTCGAGCTGCATGTGCAACTGGCTAATCTGCATATGCGCACGCAGCAATTTAAAGCGGCGCACGAATGTTATAAAAAGGCCATTGCCCTCGATGTCAAACAGGCACAGCTGTATTACCTGGATGCGCGTGCCTTAAAAAACATGGGGCGCACGCAAGAGGCGATTTTGCGTCTGCGCACCGCCACCAAGTTCGACCCACAGCAGTTACAGGCATTTAGCGAATGTGTGGATTTAATGCTGCAGGCACAACAACTTGAGCCAGCAGCCAATATGCTCAGGCAAGCGGTCGCCGCGCACCCAGAGCACGCACATTTTCATTACCGGCTGGGCATCGTCTGCCAGCAGTTGCAGGCCCCCGATGAAGCCCTGCAATGTATGCAGCAGGCCATCCAGATCCAGCCAGACTTTGCCGAGGCATATCATCAGCATGCGCTGATCTTGCAACTGCAAGGTAAAACACAAGCGGCACTCGCCAGTTTTAACGATGCGATCATCCATCAACCACATTTGCCGATACCGTATAACAACCGCGGCGTGGTGTTGTGCCAATTGGGCCAGTATCCAGCTGCCATTGCTGACTTCAGGCAAGCTCTGGCGCTTAATCCCGGCTATGCTTCAGCTTACTGCAACCTAGGCTTGGCCCTGTATGAAAATGGGGATGCTGACGAAGCGTATACTTGCCTGGAAACCGCCATGCAGCATGCGCCGCACCACGCGCAGGCACGCTACTACCTGAGCATGCTCAAACTGGCGCGCGGCGACTACGAGAGCGGCTGGCCCCTGTATGCGGCACGCTTTCAGGTATTGACCGACCCCCAGCGTCCGCCTGAAAGCCTGTTATGGCGCGAAACCGGCTCGCTGGTCGGCAAAAGTATTCTGATACTGGCAGAAATGACGCTGAGCGACACACTGCAGTTCTGCCGCTACCTGCCGCTCATTAAGGCATTTAAACCTAACCAGATCATCATTGCGGTGCCCGAAGCGCTGTTTAATGTGCTGAATGAATGCTGGGCGCAGGATGCCAGTATCCAGGTGATTCGTCAGGATGGCCGTCCCCTGCCGCACTTTGATGTCTATTGCCCGATGTTGAGCCTGCCAGCAGTGTTTAAAACCTTGCCTGATACGGTCCCGGCCAACCTGCCCTATCTCGCGGTTCACGCACGCCATAGCCAGCCCTGGCAGCAATTACTGGGGCCAACCAGGCGCCTGCGCATCGGCCTTAACTGGTGTGGGGATGCTGACAATAAATATGACAAGCTACGTAGTATTCCGCTCTATCTGATGGCGCCCTTGCTGCAAATGGAGGTCGAATGGCATAGCTTGCAAAAAGAGTTCAGGCGTGAAGACCACATCATGCTCAAGCGCTTTCCAATGCTGGAATGCCATCATCCGGCGCTCACAGACTTGACAGAGACGGCTGGACTGATCATGCAAATGGATGTGGTGATTTCGGTCGATACTGCCGTCGCCCATCTGGCAGCAGCGCTTGGTAAAAAGGTTTGGTTGCTATTGCCTCAGCAAGCGCATTTCCGCTGGTTGCAACAGCGTGAAGATAGTCCATGGTATCCGGGCATGCGGCTCTTCAGGCAAGGTGCAGAAGAACCCTGGGACAGTGTCATTGACCGAGTGCATCAGGCGATTACCGACCTGCTGGCAACACGCGCCCTGGACGCCTGATCAAGTAGTGCTGCAAATAATCCTGCTAGTGCGGCACGCCGACAATATGCATCACCCGCTCCACATCCACATGCAGTAACTGGGCAATATCCTTGTAATCGTCTGGCAGCGCCGCATTGTCCCAGCCATCGGCAGAATGTCTGGCCAGGTTGACCGCTAACTGCACATTGCGCACCCTGGGCAGATGCGCGCGTTGCTCGTCCATTAAATCAGTTAATAACGATGGCAGGTTAAATACCCGCACCAACTCTGCCTGTAACTCCACCACGCGAAAGCCCAGCACATCTTGCTGCACAACACGGCTGCGCAAGGTTTTATCAGCCGCCTGCCGCTTGCTGATTTCAGCCATCGCCTCAGGGTTAAAGCACCACATCAGCATTTCGGCAAAATCATACAATGAGGCGGCCACACGCAACTCCTCTGCGTGCAAATCCATCAGGTGTGAGGCGAAATCTGCTGCAAAATAACCGGCCCGGTGCGCGCGTACCATCAACTTAAGCAAATCGATCAAGGCGGGCACATGTTGGTTCAGGACTTCTTCGACATGCGGCACAGCAGGAATCTGCTCAAAAAAGGTGCTGGTGCCCATCATGATAATGGCCTGCTCCACCTGCACCAGGTCTTGCAATTGGTGGCGGCTGCGATGATTATTGGCAAAGGTCAGCACTTTAAACATCATCAACGGGTCATTGATCACGATGCGGGTAATATCTCGGGCACCCATCTCGTCTTCGTGCTCACGCAACCGTGCCAGTTCCCTGGCCGTTTGCCGCAATACCGGAATATCCGCTTGCTGCAAAAAAGCGACCCAGTCATTCACGGTCCGGTGTTGCCTTGCTTCGGTGAGTGTCACCATCTGTTCGCTCCTGCTTGATTCATGCGCCCGAGTATAAAACATCGCCACCTTGTGTGATGTCGTAATCAATCGCACAAATCAGCGCCTGTTTGTTTTTATGGCCTATCCGCTTTGCCCCTCTGTCAACTTAACGCCAACAAAGGCGTGCTTCTTTAGTGATGACTGCTAAACGCCTATGTTAGAATGACATTTTAGGTATTGATTCCCAGCCTGGCATTGAACATTCAGGCGTTAAAGGTCATCAAAAGCATATGGCAATTACTCTGCACACCCCCGAAGAAATCGAAAAAATGCGCATCGCCGGTCGCCTGGCCTCTGAGGTGCTAGACTACATCACCCCTTTCGTGGTGCCAGGCGTCACCACCAATAAGCTGGATCAGTTATGCCATGACTACATCGTCAATGAGCAGCAAGCCATTCCAGCGCCACTCAATTATGCGCCCGATGGTCATACGCCGTATCCAAAATCGATCTGCACCTCTATCAATCAACAAATCTGCCATGGCGTGCCTAGCGAAAAAGAGTTGAAGCAAGGCGACATTGTTAACCTGGATATCACCGTGATTAAAGATGGTTACCACGGCGACACCTCACGTATGTTTATGGTCGGGAGCGTCACCCCGCAAGCCAAGCGTTTGTGTGAGCTCACCTACCAGGCCATGTGGCGCGGGATTGAAAAGGTCAAACCAGGCAACACCCTGGGCGATATCGGCTACGCGATTCAATCATTTGCCGAAAAAAATGGCTATAGCATCGTGCGCGAGTTTTGTGGTCATGGCATCGGCAAAAAATTCCACTGCGAGCCACAAGTGCTGCACTATGGCAAACCTGGTGCGGGCATGGCGCTCAAGCCCGGCATGATTTTCACCATCGAACCAATGGTCAATGCGGGTCGCCGCGAGATCAAATTCATGTCCGACGGCTGGACGGTGGTCACGAAGGACCGTAGTCTCTCAGCACAGTGGGAGCATACCGTGCTCGTCACCGAAGGTGGCTTTGAGATCATGACTGTCTCGGCGGGCACGCCGCCGCGCCCAGTGCTGTAAGCGATCTGATCATGACGGTGATTGCCAAAGAACAACTCAAGCACTGGCGGGAGTCGTTACAACTGGCACGCCAGCAGATGGCTGACGCTTACCTGGCCAACCCGCATGCTAAAACGCTGCTGCAACAACACACCCGCATTCTCGATCAACTGCTCAAAGACCTCTGGCGTAGTTACGGCCTGCCAACAAATGCAAGCCTGATTGCGGTTGGTGGCTACGGCCGCGGGGATATGTTCCCTCACTCCGACATCGACCTGTTGATTCTGATGCCGGATAATAGTGACAGCCAGTTGCAAGCCACCGTTGAGTCACTCATCGGCACCTTGTGGGACATTGGCCTCAATATTGGCCACAGTGTACGCACCATGCAAGAATGCCTGGACGAAGCCAAGCTCGACGTCACCATTATGACCAACCTGCTGGAAGCCCGCTGGCTGACCGGTCATCGCCCGACATTCCATACGCTGACGCAATCCTTGCACCAACAGTTGGATCAAGCGCGCTTTTTTGCTGAAAAACTGCGTGAACAGCAAATCCGCCATGCCAAATTTCACGACACAGCCTATAACCTCGAACCCAATATCAAGGAAAGTCCGGGCGGGTTGCGTGACCTGCATATGATTTTGTGGGTTGCCCAAAGCCAGGGCTTGGGCAATGACTGGAACGATCTGGTACGTGCCGGCCTGCTCAACCGCAGCCAGGCTAACCAACTCAAACGACACGAGCGCTTGTTGCAAAACCTGCGCATCCGCTTACATTTGCTGGCCAAACGGCGTGAAGACCGCCTGGTCTTTGACTTTCAAAACACCCTGGCCGAGCAAATGGGCTATCAAACCACCGCGCAAAAGCGCGCCAGCGAGCAGCTGATGCAAGGCTTTTACCGCAGTGCCAGAGCAGTCATCATAGAAAATGAAGTGTTGCTCAAGCGCATGCATACGCGCGTGAGCCCACCCTTAGAAGCCGCCAGCGTGATTGACCAGGACTTCACACTGGCACAAGGCTTGTTAAGCGCACAAACAGCTGACTTGTTTCAGCGTAAGCCCGAAGCCATTTTGCGCTGTTTTCAACTGTTACAACAGCACCCGGCCATCACCGGTTTTAGTGCGCCCTTGGTGAGAGCGCTACAAGATGCGCAGCCATTAATTGACCGCAGCTTCCGCCAAAATGCGGCGCACAAAGCGCTGTTTTTGCAGATTTTGCAAAGCCGTGAAGGCGTGCACCGCAGCCTGCGGCGCATGAACCGTTACGGTATTCTTGGTCGCTATATCCCGGTGTTTGGCCGCGTGATTGCGCAAATGCAGCACGACTTGTTTCA
The DNA here is from genome assembly GCF_008015755.1 of Methylophilus sp. Classification (GTDB taxonomy): domain Bacteria; phylum Pseudomonadota; class Gammaproteobacteria; order Burkholderiales; family Methylophilaceae; genus Methylophilus. The sequence continues at coordinate 68,258 of NZ_SSGF01000030.1, read as the reverse complement.
TGTCTACACCGTAGACGAGCACACCCTCAACGTATTGCGTAACCTGCGTCGATTTGCCAAACCAGACCTGCGTCATGAGTTTCCGCTTTGCAGCCAGCTGTTTAACGAATTCAGCCAGCCACATTTACTCTACTTGGCCGCGATTTTTCACGATATTGCCAAAGGCCGTGGCGGTGACCACTCGCAATTGGGCACCATTGATGCCAAGCGTTTTTGCCAAAAACTGGGCCTGCCTAAAGCCGATACCGCACTGGTTGCCTGGTTGGTCGAAGCACACTTAAAGCTCTCAAGCACCGCCCAAAAAAGCGACTTGTCCGACCCCGATGTGATTGAAGCTTTTGCGCAATTAGTCGGCTCTGAATACCGCCTGACCGCGTTGTATTTGCTCACAGTGGCGGACATTCGCGGCACCAGCCCCAACGTCTGGAACGCTTGGAAAGCCAAGCTGCTGGAAAGCCTGTTTTTACAAACACGCCGCGTCTTGCAGCAATCTCTCAACACCGAAGCCCAGCTCAGTTTGCGCAAACAGGAGGTGTTACAAAAACTCAGCAGCTTCAACCTCAAAGAAGCCTCCGTACAACCGTTGTGGCAGGCCTTTGGCAGTGGTTATTTCAGCCGTTTTGACAGCGACGAAATCGCCTGGCAAAGTCGTTTACTGATCCCGCACCTGCGCTCTGACAAACCGATTGTGCGCGCACGCCTGAGCCCCAAGGGCGACGGCATACAGGTCATGATTTATAGCCGCGACCAAAAAGAGATTTTTGCCCGCATTTGTCATTTTTTTGACAGCATGCAATACAACATTGTGCAGGCCAAAATCCATACCACGACCCATGGTTATGCGCTGGATAACTTTATTGTGCTGGAGCCAGACACGCGCCAGATCAGCTATAACGGCTTACTCAAGCATATTGAACAAGGTCTCAACGACCAACTGCTCAGTGCACAGGCCATGCCTGCGCCGATACGCGGCCGTGTCAGCCGACAAGTGAAACATATGCCGATTCCGACCCAAGTCAATCTACGCCCGGTGGAATACCCAACCACGCAAGGCCTGGTGACTTTTCAACAACTGGATGTGGTCGCCAATGACCGCCCAGGCTTGCTGGCCAGCATGGCACTGGTGTTTCTCAACCATGGCATCGAATTACATAACGCTAAAATCAACACGCTGGGCAGCCGGGTAGAAGATAGCTTTTTGATTTCTGCCTGCCATGGCCTAGCCATCGCAGATACGCAAACGGCAGCGCTCAAACAAGCCCTAAGTGAACTTTAAACCAGCGGCGAGCTTTAAACCTACGAGCTACTCAAAACGGTAATGCTTGCGTAGCGGTTTTTTGACTTCCCACACACAATCCAGACCACTGGCAAAGGTCACCAGGTCGCCTGCGGCAAAACTCACCGGCGTGCCATGATTGGGTGTGACCGTGACCTCCCCTTCCACAATATAGGCAATTTCAGTACTGCTGTATTGCCATGTAAACGTCGACACCTCTTTCGACCAGATTGGCCATTGTTTGACACCCAAGGCGGCCAAGGTCAAGTCACTCGGTTTTTCTACTTTGATCAGGCTCATCGCGGCTCCTTTGTTATCCCTAAAAACTTAAAAATTAAAACAACGTTTGACTAAAATAATAGGCACTGCCAAGCTCTGTAAAGGTATTTTTTGCGGATGATACGTCACTGTTGAATTTTTTTAACACCTGTATTCACCACTGGCTCACCGCTATCGAAGTCCCTGTTTCTTATCAAATATTTTCACGTTTAGCGCTTTCATCTGCATTGATTATGCCGTTTTGAAAGCACATAATGCAATTAACATACGTAAAGAAATTGTGATTTATTGCCGAAAAAGAATAAAGACGTGTGTCATGCCATTAGAAATGACTACGAACAGTATTGGGGGTAGTTATGATCAATCAGGGTTCCGGGGCTTTGCCTCATTATGCCGTTCTCGACGAGATAGAGGTGCCTGAAAAGGTACTGAGAAGCTGGCAAATCACCACAGATTTGCTCGCCTGTATTGCCCATATCCCCGCTGCGCTCATCATGCGAGCGCACGCGCACGAAATTGAAGTCTTTGTTGCCAGCCATAGCGAGGGCAATGTCTATCATTCAGGTGAACATGCCAGTTTAAATACCGGCCTCTATTGTGAAAATGTGATCAGTAATCAGCAGCCTTTGTTGATTCCAAACGCATTGACCAGCCCAGGCTGGGAACATAATCCAGATGTGGCACTCGGCATGATCTCTTACTATGGATTACCGCTTAACTGGCCGAATGGCGAAGTATTTGGCACCATTTGTATTCTGGACCATAAAGAGCACCACTATGATCACCTGATCAAAGACCTGATTGGCCAGTTTCGCGACAGTATTCAACTCAGCCTCTATCACATTTACCATTCTATCGTCGCCACCGAACAAAGAGACCAGGCCAGAGAAGCCCTGCGGGATAGCGAGGCCTTATTTCGCGCGGTATTTGAAAATGCGGCAGTTGGGATCGCACAAGTGGATTTATCTGGCCATTTTTTGCAAATCAACCGTGAATTCTGCAACATCATTGGGTACAGCCAGGAAGAAATTCTGGCACAACACATGACTTACCAGCAAATCACCCTGCCTGAAGACCTGATGCTGGAAACAGAAACTGTCACCCGTTTATTGCAAGGTGACATAGACCAATATAGTGTAGAGAAGCGCTACCTGCATAAACTGGGGCAAGTGGTCTGGGTCAATCTGTCTGTGCATTTATTGCGCGATGACGCGCAACAGCCGCTGTATTTCATCAGCGCAGTGCAAGACATCAGCGAAAGAAAACAGGCAGAAGAAGAGCTGAAACTGGCTGGGCTGGTCTATAACAATAGCAGTGAGGCGATGGCCATCACCGATGCCGAGGGCGTGGTGCTCGCGATTAACCCCGCGTTTACAAAAATGACCGGCTATGCGCTAGAAGAAATCAAAGGTCAATCCATCACCCTGCTTCGCTCCGAGCAACATGACGCGCGTTTTTATGACACGCAACAACAGACCATGCATCTGTGTGGTCAATGGCAGGGAGAGGTGTGGAGCAAGCGTAAAAATGGCGAAATGTTTCCCACCTGGCTAACAATCAATACCTCTTATCAAACGGACGGCCGGGTCAATCGGCGCGTCAGTCTGTTTTCTGATATTTCCGCCATCAAAGCGGCGGAGGCACTGATACTTAAACAGGCTAACTTTGATCAACTGACCAAATTGCCCAACCGGCAACTGTTTCAAGATAGGCTGCAACAAACACTGAAATTATCACAGCGTGAACAGCAGAAATGCGCCCTGCTGTTTATTGACCTTGACCGGTTTAAAGAAATTAATGATACGCACGGCCATAATGTCGGCGATACCCTGCTGATAGAAGCGGCTAGCCGAATTATGGCCTGTGTGCGCAAGTCTGATACGGTTGCCCGCCTGGGCGGCGATGAATTTACCGTGATTCTCAACGATATTCACGACAATATGATGATTGCGCATATTGCACAACATATTATTGATCATTTATCTGAGCCCTTTATCACCGCTAAAAAAGAAGCCTTTATCTCGGCCAGTGTTGGCATTGCCATTTACCCGGAAGACGCCACCGATGCGCAGCAATTGCTTAAAGTCGCAGATCAGGCCATGTATGTCGCCAAAAATGCCGGGCGTGGCTGCTACCGCTTTTTCACCAAACTCATGCAACAGGAATCCGACTTCCGCATCCGCCTGTCTACCGACTTACGCCAGGCCTTGTTACGCAAACAATTTTCTGTGCACTATCAGCCGATTATTGAGTTATCTAGCGGCCACATCCATAAAGCAGAGGCCTTGCTACGCTGGAAACACCCAGAGCTAGGCTTTATCAGCCCAGAAGTTTTTATCCCGATTTGCGAACACTACGGCACTATCCACGAGATTGGTAACTGGGTATTTATCGAGGCGGTCAAACAAGGGGCCAGGTTTAAAGAGCTGCTGGGGCGCGACTTTGAAATTGCCGTCAATAAATCGCCAGTGCAATTCAAGGCTAATGAAGAGATGATGCATAACTGGATCAGCCTGCTGGATCATATTCACTTTCCAACCAGTTGTGTGGTGATTGAAATTACAGAAGGCGTGCTGATGGATGTGGTCGGCAATATTGAAGAAAAACTGATGGGATTTCATAACTCGGGAATGCATATTGCCATTGATGATTTTGGCACCGGCTATTCGTCATTGTCATATCTTAAAAAATTCAACGTCGACTATTTAAAAATTGACCGCTCATTCACCGCCAACCTGGCGCCAGACTCAAGCGAGCTCGCCATTTGTGAAGCGATTATTGAAATGGCGCATAGACTCAAAATTAAAGTGATTGCCGAAGGCATAGAAACTGACCTGCAACTGCATTTGCTACAAGACATCCATTGCGACTTTGGCCAGGGCTATTTATTTGCCAAACCGATGCCTGCAGAGGATTTTGAACGATTGCTGATTGACTTAGGTTAGGCACGCACCAACAAAAAACACTGCTAAAAGGCAGTGTTTTTAACGCGCCATGGCTTAAAATATCAGCCTGACTATGTTTACTTATCCACAACTCAGCCACGCCGAACAGGCCAGTTTGCCCAAACTGATTGCTCAACCAAGCGTCATCCCGAATAAGTTTGAGGATAGTACGCATCAGCTTTTTGATTGCCAAACGGCCAATGGTGCCATGGTACTCAAAGTGTGCAATACAGCAACCATAGAACAGTCTCACTTTTGGTTAGGCGCAAACCATTTATTTGCCGCCGACTTTCCCAATAGTCTGAGCAATATAGATTTCACGCATCACTTTTTACAAAAAAACGGAGCGCTCGGCGTGCCTGAGTTTGTTGCAGCCAGCGCTAACCGCTTTGTGCTCACGCGCTTTGTTGAGGGCACGGATGTAGACGCAAGGCAGATCAAAGATGACTGGGTGATACAGCTGGCCAATCACATCGCCAAACTGCACCAATTAAGCTACAGCACCTGGGGCACACTGCACGCGCCACAATTTTCTGCAAACGCATGGGCTAGCCGGTTGCACGACACGCTGGTTTGTTTGACCGAACAACAGCAACCACGCATCGCTGAAGCTTTATTGCCTGAAGTTTTAGCGCAGGCAGCACAATGCCATGCAAGCGACTTTGTGCCTATGATGCTGGATTTACGCTGGGATCAATTTCGCTGCTTAAGCACTAATCAGTTGGTGCTGATTGATTTGGATGCGTTTGTGATCGCGCCGCGTGCGCTAGATTTGGTATTGCTCGAATACATCTTCACGCCCGCGCAGCTGGCGCTCTTTAAACAGCACTATACGCAGACGCATGCCTGGATCGAACATAGCGCGCATACGCCCGCCTACCAGCTACTGTTGTTTTTGATGAATATTCTGGGTGAAACTGATTTAGTCAGATGGATGCAGCGTATCTAACCCACTATGCGTTGCATCATCATGTGTGGTTTAAGCGGTTTGTTGCCGATATAACTTAATCCAACTGATAAAGCCAACCATTGCCAATATCGTGTTCAACACAAATAAAACGGCAGTGGCGTAATAGCCGGTTTGCACGTACAACAACGTGGCCGCGCCATCCACCACCACCCAATATAACCAGTTTTCTAATACCTTCTTGGCGATCAACCAGGTATTCATCACAGAAAAAACAGTGGTATACGCGTCTAACATCGGGCTTTGTGATTGTCCGCTGTGTTGCAAATAAGCACTCAGCAACGCACTCACCGCCAAGCCACCCACAATAAAACCCAAGTGCTTCTTCAAGGGCCAACGGCTAATCAGCAAGGTGTCAGTTTGCTTGCCAGGGTGATGCCAGAGCCAGAAACCATAGATCGCCATGGCCATATAATAAAAATTGAGCAGTGCCTGCATGGGCAGTTGCCCCTCCCAAAACAGCGCCGTGTAAACCAGCGTGCTTAAAAAGGCAAACAGCCAGCACCATTGCGACTCTCTCGCCGCCAGCAGAATATAGGCCACCCCCATTAAAGCAGCGGTGATTTCCCAACCGGACATTTGATGAAATGCGGTCAGGATAGCCTGATAATTATCTTGGTTCATGGCGAGCAATCATATTAACGAGTATGCATAAAATAGATAACGGCGTTAAACATCGACCACATCGGCTCTGTCTGTGCCAACAAACTTCATCACGAACACACTGTGCGGGAGCGCATTAAACACTGCTTCCATTTCTGCATCCAGGCAATCCATCACCTCGCGGTATTCGCCAAACACCTGCGTCGCTAGGCTATTGCGCTTGACCACCAGAGTTGGATTGGCTTCGAGCTTGTTGATAAACTCCAGAATGGGCTCTACATATCCTTCGGTTAAAGGGTACAAACTAATATCGACTGAAATACGCATCTAAATTCCTCAATTAAAAAGAGGGCTATAACGCCCTCAATCAGTTTAATAATCGTAACTCACCGTTACGCCTGCGACGCGTGGCTCTGCATATTGCACATATTTTTCTTGCGTATAGCCATTTGCTGGATTGTTACCAAAGAAAAAACCACGGGTTGCATAGTCTTTATCGAGCAGATTCCTTGCCCATATATTCATCTTCCAATGCTTATTATATTGATATACCGCACTGGCATTCACTAAAGCATAGCCGTTTGATTTTGCATTGTGACTATCTGAAAAATAAAAACTATCTTTTCCTTCTACGTTAATTCGAATTGTCCAGGCGCTGGATGGGTAAAACTCCGTACCTAGGCTAAAAGTATAACTTGGGGCATGACCAACTTGCCTACCATCATAATTGACAGTCTGGCCAGTTACGTTATTTACAAATCTGCGCTTATCAAAAGTTGCATCTAATAAGCCGAGTGATGCAATTAAACGCATTTGATCAGTGATAAACCAATCGGCCGCGAACTCTGCACCTTTGTGTGTTGCACTTGTGGCATTGTCTACATAATCCACAAACTGCCCAACGCCAAACTCAAATGAGTTTTTTACCTGCGCGTTTCGTCTATCCGTGTAAAACACGGATAGCGTAGTATTTAGTCTGTTATCAAGCCAATTGGATTTAACGCCTGCTTCAAGCGTAACATTGTATTCGGCATCAAAAATTCGTTGGTTTAGAGTTAATCTACCATCGTTATTCACACCGCCTGACTTATACCCCCTTGATAGAGAGGTATACAGTAATTGATTTTTGTTAAGCTGATAATTCAACCCTAACTTACCACCAAACAGCATTTCATCTTTATTAAGCCTTAAAGCGTTTGTATCATCATATTTTGCTTTAAAGTACTCGACACGTCCGCCTGTGATAAGAGTTAAGCTATCTGTTAAATGTGTATCAAGCTGGCCATAGATAGCGCTATTCTGAGTGTCATAATCTCCTCTTCTTCTTGTTGCGCCAAAAATACCAAAGTCTGAGTCTTGCTTAAAAGCTTCGTCCTGGTCTATAAAGAACAAGCCTATGGTCCAGTCAGTCGAATCATTAAAAATACGGCCAGCTTTATCGGAAAGCGCGCGTAAATCAAATGAATAATTTTCACGTTTGCGGTCAAAACGCTCAAAACCAATATAAGGTGATAAAGCTGGGGCGAACTGTCCATTAAAACCCCAATCCGCATCATAGCTATAGACAATATCGCTTTTTAAATAAGTGACTTCAGTTTGAATAATCACTGCATCAGAAGCTTGCCAATTGGTTTTGATTGCAAAAGCATTGGTCAGCTGTTTATCTTGACCAGGATGATCTGACAAGCTATTTCGGCTATTGTCGAATGTAAAGCCGTCATAGCCATTATCAATATCCAAATGAACATAACTTAAATCAATTGTTAAATCGTCAGTGGCAAGTAGCTTTAATTTGCCCCGAAAAGTAAGCTCATCCTGATTTTGCGTATTGTCACGATTTAAAAAATCGTTATTCATGTAACCATCAGATTTATGTGTGTATATCGAAGCACGACCTAATAATTTATCTTCAACAAGAGTACCACCAACAGCTACACCAAAATTGCGCGTATTGTATTCAGCAACCCCAGTTTCTGCGTGCATTTCAAAGGCTTTGGTCGGCGCTTTGCTTCGCATGTTAATTGTTCCTGCTAAGCCATTTGTTCCAAATTTGGTTCCTTGCGGGCCACGTAAGATTTCAATTGCATCGATATCAAAAAGGGTTGCCGCCCCGCCTGTCCTGCTAAAGTCGATTCCATCAATCACCAAACCTACGGATGGATTTAACGGTGCACTAAATTGGCTACGCTGCCCCATACCACGTATCTGAAAAAATTGTCCGCGTGAAGCGCCACTGGCAAGATTCACGTTTGGTGCCAGATTCAACACCTCTTCCAGATGCTGCGCGCCACGTGACTCTATGGTTTCTTTATCAATCTCGGTCAGGCTCACCGCGGTTTTTTGTGCACTGCTGGGGCGAAAATCGGCACTGACGACGACTTCGGACAGTTCACGGGTCTCTTCCTCTTCTGCGGCTAACACCGGCGTGCTGAGTAACAGCCCAATTAAGGACAGCGGTTTTGCGATTGGTTTCATGGTAATCCTTTCTATAAGAGTCATAAAAAGGACAGGGGAAGAGTGACAAAGACGTGAGTAGGTTTGTGGGTAACCCAGCAAACCAAAAACAGTTGCGTTGTAGATGCTCTGCCTGTCCCTACGCCAGCATTATCTGGGTCAGGTTCATTGGGTTTCCCGCGTGTGCGAGATCTCAGGCGTTATAGCCACCCCAAGGCGTTTGATTTTTCAATCAGGGTGAGATTGTATTTTAATATCAACCACTTGGCTAGAGCACTATGCAGAATTCGCTTTAAAGCCTGTGTGCATTTTGCAAAGTTTAATGATTGGCGCTTTAAACAGATGGCCGCTGAGAATATCCAGCGGGCCAAAAACAAAAAACCCTGCAAGGCAGGGTTTTTTATTGAATACTGGCTACAACAAATCAATTAGAAATGTTTGTAGTGTTTTTTCAATTGTTTGACTACTTCCCACTGGGATTTCAGGCCTTTTGGAAACTCAACGTAGTCACCAGCCTTGATCGTTACAGTGTCGCCACCTTGTGGAGTGACTTTGAATTCGCCTTCTAATACGTAGGCTTTTTCAGTCGCAGTGAAATCCAAAGGGAATTTTGAAGGTGCGCAATCCCAAGTGTTCCAGCTTTTTACGCCCAGTTCTTTCAGTTTTTCTTCTGACGGGTTATGGTCGATGATGATTTGTGTCATGACGATTCCTTAAAATGTGTAATTAAAACCTGCAAATAGAAATGCCGCAAAAACTGCGGCATGTCGTGTTTGGCGGAAGAGGTGAGATTCGAACTCACGGAGGGCGTGAACCCTCGACAGTTTTCAAGACTGTAGCATTAAACCGCTCTGCCACTCTTCCGGAAAGTCGGCATTATAGCAAACAATCAGTCATCTGGAAGTGTTATTCCAGGAAAAAGTACATCATTAAAGCCAAATTTTGTCAGATCACGGATGCGCATGGGGTAAAGCACGCCAAATAAGTGGTCGCATTCATGCTGAACCACCCTGGCGTGAAAGCCGCTCACGGTGCGCTCAATCACCTGCCCTTGCGGGTCAAACCCGCGATAATGCAGGTGCTGATAGCGTGGCACCAGTCCGCGCATGCCGGGCACAGACAAGCAGCCTTCCCAGCCCTCCTCTTCGGCCTGATCAATCGGGGTTAATTCAGGGTTAATCAAAATCGTAAATGGGACTTCTTCGGCATCGGGGTAACGCGGATTGGCCCCCACCCCAAACATCACTACCTGCAAACTGACGCCAATTTGCGGTGCTGCAATGCCTGCACCGTTCATATCGGTCATGGTGTCATGCATGTCTGCAATCAAGGCATGCAATTCAGGCGTATCAAACTGGGTGACTTTATCGGCCACCCGATACAACAATGGCTCGCCCATTCTGAGCACAGGTTTCACTGCCATCGCTATTTCTCCTTGCAATTCACGCTCAGCCCCGGTATTTGAACCTTAGGCAACTGAGCAATCGTTATCAGATAAATACTGTGCAATCACTGTGCGCACTTTGTCCATGGTTTGCTGCAACAACGGCATCACCTGCTCAAACTGGATAGACTGCGCGCTGTCGCCGCGACCGGCGGCAAAGTTAGCCACCGGGCAAATGGCGGCATAAGCCAATCCTAGTTCGCGCGCCAATACCGCCTCCGGCATCCCGGTCATACCGACAATGGTGGCGCCATCGTGTTCATAACGGTTGATTTCTGCCGCCGTTTCCAGGCGCGGGCCTTGCACACAGGCATACACCCCGCCATCGACGACGCTGTAGCCAACATCCGTCGCCGCCTGCAGGCAACGCTCGCGCATGGCTTGTGAATATGGCAAGGTAAAGTCGATATGACGCACGGGCAACTCAATGCCATCATGGTAAGTATTGCTGCGACCGTAGGTGTAATCCAGAATCTGGTTCGGCAACACAATGTCGCCTGGAATCAGGTTGCGGGCAATGCCGCCGACGGTGGCCACGGCCAACAAATCACATACCCCCACAGAATGCAGCGCCCAGATATTCGCCCGGTAATTGACCGCATGCGGCGGAATCGTATGGCCGCCGCCATGACGCGCCAGAAACACCACTTCTTTGCCATTGATTTCACCAAACACCAAAGGCTGTGAAGGTTCGCCATACGGGGTGCGCACAATCATGCGCTTTGAAATATTTAAATTATCCAGCGCGGTCAGCCCGGTGCCACCAATAATGCCTAACATCCTGTTATCCCCAACGTTGATTTCTCTTTACGACTTGTTCATCTGCAAGGCGTAAGCGTATCACGGATTTATGGCATACTTAAGCCATGCAAGCCTTTTCCAAGCCAGCCGAGACTTCTCCCAGCCTGACGCTGGCGCACACGCACTACGAAAACTTCCCGGTCGCCTCTCTCCTGTTACCCAGCCATTTGCGCCACGCGGTGACGGTGATTTACCAGTTTGCCCGCGAAGCCGATGATATCGCTGATGAAGGCGATGCCACTGAGGCGGCGCGGCTGCACGCCTTGCAAGCGTATGAAGATGAGCTATTGCTGATGCAGGCTTATATACAGCCATCAAAACCCTTGTTTATCGCCTTGCAGCACGTGGTTAAAACCCACAAGCTGGACGTGCAATTGTTGCTCGACCTGATTAACGCCTTTAAACAGGATGTGGTTAAAACCCGTTATGCGACTTTTGACGAGGTGCTGGACTATTGCCGCCGCTCGGCCAACCCGGTGGGTCGCCTCATGCTGCAACTCTATGGCAGTGATACCCCGCAGCACCGCGTCTGGTCTGACCAGATTTGTAGCGCCTTGCAACTGATTAATTTTTACCAGGACATTGCGCCAGACCTGCAAAAACACGGCGCGGTTGGACGCATTTACCTCTGCCAGGACGAGATGCAAGCCGCAGGCATCAGCGAGCAGGATTTGCATCAACAACGCCTGGATGCTACCTGGGAAATCTTCTTTTTACACAATGTGATGCGTGCAGAAGACTTGTTACTGGCGGGTAAACCATTGGGTCGTGCGCTGCCTGGCCGCATTGGTTTCGAGTTACGCATGATGATTGCAGGTGGCGAACGTATCCTACATAAATTAAAATCCTGCCGTGGCGATATCTACCATCATCGCCCGATCTTGAAAGCCTATGACTGGCTACTGATTTTGCTGAAAGCCCTGTTTAAACAATGACGCCGCAACAATACTGCCAACAAAAAACCCGTGAAAGTGGCTCTAGCTTCACGCTGAGTTTTATGTTTTTAACCAAAGACAAGCGCGAGGCCATGACCGCGCTGTATGCGTTTTGCCGCGAAGTGGATGATGTGGTGGATGAATGCAGCGACTACCAAATCGCCCAGACCAAGCTAGCCTGGTGGAAGCAGGAAATCCTCAGACTGTTTCATGAAACACCACAGCACCCGGTCACCCAAGCCTTAAAACCAGTCGTCGACGCGTTTCATTTGCAAGAAGCGCATTTTGTTGAAATCATCGATGGCATGCAAATGGATACGCAATACAACCGTTATGCCGACTTTGAACAACTGGCCTTGTATTGTTACCGCGTTGCCAGCGTGGTGGGCTTGCTGTCTGCGCAAATTTTTGGCTACAAAGACCAGGCAACGCTTGAATATGCACATGATCTGGGCATGGCATTTCAACTCACCAATATCATTCGCGATGTTGGCGAAGATGCACGCCGTGGCCGTATTTATATTCCGCTCGATGAACTGGAACGTGCCGGGGTAACTGAGGAACAGTTGCTGCACAGCCAGGCTTCGCCGCAGACACAAGCCTTGTTACTGAAGCAAATCGAACGTGCTGAACTATTTTATGACAAAGCGCTGAGCCAGCTGCCCAAGGCAGATACCAAACCGCAATTGCCAGGCTTAATGATGGCCGCTATTTACCGCGCGCTGCTGCAAGAAATTAAACCAGACCCCAACCTGGTGCTCACGCATAAAGTGGCGCTGCCGCCTTTTAGAAAACTCAAACTGGCGCTGGGGGCATGGTTTAAATACCGCAAGCCATGAACGCAACGGCGTCTGCTGGTAAAAAAGTAGCGGTGATTGGTGCCGGGCTGGCTGGCGTCTCTGCGGCCATCCGCTTATTGCAGCATGGGCACCAGGTGTGCGTGTTTGAAGCTGCACCTCAGGCTGGTGGCCGTGCCCGTGGGGTCGCCCACGACACCACCCTCTTAGATAATGGACAACACCTGTGCATAGGCGCTTACCGCGCCACACTCACCTTATTGCAAGACGCGCACATCCATCCAGCCCAGGTATTTAAACGCCTGCCGCTGCAGTTGCATATGCATCATGGCGCGCAGCGCATGTCATTGGTCAGCCCCACCTGGCTGCCCGCCCCACTACATTTGCTATGGGGATTACTCACGGCACACGGCCTGGATTGGCGCAGCAAATGGCGCGCTATCTGCTGGATGCAGCAGCTTAAACAACAGGCATTTACCCTGCCCACCGATCTCACCGTTAGCACCTTGCTGGCGCAGGGCAAACAAACGCCGATGGCGATCAGCACCTTGTGGGAGCCCTTATGCTTGGCGGCGCTCAATACACCGATTTCGCTCGCCAGCGCGCAAGTGTTTCTCAATGTACTGCGCGATAGCTTTCAGCATCGACGTCAGGATAGTGATTTTTTAATTGTAAGTGCAGACTTATCCAGCGCGCTGATTCAGCCCTTACTGCAACATATGCAAGCCCTGGGCGGTGAAGTCAGGCTGCGCAGCGCAGTCACGGCGCTACAGGCGGCAGAGAGCGGCGGCATGATGACTGGCTGCCTGGTCTCTACGGCCACTAGCTCAGAAATATTTGACGATGTGATTGTGGCGGTTGGTCCGCATCAATTGAAAACAATTGCTGAAAAAGCCGCTAGCGCATTGCACATCCCGGCATTTGACTATCAACCCATCACCACGGTTTACCTGCAATACAGCGCTGAAACGCGCCTGCCCTACCCGTTGATGGGCTTGTATCACGGCTTGGCACAATGGGTATTTGACCGCGGGCAATGTTGCGGACAACCTGGCCTGTTGGCCGTGGTGATCAGCGCACATCCGCCATTGAGTGCAGATAAATCCGGACTGGTGGCGCAGTGCATCGCGGAAATCAACCAGGCCTTGGCAACATACCATGGCGCATTAAACGCCGCCCCACAGTGGACGCAAGTGATCACAGAAAAACGTGCTACATTCAGTTGCACGCCAGACTTGCCCCGCCCTGGTACCCGCACCTCCAACCCACATATTTTTCTGGCGGGGGATTATATTGCTGGCCCTTACCCGGCCACCATTGAAGGCGCCGTCACCAGTGGCTACGACGCCGCACAAGCCGTGATCAATCAGCTAAAGACAACACTCGCCAAGCCTTAACCCTTGCACTCAACCGCCAGGTGGTTATTGGCTGGCCGGTAAAGGCCATCACCACTATCAGGAAAAGTCTCTTTAAAGGACAATTGCTTGTCTACTTTGTAGCCCTGCGTGCACAAGGCTGCCGCCTTAGACTGGCATTGCTCCCATGTGGTATTAAATTCGCTACACGTCAGTGTATAGCCCACTTTGCCTTGTTGCGTCGTATATTGTTGTGGCGTCACGCTGGCACAAGCAGCCATGATCAGCGGTAAAAGAAAAATGATTTTTTTCATTATTTTTGCTCCTGGTCAATTTTACCGAGTGTCATCTTATTGTCATACACATGTGATAAGTGACACCCATTTTGGCAAGCGCCCGCGAGCAATAGTTGCATGAAGTTTTTATGACGAAGCTGCGCTAGCGCACAAATACACACCGCACGCTTCTGTATCCAAGTCGCTACAAATCGCTACAAAACCCCACTGCTTTGTACCTGACAACAGCACGTGTGTTTTTTATACTGCATCAATCGTTAATCGCAGAAAGGCAATCACCGTGAAATATGCAACTGTGATGACCACGGGCTTGTTGGTGAATATTTCGATTTTTGCATCGGACATGCCTGCTACAGAGCGCTACGAAGACCTGATGGCAAACAAGCAACGCATGATCAAGCAGCTTAACAAACAGGTGGAATGTATCAGATTAGCCAGTGACGAGCAGACGCTACGCGCCTGTCAGCCGCTAGTCACCCGTGCAGGCGTTAATGCGGCAGATAAAACGGCGAAGAATGACCAGAACTTGAAGACTGACAACCCGAAACAAACCGAATTTTTTTAAATGATTTAGCCTGCACTCAGGCGCACAACCGCTTCCCTGTGGCTGTCCTCCCTCTTCTGGGCAGCCTCACTCTCTGGCAACGATTGCACTCCCAGCAGTCGTTGCCACTTTTTTTATGCGCGCAGCACGTCTATCGCCTGTTCCAGCCGATCCACGGCATCAATCTGCAAGCCAGCCACGCCGCCTTTAGGGGCATTGGCTTTGGGGATAATCGCATGTGTGAAGCCCAGCTTGGCCGCCTCTTTCAAGCGTTCCTGGCCGCGCTGTACTGGCCTTACTTCTCCAGCCAAACCAACCTCACCAAAGACAATCAGCTTATTAGGCAAGGGTTTGTTTTTAAATGAGGACACGATGGCCAGCAACACTGCCAAATCCACCGCCGGTTCGCTGATTTTGACACCACCGACCGCATTGATAAACACATCCTGGTCATAACAAGCGACGCCCGCATGCCTGTGCATCACCGCCAACAACATCGCCAGCCGGTTTTGCTCCAGGCCGACACACAAGCGCTTGGGATTAGGCGCATGTGCAGTATCCACCAGCGCCTGAATCTCAACCAGCAAAGGCCGCGTACCTTCCTGCGTGACGGTGATACAGGAGCCAGGCACAGGCGACTCGTGATGCGATAAAAACAAGGCCGAAGGGTTGCTGACTTCGCGCAGGCCTTTTTCAGTCATGGCAAACACGCCCAACTCATTGACGGCACCAAAGCGGTTTTTAAAGGCGCGGATCAGCCGAAAACTTGAGTTCTGGTCGCCCTCAAAGTAGAGCACGCTATCGACAATATGCTCCAGCACGCGCGGCCCGGCCAGCGAGCCTTCTTTGGTCACATGGCCGACCAGTATCATGCTGATGCCGAGCTGCTTGGCGATGCGCGTCAGTTGCGCACTGCATTCACGCACCTGCGCGACAGAGCCCGGCGCCGATTGCAACGCCTCAGAATACACGGTTTGAATCGAGTCGATCACCACCACATCGGGTTTGTGCTGTTGCAACACCTGGCTGATTTTTTCCAGGTTAATTTCAGCCAGCACATCGACCTGGCTAGCATCTAAGCCCAAGCGATTGGCACGCATGGCAATCTGCTGTGCAGACTCTTCGCCACTGATATAAAAAGACTTTAGGCTCTGCGAGACCTTGCACACGGTTTGCAGCAAGAGCGTAGATTTACCGATACCGGGATCGCCACCAATCAGCACCACGCCGCCCGCGACCAGGCCGCCGCCCAATACACGGTCAAATTCGGCAATGCCGGTCGCCTGTCGCGACACATCCTGCGCCTCAACATCGGCCAGCTTTTGCAATTGCGCTGTCGGTGCCAGACTGGCAAACCGGCTTTGCGTGGCCGCCTCGGGCACGGTTTCGACCAAGGTATTCCAGGCCTGACAGCTCGGGCACTGACCCTGCCATTTAGGCTCAGACGCACCACATTCGGTGCAGGTATATTGTGTTTTTGCTTTAGCCATGAATTTTAAACGGCACCCTGGCCGTGACTGCACATAATAATTCGTAGCCTATGGTGCCAGCGGCCTGCGCCACATCGTCTACCGGCACTTGCTCACCCCACAGCTCAACGGTACTGCCAATAGCGGCTTGTGGAATATCGGTAATATCGGCAGCCAGCATATCCATGGAGACACGCCCTAAAGTGCGGGTTAAGTGACCAGCGACGGCGATCGGCGTACCCGTCGGTGCATGCCGCGGATAACCATCAGCATACCCGCAAGCCACAATTCCCACGCGCATAGGTTTGTCGGCGGTAAACAGGCTGCCATAACCGACGCTCTCACCGGCGGCAATCTCCTGCACCGCAATAAGTCCCGACTGCAAGGTCATCACCGGTTTCAGCCCCAAACTGGTGGCCGATTTTTCAGCCATCGGCGTGGCGCCATACAGCATAATGCCTGGGCGTACCCAATCTGCATGCGTGTGCGCCTGCTGCACAATGGCCGCAGAGTTAGCCAGCGAGCGTGCATAGGACGCAGGCATCACTTGCGCCACCACTTGCATGGCAGCAACAGTGCCATCGGCCACATCGGCGTTGGCGAAATGCGTCATCAAAATCAATTCACGCACATTCGCTGAACTGCCCAACTGCTGTAAGGCATGCGCGTATTCACGCGGCTGAAAACCCAGGCGATGCATACCGCTATCCAGTTTGAGGTAAACCCGCAGTGGAATATTAGGTGCACTATCAAGCACCCATGATAACTGGGCCTGATGAGAAACCACCGTATCCAGGTGATAGCGATCCACCAGCATCATTTCATCCGCTGAAAACACCCCTTCCAGCAACAGAATCGGGTGCTGGTATCCGGCGTCGCGCAAGGCAATGGCTTCGCTGATATTAAGGACAGCAAACGCCTCGGTCTCTTTTAATCCGCGCGCAGCATTGAGTAGGCCATGCCCATAGGCATTGGCCTTGACGACAGCAATTACTTTGGATTGCGGCGCATAGCGCCTGACTTGCGCGAGATTATGCGCCAGCGCAGCTTCTGAAATGTGGGCAACAATAGGACGCATCAGTCATACCTGCCAATTAATACTCGTCAGGCATATACGCCGCGTTGGCGTAATCCATAAAGCGCGTATGCGCGCCCATAAAGGTCAGGCGTACACGGCCAATCGGGCCGTTACGTTGTTTGGCAATAATGATCTCGGCGGTGCCTTTTTCGGCGCTGTCCGGGTTGTAGTATTCGTCACGGTACACGAACATGATCAAGTCAGCATCCTGCTCAATCGCGCCCGACTCACGCAAGTCACTCATCACCGGACGCTTGTCCGGGCGCTGGTCCACGCTTCGGTTAAGCTGCGAAATGGCAATCAGCGGCACGTTTAATTCTTTGGCCAAGGCTTTGAGAGAGCGTGAAATCTCAGAAATCTCGGTCGCCCGGTTTTCGCCTTGCCGACCAGCCGGTGAACTCATCAACTGCAAATAGTCGATGACGATCAGGCCTAACTCACCCGTTTGTCGATGCAAACGACGCGCACGCGCACGCACGTCAAAGCTGCTTAAACCAGCGCCTTCATCAATGTAAATCGGCGCTTCATTGAGTTTACCCAGCGCCGTGGTCAGTTTTTCCCAGTCCTCGTCCTCGAGGTTACCGTTACGCATTTTGTGCTGGTCCAGGCGGCCAATCGAACCAATCATACGCGTGGTCAATTGTGTGGCGCCCATCTCCATGGAGAAAATAGCCACCGCTTTATTGGTCTCCAGCGCCACGTTCTCGGCAATGTTAATCGCAAACGCTGTTTTACCCATGGACGGACGACCGGCAATAATCACCATATCGCCACCTTGCAGGCCGGAGGTCATGGAGTCAAGATCGCTAAAGCCGGTGGGGATACCGGTCACATCAGAATGATTTTCACGTGAATACAGGTAGTCAATGCGGTCAGCCACTTGTGGCAATAACACTTGCATTCCCAAAAAGCCCTGACTCTTGCGGTTACCGCCCTCGGCAATCTGGAAAATCTTGGCTTCGGCTTCGTCGAGCAATTGCTGAGCATTGCGGCCATTCGGCAAGTAAGCACTTTCGGCAATATCAGTGCCGACGGCAACCAGTTGGCGCATGACAAAACGTTCATGCACGATTTCCGCATAGCGGCGAATATTGGCCGCCGTCGGCGTATTTTGTGCCAGAGCACCCAGATACGCCACGCCGCCTATTGTCGTCAACTCATTGCTGTTTTCCAGCGATTCTGCGACGGTCACAATATCTGCCGGCTGGTTGCGTTCAATCAACCGGGCGATATGCTCATAAATCAGCTTATGGTCGTGCTGGTAAAAATCTTGCGGCGCGAGGATATCAGCGATCTTGTCCAACGCTTCGTTGTCGAGCAACAGCCCGCCCAAGACCGACTGCTCAGCTTCGATAGAATGTGGAGGGAGTTTTAAGAATTCGAGTTGTTCATCAGCCATCTGGCGATTATACCGAAAAGCTGTCACGCATTTTGGGGTTTTGGCAGGGATGAAAGATTAAAAATAATTTAGCCACAGAGGGCACAGAGCACACAGAGAAAAAAAATTTAATATTCCGCTGATGAACGCAGATGCACGCCGATAAAAGTCAAATTCCTGATAATCAATCAGAGAAATTTTGTAATAATGGCCTGTAAACAACTTTAAAACAGAGGCCTTAATATCGGCGTGTATCTGCGTTCATCGGCGGACAAAATGGATTTTTAATCCTAACTATCAAAAGCAAAAAGGCTACCGAAGTAGCCTTTTCTTGTACTGCCGCAAAAGCTTAATTAAGCTTCTGGTGTCACTGTTACAGTGATGTCTACCACCACGTCGTGGTGCAGTGCAACGCTTACAGCAAATTCACCGATGTTCTTCAGTGGGCCGTTAGGCAGGCGCACATCCGCTTTTTTCACTTCGTGACCTTGTGCTTGCAAGCCTTCAGCGATGTCCATGTTAGTCACGGAACCGAACAGACGACCATCTACACCCGCTTTTTGTGACACGGTCAGGCTGAAACCAGCCAGTTTTTCGCCACGGGCTTGTGCTACGGCCAACAAATCAGCTTGTTGTTTTTCCAACTCAGCGCGCTGTGCTGCAAAAACAGCTTTGTTTGCTTCTGTTGCACGTTTAGCTTTACCTTGTGGAATCAGGAAGTTACGGCCGTAACCGTCTTTCACTTTAACCACGTCGCCCAGTGAGCCCAGGTTTGCTACTTTTTCCAATAAAATTACTTGCATGTTGTTCTCCTAAGCCGCCAATTAACCTGGGTGTTTGTCTGTGTAAGGCATCAGCGCCAGGAAACGTGCGCGTTTTACGGCGGTTGTCAGTTGACGTTGGTATTTAGCCTTGGTACCAGTCATACGGGCTGGGATGATTTTGAAGTTTTCAGAAACGAAATCTTTCAACAGATCTACGTCTTTGTAATCTACTTCTTTGATGCCTTCTGCGCTAAAACGGCAGTAACGGCGACGTTTGTACATATCTCTTGCCATGTGAAACTCCTTAAATTCTTTAATACTGTATTCGCTGTAATTCTTGTATATGCAGTACCACTTGTGTGCTTTTTGCACTGCGCTGCGCCAAAAAACCCTTCACTTTGATCTGATCGCCGCTTTGCAATGGCAGATTGGCTTTTTCGCCAATCAACACTGCAGGTAAGACACATTGCACTTTACGATTCATGCCAGCTTCTTGCTGTTCTGAATCATGCTGCAGTTGCAATCGCAACAAGGGTAAGCCTGCCGGTGTATAACGCAACGTTTCGATGGCTTGAATCGTTGCTGCAATCACCAGCGTATTCACAACACTTAAGCAGCTGCCTCAGTGGTAGCAGCAGGTGCGTCACCAACGATGGTTTTGGATTTTTCCTCTTTCATCATTGGGCTTGGTGCTGTGACTGCTGTTTTCGTCGCGATTGTCAGGTGACGTAATACAGCATCGTTAAATTTGAAGCCATGTTCCATTTCTTCCAGCACTTCTTGGCTCACTTCGATGTTCATCAATACGTAGTGTGCTTTGTGTACTTTTTGAATTGGATAGGCAAGTTGACGACGGCCCCAGTCTTCCAAACGGTGGATGTTGCCGCCATTGCCAGTGATTTGAGCGCGGTAACGCTCGATCATTGCTGGCACTTGTTCACTCTGGTCAGGGTGAACAATAAACACGATTTCATAGTGTCGCATGAGATTTCCTTGTGGTTATTTAGCCACCTTCAGAACCAATCACGCGCATGCCATGTGGCATAGTGTGATTGCGTACAAAGTGTGGCAAGGTTGCAAAGCACGCGATTATAAACTGGTTTTCATGCTGCAATCAAGGACTTATTACCTTTGAGGTGGATTTTCCAGCGCCTTGTCTTCTTTTGGCAAGTAATAAGGATCAGACACGTAGCCTGGACCTTTCATAATAATGATGACGATCAGACCGATGATCATGGCGCCGATAAAAAACCAGAACGTAAACAGCAAGCCCAAAAACATCGCCGTGCGCTCAACATCATGCGTGAGCAAGTCGCCATGCTGCCACCAGGCATGCACTAACGGTGTCGAAAACACCAACGTCCCCAGTAGCCACCATTTGGGCAGTTTTTTCAGCAAACGCCATTCTTGATGGCTAGGATAACGCACACCGTTCGGGAGTTTATTTAATCTACCCATAGGTTTCCAATCCAGCTCCATGCATCCATACGATTATTTACCTTTGCATTTTAACGCAAGTATGACTCTGTTTTAAAAGGAAAATTCTCTTATCCGGCCAGTCTTGATAAATATCAAGCATATTTTATAAACACAACACAGACTATCATACTAAAGAAGCTGCAAATTACGCCGTAAAACCCTTGAGACCATAAAGACACTGCGGGCAAAGTCTGCCCTGCGTAAGAATAACTTGAGGTAACTGCATGCTGGTACAAAAAAAACAAACCCATTGGGAAGGCATCTTGCAGGCCATTCAGAACTCGTATGCCATTAAAAGGCATATTGAATTCTTTAATTGGCTAAAACAAGACATTCATCCGCTGATGCGGCACGATGTACTATTGGCGGCCTGGGGTGACTTTAGTAGTGGCGATCTGCATTTTGATGTGTCCTCCTCATTGCCCGAGGCCTCCACCCAGCGCCTGCTGGAAGATTCGGCGATTGTGAACTACCTCATGTGTAACTTATATAAGCGTTGGGTAGAAAATGATGACAAGTGGTATGTGATTAACCGCTTTGATGCCAGCGGCATTCACGCACAATCGCCTAACCCGTTTACGCAGCAACTACTCAAAATGCATTCTTTAATGGTCTATGGTGTGCGCGATACGCGCGGCAAAGCTGACTGCATTTATGTGTTTTTTGACCGCACTAAAGAATTTACGGTGCCAGACCAGATGCTGGGCATGATCATGCCGCATCTGGATGCTGCGATTCGCCGCGTCGGCCATTTGGCGCCGGTGGTGAAAGACGAAGACTTGCTCGATAGCATGGTACAAGGCGGATTATCTGACCGCGAGCAGGAAATTCTGCATTGGGTACGCAGTGGCAAAACCAATCTCGAAATTGGCATGATCCTCAATATCAGCGCTAATACCGTTAAAAACCACCTCAAGCGTATCTTCCAAAAACTGGATGTCTCTTGCCGCGCACAGGCTGTAGCCAAAACAGGCATGCCTGCCGCGGTGCGCCGCCCGAGTTAACTAAACAGCTAGCCGCGGCCGGTAAAGCGCTGGATATCGCGCATCTGCCGTTTGGTGGGGCGCCCCAGGCCACGGTCACGTTCAGCAAACTGGTCGGCGCCCGTCTCCTGTGCCTGCTGGCGTATGCGCTGGCTTTCTTCGGTTTCGCGATAGAGCAAGGCAGCCTCGGGCGCACCGCGCCGCACATTGCTTAACGCCAGTACTTCGACCTCAATCTGCATATCCTTGTTTTTGATGCTGACGCGCATGCCCGGCTTCATTTCGCGCGCATTTTTGGCACGGTCGCCATCAATACGCACTTTACCGCCCTCCACCGCTTCGGCGGCCAAGCTGCGTGTTTTAAAAAAGCGCGCCGCCCACAACCATTTATCCAAACGACAACCGTCGTCCTTTTCTGGCGGCGCTTCTTGCTTGCGATGATGAGTGCGTGGCATTCGCTTAGAGATTCAAAGGGTCTTGATGCTGCTGAAAATAACTCATACGCGCTTGGTTACGCTCCAAGGTATGGCGGTAGCTGGCGAGGGCATTCTGCGCTTTCGCCATCAGCGTATCACCCGCATAGGTGCCATCTGTCTCTTGCGTCCCGGCTTCGCACTCGGTCAGGTGGGCAATCCCTTCCAGCACATGATCAATGGCGATGATTTTAAACATGCCATTATTCACCGCCGTCACCACGCTGTCATCGAGCACCAGGTGGCGCTGATTACGCTTAGGGATAATCACGCCCTGCTCGCCATTTAAGCCCAAGGCCTCGCAGACACGGAAATAACCCTCAATCTTTTCATTAATACCGCCAATCGGCATCACTTCACCAAACTGGTTGAGCGCACCGGTCACGGCCATGCCTTGTTTAATTGGCAAGCCAGTCAGGGCGGAAAGCAACGCAAATAACTCGGCACAAGAAGCAGAATCGCCCTCAACACCGGTATATTCCTGCTCGAACACCAGCGAGGCATTCAGGCTCAGTGGCGCCAGTGCCCAAAAACTGGCACTGAGCCAGTTTTGTAAAATATAAATGCCCTTATCATGGGTCGGTCCGCTCATATTCACTTCGCGGTCGATATTAATGACGCCACTGCGGCCAGGATAACACCGCGCGGTAATGCGGATCGGCGAACCAAAACTGGCATCTCCCAACTCGATATGAGTCAAGCCATTGACCTGGCCCACCACGTTACCGTGTACCTGAATCAGCAATTCGTTATCAATAATCGAGTCACGAATCTGCGCCTCAAAAAACTGCTGGCGCAACAAGCGGGCTGACAGGGCCTGTTTGACATGCGCATCAGTAATCAAGCGTGCCTCTGCTGCCACGGCGGCACTTTCATGCATGAGTTGGTCCAAGTGTGCAAAACCTGTGCTGATGCGGCCCTGATCTTCTTCCAGCCTATGCATAAACTGCAACAGCACATTGACTGCCGCGCCACTAAAGTGCGACAGCGCCTGCTGCTGGCATTTACGTGCGATGTAACCGGCAATCCAGGCGTAATTATCCAGCGTGGCGCTAACGCGATCTTCAAACTCCACTTTAATCGGAAAGAAATCAAAGAAATCCGGCTGTGCTTCCAGGCAATCGTAATAATCTTCGCGGCTGGCAATCATGACAATTTTCACATGCACAGGCAGCGCGCTATGGCGATTGCCACCAGCGCCTTGCTGGGCGTGGTTGGCCCAGTCTTCAATCTGCACTTCGCGATTGCGCATCAAACGGTATAGTTTTTCCAGCAAGGCACTGCCGTTGCTTTCATCCTGCATCAGGTCACGCAAATGCAACAGCAGCATGCCACCATCGGCCTGGTGCAAGCTGCCGGCGCGCAAACGCAAAAACTCCGGCCATTGTGCCGATTCACCGGCGGCCGTCTCTATCATGCCAAACAAGGCGGCAAATCCGGGGTCTTTTTCTTCGACCACGGGCTGCTTAACGCCTGAAGTGAGATTAGCGCGCTGATCTACCAGCAAATTCACGCGAAAGCGCGATAAAAAGCCCTCATTCACAATGCTATCGGCGCCATTGTCGCCATCGTTACCCACTTGCTGCCAGGCTTGCAAATAAGCCAGCACTTCCGGCTTGATGAGATTGAAAAAGGGCGATAACTTGGCACTGCTTAATTGTGAACGCAAGCCATCCACGCGCTCTTCCAGCCAGGTTTCCGCTTGTGACAGATTGACCTGACCACTGGCATCAATCCACTGCTGCATCTCAGCAATCAGTGTCTTGATAAAAGAATCCATCACCGTGCGCAATTGCGCCCCCAGCCCGGCAGGTAATTTAATATAGTTCACCGAGGATTGCTGACTAAAATCGTAAAGCGCCACCAGGTCGGTCAATGAGCTATCAATGCCGGTGACCGCCGACGCCTTCATCGCCGCCATGGTCAGCGCAGCGCGGCCGGAGCCTGGCGTGCCCAGCACCAGCACATTACAGCCCGCTTGCGCCAGCGACAGCCCCATCATTAATGTTTTTTGCGCCTCAGGCTGCAATTTCCAGCCGTAATCGTTGAGCCCCAGGTCTGCGGCATCCAGCAGCTCTGCGGTAGATTCAAACGACATGGGCGACAGTTTGTAAGAAACCGTCATTTCATTAGGACTCAGTACTTGCATCATGTAGGAGACTTTCCACTATTCTTTTGCCACTGTTGTTTTGCTTGTTCATCGGACACCCGGGCCTCAACCCAGTGCTGACCAAAACCACCAATTTCTTTTTTCCAGAAAGGCGCCTCTGTTTTTAAATAATCCATCATAAAAGCGCAAGCTTCAAACGCGGCTTGCCGATGCAAACTGGTGACCGCCACCAGCACAATCTGCGCCTGTGCCGTGAGTGGCCCAACGCGATGAATCATGCGTATGCCCAGCAGCGACCAGCGTTGTGCGGCTTGTTGTGCAATCTGCTGTAAGGCTTTTTCGGTCATGGCTGGGTAATGTTCAATCACCATCTCGCTGATTTGGCCAGCGGCAGACATCTCTCGCACCAGCCCGACAAAGTTGACGAGTGCTCCCGCTTGCGGCGTGGCGGCGCGCAGTTGCTGCAACTCAGTGCCAATCTCAAAATCCTCTGGCTGCACCGAGATATTAAGATAAACAGATTCGCTCAAATCAGCCTCCGGTTACTGGCGGAAAAAACGCCACCTCATCGCCATCCTCAAAGGTAGCCATGTCATCCACCAACTCATGGTTAATGGCTGCACGCACAACCCCGCCGCCACTAAACAGCTTTTGCCAGGTGTCACCACGGCCGGACAGCCAGGACTTGAGTGCGACGATAGTTTCTACGCCGTCTGGCAACGCCACCTCTTCAGAGGAGTAATTGACGACTTCTTTGATGCGAGCGAAATATAAAATGGTGATATTCATGTGGGAGTATTCTTTCCAGCCTCGTCTAATTCATCCAGCATTTCCAGGGCTTCCAAGCCTGCGGTCTGCGCCAGTTCGACTTTTTCAATCTGGGCAAAACGCCTGGAAATTTTCTGGCTGCTGATATGCACATCCTGTGCGTTTTCATGTGCCTGGCGGATATTATCGGCCAGTTTTTTCATGCGAGTATCAAAGCGGTCAAAATCTTTACTTAATTTGCCCAACTCATCTTTAATGATATGCACCTGCTTACGCATCTCGACATCTTTAAGCACCGCCCGTGCGGTATTGAGCACCGCCATCAAGGTGGTGGGTGACACCAGCCACACCCGTTTTTGCATGGCGTAATCGACCACATCGCCATGGTAGGCATGAATCTCGGCAAACACCGCTTCAGCCGGAATAAACATCACCGCACCGTCAGAAGTCTCATTGGCGATAATGTATTTAGTGCTGATGTCGTCGATATGTTTTTTAATATCAGCTTTAAACAATTTGGAAGCCTGCGCCTGCACCAATTCGCCCAGACTGCTATCAATCATACGGTGATAATTTTCCAGCGGAAATTTACTGTCTACTGCAACGGTGCCAGTCGGCTCAGGTAAGAACAAGGCACAGTCCACGCGCGCGCCATTGCTTAAGGTATGCTGCATAGCAAAGCTGCTGGCGGGCAACACATTGCGCACCAGGCCTTCCAACTGCACCTCGCCATAGGCTCCACGGCTGCGTTTGTCACCCAGCAGCTCTTGCAAACTCACCACATTCACACTCAGACCATCAATTTTCTTTTGCGCTTCATCAATGGTGGCCAAACGCTCCATGACGCTGACAAAAGTCTCGTTGGTTTTTTTAAAGCCCTCTTCCAGGCGCACAGAAACTTTGCCGCTCATTTCTTCCAGACGGTTATCTACAATCTTGGTCAGTGACTCGATGCTTTGCGTCAGGCTTTGCGTGGTGGTTTGCAAGGCGGTTTTAAGCAAATTTTGCTGCAACATGCCTTGCTCGGACAAACCATTACGCAAACTCAGGCTGAGTTGATCGCTACTCTGGCTTAAATGGTCACGCTGCGCGACTTGTAAGGCTTGCATGGCTTCGCGGGTGGCGGTGAGCTCTTGTGATAACTGCGCGCGCAAACGATCCTGCTGATCGGTATTTAAGCTTTGCAATCGGTCTGCCAGTTGATTAAGCGATTGGTGCATCTCGCTCATCATCAAACGGTGTTTTTCTTCTAGCTGTTGGGAAAGTAGTTGTGCAAGAGCCTGCTGTGCGGCTTGCTGCTGCGTGCGCCACTGCCAGACCTGCATGGCAATCACGAGCAACAACAGGAGTAACTGAATAATTTGAAGCGTCATGGCGGCATTATAGCCGATGACCGTGTACGCCACATCGACGTAGCACAAATTCGCTACGTCGATGCGGGTGAAAGATTAAGCGAGCAATTTAGTGACAGTGCGCCTGCAAAACAGGCGAAACCTAGTGACTATGCCCCTGCAAGCCAGGCGCGCCGTGCGCTTTGGCCAGCCACTGCATTTCAGAAGGATTGTGCTCCATATCGCCGAGGTCAGCATAATCCACATGCTGGTAGTTGCTCAATGCCGTCAGCGAGGTGGCAGGCGCGATCTCTACCGGCTGGCCTGCCTTGGCGGCCGGTTGCAGTGCCTGCAACTGGATATTCACCGTGTGCTGCGGATAGGTATATGCCACTTTATAAGGCAGTTTCAAGGCCGGAATCCACCAGACTTCGCTGCGGATGCCATCACCTAATGTGCCCACGTATTTTTCTACCGGATAACCATACTGCGTGCTGGTCTCTGCGGCCACTTTTTGCAAACTGGCCAATTCACTGTCGCTGACCAATTGCGACTTTAACTGCCAGAACGGCTCATCGGTCTTGATAGACAGTAATTTCAAATCGACATCGGCATAATCAATCGCGCGACGTTCGTCGTGCATCAAATACACATAATTCATTTGCCCGGCTGGTTTTTTCAGCCACAGACTGCTGTGATGTGCAGGCTCACCGTTTTGATACAGATTGCGGATCTCCACCTGATTGGTGTCACGCATCAGCCACCACTGTATATGTTTGGCTTCTTCGGCCTTGCAGGGTGACGCACATTGCACGGTTTCATAACGCGCATTCACTACGTCATCTGCCATGGCGGCAGCGCTCATTAACAGTAGTGCCAGACATCCAGCGGATTTTTTCAATATCATGTTTTTCCATTCCAACCAAAGGGATCAGGGCAGCCACAAGCTGCCCTGCCATTACTTGCTATTTAACAGCGTACTGCCATTTAGAAGCCAAAAGCATCTTTCATCACTTGGTAGATATAGCTCTGTTCTTGCACACCGTGTACCAGGTAGGCTTTAGGGCCAACCGCGTAAATCGCAACCTCTTCACCGGCATGGGTTTCTGAGCTCAATGGGACCAACGCTTCCTGGTGGAAATCAGGATCTTCAGTATCCACGCCAGACATATCCACTACACGACCAGCAGCGATAGACTCGTTGTACACCGCATCGCCTGGGGAGTTGGTGTGGTAGCCAGGGCCGTTAGCAAAGCTCACTGTGGTGTAAGGCTTGCCATCTGCTGCCAGCGTTGGCGTTGTTTTACCTGGTTCAACCACTTTGCCCAGAATCGGGTTGCCACGTTTTGGATAACCACCAATGGTCAAGGTGTGGCTATGGTCAGCCGTGACAATGATCAATGTGTCGTTCATATTGACCTTGGAGGCCGCTTCACGCACTGCATCAGACAATGCCACGGCATCTTTAAAGGTGCGGTAGGCGTTACCTGCATGTGAAGCATGGTCAATACGGCCGCCTTCTACCATCAAAAAGTAACCGTTCTGGTTTTTCTTGAGGATATCAATCGCCTTGCCGGTCATCTCAGCCAGTGAAGGCTCGCCAGCGATATCGTTAGGACGGTCTTGCTCGTATTCCATGTGCGATGGATTGAACAGGCCCAATACTTTGGTCGTCGTGGCCGGGTTCAGTGCATTAAATGCCGTCTGGTTCTCAATATACACGCCACCAAACTTGCTCACGTATTCTTGTGTCAGGTTACGGCCATCGGTACGGCGGCCTTTGGTGCCTTCGATATCGGTCATGCTGTTAGGCAGGAAGTAGCTACGGCCACCACCAAACACGACGTCAATGCCGTCACCGATTTTGCCGTTACCAAAATTATCAATCAATTGTGCAGCAATATCCTTCACACCGTTGCTGGCAGCCGCAGCGGTTAGGTTAGCGTTAGCTTCCCAGTCACGGTTAGAAATATGGGCATAAGTCGCAGCTGGCGTGGCGTGGGTGATGCGCGCAGTAGACACCACACCAGTAGATTTACCGGCTTGCTCGGCCTGCTCCAGCAAAGTCGTTACTTTGTTAGCGTTTAATACGGCTGGGCTAGGCTCGTTACGCGCGACAGACTGGTTCAATGACAAAATACCATCATTGGTTTTGACGCCGGAGATGATGGCGGTCATGGTTGGCGCAGAGTCAGCCGTTTGCTGATTGGTAGAATACGTTTTAGACAGTGCAACATAAGGAAACTCTTCAAAAGACAGTTTATGACGCTCACCGTCGATGCCTTTGAGTTGACCTTCAAAAATGCGTGCGCCAGTCACGGTAGAGATACCCATGCCGTCACCAACAAACAAAATCACGTTTTTGGCTTTTTTAGCGTTTGGAACCAGTTTTTTGCTGTCATTCAGGCTAGCTGCACCATCATTCAGCCAAAACTGTGCATCTTCAGCCATCGCTGCAGAAGACAACAGTTGTGAGCCCAGCAGCATGGCTACCATGGCAGTGCGTTTTACATTAAACA
Source organism: Methylophilus sp. (assembly GCF_008015755.1). Classification (GTDB taxonomy): domain Bacteria; phylum Pseudomonadota; class Gammaproteobacteria; order Burkholderiales; family Methylophilaceae; genus Methylophilus. The sequence continues at coordinate 39,210 of NZ_SSGF01000030.1, read as the reverse complement.
ATTGCATGATCATTTCCTTTATCAGGTTTTAATATTGTAAGTTATGAATAGCGACGACGCATCACTGCCGCCATCAACCCTAAGCCAGCCAGCATCAAGGCATTGGTATCTGCTTCTGGCACCGATGAAACCGTTTGCAAGCTGACGTTATCCAGACCCAGTTGCAGTGAGCCCTGGTTAGCCACCGTGGCAAAGCGCAACACATAGCTACCACCGCCTGCCAGTGCAGATGAGAGGTCAAACTGATAGTTAACGTAGTCATTGACTGCCAGGCCACCATTGGCGCCACCCACATACAGTGTTTGCAGGATATCTGCGCTATTGGTAGAGAATGGATCGCTGCCAGCCTTGAGCACATCGACACGCACGTGCTGGTTCGCATGGTCAGTCGCGTCTACGCTGTAATCCAGGCCTGCGGCATCGATCTCGGTCGTCGCATACTGGTTATTCACAAACATCTGGAATGACAAGGTCGCCTGGCTCACAGCCGCGGTGGTAAATGACTGATACAGCACGCTAGCCGCGAGGCCATAGTTATCCAGCAGGCCATAGTAGCTGCCTTGATAAGCGCCAACCGTTGTGTTGCCAGTCACTTCTGACACCGTACCGGATTCTGACAACACGCCACCCAAAAAGCCTTGCTCGCCGACTTGCCAGCCAGAGATGTCGTAGCTATCTACACCCTGCACCTCAAACCCACCGTTTTGAATCAACTCTGCTGCCTGTGCCTGAGACAGTGCTGCTGCGCCGAGCAAACCTGCCAACACCCATGGTTTTAGCTTCATTCTGAACTTCCTCTCTGAATGCTTAATTAAATATTGTCTGCCACAGCACCGTGTGAGCGCTGTGTCACCATGAGCATTCTTGAAAAACTGTATGTCAGAAAGTTTTCACTGGCATGAAGCTTATATGACGGGCCTGACTACGCCGCTGACGAAAAGATAAAGCAATGAGGGGATTAAAAAAGAAAAAACCCCGCACTGGCGGGGCTATAAAGAGACTTTAAACTTGAAAAACACGCCACAATCACACAAAAGCATCCAAGATGCCGATGATGAACAAAAGCAAAAATCCGAATAACAAAATGTTCAGATTTAAGCGGGTGATCATCGCTGCGTCCTTGTGATGTTGCTAGAATACTGACGATGCTAGGTGGTCACAATGACCCGTTCGGGTCATCCGGCGCCAGCCGCAAAAAACCAGAAACAAGTATCACCTGAATCAGGTAAACAATAACAAGGGAGTGATATGTTAAAACTCAAATTGATGCTGGGCTTTTGGCTGGCCAGCCTGACCCGAAAACTAAAGAATAACTTTTACCTGTATCTTGCCCTGTTATTCAGTGTGGTGATTCTGCTCGACGCCGCCGTGTTTCATGTCGGCCAGAATATGCGCGACAAAGCGTTTGACCTGATGGTGAAAAACCGCGTGTTGAAACCGGCAGCGGACCAGAATATTGTCATCATCGACATCAATGAAGCCAGCCTCGACGCCATGGCCAAGGAATATGGCCGCTGGCCGTGGCCACGTCAGGTGATAGGCGAACTGGTCGAGAACATCCAGCAGCAACAGCCCGCGGCGATTGTGTTTGATATTGTGTTTTCGGATGCAGATGTCTACAACCCCGACAGCGACAGCTACTTTAATGATGTCATCACCGAGTGCCAGCATTGCTTCTTTCCATTGCTGCGCCTGGATGCCAGCCAGGATAGCCAGAGCCAGCTGACCTATGCGCAAATCCCCGGGCTGGTTGCCGCAGCAGATGCTGACAAAGAGGCGACGTTTGCTGCGATCCCACCTTATTTTAAAGGCGCCTGGAAGCCGGGCCGCCTGGGCACCCACAACGTATACCCGGATAACGATGGCGTGGTCAGACAATATCGCATGCGCCACCAGGACCGTGGCTGGACTTTACCTGCCCTGCCATTAGTAGTGGCCGATGCCCAGGGCGAGATCAGTCGTGATACGCCAGACGAAATGTTGCTCAACTGGCGCGGCAAACCGTTTACTTACCGCTATGTGAGTTTTAGAGATGTGTATCGCGACCTTACCAGCGCCAAGCCCACGCGTGTAAAAGATGAGTTTAAAGGCAAAATTGTCATCATCGGCTCTACCGCCCCTGCCCTGTTCGATATTAAACCAACTGCCATGGACAAACAGTTTCCTGGCGTGGAGATTCTCGCCACCGCGCTGGATAACAGCCTGCATCAGGATTACCTCAAGGTCTGGCGCGGTAAACTGCCGTATATCCTGCTGAGCTTTTTACTGGTGTGGCTCACCACGCTGGCGTTTTACTTTAAAGTTGATCGCGACCGCTTTAACGGCGTGTTTACTGGTAGCCAGATAGGCTTGCTGGTGTTGTCTTACCTCGCTATCAACCTGTTTCATACCTACCTCGATTTGGCCGCGCCTATTTTTTGGGCGGTGGCGTATTTCGGCGTGGCTAAAATCTACGCACTGGCAACCGACCGCGCCTTGCAACGCTGGCTGGCGTTTGGCCTCACTTCTAACAGCGCGGAGCTGGAAGTACTGCTGATGCCGATTACGATTGAAAGCCCGGAAACATTGGGTGATGCGGCGATGAAACGCATTCGTCGTGAAATTGAACAAGCCTGCCGCGCACCGACGCAAATTGATATTTTAACCGGCACCCAAAGCGGTATCTGGGGTTTGTTTGGCGATATGGTGATGGTCAGCTGGCAATATGCGCCCGAAACCACTTACCGCGAGGCGGCGCAGCAAGATGCACAACAATTGTCAGCCCAATTACAAACATTACTTAATCAACTGAGTCTACCGGGCACGCCAGTGGTGCGTTACAGCACCCATCAGGGCAAGATTGCCAACCATGCGTCACAACTGGCAGCACAATGGCGTATTTTGTTTGCACAAGCCGTGATACAACTGGAAATGGCGCATCTATCCAGCACCGATAACCATACACAGAACAACAATATGGAGAGCAACGTATGATGAAAAAAAGCTTAGTCTGGCTAGTGACGGCACTGGCTTGCAGCCAGGTCGTGGCTGCCGAAACCGGGGTCGCCCTCAAGGCCGACCAACTGCGTGCAGATACCTTTAGCGATGCCAAGGTGGTCGGCAGCGTCAATAAAAACGATGCCGTAGACATCCTCACTAAAAAAGGCGCCTGGCTACAAATTAAGGTGGCAGGCAAAACCGGCTGGGTGCGTTTGCTCACGGTGAAACGCAACAGTGCTGGCGGAAGTAATGTCGCCGGTGTAGTGGGCGTGGCGACTGGCCGCAGCGGCACGGGCAAAGTGGTGTCGACCACAGGCATTCGCGGCCTGAGTGCCGAAGACCTGAAAACGGCGCAATTTAACGAAGCAGAAACCAAAAAACTGGAAAGCTATACCGTCAACGCAGAAGAAGCCAAACAGTTTGCCAGCAGTGGCGGCCTCAGTAGCCGCAGCTATCCTTATTTTACCGGGAGCGCACAATGAACAAGACCTTAAAACAGGCCATGATGCTTGCACTGTGTAGCAGCGTCGCATGGAGCACCGCCTCTGCGCTCGACCTGAAAGGCGTGCTGAAAGATGCTGTGAATGAACAATTGGGCACCAGCAGCAAACCCGAGCAGACCCAGGCGACTGACAGCCAGGCCAATACCTCGGCACAAGATAAACTGGCCAACATTAACTGGAAAAATCCTAGCCGCGAAGATGAAATCGCCGTTGGCCGCAATGTCACAGGTACCATTCTCGGCGCTGCGCCACTGGTCAATGACGCAGCCTTACAGCAGTACGTGAACAAAGTCGGTCGCTGGGTCGCCAGTCAATCAGAGCGGGCTGACTTACCCTGGCACTTTGGTGTGATTGATAGCAATGACGTCAACGCTTTTGCTGCGCCTGGCGGTTATGTATTGATCACCAAAGGCCTGTACCTACGCCTGACCAGTGAGGCACAACTGGCAGGTGTATTAGGCCACGAAATCGCCCACGTTGTGCAAAAACACCACCTGAAAGTGATGCAAAAACAGGCATTGCTGGATGTGGGGACTTCTTTTCTCAAAGACAAAATCAGCAAAAACAAACTGACGCAACGTGCGGTATCAACAGGGGCTGAAATCAGCGCGCGCAATCTGGATAAGAGTGCCGAGTTTGAAGCCGACAGCATGGGCACCGTGCTGGCGGCCCGCGCGGGTTATGACGCCTATGGCTTGGCAGAGGTGCTGCAAGACATGGAAACCATCAATAATAACGATGGCAGCGTGGCATTGCTGTTCCAGACCCACCCGCACCCGGACGACAGGCTAGCACAGCTGAGCCAAGTCAGCGGCGACCAGATGGATAAAATTAGTGGTGGCAAAACACTGGAAACCCGTTTGGTTAAATTGAAATAGCGCTCAGCCAATTAAAAAGGCTCGCCGGTGCGAGCCTTTTTAATTAAATCATGACGCTTATACCCAGCCGCGTTCACGGCACTCACTCTTGATATAGGCATAATAGACTGGTGCCGCGACAATACCCGGCAACCCAAAGGTGGCCTCCATCAGCAACATCGCCAGCAATAGCTCCCAGGCATACGCCCGAATCTGACCACCAACAATGCGCGCATTGAGGAAATACTCCAGTTTGTGTATCACAATTAAAAACGCCAACGAGCCCATGGCCACCATAAATGAATGACTGGTGCTCACGATCACAATCACGGTGTTGGAAATCAGGTTACCAATCACCGGCAACAAACCGACCAGAAAGGTAATGGCAATCATGGTTTTGGTAAACGGCAAATGCACGCCACATAACGGCAAAATCACCGCCAGATAAATCCCGGTGAGCGTCGCGTTCACGGCAGAAATTTTCACCTGCGCAAACACAATATTCTTGAATGCCTGCGCAAACAAAGTAATGCGCTGCAACAGGCTTTGCGCAAACGGTTTGTGATTCACCTTGGTTTGCACGTCGTGCAAGGCAATCATGGCGCCGATCACCATGCCAATGAGGATATGTGCCAAATGATGTCCGGCCTCTTTGCCCAACAATTGCCAATCGGCAGAGTGCGCACGTAACCAATCAATGACAGTTTGTTGCAAGGTGATCGCATCATCCGGCAGGCGTTCATTGAGCCATGGCGGCAATACCTTGCGCGAGTCTTCAATAATCTTGGCCAACTGATCGAACAATACGGCGAGGCCACCGGCATCACTACGAATCAAGGTGACAATGCCCATGCCCAAGGCTACCAGCAGGCCAATCACCAAGGTGGCGATCAACACAACTGCCAGCCATTTGGCGTATTTCCCTGGCAACTTGCGCGCAATTAGCGGCGAGATCACGTGAATCAACTCAAACACCAACAAACCAACTAACAGGGCTGGCAGTAATTGCACCTGCAAGACCAGCCACATCAGGACCGCCATCAGCAAATAGGTTGCAATATCAAATCGTTGGGTTTGGGTCACACAGGCTCCGGTTGATGAGGGTTTGGTAGAAATTCGGTTAAAACTTAGCCTGCAACTGCTTGGCAGCATCTAGCGGTAATTTAAGCAAAAAGTGGACAGCTTCATCAAACTTCTTGTCCAGAATCTCGCCATGGCACTTTTGCACTTCTCGCGTTAATTCATCCACACGCTTGTAATTGGTTGATATCTTGAGGTGCACCATCTCGACAAATGGCATGCTGCCTGCCTTGTCCATTGCCTGCTTGGCGGTGCCCCCATAGGCGCGCACCAAACCGCCAGTGCCAAGGTTAATGCCACCATAATAGCGCACCACCGCCACGCAACAGTTCACATAATTCTGGCCATCCAGCATCTGCATAATCGGTTTACCGGCCGTGCCCGCAGGCTCACCTGCATCAGAAAAACGCGCCACAATCCCTTCTGCCGTTTTCATTCTAAACGCATAGGCCAGGTGGCCGGCTGTTTGATGATCAATGGCAAACTGGCGTAAAAACAAGGCGAGTTCGCGCTCGTCTTCACAGCGCTTGGCGCGGGCAATAAAACGGGATTTATTAATGGTGTGGTCGGCCTGACCGAGTTGGCTAAAGGTTTGCATGACAGGTGCTTCAGGAAAGTCCCACTATTCTACCACCGGCATCCACACTGATGCGGGCGCTGGCAGGCTGCTTAGGCAAGCCCGGCATGGTCATGATGTCACCACAAATCGCCACCACAAAGCCAGCTCCGCGCGACAGGCGCAACTCACGCACATGCAAGACATGCTGTTGTGGGACGTTACGCAGCTTGGGATCGCAAGAGAGCGAATATTGCGTTTTAGCAACACAGGCAGGCAGGCCCCGACTGGCATCCTGCATCTGCGCCAATTGCTGCTGGGCCAAGTCACTAAAGGTCACCTGGCTGGCACCATACATTTTTTGCGCAATTGCGGTCAACTTCTCAGCCAGTGACAAATCATCTGCATAGAGCAAGTGCGGCGAAGCTGGCAATTGCACCTGGGCAGCGACAGCATGGGCCAGATCCAGCGCGCCCGCACCACCCTGCGCCCAGTGGCGACAAACATGCAAGCTGGCACCCAATGCCTCAACGGCAGCCTGGACCAAGGCGACCTCCGATTCTGTATCGGCAGTGAAGTGATTGAGGGCCACCAACACTGGCAAACCAAAGTGCTGGCGCAAGTTGCTAATATGCTTTTCCAGATTGGCAACGCCCATGGCTAAAGCTGACAGGTTTTCGCCATTCAGGTCAGCCACTTCAACACCGCCGTGATATTTCAGAGCGCGTACGGTGGCGACAATCACCGCCACATCCGGCCGTAAACCAGACTGACGGCATTTGATATCCATGAATTTTTCGGCACCGAGGTCAGCGCCAAACCCCGCTTCGGTCACCACATAATCGGCGAGGCGCAACGCGGTTTGCGTCGCGACCAATGAGTTACAGCCATGCGCAATATTGGCAAACGGGCCGCCATGCAACAACGCTGGCGAGCCTTCCAGCGTTTGTACCAGGTTAGGCTGAAAAGCATCTTTCAGTAAGGCAGTCATGGCACCTTCGGCCTGTAAGTCACCGGCTAGAATGGGGATTCCTTGTTGATTCAACCCCACCTGAATCTGACCCAACCTGCGTGTTAAATCCGCCAGGTCAGTTGCCAGACAGAAAATCGCCATCACTTCGCTAGCCACCGTAATATCAAAGCCGGTATACACATCATTTTCCAGCGTGATGCGCCGCAAGGCACGATCGTTCATATCCATGCAACGGCGCCAGCTCACATGCTCAAAACCCAAGGCGTTGCCATGGTAAATATGATTATCAATCAGCGCCGCCAGCAGATTATTCGCCGCACTAATCGCATGAAAGTCGCCGGTGAAGTGCAGGTTGATATTCTCCATCGGCACCACCTGCGCATACCCACCGCCCGTAGCGCCGCCCTTCATGCCAAACACCGGCCCCAGTGAAGGCTCACGCAAACAGGCCAAGGCATGATAACCGGCCTGATTCAAGGCGTCGGTCAAGCCAACCGTCGTCGTGGTTTTTCCTTCACCGGCGGGTGTCGGATTGATTGCCGTGACCAAAATCAGTTTGGCTTTGGCTGGCCGTGTATGCAAGCGGTTCACCGTTGCCTGCGTCAATTTGGCCATATGTTGGCCATAGGCATGCAAGTCATGTGACGACAAACCAACTTTGGTAGCAATCTCTACAATCGGCTGTAGCGTCGCGGCCTGGGCAATGTCGATATCACTTAACATGCAGATGTCCTGATTGGGCTGACGAGGTTAGATTAGCGCTTGGTCTTGCTGCCACCAAGGATAGAACCCAGCACACCACGGATAATGGCGCGCCCCAGTTGCGAGCCAATCGCGCGCGCCGCAGACTTGGCGGCTGATTCCAGCACTGAATCTGAACGGCTGGTTTTGCCGCCTAAAATGCCGCCGAGATCAAAGCCAGAGCCCTCTTCTTCTTTTTGCGTTTGCGCCTGTGTGGCCGAGGCCGCCTGGTCTGCCCGCTGTTTGAGAATCTCATAGGCCGATTCGCGGTCAACCAGTTTGTCGTAAACACCAGCCACCAGCGACTGCGCCATCACCTGCTTGCGCTCAGCGTCGGTGGCCGGGCCAACCCGACTCTCTGGCGGACAGACAAACACGCGCTCTACTGGCGTTGGTGCGCCTTTTTCATCCAAAAATGAGACCAGTGCTTCCCCCACGCCCAACTCGGTAATGGCCGTTGCCACATTCAGTTTGGGGTTCGCACGGAAGGTTTGCGCCGCCACCTGCACGGCTTTTTGGTCACGCGGCGTAAAGGCACGCAAAGCATGCTGTACGCGGTTACCCAATTGGCCCAGCACCACATCCGGAATATCGAGCGGGTTTTGTGAGACGAAATAGACGCCTACGCCTTTGGAACGTACCAAACGCACCACTTGTTCAATTTTTTGCATCAAAATAGTCGGGGCATCATTAAATAGTAAGTGCGCCTCATCAAAGAAAAACACTAATTTAGGTTTTTCCATATCGCCGATTTCCGGCAACTTTTCAAACAATTCGGACAATATCCACAACAGCAAGGTCGCGTATACACGTGGCGAATTGAGTAATTTGTCCGCCGCCAGAATATTAATAAATCCCAATCCTTTGGCATCGGTTTGCATCATATCTTCGAGGTTAAGCGCGGGCTCACCAAACAGGATATCGCCGCCCTCGGTTTCCAGTTGCAGCAAAGCACGCTGGATGGCGCCGACACTGGCGGTGGAAATATTGCCGTATTGCGTTTGATAAGTAGCTGAATTTTCAGCACAATGCTGCGCCATGGCGCGCAGGTCTTTCATATCCAGCAACAGCATGCCATTGTCATCAGCAATCTTGAAAATCGCATTTAACACACCGGCCTGCACATCATTGAGGTTAAGCATGCGCGCCAACAATAACGGGCCCATTTCACTGAGCGTGGTGCGTACCGAATGGCCTTTTTCGCCAAACATATCCCAAAACATCACCGGATAGGCTTTATTGGCATAATCAGTCAGCCCCAATTGCTGCACCCGCGCTTCAACCTTGGCATTACCGCCACCGACCTGGCTCATGCCAGACAAGTCACCTTTCACATCGGCCATAAACACTGGCACACCAATGCGCGAAAACTGCTCGGCTAGGCTTTGCAGCGTGACGGTTTTACCTGTGCCGGTGGCGCCTGCAATCAAGCCATGACGGTTCGCCATTTTTGGCAGCATCACGCTGTCGACATCATTATTTTTTGCGATAAGCATAGGTTGAACCATGGTGTGTACTCAAACAATTAAAGTTAAGTTGAGTATAGGCGATGGCTGATAAAAGAGGAAGATTGTTGTTTTGCCGGAAGGACGAAATGATTTAAAAATTTTAGCCACAGAGAGCACAGAGGACACAGAGAAAGTCTCTGCAACATGCGATTTCTGATGCTTTCATCGCCGTAATACACACCGATGGCTTTTCTCTGTGCGCTCTGTGCGCTCTGTGTACTCTGTGGCTTAAAGAATGTCTTTGTAAATATTAAAAATCGCCGCGCCGCGCTTTTTCCATCAACTCGATCAATGCATCTTCAAGCTGTTGTGCCGAGGCTTGCGCTCTGGCGGTGGGCTGTTTGATATTTTTTAAATCATGCGTGGGCCGGTCCAGGCCAAGATACAGTTGTCGCTTGCCGCTGACATCTGGTTTTTCGTAAATGGCCAGGCGGCAAGGCGCAAATACCAGAAATTCGGGATGGTCGAGAATAATCTCGGTGCCCATGCTTAAATTACAAAAGGTGCGCACTTCTTTAACGCCTTGCGGATCCTGGCCGCGCAGCTTCATATGCTCACCAATTGGAAAATTGGCAGGATTAACGAAGTTCATGCCTTCTGAAATCGACTTTAAACTATCCACCAGGTCCTGATAGGTCACGCCAGGTTTGACCGGCACCTCATAAATTGCGTTATCTAGGTCGACATCTGGCATACCGTGACCAATCACACGCACATGTGCGGGCGCTGCCCATGTCAGGCTGATGCTCAACCAACACAGCATGCAAATAAATAAACGCATGATGGTCCCTTTATATAATGAATTATTTGATTACAGCACGGTGCAGACAGCTTGATTGTGACTGCGATCACAAGTCCTGATGCAGCGCACGCTGCACGGTTCGTTTGTCGTATTGCGGCGACAGCATGGTAATAAAATTGAGCATGTAGTCACGTAAAAAAGCATCGCGGCGCACACCGAGATAGGTGGTGCTATCGGGAAACAAATGGCTGCAGTCCAGACTTTTGAGCGGCGCATCTCGGACTTCTTCATACGCCATATTGGCGATGAGGCCGATGCCCAAGCCGAGGTTGACGTAGGTTTTAATCACGTCGGCATCAATCGCGGTAAACACGACATTCGGTTGCAAACCAGCATCATGAAACACCTTGGACACCAGCGTGCCGCCAGTAAAGGCAAAGTCATAGGTAATCAAAGGAAAGCTGGCCAAATCCTTTAGGGTTAACTTGCTCGCTTTTAACAATGCATGCTCAGGCGGCACCACCAGGCAGCGATTCCACTCATAGCAAGCCAGGCAAGATAATCGCTCATCATTACTGATACTTTCTGTCGCAATACCGACATCAGCCTCCCCGGACGCGACCAACTCAGTCACCTGTGCCGGGTTGCCCTGATGGATCGTCAATTTCACATTGGGATATTGCGCAATAAACTGCTTCACTGCCGAGGGCAAACGGTAGCGCGCCTGCGTGTGTGTGGTCGCAATGGTCAACTCACCGGTATCTTCGCGGCTATACTCATCACCAACCCGTTTGATATTCTGCATATCCAGCATCACACGCGCCGACAACTCAACGATTTTACGGCCAGGCTCGGTCACACCGATTAAACGTTTACCATTACGCTGAAAAATTTGCAGCCCCAGCTCAGCTTCCAGTAACTGGATCTGCTTGCTGACACCCGGCTGCGAGGTATGCAAAACTTCTGACGCCGCAGAAATATTTAATTGCTGGCGCACAACCTCATGCACATAGCGCAACTGGTGGAATTTCATCACCCGACCCCATATAACCAAATGCTATATCATAGAACATTTGATTATTAAATCAATGATTAAAAGCCTGATATTATCCGGCAGCTAACATTTTCAAAAGATACTCCTCATGGAATTCGGATACATACTGGCAGGGTTTGTCGTTGGTTTTTTGGTCGGATTAACAGGCGTGGGCGGCGGTTCCTTAATGACCCCCATTCTACTGCTCATCTATAACATCAAACCGGCCGTGGCCGTTGGCACAGACTTACTTTACGCATCGATCACCAAGTCGGTCGGCATTTTTGCGCATGGTAAACTCGGCAATATTGACTGGGGCATCGTCAAACGCCTGGCCATGGGCAGCATACCCGCTTCAATGCTGACCTTGTGGTCACTGCACAGTATGGATCTGCAATCAGGCAATGTCGTGTCTACCATCAAGTTTTGGTTGGGCGTTGCTTTAATTGTGACCTCAGTCGCCGTGTTAATGCGCAACAAACTGATGTCTCTGGTGGCCAAAGGAGAGTGGATTCCAGCACGCGTGGTGCCAGGGGCCACCGTCGCGCTGGGCGTGGTGCTGGGCGCACTCGTTACCCTAACCTCGGTCGGTGCTGGCGCGCTGGGCGTCACGGCGCTGATTTTGCTCTACCCAAAAGAAAAAATCACCACTATTGTTGGCAGTGATATTGCGCATGCCGTTCCGCTGACACTGGTCGCTGGATTGGGCCACGCTTCGCTGGGCACCATAGACTACCAGTTACTGGGCACCTTACTGATTGGTTCTATCCCAGGCATTTATCTCGGCAGCCACCTGAGTTCTCGCGTCGCAGAGCACTGGGTGCGCATTGCGCTGGCTATGATATTGATTTTTGTAGGCTTTAAGCTAGTTTTCCATTAAAATATTGCCTCTTCGCTTTTTGCGAACAAAGTGACTCAAGCATGTATAAATACGACCCTATAGATCAACAAATTGTTAACGAACGTGTCGCCCAATATCGCGACCAGACGCGCCGCTACCTGGCTGGCGAGCTGACGGATGAAGAATACCGCCCGCTGCGCTTGCAAAACGGCCTGTATATTCAACGCCATGCGCCGATGTTGCGTATCGCCGTGCCTTACGGGCTCATTTCTAGCAAACAAATGCGCAAGCTCGGTGATATTGCTAAAAAATATGACCGTGGTTATGGCCACTTTAGCACCCGCCAAAACCTGCAATTGAACTGGCCAAAACTGGAAGACACCCCTGATATTCTGGCCGAATTGGCAACAGTAGAGATGCACGCCATTCAGACGTCTGGCAACTGCATCCGCAATATCACAACTGACCAGTTCGCAGGCATTGCGCCAGACGAGATTATTGATCCACGTGCGATTGCAGAAATCATGCGCCAGTGGAGTACCTTCCACCCTGAGTTCGCCCTGCTGCCACGTAAATTCAAAATTGCCGTGTCAGGCACCGAAAAAGACCGCGCCATTGTGCAAGCACACGATATCGGCCTCGAATTCTTTAAAGACGCACAAGAGCAGATGGCGATTAAAGTCTGGGTCGGTGGTGGCCTGGGCCGTACGCCTATCTTGGGCACCGTGATCCGCGAGCACCTGGAATGGCAACACGTGTTGTCGTACTGCGAAGCCGTGATTCGTGTCTACAACATCCACGGCCGTCGTGATAACGCTTACAAAGCGCGTATCAAGATTTTGGTTAAAGCACTGGGCATTGAAGAATTCAAACGCCAGGTGGAAGAAGAATGGGCGCATTTAAAAGATGGCCCACTGACCATCACACAAAACGAACTGGATCGCGTGGCCAAGTACTTTGAGCCGATGCCATACAAAACGCTGCCTGCGCATGATGCGTCTTTTGACGCTGCCGTGGCCAGCAATCCGGCCTTTGCTGCCTGGGTTAAACGTTGCGTACAACCGCACCGCGTGCCTGGCTACCGTGCCGTGACGCTGTCACTCAAGCCACATGGCAAAGCGCCGGGTGACATCACCAGCGAGCAAATGCACGTGGTGGCAGACCTGGCCGATGCTTATAGTTTTGGCGAACTGCGTTCATCACATGAGCAAAACCTGATTTTGGCAGACGTACAAGTTTCCGACCTGTTTGCCGTGTGGGAAAAAGCGCGCGCGGCTGGTTTGGCAACACCAAACATTGGCTTGCTGACGGACATTATCTGCTGCCCAGGCGGCGATTTCTGCAGCCTGGCCAACGCCAAGTCGATCCCGATTGCCGAAGCGATTCAAATGCAATTCGACAACCTCGATTACCTGTATGAAATTGGTGACCTGGAACTCAACATTTCTGGTTGCATGAACGCTTGCGGCCATCACCACGTTGGCCACATCGGCATTTTGGGCGTGGATAAAGACGGTTCCGAATGGTATCAAGTCACCGTTGGCGGCAAACAAGGCAACGACGCCAGCATCGGCTCAGTGATTGGTCCTTCATTCTCGGCAGAAGAAATGCCGGGCGTGGTCCAGCGCCTGATCGAAGTCTATGTACGTGAGCGCCAGGACGAAGAGCGCTTTATTGATACCGTGCGTCGTTTAGGCGTCGCCCCGTTCAAAGCCCACGTTTACGCTGAAAAGGAAACTGCATAATGAGCCAACTGATTCAATTGGCCGCCGACGGCCAAGCCAGCATTGTCGCAGATGCGTGGACCCGTGTGGTCCCACCGGCGGCCGGTGAAGAGTCTGTGCGTAAACAGGCTGGTAAAGTCGTCCTGTTTAAACTGACCGGCGAACAAACTTATACAGCTGAACAAATTGCCAATACCGAGATTCCTGCCACAGGCAAGATTCTGGTCCCGCTGACTATCTGGCAAGCACGTAAAGCTGAGCTGCAATCACGCCTGGCCGCTGGTGAACTGGGTATTATCCTAGCGACCAACGAAACCGCCGAAGCCTTGCAGGCAGAATTTCCCGACCTCAACACACTGCCACTGATTGCGGTGTTTGTAGAGCGTTTTGCCGATGGCCGCATCTTCACCCTGGGCAACTGGTTGCGCACCCGCTTTGGTTTTAAAAACGAATTGCGTGCGATTGGTGACGTTTTGCGAGACCAATTGTTTTTTCATAAACGCGCCGGTTTTAATAGCTTTTTAATCCGTGCTGACCGCTCCGCAGAAGATGCACTGGCCAGCTTGAACGACTTCAGCCAACCTTACCAAGGCGGCGTGGCAGACGTGCCTGTGTGGCGCAGAGTGAACCGCGCATGAGTGTCGGCGTCAGCATGCTCAAACCAGCGGCCAGCAACCCGGCCACGCGCCCAGAGCTGACAGACGCGCTAGTAGCCAGCGTACACGCCAAACGTGCGCAAGTGCTGGCCTTGCTGCAAGCAGCTGCGGCTGAGTTCCCTGCCATTACGTTTGCCAACAGCTACGGCGCAGAAGACATGATGCTGACTGACCTCATCGCCAAAGAAAAATTGGCGATTGAGATTTTCTCACTGGATACCGGTCGCCTACCTGCGGAAACGTATACGCTGATGGGCGAAGTCGAGCAGACTTACGTCATCAAGCCGCTGGTGTTTTTCCCTAAACACGAAGCCGTGGAAACCTATGTACGCACACAAGGCATCAATGCCTTCTACGAGAGCATCGAGCTGCGCAAAGCGTGCTGCCATATGCGCAAGGTCGAACCATTGCAACGTGCGCTATCTGGCAAGCAGGCCTGGATTACCGGCATGCGTGCAGAGCAAGCGGCGACGCGTGCCAGCTTACCTGTGCGCGAGTTTGACGCAGGCAACCAACTGGAAAAATTCAACCCGCTGAGTGACTGGACAGAAAAAGAAGTCTGGGCCTACATCCGGCTGTTTGAGGTGCCTTACAACGGCCTGCACGATCAGTTCTACCCCAGCATTGGCTGCGCCCCTTGTACGCGCTCAGTCGCCATGGGTGAAGATATCCGCGCCGGCCGCTGGTGGTGGGAAAACCCAGACAGCAAAGAGTGCGGTTTGCATGTAAAAAAATAACTGGCCGCAGATGCACGCGGATAAACGCAGATTTTTCTGGCGAGTCCCTATGTATTTGAAGCTTTAAATTTTTGGATTTTATCTGCGTTTATCCGCGTTTATCCGCGGCTAGATTTGAAAACTATGACAACAAAACAACCTTTATCTCATCTCGACTGGCTAGAAGCTGAAGCCATTCATATTTTGCGCGAAGTCGCAGGCCAGTGCGCCAACCCGGTCTTGCTGTTTTCTGGCGGTAAGGATTCACTGTGCATTTTGCGTTTGGCAGAAAAAGCCTTCCGCCCTGGCCGCTTCCCGTTCCCGCTCATGCACATCGACACCGGTCACAATTATCAGGAAGTAGTGAACTTTCGTGACCAGCGTGCGGCTGAGCTCGGCGAGCGCCTGATTGTGCGCTCGGTAGAAGACTCCATGAAACGCGGTACCGTGGTATTAAAAACCCCGGATGAGCCGCGCAACAAGCACCAGTCTGTGACCTTGCTCGAGGCGATTGAAGAATTTGGCTTTGATTGCTGTATCGGTGGTGCACGTCGCGACGAAGAAAAAGCCCGCGCGAAAGAGCGCATCATGAGTTTCCGTGATGAGTTTGGCCAGTGGGACCCGAAAAATCAGCGCCCTGAACTCTGGAACCTGTTTAACGCCCGTGTGCACAAAGGCGAAAACATCCGTGCTTTCCCGATCTCCAACTGGACTGAAATGGACGTTTGGCAATATATTGAGCGTGAAAAACTCGAACTGCCTAGCATCTACTTTGCCCACCAGCGCGATATCGTCATGCGTCACGGGGCCATCTTCCCGGTCAATGTGTCACTGCCCTCTGGCGAAGTGATCAACCAGCCTAAAGCAGGCGAAGAAGTCATCAATATGCAGGTACGCTTCCGCACTGTGGGTGACGTCACGTGTACTGCGCCGGTGATTTCCGACGCCGATGACGTGAGCAAAATCGTGGTTGAAACCGCCACCACTACCATTACCGAGCGCGGCGCGACTCGCCTGGACGATCAAACGTCCGATGCTTCTATGGAGCAGCGCAAGAAAGAAGGTTATTTCTAATATGACAACACCACATAACGACTCTTTGCTGCGCTTTATGACCTGCGGCAGCGTGGATGATGGCAAAAGTACCTTGATTGGCCGTTTGCTGTATGACACCAAAACCATTTTGGCCGATACGCTGAACAATATTGCACGCACTTCACAAAAACGCGGCATGGAAGCAGTCGACTTGTCACTGCTAACCGACGGCCTGCAAGCCGAGCGCGAACAAGGTATTACCATCGATGTTGCCTACCGCTACTTTAGCACCGGCACACGTAAATACATCATTGCGGATGCCCCTGGCCATGAACAATACACACGCAACATGGTCACCGCAGCTTCTACTGCTAACTTGGCGATCATTTTGATTGATGCGCGCAAAGGCGTACTGACGCAAACACGCCGTCACAGCTACCTCGCACACCTGGTGGGTATTCCACATATCGTGGTCGCCGTGAACAAAATGGACCTGGTGAACTACGACCAAGCCACTTATGAAAAGATCAAAGCTGACTATATTGCGTTTGCGACTGAAATTGGCCTGGCGCAAGCGCGTGATATCAAGTTTCTGCCGATGTCTGCCCTCAATGGCGACATGCTGGTAGACCGTCTGGACAATATGAACTGGTATCAGGGCGAAACCTTGCTCGACATCCTGGAAGCCGCACCTGCTGCACATAGTGACCAAGCTGAACCATTCCGCTTCCCGGTACAGTTTGTCTGCCGCCCACACGACTCTGCCAACCCAGAGCTGCATGACTTCCGTGGCTTTATGGGCCGCGTTGAATCTGGTTCCATTGCCGTCGGCGATGACGTCACAGTTTTACCAAATGGCTATCAATCCAAAGTCAAAGCGATTCAACTGGGTAACGAGCTATTGCAAAGTGCGCAAACCGAGCAAAGTATTACGCTGTTACTCGAGGATGAAATTGATACCTCCCGGGGTGATATGATCGTCAAAACCAGCCAAGCGCCAGAGGCTGTCAAGCAAATCGAAGCACATGTATGCTGGCTATCCGAGACCCCGCTCTCTCCTGCCCGTACTTACATCGTGCGCCACACTACGCGCGAATCCAAAGCCAAAATTGGCAGCATTCACTATAAAGTAGATGTGAATACACTGGAGCAACAAGCCACCAGCGATCTTAAAATGAATGATATCGCGCGCGTGAGCTTTAAACTGGCACAGCCACTGATGGTCGACAGTTACGACAAAAACCGTGCTACTGGGGCTTTCATTGTCATTGACGAAAGCAGCAACAATACGGTTGGCGCTGGCATGATAGTTTGATCAGAAACAAAGCAACACATCGTCAATTTGACTAAATTGCAATAAAATATCGTTTTGGCCCGCAAAGCCCACTAAGGATTTAGAACATGACTTATGTAGTAACCGAAAATTGTATTCAATGCAAATATACCGACTGCGTCGATGTATGCCCGGTAGATTGCTTTGTTGAAGGCCCTAACTTCCTGGCCATTAACCCGGACGAGTGCATTGACTGCACGCTGTGCGTCGCCGAGTGTCCTGCAGAAGCCATTTATGCTGAAGACGACGTACCTGCAGACCAGCAACACTTTATCGCCCTCAACGCGCGCCTATCGACCGTTTGGCCAACCATCACAGCACGTAAAGAGCCGCTGCCAGATGCCGATGCCATGAATGGTAAAGCAGGCAAAACGGCACAACTGATTGAATAAAGAGTTCTGGCCCGCAAGCCAATGTAAAAAGCCGCTCAATCAGCGGCTTTTTATTTCGCGGATGACAACCGAGGCTCAGCTGGAAAGAATCAGTTTTTTCACTGGGCCATAACTACGGCGATGTTCAGGCGTGATGCCATATTGCGTCAAACGCTCAAGATGTAACGCAGTTGGATAGCCTTTATGCTGCGCAAAACCGTATTGTGGATACTGCGCATCCAGCACCAACAAAGAAGCATCCCTGGCGGTTTTAGCAAGGATAGAGGCTGCAGAAATCTCAGCCACTTTACTATCCCCTTTGACGATCGCTTCACAAGGTAATTCAAACTTAGGGCAGCGATTACCATCCACCTGAATCAGGGTGGCATGCACCCCAAACTGCTCGACCATGGCCTGATAGGCGCGCTGCATGGCAAGCAGGCTGGCTTGCAGGATATTCATGTCGTCGATTCCTTGTGCGCTAACGCTGGCAATACCCCAGGCCAGGGCATGCGCTTTGATCTCAACCGCCAATGCATCGCGCTTGGCTTCAGACAGTTTTTTGGAGTCGGCGAGGCCACTAATGGGGCGAGCCGGATCCAGGATGACTGCAGCGGCATAGACGGCGCCTGCCAATGGCCCCCTGCCCGCTTCATCAATGCCACATAAGCGTTGCATTCGTCTCAGGCCCGTAAAAACTGCTTGACCACAGCGGCAGCTTTTTGCGCACTGTTTTGTTTAAGCTGGGCATGAATGTGGCGGTATTTCTCCTGCAAGTTGGCGAGGCCTATTTTGTCTGCCAGCAAATTGTAGAGCGTTTGTGCCACCTGCTCAGGGGTCGCTTCTTTTTGCAGCAACTCGGGCACAATAAACTCACCAGCCAAAATGTTGGGCAAACCGACATAAGGCTGCAAGCGCATGCGTTTAAGCAGTTGCCAGCTCATATTGGACATTTTATACGTGATCACCATGGGTTTTTTCAGCAATGCGGCTTCAAGTGTCGCGGTGCCAGAGGCAACTAACACCGCATCGGCAGCGGTCATGGCGTCATGGGCGTGGCCAAACATGATTTGCAGGTCTATATTCGTATCCGGTTTTTGCGTTAACAGCTGGTGCCAGGCACTGGTGAAAATATCGCGGGTTTCACGCGTCACCAGCGGCACCAGAAACTGGACTTGCTGCCCGTTTTCACGCATTAAGCGGTCAAACACGATGGCGGTTTCTAGTAATAACTCAGCATGAAACGCCACTTCTGACTGGCGGCTGCCAGGCAACATGGCGATCACCACCTGATTTTTTTTCAATTTGAGTTTTTCTCTGGCCTGGCCAATATCTGGCTCCATCGGCAAGGCATCTGCCAACGGATGGCCGATATAGGTCACAGGCACACCCACCTGCTGGTAAAGCGGTGGTTCAAACGGAAACAGCGCCAGCATATGTGAAACTGCGCGTTTGATTTTATGAATACGGTTGGGACGCCAGGCCCAGATCGAAGGGCTGACGTAATGAATCGTCGCAATACCTTTGGCCTTGAGTTTACGCTCCAGCCAAAAATTGAAATCCGGCGCATCAATCCCAATAAACACATCAGGCTGTTCTTTAAGAATGTGTTTGTAGAGCTGCTTGCGCAGCTTTAACAAGCCCCACAAATGCTTGAGCACCTCGAGGTATCCTCGCACGGACAATCGTTCTATCGGGAATAAGGATTTGGCACCCAGGCCCATCATTTTAGGGCCAGCGATACCAAAAATCTCAATCTCAGGCTGTAGTGACTTCAGCTCCTGAATGAGGTGATAGCCCAGCAAGTCTCCGGAGGCCTCTCCCGCCACCATTGCAATCTTAGCCATAGTTTCTTTGAATTAACGTACAATGCCGCGCGTTGTTTGCGCGAGAAAACGGGTCATCAAGCCAATCTCCGGGCAAGATTTTTCCATCTCGGCCAACGCAAGCTTGGCTTCTTCAAACGACAAGCCCTGGCGATAGAGCACCTTATAGGCGCGTTTGATTTGTTGAATGGTCTCGGCACTGAAGCCACGGCGTTTCAGGCCTTCTGCGTTGATGCCATGTGGTTCAGCGTCATACCCTGCCGCCGTCACATAAGGTGGAATGTCTTTAAACACGACCGAACCGACCGCCGTAATGATGTGTTCGCCAATCTGGCAAAACTGGTGAATCAACGTAAAACCACCCAATATCGCGTGATCATAAATAGTCACATGCCCGGCCAGCGATGAATTATTGGCCATGATGGTGTGATTACCAACAATACAGTCATGGGCAATGTGCACATAAGCCATGATCCAGTTATGGTCGCCAATTTTAGTCGTGCCTTTATCCTGTACCGTGCCGCGGTTAAAGGTACAAAACTCACGGATGGTATTGTGGTCGCCAATTTCAAGCAGGGTCGGCTCATCTTTAAATTTTTTGTCTTGCGGTTTGGCACCGAGCGAAGAAAACTGAAAGATTTCGTTATGTTTACCGATGGTCGTCGGACCTTCAATGACAACATGCGGGCCAATTTTTGTGCCAGCATCAATGCGCACACCGGCGCCAATAGTCGTATAAGGGCCCACTTCAACCGAGCTATCAAGCTCGGCTTTAGGGTCTATGATTGCGGTAGAATGAATCAGGCTTTGCATGTTGGGGTGTCCCAGGTGTCTTTCAGGACACGCTAGTCAGTGGTTATTTTTCAATGGCTTTTAAGATACACATCATATTGGCTTCTGCCACAACTTCGTCGCCAACTTTGGCCACGGCGTTGTATTTCCAGATACCTTTGAGGATGCGGTCAATTTTCACGTGCAGAATAATCTGGTCACCTGGCGATACTGGCTTTTTAAAGCGCACATTGTCAATGCCAGCAAAGTAATACACTGAATCATTGGTCGGCTTGGTGCCCATGGTTTTAAAAGAGAGTAAAGCAGCGGCTTGTGCCATCGCTTCTACAATCAAGACACCGGGCATCACTGGATGGTATGGAAAATGGCCAGGAAAATAAGGCTCGTTGACCGACACGTTTTTCACAGCAGTGATTTCTTTACCCAGCTCCATCGACAATACACGGTCAACCAGTACAAATGGATAGCGGTGCGGCAGGTGTTCCAGAATCTCATGAATATCCATGCTATTCATTGTGTTTTCAGCCATAAATTCTCTCAATCTTCCGAATGTTTTTGTATGTTGCTTATTGCTTGCTCAAGCTGCTTGAGCTTGAGGTTATGTTGTTCTAAATGGCGGATGTTTGCGGCCGTCCGCAGCCAGTCTTCGTGCTTCTGAAATGGCATCAGCGCGGTATACGTCCCCGCTTGCTGTATCGAGCGCATAATCATGGATCCAGGCGAGATGGTGACGCCGTCGACAATCTGCAGGTGCCCCAGAATCATGGCTGCCCCACCAATTTTGCAGTGCGCGCCGATCACAGCGCTGCCAGCAATACCAACACAGCCTGCAATCACTGTATGAGCACCAATGCGAACATTATGGGCGACCTGTATCAAATTGTCCAACTTCACACCGTCTGCAATCACAGTATCGTCCAGCGCACCGCGGTCCACCGTGGTATTGGCACCGATATCAACATGATCACCAATCACCACACGGCCAATTTGCGGTATTTTAACCCATTGCCCGTGTTCTTCTGCATAGCCAAAGCCATCATTACCGATCACGCAACCAGAAAACAAATGGCAATGGCTGCCGATGACGCTACCATGCTTGACGACTACGCGCGGCTCCAGCACGGTATGTGCGCCTATGGTCACATCATCTTCAATAATACAGCCGGCGCCCACCCTGACACCTTGGCCTAAAACGACACGATCACCTATGGATGCCAGCGCATCGACCGTGATCTCTGCTGACAAATGCGTCTGCTCGCCAATCACTGCCGAAGCGTGAATATGATTCACGTACTGACGTGGTGGATTCATCCATGCCGACAACTTGGCAAAATAAGCATATGGATGATCTGTCAGTATGCAGGGTAAAGTCGTTAAATGCCGGTGTTCCGGCCTCAGAATAATCGCTGAAGCCTGAGTTGCCTGCAGGGACTGCGTATATTTTGTATCGTTAAAAAACGCAATCATGCCCGGCTGCGCCTGCGCCAGCGAGGCTAATCGGGTAACCTTGAGTGGCTGTGCCTGCGCAGTGCTGCCAATATCAACTTCACCGCCCAGAGACGCAACAATCTCTTGTAATGTAAAGTGTTGCGCCATAGAAGTACTACCTTTGAGAATAACGTGAGAACGATGATTGCCGATTACTTCTTGCCCAGCAATTTGAGGACTTTGTCTGTAATATCAATACGTTTGCTGGCATAGGCAACGCCACTGTAGGCCACCAGGTCGTAACCTTCGCTTTCAGACACCGTTTGCACGGCCTTGTTGATACGCTCCTGCAACAACGCCAGTTCTTCATTCTTACGCAGATTAATGTCCTCACGTAACTCGCGCTGCTTGCTTTGAAACTCAAGCCGCAAGTTGTTTAACTGCCGCTCTTTCTGACGGCGGTCCGATTCCACAATATTCGCGCGGTCATGATCCAGTTGTGACTCCAGGTCACGAATCTGTTTTTGCAGTTTTTCGAGTTCAAGTGAGCGCGGACTAAACTCTTTTTCCAGTTTTTTGCCGGTTTCAGCTGTTTGCGGGGCTTCCTGCAACAGCTTGTCTACCTGCACATAGCCAACCTTGAAATCAGCAGCCATGACCTGGCCACAACACAGCAGGAGACCGAGCAACCCTACCAGAATACTTCTCATGCCATGACTCCCTTCCGTACTTGCCATATGGCAACCTGACGTTGTTCTACCATTAGAACTGCTGCCCGAACTGGAACTGCAGCAGTTGCGTATCATCACCACTCTTGTCGTTCAACGGCTTGGCCAGCACCAGTTTCAATGGACCGAATGGGGATACCCAGGTCACCCCTACGCCCGTTGAGAATCTCAAGTATTCAGAGTTAATTGAGTCATCCTTGCCATACACACCACCGCCGTCGACAAAGGCACTTAACCTGAACTGGTTAGATTGCGACACAAATGGCACAGGCATAAACAACTCAACGTTACCCACAAAGCGCTTGGTACCGCCAACGGCAAAATCCGACCCTGTACTTGGGTTAATTTGACGCGGGCCCAGAGAAGAGTTCAGGAAACCGCGCACGCTGTTGACGCCACCAGCATAGAAGTTCTTGAAGAATGGATAGTTTTTACCGCCGTAACTGTCTGCATAGCCCGCTTCACCGTTGAGCATCAAGGTAAAGTCTTTACCCAGGTCTTTATACCAGCTGTGTTGATAGCTGACTTTATAATATTGTAAGTCCAGCCCAGGAATAGAGACATCGCCTGACAGACGTTGCAACACGCCGCGGCGCGGGAACAGGATATTGTCACGCGAGTCGTATGTCCAACCTGCGTTAAACACAATAGAGTTACTGCTACAACCATTGTTATTACCGCAGAAGTTCAGGTATTGAATCGGGCTGCTGGCAGACAGCTCAACATCGGTAAAGTCCAGTGTTAAGCCAGCGCTGATAAAGTCCATCTCGGACATCGGCATACCAAAACGCATGCCCACACCGTATGACTGGCTGTTATACGTACCCACGTTCAATGTGCTGGAGTTTCTACGGCTGGTGTCCACATCACGGCGATAAATATCAAAGCCGCGACTGATGCCATCAGGCGTGAAATAAGGGTCAGTGTAAGACAATGAATACACCGTGTTGTAGCTACTGGTATTCACTTGCAATGCTACGCGATTACCGGTGCCCAGAAAGTTAGGCTGGTTAATGTTAAAACCCAGCACCACGCCATCACTACTGGACAAACCAGCACCGAACTGCACGCTACCGGTCGCTTTTTCTGCCACCGTCACGTTCATATCGACCTGGTCATTAATGCCAGGCACAGACGGTGTTTCCAGCTCAACACTATCAAAAAAGTTTAAACGCTGGATACGTTCTTTAGACCGTTTGATTTTATCGCCCGCATACCAGGCGGACTCCAGCTGACGCATTTCACGCCTGACCACTGAGTCACGCGTACGGGTGTTGCCTTGTACATTAATCCGTCTGACATACACCTTGCGGCCTGGGTCCACAAAGAACGTAAAGGCAACCGTATGCTCCAGCTTGTTGATTTCAGGCACGGCATTGACGTTAGCAAAGGCGTAACCTTCTTCACCCAGCTTGTCATTCATGTTTTTGCTGGCATCGGTCACCTTCTGGCGGCTAAAAACTTCGCCATCCTGGATATTGATCAGCTTGTGCAAGTCCTCTTCCGGCAACAGCATATCGCCTGCCAGTTTGGTCTTGCTGATATTGTATTTTTCACCTTCAGTCAGGTTGATGTTGATATACACATCACGCTTGTCCGGTGAGATCGACACCTGGGTCGAATCAATCGAAAATTCAAGGTAACCCTGGTTCATATAAAACGAACGCAATGCTTCGAGGTCAGCAGTCAGTTTTTGCTTGGAATACTGGTCATCTTTATTCCACCAGCTCATCCAGTTAGGCGTGGTGAGCAAAAAGTTGGCGCGCAAGTCTTCCGTCTTAAACAAATGGTTGCCGACAATATTGATGTCACGGATCTTGGCAGCCGGGCCTTCAGTGATTTCAAAACGAATCGCCACCCGGTTACGTTCCAGCGGGCTGGCGGTGGCTTTGACTTCTGCGCTGTATTTCCCTTGTGACAGGTATTGGCGCTTGATTTCCTGCTCGGCTCTATCGAGTTGGGATTTATCAAAAATCTGGCCTTCGGCAATGCCGATTTGTTTCAGGCCATCTTTGATTTTGTCTGTTTGAAAGGATTTATTACCGCTAAAGTCAATTTGCGTAACAGAAGGACGTTCTTGTACGGTCACTACCAGTACATCGCCTTCGTTCTCAATACGCACATCTTTAAAAAAGCCGGTGGCATACAAGGATTTAATCGCCTGCGCCGCTTTTTCATCGCTCATCACATCACCTACCTGCATCGGCAGGTAGTTAAACACGGTGCCTGGTTCGGTGCGCTGCAAGCCTTCGACACGAATATCGGTAATCACAAACGGCTCTGCGGCATAAGCGTTCAGGTGCATGACCCCCGCCAACAAACACAACCACAATTTAGAACTGGATTTTATTCTCATTAACTATGCTTTCAACCTATCAGGTAACGATTGATGTCATTAAAAAATGCAATCAACATCAATGCCCCTAACATACCTAAACCCAGACGCTGCCCAATCGCCAGCACCTTGTCAGGTAATGGTTCTCCTCGTATCAATTCCGCCATATGATACAACAAATGACCGCCATCCAATACTGGAATCGGTAGCAGATTCATGACGGCAATACTGATACTCATTAAAGCAATAAAACCGATGTAAGGCTTGAGTCCCATGTCGGCAGATTCACCCGCGGCATCAGCGATGCTGACTGGCCCACTGATGGCTTTAAGCGATGCTTGGCCTGTGACCATTTTGCCCAGCATTTTGAGGGTAAATGTGATGGTTTCCTGCATTTTATCTAACGCACGCAGGGCAGCTTGCGAGGCGCTGTAATGACGCACCACCTGATAAGGCGTTAAATCGACAGCATCCATATTGACGGCGGCGCCCAGTCGGCCGATTTTTTGTCCGGCTTGTTGTATGGCCTCCGGCAACAGCTTCACCTGAAACTGGCTTTCACCGCGTTGATACTCGACTTTTAACGGCTGCGCTGGGCTGGCACGCACCAGTTTTACAAACTGCTGCCAATCCGCAATCGGCTTCTGGTTGACCGTGAGGATACGGTCGCCTGCTTGCAAGCCGCTTTGCTCCGCCACTGAATTCGGCATGACTTCACCAATCACGGCTGGCACCACCGGCATCAATACGGCCAATCCAGCCTTTTGCATGACCTCACCATCTGGCTCACCGGCCAACTGGTTGAGTGGCAACACTTGCTGATGCACTTCCCCTTGTGGTGTTTTTGTGACGACCGCAACCGGTTTGTGCACCAGCCAGCTTTCCAGCAATTGCCATTGCGCCTCTTGCCAGGTGGCAACAGGTTTACCATCTAGTGAGACAATCAGATCGCCTTGGCGTAATTTGGCGGCCGCCGCCAACGAGCCTTGCTCCACTGGCCCGATAAAGGGCTTGAGTCCAACTTCGCCTTGGGCAATCAAACCCCAGTAACAGACAAACGCCAGCAACAGGTTAGCCAAAGGACCAGCAAATACAATCCACATTTTCGCAGCGATAGACTGCCGGTCAAACGCTTGTGACCAATCCGTGCCAGGCACATGTTCCACATCGGTCTCGCGACTATCCAGCATCTTGACGTAGCCGCCCAGCGGAATCCACGACAATACCCACTCGGTCGCTTGTGCATGTGCTTGATATTTAAAAATAGGCTGACCAAAACCAATCGAAAACTTAAGCACACGCACGCCACAGCTGCGCGCAGCCAGGTAATGACCAAACTCATGGATGGTGACCAGTACGCCAATGGCGACAATAAATGCCCAGATTGAGGTCATACGCTGACAGCCTTACGCACCGGCGCGGTTGACAGATTGGCAATCGCTTGTGCTACAAACGCCCTCGCTTCAGTATCAATGGCCAACAATTGCTCAATTGACGCTACCGGCTCCGCAGGCAATTGCTGTAAGGTCGCCTCAAGCAATTGCGGGATATCCAGGTATTGAATCTGCTCACGCAAGAAAGCGGCCACCGCCACCTCATTCGCCGCGTTGAGGATAGCGGACGCTGTGCCGCCTGCGGCCAATGCGTCATAGGCTAATCTCAGGCATGGGAATCGCTGCATATCAGGCGCTTCAAACTCTAACTTGGCCACTTCAATCAAACTCAGCGGCTTGACCCCAGAGGCCATGCGCTCTGGATACGCCAAGCCATAAGCAATCGGCGTCCGCATATCGGGGTTGCCCAATTGCGCCAGAATACTGCCATCGACATAAGACACCATGGAGTGAATCACGCTTTGCGGGTGCACTACGACTTCAATCTGCTCAGGCCGCGCCGCAAACAACCAATGCGCCTCAATCACCTCTAGCCCTTTATTCATGAGCGTAGAAGAGTCAATGGTGATTTTGGCGCCCATCACCCAATTAGGATGTTTGAGTGCCAATACTGGCGTGACGTCTTGCAATTGCGCCTGCGTATAACGACGGAACGGGCCACCAGAGGCGGTGAGAATAATCTGGTTCACGCCCACATCGCGCAAGTCGCCATAGGCTTGTCTTGGCATCACCTGAAAAATAGCATTATGCTCGCTATCAATCGGCAATAAGGTCGCTTGCCCCTGCTTAACGGCATCCATAAACAACTGCCCTGCCATCACCAGGGTTTCTTTATTCGCCAGCAAAATCTTTTTGCCCGCTCTGGCAGCAGCGAGCGCGGGCAACAAACCCGCGGCACCGACAATCGCCGCCATCACAATCTCGACTTCTGCATGGGCGGCCACTTCAGTCAAACCATCGACCCCGGCCAGCACGGTTACCTTGAGTTGTTCAGCCTGCACACGCTGCTGCAATAAGCGGGCGGCTTCTGCCTCCTGCATCACGGCATAACGCGGCTGATATTGCGCGCATTGCAGCAACATGGCGTCCACATTGCTGTGCGCCGTCAACGCAAACACGCCATAACGGCCAGGATGCTGCGAAATCACATCCAGTGTCTGCTGACCGATGGTGCCGGTACTGCCGAGTATGGTGACGTATTGCAAAATAACCTCTTAAAACGAGTAAGCCTGCTGCCAGTAATGAAAACAGAACAGCAGACACATGCCAATCGGCAAGGCCGGAATCACGCCATCGACGCGGTCAAGCAAACCACCATGACCAGGTAAGAACTGGCCACTGTCTTTGAGGTTGGCGCGGCGCTTAAAAAAGGATTCAAATAAGTCGCCATAGATACCGGCAACGGTGACCACCCATAAGCCAGGCAACACCCACCAGGTAGCGACTGCCCCGCTGAGCTTTAACGTAGCAGCATAGGCGGCGACCGCCAACAATGCGCCCGCCACCCCCTCCCAGGTCTTGCCCGGGCTGATGGCGGGGGCCAGCTTGTGGCGCCCAAACTGCTTGCCAGCAAAATACGCTGCGCTGTCTGCCAGCCAGATGGTGGAAATAATCACCAGCAGCACATAAGGATTGACTTCCTTGGCTGCGACCAACGCCATCCACAACGACATCATCAAGCCCCAGCCCAACAACAGGTTGAGTGCTTTGTGTTTAAAAAACGTATTAAAAAACAGCGCGACAGGCACCAGGCACAGCCAAAACACAGTCGCCGCGGCAAATACCTGCAAAGCGCCGTAAAAAAACCAGTGGAACCCCAATTGCTGCAGTAAATAAAGCAAACCCAGTCCAGTGAGGGTCGACGCCAACAGGTAATAACGGGTCCGTGCGGCACTGAGTTGTAAAAACCCTGCCCACTCACGCAAGCAGACCAGGGTCAGCGCCAGCATGACTGCTGCCCAAGCCATCAGCGGCAGCCAAAACAACGCTGGCAAAAACAAACCCAGCAATACAATTGCGGTAATGATTCTGGTTTTTAACATAATTTATTGAGCACTACCGCTGTCAACGCTGAGTTGTTCACTGGTGCGACCAAAACGTCTTTCGCGTTGATGATAGGAGGTCAATGCCGCCGTGAAAGCAGCATCGTCAAAATCTGGCCACAAAGTGGGGGTGAAATAAAGCTCAGTGTAAGCGAGCTGCCAGAGCAAAAAGTTACTGATACGGGTCTCGCCGCCGGTGCGGATAAACAGGTCCGGCTCAGGCGCATACGGCATCGATAAATAAGGGGTCAGGTCTGCTTCGCTGATCTCAGCAATTGCACCCTTATCAGCCAGCAGCTGATTAACGGCATGCACCACGTCCCAACGGCCACCGTAGTTGACTGCAATCGTCAGCGTCAACCCGGTATTGGCCGCCGTTTGTTGCTCGGCCTCCAGCATTTTTTGCTGCAAGGCCGGGTTAAATGGGCTGCGGTCGCCGATGAGCTTCAAAATCACATTCGCTTCGTGCAGTTTTCTGACTTCCCTGTCCAGTGCTTCCAGAAACAGGCCCATCAAAAAAGTCACTTCGTCTGGCGGACGACGCCAGTTTTCGCTACTGAATGCAAACAGGGTCAGGTATTTGATGTCCAGTCGCACGCAGGCTTTCACTAGCGCACGCACAGACTCCAGCCCACGCTGATGGCCCGCCACGCGGGGTAAAAAACGCTTTTTTGCCCAACGTCCATTTCCATCCATAATCACCGCAACATGTTGCGGCACTTCCTGAATAGGCGGTACTTGCTTGGTAGAGCTGGAAAATAAACCCAAATCGATCCCTGTTCCCTGATCGCGGTTAAACCGCCATCAAATCTGTTTCTTTTTGCTGCAAGATTTTATCAACTTCGATGACCGCTTTGTCCGTCATCTTTTGCACTTCTTCTTGCGCGCGGCGCTCATCATCTTCAGAAATCGCTTTGTCCTTGATCAACTTTTTCAAGGCATCGTTGGCGTCGCGACGCACATTGCGAATCGCCACTTTAGCGCCTTCGCCTTCCGCGCGCACAATTTTGGTCAGGTCACGACGACGCTCTTCCGTCAGCATCGGCATCGGCACACGGATCAGGTCACCGTTAGTCGCCGGGTTCAAGCCCAGATCACAGTCGCGAATCGCTTTTTCCACTTTGCCAATCATGTTCTTTTCGTATGGTTGCACGTTCAGTGTGCGCGCATCGCCCAAGTTAATATTAGCTACCTGGCTTACAGTCACCATAGAGCCGTAATATTCGACCATCACATGATCCAGCAGACCGGTATGCGCACGGCCAGTGCGGATTTTTGCCAGATCGGTTTTTAACGACTCCAGCGATTTATGCATTTTCTGCTCAGCAGATTTTTTAATGTCTTCAACCATCGTTGTTCTCCAATGTCGGCGTGTAAGGCTTACGCCATCACACGCGTTCCTTCATTCTCACCAAGAATCACGCGTTTTAATGCGCCTTCTTTAAAAATACTAAATACAGCAATCGGCATCTTCTGGTCACGGCACAGCGTAAATGCAGTGGCGTCCATGACTTTCAAGTTTTTATTAATCGCCTCGTCATAAGAGACCATATCATAGCGCGTGGCCGTCGGGTCTTTTTTCGGGTCTGCCGTGTAAATACCGTCGACCTTGGTGGCTTTTAACACGATCTCAGCATCAATCTCCACACCACGTAAGGCAGCGGCAGTATCGGTGGTAAAAAACGGGTTACCGGTGCCTGCACCAAAAATCACCACCTTACCCTCTTCGAGGTAGCGGATCGCTTTACCACGGATATAAGGCTCAGCCACCGCCTCAATATTCAACGCACTTTGCACACGCGCCGCCACACCAGCGTGTTTCATGGCATCTTGCAAGGCCATGGCATTCATCACCGTCGCCAGCATCCCCATGTAATCGGCGGTTGCCCTATCCATGCCTTCAGCTGCCGGGGCCACGCCGCGAAAAATATTGCCGCCGCCAATGACGATGCCTACTTGCACGCCCATACTAACGACTTCTTTCACTTGCGCCACAATCGAGGTCACTGTTTCGCGGTTAATGCCATAAGCATCATCACCCATCAGCGCCTCACCAGACAGCTTGAGTAAGATGCGCTTGAACGCAGGTTGTGCCATGATAATTTTCCCAAACTCAAAATGTGCTTATTTAATCACAAAACGCGCTTTCTTTGGCGTCTTGCGGCCGTTTCAGGCATAAAAAAAGTGGAATCCTGAGATTCCACTTTTTGGAGACAGCGGCAAAAAGTCAATTAGACTTTAGCAGCAGCAGCCACTTCAGCAGCGTAATCAACCACTGCTTTTTCAATGCCTTCACCGACCACGTACATGCTGAAAGAAGCCACGCTTGCGCCTTTGGACTTCAGCAATTGCTCAATGCTCTGCTTGTCATCTTTTACAAAAGGCTGGCTCAGCAAAGTCACTTCTTTCAAGAACTTTTGCACAGTGCCTTCAGCGATTTTTTCCAACATGGCTTCTGGCTTGCCTGCTTCTTTGGCTTTTTCGATCGCCACACGACGCTCAGCGTCGATCAGCGCAGCATCTACACCGCTCGCGTCCAGTGATTTTGGTTTAGCCGCTGCAATGTGCATGGCAATGTCTTTACCCAATGCCTCATCGCCACCCACCAAATCAAGCAACACGCCGATTTTGCTACCGTGCACATAGCTAAACAACTGGCCTTGTGCTGGCGTACGTACAAAACGACGTGGGGTGATGTTTTCACCGATTTTACCAACCAATTGTGCACGCACAGCTTCAGCCGTTTCGCCGCGCAATGGCAAGTTACCGACGGCTTCAATATCAGCCGGGTTATTTTCGTTAACAGTTTGTGCCAAGTCGCTAACAAACTTCAGGAACTCTTCGTTTTTAGCACAGAAGTCAGTTTCAGAGTTCACTTCGATCAATGTACCCAGTTTGCCGTCAGCAGAAATGCTGATACCAACGGTGCCTTCAGCAGCCACGCGGCCAGCCGCTTTGCTCGCTTTGTTACCAAAACGGACGCGCAGAATTTCTTCTGCACGGGTCATGTCGCCTTCCGCTTCAGTCAGTGCTTTTTTACAGTCCATCATCGGGGCATCGGTGCGCTCACGTAAGTCTTTCACCATGCTTGCGGTAATTTCAGCCATTTATTTGCTCCTTTTGTTAGGATTCCTGCAAGAGATCGCGCTCATTGAGGATTTATCTTAAAAATTCTTTTTTTACGATATGCCATTCATGTGTCAGGCATATGTATGAAATGCAATAGAAAAAGGGGCGCATCGCCCCTTTTTAAGCTAACAGCAATTACTCAGCAACAGCCTCAGCTGGTGCAACTTCTTCCTGTGCAGCTTTCACGATTTCAGAAATCGCGTTTGCGCGACCTTCCAATACCGCATCCGCCATGCCACGTGCATACAAACGAATAGCGCGTGAGGAGTCATCGTTACCAGGGATCACATAAGTGATGCCATCTGGAGAGTTGTTGGTATCCACGATACCAATCACTGGGATGCCCAGTTTACGTGCTTCAGTAATCGCGCCGCTTTCATGGCCAACGTCGATCACGAAAATCGCATCTGGCAAGCCGCCCATTTCCTGGATACCGCCGATTGAGCGCTCCAGTTTTTCGATTTCGCGCTTGATGCCCAAAGCTTCTTTTTTACCGAACTTTTCGATACTGCCATCTAACATCATGGCTTCAAAGTCGTTCAGGCGCTTAATAGACTGCTTCACTGTTTTGAAGTTAGTCAACATACCACCCAACCAACGGTGGTTTACATAAGCACAACCAGCACGTTGCGCTTCTTCTTTAACGATGTCACGGGCTTGACGCTTGGTGCCCACGAACAGAATACGACCCTTGTTTGCTGCCAGTGTACGCACGTATTTCTGTGCTTCTTCAAACAGTGGCAGTGTTTTTTCTAGGTTGACGATATGGATTTTGTTACGATCACCAAAAATGAACTCAGCCATTTTCGGGTTCCAGTAACGAGTTTGGTGGCCAAAGTGAACACCGGCCTCCAGCATTTGACGCATAGTCACAGACATGATTTAAGTCTTTCTATTCAAAGGGTTATTCATTAACATGCAATCAAAAACACCCGTTTAAAGGCACCCAATGTGATTACATGCAAGTTAATTGACACAAAAGTCAATCCAAAATTATAGCGCTTTAATCAATTAGTTTCAAGCACTTAACTACTTTATCAGCATGACTGGTGTCCCCGTCAGGACTCGAACCTGAAACTAGCCCTTAGGAGGGGCTGGTGATATCCTGTTTCACCACGAGGACCGCGGCGCTATTTTAAACGCAAGCGCACAAAACGCCTACCCTGAAAACAACAAAAACAGGCTTGCCGACGCACAAGGCTTGTGAGTAACATGCCGTTTTGAGTCTCTTTAAGTTAGCCCACTATGAACAGTTCCGCGATTAATGATTATGCCGCTGCCATTCGCGAGGCCATTCTGGCCCATGAGGCCGATATTGAATGCCTGGATCGGGAGATCGGCGATGGCGATCACTACATCAATATGAAGCGCGGCTGTGAGGCGATTGCTGGCTTGGGGGATGAGCTCAGCACCCTATCCAGCGCGGATGCTCTGAACAAGATCGGCATCAAGCTACTTAGCACGATTGGTGGCGCCTCTGGGCCGCTATTTGCCAGTTTCTTTATGAGCATGAGCAAGTCGCTCAAAGTTAACGATGCTTCCAGTGATACCTTTAGCAGACTGCACATCGCCCTTGCATTTGAAACAGGTGTACAGGCGATTATGCAACGCGGCAAGGCGCAAGCCGGTGAAAAAACCATGCTGGATGTGCTGATTCCGGTAGCTACGGCATTTAAGCAGCTGGCAGAACAAGGGCAATCCAGCAAAGATATCGCGACAACGCTGAAAACTGTTGCCAGCACAGGTCTGGAATCTACCCGCAACATGCTGGCGACCAAAGGCCGCGCTTCGGGGTTGGGCGAGCGCGCCATTGGCCACCTGGATGCCGGTGCCAAAAGCTGTGAGGTGATGATACATACCGTGTGTGACCTCGTGCTTGCCGGGCAATAGCAACAGACCTGCGCTACACAACCACACACCGCCACTCCATTTTTAGCAATAGCACCAATGTTTGCAAAAACACTTAAGGACCGCCCTATGAAAAAGTTCGTGAATAACGTTGACGATATGCTGACAGAAAGCCTGTCAGGCTTTGCCACCGCCCACAGCGAGCTGGTGACGGTGCAATTTGAACCCACCTTTGTCAGCCGCAAACAAAAAGCAGAAAATAAGGTGGCAATTATTTCTGGCGGCGGCTCAGGCCATGAGCCTTTGCATGCGGGCTACGTGGGCAAAGGCATGCTGGATGCGGCCTGCCCCGGTCAGGTCTTTACTTCGCCGACGCCGGACCAGATGCTGGCGGCGGCCGAGGCCGTGCATGCCGACAAAGGCGTGCTGTTTATTGTTAAAAACTATGCCGGCGATGTGATGAACTTTGAAATGGCAACAGAAATGCTGCCGTTTGACCACGCCACCGTGCTCACCTCTGATGATTGCGCAGTGGTAAACAGCACTTACACCACTGGCCGCCGCGGCGTCGCTGGGACAGTGATCATTGAAAAATGTGTTGGCAGTCTGGCAGAAACGGGCGCCGACCTGGCAAGCTGCAAAGCGCTGGGAGACAAAATCAACCTGCGTACCTCCAGCATAGGCGCAGCGCTCACCAGTTGCACCGTGCCTGCCGCCGGTCGACCCACGTTTGATATCAGCGACAGTGAGCTTGAAATGGGGGTCGGCATCCACGGTGAGCCGGGCCGTCGCCGCGAAGCCATGCGTACGGCGGATGCAATTGTCGCCGATATGGTGGCTGCCATCGTGCATGACTTCGAAGCCAAACACTTACCGACCCAAGGCGACATTTTACTGCTGGTCAATGGCCTGGGCGCCACGCCGCTCATGGAGCTATACTTAATTTACAACACAGCGGCTACCTTGCTCACTAACAAAGGATTCAACATTGCGCGTAGCCTGGTTGGCAACTACATCACCGCCATCGACATGGCAGGCGCCTCGCTCACGGCATGCCTGTTAGATGACGACATCCAGCAACACTGGGATCGCCCGGTGCACACAGCGGGCTTACGCTGGGGCTGCTAACGCATCTAACACACCCTCCCTCCTCTCGGCCTGGCGGAAACCCTATGTTGATCCGCAGGCCGATGCTGTCAATCATCGGTGCTGTCAACCATACGCGCCCCCAGCCGTTTTCAACAAAATCAGCATAATTGCTGCAATCTGCAATACGCAACGCAATTAGTTCCATTTAAGCATTGCATCGCCGCAAGCGCAGGAGTATGTTGATTCTCAGGGCTGCAAAACAATCCTTGCCACAGGCGGATTGATATAAAACAAAACAACATAAATATAAGATTTGAGTGTGTATGTCTGCCACCATCCTCTGCTATTCCTCCTGAATTAACCTTCAGCACGTTTTTTACTGTCTCCAGAACTATAGTTTTCCCGGAATGATCATGCACTTCCCGAATTACAAACAATCGCTGACCATGGATGTGATGTTGCAGATGGCTGTCAGAGTCAGCATCGTCATTATTGCCGTCAGTGCCCTGACCTATTGGCATATTTATAAAACCCTAGTCAGCTCTACGATTGATGGCCTGGAACACTATATACAGGAACGCGGCCAGCGTGAGAGCGCGATCTTCAAGCTCGCAGAGTCAAATCATGAAATTTTCAGGGCAACCTATCTGGCGCACTGGCAGCAGGACTTTTTCTATAACGAGCCGTTTTTTTGGCAAGTGTTTGAAAGAAGGCCAGATCAGACCATCCATTTACAGAAGAAAGCCTACGATGGCTATTTCAATCATTCTGGCCTGATCAGCAAAGATGTCACCGCCTACATTGGCGCAAATGCGCCCATAGAAAACAGTGCGTTTAGAAAAAAACTGCTGCTGGCTTACACCATGGTCGACCACTTTGGCGTGGCCTGGACGCGACAGTTTGCCAATCTGTATGTCTCCATGCCGGAGAACGTCAATATTGTGTATTGGCCAGGCGTGCGCTGGGCGGATAACGCCACCAGCAAACTCAACGTGCTGAGTGAAGAATGGGTATATATCACCACACGCCAAAACAACCCCGAGCGCCAAAGCGTGTGGACCGGTCTCTACTATGACCCCACCGCACTGGAGTGGATGGTGTCACTGGAAACCCCGATTGACATTTCGCCCACTAACACGCTGAACATCGGCCATGACATTTTGCTCAACGCCTTGTTTGACCGGGTGTTTAACGACCATTTAACAGGCACTTATAACTTTATTTTCAGAGACGACGGCCGCCTGATTGCGCATCCGGCCAAAATCAACGAGATGAACCGCACGCGTGGCATGTTGATGATTTCACAGCTCAAAGACACGCAACTGCAGCACTACTTTCAAACCCTGCAAACCAACATCCATCAAAAGCAAAAGGATTACTTTATTGTCGAGTCGGATGACGAATTTCTCGCCGTCAGCAAAATTAATGGCCCGGGCTGGTGGTTTGTGACGGTCTATCCCAAATCCCTGCTGTCTTCGCCTTCACTCAACGCCGCAAAATTTATTCTGATTGTGAGTCTGTGTGCCTTGGTGGTTGAACTCATCATGCTGTATCTGGTGATGATGAAAAAAGTGGTGAAACCACTGGAAACCTTTATGGATGCCTCGAGCGCCATTGAAGGCCAGCGTTACGAAAAAATCACTGGCAATGTGTTGCCCTTGCCCGACCACCTCGATAACGAAATCGGCAAACTGGCCAAACTGTTTAAAAGCATGTCAGGCAGTTTGCAGAGTTTTCGCAGCGACATGCAGCGGCTGACACATTCGCTGGAAGATCAAGTCAAGGTGCGGACGCGCGAATTGCAGAAGGCCAAAGACAAGGCTGAAAAAGAAGCCACCATTGATAGCCTGACGCAAATCCCCAATCGGCATTCTTTTTACAATCGCGCCAAAGCTTTGTTACAGCAGGCAGACCACGCTGGTGAACCGCTGTGTTTTTTGATGCTGGATATCGACTTTTTCAAAGTCATCAATGACACTTACGGCCATCCGCAAGGCGATCAGGTGTTGGTGGCATGCGCCCGCACCATTGAGAATACCATCCGTGAAAAAGACCTGCTGGGCAGGCTGGGCGGTGAAGAGTTTGCCGTCGTGTTGCCAAACACCAGCCTGGAAGAAGCCCGCGTGATTGCTGAACGTATCCGCGTCATGATTGCTGAGCTGTCGTTTTATACCTCACAGCGCACGCAAAGCTTTCACACCACCATCAGCATTGGTATTTCTTGCGCCGCAGAGACCATTTATGCCTACGAATTACTGTATAAACACGCTGACCTGGCACTGTATGAAGCCAAGCAATCCGGCCGCAATCTAGTGGTCAGCTATACAGGCAATCTATCGACGCAGGAAAACCTGCCAGACAGCTGATCTCTCATCAGCCGCCGTTAAATAAAGTCTGCCAAAGCTGCACCACTGCCGCACGCTCGGCTTGCAGCTGGTCATCCGCAACAATCGCCTCCTGCCCCTGTAATTTGGCATGGTGAATCAAGGTGCGATATTCACGGTAAGCATCAGCCACCTGCTCAGCCAGCGCGGCAGATTCAATCAGGCCGAGCTTGGCACAGCGTTGCAACAAGGCGATGTTACCGATATTGTCGGTGAGTTCAGGATACTGCGCCGCCTGCGTCAACACCAGATATTGCACCATAAACTCGACATCAATAATGCCACCCACACCCTGCTTGACCTCAAAACGATCAGCTTTGGGTTTGTGCGCTTCACGCATTTTTTCGCGCATATCTGCAATCTCTTGCTTGAGCGCCTGCATATCGCGAGGCTGGCACAGCAATTGGTGACGAATCTGCTCAAACGCCGCGCCTATACTGGCATCGCCTGCCACAAAGCGGGCGCGCGTAATCGCCTGGTGCTCCCACACCCAGGCTTTGTGTTGCTGATACTCGTTGAACGCCTCCACCGTGCTCACCAGCAAACCACTATTACCGTCCGGGCGTAATTGCAAATCGGTTTCGTACAATAAGCCGGCATTGGTCAAGGTGTTAAACCAAGTATTTATTCGCTGGGCAAAGCGCGCATAAATCTCTTGCGCCCGCTCTGCATCATCATCAAACAGAAAAATAATGTCCAGGTCAGACAAATAACCGAGCTCTTTGCCACCCAATTTACCGTAGCCAATCACGGCAAACTTGGGTACTTCGAGATGCTTAAACGGCAGGTTCTGCCACACCGTTTGCACACTCACTTGCAGAATCACATCGGCCAAGGCGCTTAAATCATCTGAAATCGCTTCTAGCGGCAATGCCGTCATCAAATCTTGCGCCGCAATTTTGAGCACACTGGCATGCTTAAAATGACGCATGGCGTCCATTTGCGCCTCGACATCGCCTGCCAATTGCTGCATGTGGCGTGTGAGCTCTATTTTTAACTGTGCGGCATCCAGCCGTTTAAACAGGGTTTGCTTATTGAGCAGCTCATCGAGCAAAATCGGGTGTGCGGACACATACTGTGCAATCCATGGGCTGGCAGCACATAATTTGACGATCAACGCTAGCGCATCTGGAAACTCAGCCAGCAAAGCCAGATAACTGGCGCGGCGGCAAATGCTTTCCAATAAATCCAGCGTACGTATCAGCGCGGTATCCGGGCTGGTACTTTGTTGCTGGCTGGCCTCGCGCAGCAATAAAGGCATGAGTTGATCCAGGCGGCGGCGACTTTGTTCTGGCAATTGCTGAATACGCTGGCTGTTACGCGTTTGCTGCAACAAATGCACAATATCACTGCTGCGTGTATAGCCATGTTGCTGCAACCACTGCTCGCCCTCCGTGACACTCAGTGTGCCTTGCCACAGCGCTGCCTCTTCTTGCAAGTCATCGCTTTGCTCATCTTTAAAGATGGCGTCAAAAAAACGCTGTACGCGGTCGCGGTGTATATTGAGTTCAGCCATAAAACTGGCCCAGTCAGCGTTCCCAACCATTTGCAGCAGATAGCCACGGTAAGTTTCTGAGTCTGGTAAATCCTGGGTTTGCTGGTCATCGATATACATCAGCCGATGTTCGAGGTTGCGCAGATAAATATAACTTTGTTTTAAGGCCGCGACATCCTCAGCAGGCAGCATGTCGCGTGCGGCCAGGCAATCCAGCACGGCCAATGTCGGTTTAATCTGCAAGTCGGGCACTTGCCCGCCGCGAATGAGCTGAAATAGCTGCGCAATAAACTCCACCTCGCGAATCCCGCCGCGCCCCAGCTTGATATTGTCCGACAAGCGTCGTTGCACCACATCGCGCTGAATCTGCACCTTGAGGTCGCGCATCGAGGCATAGGCATTAAAATCGAGGTATTTACGAAACACGAACGGCTTCATGACTTTGCTCAATGCCACCTCTGGCCCATACACGGCACGGCCTTTAATCCAAGCATAGCGCTCCCACTCGCGGCCATAATTCTGGTAATAATCCTCCAGCGCATCGAGGTTGCAGACCAGCGCGCCCTCTGAGCCAAACGGCCGCAAACGCATATCCACCCTGAACACAAAGCCATCTGCGGTGACATCATCCAGCGCTGCGATGACCTTTTTGCCTAGCCGGGTAAAAAAATCCTGGTTACTGATAGATTTTGCGCCGTCAGTTTCACCCTCTTGCTCATAAGCAAAAATCAAGTCGATATCAGATGACACATTGAGTTCGCGGCCGCCAAGCTTGCCCATGCCGACCACAATCAGTTGTTGCGGCTGACCGCTGGCATCACGTGGCATGCCATAGACCTCGGCTAAACGTGCATGATAAAAATCAGCGGCGGCAGCAATCGCAGACTCGGCCAGCGCGCTCGTGATTTCGACCACCTCAGCAAAGTCGGCCAGGCCATTCAAATCGCGGACGATCATATGCGCCATTAACCGCTGCCTGATTAACCTGATTTGTTGCAAAAAAACAGATTCTTCAATATTTTTTTCATATAAAAACAATGCGTTAACATTTTCAGTCTTATATGTCTTATAT
>NZ_SSGF01000028.1 GCF_008015755.1 Methylophilus sp. | reverse complement strand
GGCCGTGATGGCTGGGTGTCGTCCTCTTTGGTTACTTTCTGGGGGACAAGCACCAGAAAGTGACTCGCCGAGTGGCGAAAAAGACGTAATGAATTTCGTATATATTTTATGATTACCGCTTAGACTGTCTTTCTTCAAAAATTCCCCAACCCAAACTCAATACCAGCAACAATATCGCACTCACCACAATCACCGCTAACTGCGGTGCCTGATAAAGCTGTTTCACAGGCGTCCGCGCAATCGCCTGAGCATTCGCCTGATAGGTTTCCACAATATGGGATTTCACTGCCGATATGCGTTCCGTCAAATGTCCCACAGAAAAAGAATACCCTTTTAGCGAGAGTTCTTTCGGTAGATTTAATGTAGGCATATGCCAGTTTGACGATGTGTGTTGTGCTGCTTGCGTCAGTTGCACACTCATCACCAACCCGGGCGTGACAAAAGCGTCAGTATCAACTTCATCGGCTTTTTTAATTCGATGCGTGAGGGTGTGCAGGGTTTGTGCATTGGGCACGGCGATGAGTTGCGCGCTTGCACTGCGCTCATCCGGGCGCAGCACAATACCGCGACTGCGGCTAAGGGTGATGGATTGCTGCACAAAGCGCTGTTGCAGCACCGGGCTTTGCGGATAGAGTTTGGCGGCCAGGCTGTTGACGCTTTCGCCTGGCAGCAAGGGCCACAGCATGGCTTGTTCGTGTTTGGGATTCGCAATGCCAAGGGCTGCTGGTGTGGGTTGGCTCGCGAACAGGCTGCAAACTAACAGCAGCCCCATCATCATGACCGGGTATGATTTACGCTTACTCGGTGGATGATGGCGCGTTGTCATCAGCGGCCTAATTGCGCTCTGGCTTGCGCGATGGCGCGGCGGACTTGTTCTGGCGCGGTGCCACCCGTGTGGTTACGGCTGGCGACCGAGCCTTCTAGTGTCAGCACTTCAAATACGTCTTCGCTGATGGTGTGACTAAAGGCTTGTAGCTCAGCCAGGCTAAATTCGGCCAGGTCACGGCCTGATTCCACACCGGCTTTCACGGCGTGGGCGACCACTTCGTGCGCATCGCGGAACGGCATGCCTTTTTTCACCAGGTAGTCGGCCAGGTCAGTCGCCGTGGCAAAGCCTTCGAGTGCGGCCTGGCGCATATTGTCAGCTTTGACGGTGATGCCGCGCAGCATGTCAGCGTAAATCTGCAAAGTCACCAGCAAGGTGTCAGCGACGTCGAACAGTGGCTCTTTGTCTTCCTGGTTATCTTTGTTGTAGGCCAGTGGCTGGCCTTTCATCAAAGTCAGCAGGCCGATTAAATGGCCATAGACGCGACCGGTTTTGCCGCGCACCAGTTCAGGCACATCCGGGTTTTTCTTTTGCGGCATGATGGAGGAGCCGGTACAGAAGCGGTCGGCGATATCAATAAAGCCGAATCTTGGGCTCATCCATAAAATCAATTCTTCAGAGAAACGCGACAAGTGCATCATGAGCAATGAGGCTGCGGCGTTAAACTCAATGGCGAAGTCGCGGTCAGATACAGCATCTAAAGAGTTCTGGCAGACGCTGTCAAAACCCAATAATTCAGCCACCAGTTCGCGTTTGATAGGGTAGCTAGTGCCTGCGAGTGCGGCAGCGCCCAGCGGCAAGCGGTTGATTCGTTTACGTGCATCGGCAAAACGTTCGGCGTCGCGGTTCAGCATTTCAAAATAGGCCATCAGGTGGTGGCCGAAGGTGACGGGTTGCGCCACTTGCAAATGGGTAAAGCCAGGCATGATGGTGGCGGCGTGTTGCTCGGCTAAATCCAGCAATGAAGTTTGCAGGGCGCGGATGCCGGCAATGCTGTCATCGACCACGCTACGCAACCACAGGCGGACATCGGTCGCGACCTGGTCGTTGCGTGAGCGGCCAGTATGCAAACGTTTACCGGCGTCGCCGATTTTTTCGGTCAGGCGTCTTTCAATGTTCAGGTGCACATCTTCCAGGTCCAGCAGCCATTCAAATTGCCCAGCTTCAATCTCGGCCAGAATCTCACCCAACCCGCGTTTGATGTCAGTGACATCTTGCGCTGAAATAATGCCTTGTGCACCCAGCATGGTGGCATGCGCAATCGAGCCTTGAATGTCGAATGTGGCCAGGCGCTTGTCGAAATCGACAGACGCTGTGTAGCGTTTGACCAGCTCGGCCACTGGCTCGTTAAAGCGGCCAGACCAGGCTTGGTCTTTTTGGTGCAAAGATGACTGTGTATTGGAGTTGGACGTTGTCAAAACAAAAGTTCTTTCTGCCAGAAATGGGGCGCACAGCGCGTGCTTGCGCCATGGGCACTTAATACTTATGATGCTGGCACCACATTATAAACGAACATCACGCCGTGCGTAAAAGTAGCCGCATCCCCAATTTTCGCAATCTGGGCATACACTTACGTGTACTGTTGCTCCACCTGTGTCTGTTGGCGCTGCTCACCGTGTATGACGGCCAGTCTGGCTGGAACGCCGTCTTGTGGGCTAGCGACCTGGCGCGCATAGGCAGCCAGTGGTTGCCACCACTATTGCTGGTGATGGGCGCGCTCACACTGGCTTATCCCATGATTAGCCGTTGGCCTTATCGGCAGGCGTTGGCCGCCTTGTTTTTGCTGGCGATTGGCATCACGGCGCTGTTAACCTATGGCTATCAAAGCTGGATTGCGCCTTTGAGCGCGGCACAGTATTGGCAGGTGATGTTGCTGTGTGTGGCGGATGTGCTGGTGTGCCTGTATTACCTGGACTTATTGCAGCGCGCCTATTCACCGGCGATTGCTGAGGCGCGTTTGCAGGCCTTGCAGGCGCGGATTCGCCCCCATTTTTTGTTTAACAGCCTAAATGCTGCTTTGTCACTGATCCGGAGCCAACCGCAACGGGCAGAAACAGCGCTGGAAGATATGGCTGAGCTGTTCCGCGTATTGATGGCGGATAACCGTGATTTGGTGCCGTTGTCGCAAGAGATTGCCTTGTGCCAGCAATATTTGAATATCGAAAAGCTGCGCCTGGATGAACGTTTGCAATGCGATTGGCAGCTGTCTGAGATTCCGCCAGAAGTGATGATCCCGCCGCTGATTTTGCAGCCGTTGCTGGAGAATGCGGTGTATCACGGCATCGAGCCGCAATCGCAGGGGGGCGTGGTCAATATCGACATCAAGCCCAGTGGAAAAAGCTTGTTGTTGCGTATCAGCAACCCGCTGCCGCCACGCAGTGATAAATCTGGCGGTAATAAAATGGCGCTTAAAAATATTCGTGAGCGCCTGCGTTTGCACTACGACCTTGAGGCGCAGTTGCGGCAATATGAGGCCGATCAGCGCTACATTGTTGAAATCGTGATCCCAACGCGGCCTTTATCTGAGGTTGTGCATGGCTAATCAGCGCTTGCTCATCGTAGATGACGAGCCGCTGGCCAGGCAGCGCTTGCGCGACTTGGTCGGCGATGTGGGCGGTTACGACGTTGTGGGCGAAGCGGCGAATGGTGTGGAAGCGCTGCCGCTGCTGCAAGACTCGACAGTGGATATTGTGCTGGTGGATATTCGCATGCCGGTCATGGATGGCATCGAGTTGGCGCAACATTTGCGCGATTTGCCGCGGCCACCCAAGCTGATTTTCACCACCGCCTACGATCACTATGCGGTGCAGGCGTTTGAGTTGAATGCGATTGATTATTTGCTGAAACCGATTCGTAGAGAGCGCCTGGCGGCTGCCCTGGCGAAAGCCAAACCGCTGCAATCAGCACAATCGCAGGCCTTGCAGCCATTGCAGCAAACGCATGATCACCTGAGTATTTACGAGCGTGGCAAAGTGGTGCTGGTGCCGATTGCAGAGGTGCTTTATCTGCGCGCCGAGTTGAAATACGTGACGGTACGCACGCGCGAAAAAAGCTATTTGCTCGAAGCCGCACTCAGTCAGCTTGAACACACCTATGCCACGCAATTTGTGCGTATTCACCGCAATGCACTGGTGGCACGTGCGGCGATTAGCGGGTTCGAGAAGCAACGGGTCTCGACAGGCGAAGAAGCCGGAGAAACCGCATGGGTGGTCTTAATGAAAGGCATCCCGGAGACATTGGTGGTGAGTAGACGTCACCAGCATGTAATTAAGGCCGCCTAGCGGCGACCTTAATTTGAAGGCACTCATTTAAAGGCGCTATTTCTTTTTTTGCGCCTGATCAATCACTTTGGCGGCCCAGTCGCGGCCACCTAGGCCAAAGGCAATCGCCAGTGCCAAAAACACGGCGCCAAACACAATCACAAACAGTGA
This sequence comes from Methylophilus sp., assembly GCF_008015755.1. GTDB lineage: Bacteria > Pseudomonadota > Gammaproteobacteria > Burkholderiales > Methylophilaceae > Methylophilus. The sequence continues at coordinate 58,550 of NZ_SSGF01000028.1, read as the reverse complement.
GTGAATCAGTTGCATGCCAATGCCCAGTTGTTCCAGGGCAATAAAAATCGCCAGAATCTGGATGCAGTATTCGGCTGAGGTGCTGATGATAAGCGCTTGCTCAAACTTGATGCTATGTAACCAGGCGAACACCAGGCGGTTGATAAAGCGCGCAAACAAAGTACCGAAAATGACTACCAGAATCGCCACAATAATATGCGGTAAATAGCTGGCCAGCTCTTTAAGTAATGAGGCCACTTCGCTCAAACCCAGTGAGTTGGCGCCGGTAATGACAAACAGCAGAATGACCAGCCAATACACCACCTGGCTGATGATGCCGCTCAGGGTGACTTTATAGTTGGCGCTACGCATAAAGGCTTCGAGACCGGATTTTTGCGCAAAAGTGTCAAAGTGTGAAATCTCAAGAATGCGTTTGACGCCTAATCTGACTGCTTTAGCGACCAGCCAGCCAAAAAATAAAATCACGATGGCGGCGAGTAATTTGGGCACAAAATGGACCAGTTCGACCCAGAATTGGTTGAGAGAAGAAAGAAAAATGTCGAGTTGGTATTGCATGGATAGTCCTCCATTTTTATCAATAAATAGCGACTTTTCTAGCCACTTCGGGTTGCTATGCAAGTGCCAGCATAACTCAATCGGACGGCCTTGTGGAGCAAAAGGTTCATCAGGAGATGTCCGCATAGACGCACAGCAGTCAGGCGATGCCGTGTTAAAATAACGCGCTAAATCCATCATAGGTATGATCGTTGTGAGTACACTCAATCCCCCTGCCAAGCTGGTTATTGCTTCACGTGAGAGCGCGCTCGCCATGTGGCAGGCCAAGCATATCCAGGCCAGATTACAGGCCTTATATCCACAGTGTGATGTCAGCATTTTGGGCATGACCACCACCGGTGACCAGATTCTGGATTCCCCGTTGTCGCGCATTGGTGGCAAGGGTTTGTTCGTTAAAGAACTCGAAAATGCGCTGGCGGATGGCCGCGCTGATCTGGCGGTGCACAGCATGAAAGATGTGCCCATGCATTTGCCAGCAGGCTTTGTGCTCACCGCCACTGGTGAACGCGAAGATCCGCGTGATGCATTTGTCTCGAATACCTATACAAGTCTTGAAGACCTGCCTGACGGCAGCGTGGTGGGTACCTCCAGCCTGCGCCGTCAAAGCCAGATACAGGCGCGTTTTCCGCATTTACAAATCGAGTCGTTGCGTGGCAATGTGCAAACCCGTTTGCGCAAACTGGATGAAGGTCAATATGCGGCGATTATCCTGGCGGCGGCTGGGCTGATTCGCCTGGAATTGGGCGATCGTATCAAAAGTTTTATTAGTCCTGCGGACAGCATTCCGGCCGTGGGCCAGGGCGCATTGGGCATCGAAATCAATGCCAACCGTACAGACCTGAGGGCAGTGTTAGCGCCGTTGAATCATGTGGATACGCAATTGTGCGTGGAAGCTGAACGCGGATTTAGTCGTGCGTTGGCTGGCAGCTGCACGGTGCCGCTGGGCGCCTATGCGACCAAACAAGGTGAGACCATCAGCATGCAAGGGTTTGTCGCCAGTGTCGATGGCAAGCAGATGCTTAAGGAAACTGTGACTGGTCATGCGTCTGAGGCAGAAAAATTGGGCCAGCAATTGGCCTTGCAACTGGTGGCACGCGGTGCTGATAAAATTCTGGCCGCGCTGGATGGCGTGAAATGATCCTGCCATCGGCTGCGCCCTTGGCCGGGATGCATATCGCGGTCACGCGGCCACCCGAGCAAGCCACCAAGCTAACTGCAGCGATTACTGGTGCAGGCGGCACAGTGATTTCTTTTCCGCTGCTGGATATTAAAGGCCTGGACGACCTGCGTGCATTTCATGCGGTAGTCACACCGCTAAGCCAGTTTGACTGGGCCGTGTTTATCAGCAGTAATGCCGTGCAATATGGCATGCCTTTGTTGCAAGCAGCTGGCATTTCCCCGACATTACAATTTGCCGCTATCGGCCCGACCACGGCTGCCAGCTTGCAAGGCTATGGCATCGCAGAAGTGCTGACGCCTAGCGAACGCTTTGACAGTGAAGCTTTGCTGGCATTGCCGGCATTACAGCAGATGCAAGGCCAGCGCGTACTGATTGTGCGCGGTGTGGGTGGGCGTGAAGTGCTGGCTGAGACCTTAAAGCAGCGCGGTGCAGAGGTGGTATTTGGCGAGTGCTATCGCCGCGTCAATCCGCAAAATACTGCCGAGTGCCTGCAACAGGCCTATGCCAACGGCCAATTACAAGGCATCGTCGTCACCAGCAGCGAAGCCTTGCGTTTTTTGCTAGCGCTGGCGGGCGAGGGTGACTGGTTAAAAGCGACGCCTGTATTCGTTAACCATGCCCGTATTGCCGAGCGGGCGCGTGAATCTGGCTTGATCGCCTTTAGCGCCGACCAGTCTGGCGATGCTGCCATGCTCAGCCTGCTGCAAGCGCATCTTTCACCTAACGCGGGCTAGATCTTTGACTTGCGTCTGCAAGCCAACAGCCCTAAGCCCGCTAACATCAACATATAGCCATCAGGTTCTGGCACCGCTGAGACATTGATGCCTGCGTTGTTTGTCAATGTGATTCGCGATTCATGAATGAGCATCTGACTTTGTGCGGGTGTCAGCACTAGGCTACCTGCCAGCGCTGGCTTTTGAATAATGCTTTGATTAATCGCGTTTGAGTTGCTTGAACTCTCGCTGATGACAGACCCTGGGTGCAAGCCTATGTCAAATGACTGCCAGGCAATCACTGGGCGCGGCGACCATCTGTCTACAGGCGTGGCGCCGCTGGTGAGTAAGACTGTGTGCGTGGTGTCGAACAGCACATTGCTACCAATGGTCAGGCTGCCGGTCAAACTTGATAGGCTGATTGCCGGCGCGTAGAGGTGGAGGTTGCTGAGTGTCAGGTCGCCACTGGCCAACAGTGATATTGGGCTATCAGAGGTTAACCAGCCGCCATCCAAACTGAGGTTGCCTGTGCAATTGAATGAGATGCCGCTGTCTGAGGAAAGCGCCATGTCTCCGGAGCAGCTCGTGCTTGCCAGACTGATTTGAGCACTGGCGTGGCTTGCCAGCGGTAGGCAGGCAAGCAAACAGGATAATACACACAGGCGTAACATCTCACACTCCTTGATATAAGGCATTGCAGTGTAGCGGGACAAGCACCGGCGTTGCGTGATGCTTTGGTGAAGCTCAGACTAGGCCATAACCATGACAAGTTCACAGGATAGGGCTTGACAAAATAAACTAAATAACTAATTATTTGGTTATATGAAAACAGTGACCCAGATTCCAGACCCGTGGAACGCTATTTCTGAACTCTTTGTTGCTTTGGGTGATGCCCATCGGCAACGGATTTTGCTATCGTTTGAAAAGAACGAGCGGCTGACCATTCTGCAAATTGTGGAGGGCTCGCAACTGAGCCGCACCGCAGTCACCCATCATTTAAAAGTACTTGAGCGTGGCGGCGCCTTGCAGAGCGAAAAAGTCGGCCGCGAAGTATATTTTTGGGTTAATCAATCATTGATGCAGCAAGCACTGCAAGACGTGCTGGACTACATCAAACAAGACATATAAAAAAGAAGTTAACAGGGAGTAAATAATGCTGGTGAGAGTATTAAGAGCCGTATGTCGTCTGTTGTTTCGCGTGCAGGTGACAGGGCTGGAAAATGTGCCGCAGGAAGACAGGTTGTTGATTATTGCCAACCATGAGTCTTTTCTGGATGGCTTGCTGCTAGGCTTGTTTTTACCCAAGCGTGCGACTTTTGTCGTCCATACCGGTGTACTCAAGAATCTCTTTTTTCGCTGGTGGTTAAAGCTGACACCGCATTTATCTGTCGACCCGGCGAGCCCGCTGGCGATGAAAAAAGTCGTACAGCGCCTCAATGCAGGCGAAAACGTGGTGATCTTTCCCGAAGGCCGCATTACGCTGACCGGCGCCTTGATGAAGGTCTATGACGGCCCTGGATTCGTGGCGGCAAAAACCGGTGTCAAAATTCTGCCAGTGCGCGTTGAAGGCGCTGCACAATCGTATTTTGGCCGCTTATCTGATGCGCATCCGCGCAAGCTGTTACCTCGCGTGACTCTGAAAATTTTGCCACCGACAGACATCCGTATTGAGCAACATGGTCACCATGCTCCGCTCACCGCCAAGCAGCGCCGCCGCATTGCGGGCGAAGCCATGCGCGGCATCATGCAGCATATGCTGTTTAAAACCCAGCAAAGCAAAAGCCTGTTTGAAGGGTTTTTGGACGCCATGGATAAATATGGTGCCAAGACACGCATTATTGAGGATATGCACCAGGTCGAAGACACCTATCAAGACGTGCTTAAACGCAGTCTGGCACTGGGTCGTATCGCGAGCAAGGTCAGTCAGCCAGGTGAGGTGGTGGCGGTGTTGATGCCGAACATTACCAATACGTTGGCACTGGTGCTGGGCATGAGCGCCTTTAAAAGAATCCCTGCCATGCTCAATTACACCGCGGGGGCCGATGGCATGCGCAACGCATGCATCGCAGCGAATATCCGCACGGTCATCAGCTCGCGCAAGTTTATTGAAGCGGCTAAGTTAGAGGAGACCGTCGCCAACATGCGCGATCTGAATATTGTCTACCTCGAAGACCTGCGTAGCCAATTTGGCGTACTCGACCGCGCGTGGCTCATGGGCTATGCCTTACATTACCCGCGCGCGGCCATGGAGCCCGTCACTGCTGAAGAGACGGCCGTGGTGTTATTTACCTCTGGCTCCGAGGGCAAACCCAAAGGCGTGGTGCATAGCCATAAAAGCATTTTGGCCAATACACACCAGATTTTGGCAACACTGGATTTCAGCCCGGCAGATAAATTCATGATGGCCTTGCCGCTGTTTCACGCCTTTGGGTTTACCGGGGCGCTGCTGCCGTTGTTAAACGGGATTCCCATGCTGCTGTTCCCCTCACCGCTGCAATACAAGTTGATCCCGGAAGTGATTTACGACAAAGGCTGCACGGTATTTTTCTCTACCAGCACGTTTCTGGGCAACTACGCCAAATATGCGCACCCGTACGACTTTTACAAATTGCGCGTGGTGTTTGCCGGGGCCGAAAAACTCAATGAAGAAGTGCGCAAAATTTACCACGAAAAATTTGGCATCCGCATATTAGAAGGCTATGGCACCACCGAGTGCGCGCCGGTGGTGGCCGCCAACACGCCAATGGCAAACCGTCATGGCACAGTCGGCCAGTTTTTTCCTGGCATTGAGCACAAACTAGAGCCGGTGCCAGGCATCGAAAACGGCGGCCGTTTGTTGGTCAAAGGCGACAACATCATGCAGGGCTATTACCTGTATGACAATCCCGGCGTGTTGGTCGCACCGCAAGATGGCTGGTATGACACCGGCGATGTGGTTGAAATAGATAGTGACGGGTTTATTCATATCAAAGGCCGCGTTAAACGCTTTGCCAAAGTCGCCGGTGAAATGGTCTCACTCGAAGTGGTGGAGAAAATGGCGACTACCGCAGCCCCGGAACAACAACATGCCGCGACCACGGTGGCAGATGCCACCCGTGGTGAAAGTATTGTCCTGTTTACCACTGACGCCAAACTCAAGCGTGAAGACTTGCAGATTGTGGCTAAAACTATGGGTGCACCCGAAATTGCCATCGCCCGCAAAATTATTGTAGTGGCGCAAATCCCGGTGCTGGGCACGGGCAAAACCGACTATGTCACGTTGAAGCAGATGGCGGAGCAAGCAGCATGAGTAACCCCTTTAACTTACTAAGCCAGCAACGCTTCGGTCCTTTTTTCTGGACACAAGGTTTAGGCGCCTTCAATGACAATGTGTTTAAAACAGCCTTGATTACGCAAGTGGCGTTTAACACCGCCAGCCTGACGACGCTGGATGGTGCAACATTGGCGACCTTGCTGCCTGGCCTGTTTATTTTGCCGTTTTTCCTGTTTTCGGCCTCAGCTGGACAATTGGCGGATAAATATGAAAAGTCGCAGATTATCCGCATGGTGAAAGTGCTGGAGATAGGCATCATGCTATTTGCGAGCATCGGTTTTTTAAGTCGCAGCTTGCTTATGCTGGCGCTGGCCTTGTTTTTAATGGGCGTGCATTCCACTTTGTTTGGGCCGGTGAAGTACTCTTATTTGCCACAACATTTACAGCCCGGGGAACTCACGGCGGGCAATGGCCTGGTCGAGATGGGCAGTTTTGTGGCTATTTTACTCGGGCAGGTGCTGGGTGCCTGGCTCGGCAGTTTAGAACAACATGCCTTGTTTACCAGTTTGAGTGTCTTGCTGGTCGCGGTCTCCGGCTATCATCTCAGCCGCGGTATTCCGCTGTCACCAGCGCCTGTGCCTGACATCAAGATTAACTGGAACCCGATCACCGAAACGATTAAGAATGTGCGCACGTTCTGGGCGCAGCAAACCTTGTGGGTGGCGATTGTGGCCATTTCGTGGTTCTGGTTTTTTGGGGCGACTTTGTTGGCACAGTTTCCTAACCTGGCAAAAAACGTGTTGCAGGGCAGCGAGCGAGACTTTATCAGCCTGTTGTCGATTTTTTCGGTGGGCGTTGGTGTGGGTTCTATTTGGTGTGAAAAACTGTCCAAAGGCAAACAAGAGCTGGGTCTGGTCATGCTGGGGGCAGCAGGCATGTCTTTATTCGCCTGGGATTTCGCCAGCACCACTGGCAGTATTCAACAACAGCTGTTAACGCATCCAGCGCTCACATTGCATACATTAGGCGGCGTGGATGATTGGCGCATGTTGCTCGATGTGGCCTTGCTCGGTGTGAGTGGCGGCTTGTATATTGTGCCCTTATATGTGTTACTGCAAAGCCGCGCCGAGGCTGGCTATCAGTCACGTGTGATTGCAGCCAATAATATTATGAATGCCTTGTTTATGGTGCTGTCGGCCGGGTTTTCGGTGTTGCTGTTTGGCATGGGCGTGACTATTCCACAATTGTTTGCTATCACTGCCGCAGCCAATGTGCTGGTGGCGATTTATTTATGTTTTCGTCAGCCGGAATATTGGCACAGCGTGCGTGACTACCTGCGTGGGTTGAGGGGGTAGGCATGCGTCGTATTGTCGGCATGGGCGTTGGCCTGATTTCGTCGTTTGTCTCTGGGGCGTCTGCCAGCGATAGACTGGGTTTATATGCGCAAGACCAATTCCAGACGGTGCATGGCATCTGTCAGCCATGCCAGGCGTTACCGCAAACCCAGTGGTATTTTCGCCATGAAACCGTTGCGCTGCCGCAGCCAAGCCTGCCGGTGTCTGGGTACCACGGTGATAAACGCGGGGCTGACGATACTCAGGCGCTAAACCCCGATGCGTTGCCGGAATTGGTCTGGACCGGCGCTAGCCAGCGTTGGTCGCAGATGACATTGCATGCAGATAGCTCGGAAATCATAACCGCGCAGGGTGAGCGCTGGCAGTTCAATCTGGTGCCTAAAATTGCCAGCAACCGCGCGTATTGGAATGCTGAAACGAGTCGATTTATCGGCCAGGCGCCATTGTCGGTGCGCGGCGAATGGGATGGCCAAACACTGGTGGCGCGCTCGGTCTGGCCGCAGCCGTTTAAGCTCAATTTAACCGCCAGCACACAACCGTTGAGCCGGGGTGAGAGCCTGCAATCGCTGGTGCAGTTTGCCAACGGCGGCGCCCGCAGCCCGTATCACAGCCGGTTGTTATGGGAGAGATCACCTGGCGCCGGGCAACAGTCGTCCGGTAAAGCTGCCTTGGGCATATTGCTTAATGGCGCGCAAGGCGATGACGACGAAGCGCATGGCGGGCATTTTGCGCTGGCAACAGGCGTTGTCGGCGCCGAGGGCGAATACGCCACCTGGCTGGTGAATAACTATTACAACCTGGCCAGTAACAGCGAAAAAGGCATTATTGCCGCGGTGACGCCGTTTGATAAATACATGGGCGACCTCAATAGCGGGCAGGCCTTTTACCGCCCCTCTTATATGCTGGTGGCGGTATTTAGCCAGCCTCATATTCCCCAGCAGATTCAGGCCCTCAACAATCGTGTGTTCCAGCATTTTTACCGCAATGATTTTGTCTATGACCATGCCCGCGAAAACTGTGCCGGCATCAGCATAGACACCTTGCGCAACCTGGGCTGGCAAGTGCCACCACGCGGGGTAGAAAGCTTGCTTAAAGCCAGTGCGGCTTACTGGTATGTGGCGGCGACTGAGCGTAGCTTGAAAAAAGGCCGCGCCATTTACGACTACCTCAATACTGAAATGACGCGCTTGTTCCCCGCCGTGGCGTTTGATGCAATTGGTAATGACCTGCTCAATATTGCGCACACGGGTGACAAAACCACGCTCACCTCAACGGACATGCAGCCGATGGCCGAACAACTTGAAGCCATCTATTTTGTGCGCATTCCGCAAATCCCCTCCAGCCGGGACTATGGCCTGGCGCCAGTCTATAGCTTCGCGCAATACCTGCAACAAGCCCCGGCAGACAGAAGCCAGTGGAAAATCATCCCGGTGACACCGAATCCGTTGCCGCAACATTTGAAAGAGGGGTTGGCACTTAAATCTCAATCTCCTGCTTTGGTGCCTGTGGCAGCGATCTTGTTTTTAATCAGCCTGGTTGGCGGTTTCTGGATAATCGCCAGGCTGGCCGCAACTTGGCTAAAAAGGATATGGCGCCGCTAGTGCTTTGTGATAATCACGAAAACATTTTTTGGCAGATGTTGTCTTATTTGATTCAGTTCTTCATTGGAGTTCTGCTTTATGCAAATCGCTTTTCACCGAAAACTCATTCTCACTGCCATCATTTGTTTATTGCTCTACCAGGTGGGCACCTGGATTACGGTGGCTGCAGGCGCGGTATGGGGGGCGGGGGCGGCAGTGATTGTCGCTGTCGTCTCTTATGTCTGTGCGCGTTTGGCAAAGCGTGGGGCAACCAGCACCATTTGGTTTTTAATCCCGACCTTGTTATTTACCGTGGTGCCTTTACTGGCCAAGGCATGGAGTTTATTGACCAGCCAGACCGGCATCGTTGATATGCTGGTCGATTTAGTGCCGTTGCTGGTCGGGTTTGTGATTCCGGTTGCGTTGTTATCCGTGGTGTATCTCGGTCTGCGCAAAAAGTCTGTGTTGCCAGAGTAAGCACCCTGCGCGAACAATCTGCAATAACCCGTTATAATCACACGCTTGAATCAATCTGATTAAGCACACATGCAATCAAGTTACTTCGGCAAGCCACGTTCTTCCTCTAAATTATGGGCGATTGGCCATTGGTTTGGCCCTTATGCACCGCTCATCGTCATGTTTATCAGTGGGCTGCTGTTGCTTTCGCTCACGCGCCTGGGCCTGGTGGCCTGGAAGTGGGAGCGTGTGCAAGCCACTGGCGAGTTGTGCCAGATTCTGCTGCAAGGTGTGCGCGTAGATATCATCCAGCTTGGGTTGCTGGCCATTATTCCTGTTTTGCTGTCACCCCTATTAGCGACGCGTAAATTATTCAAGGTTTGGCGCGGCTTCACTTACTGGTGGGTATTGCTGTCACTGGTGCTGCTGGTGTTTTTAGAGGCGGCGACGCCTGGCTTTATTCTCGAATACGATGTGCGCCCAAACCGTATTTTTGTCGAATACCTCAAATATCCGCACGAAGTGTTTGGCATGTTGTGGCAAGGATTTAAGACCGAGCTCGTGTTTGGCCTGGTCATGACCTTGATTGCTGTTGCCGCCGTGGCCAAATTGCTTAAGCCCTGGCGCAAAGCAGAAGCTAAATGGGCGAGCCCGGCAGTATGGTTGGTGTGGCCATTGGTGTTGGTGCTAACCGTGTTCGGGATACGCTCAACGCTGACACATCGCCCGGCCAATCCGGCGCTGTTTGCGATTACGCAAGACAGTATGGTCAACAGCCTGATTTTAAATTCGACCTATTCGGTATTTTACGCCGCTTACAGCTTGCAGCACGAAGCAAAGTCGAGTGCGATTTATGGCAAGATGCCACGCGAAAAAATCTTTGCCCTGACCGGTGCGCAAGCGGCGGATATCCCGACGCTGACGACACTGGTGCCTAGTGTGACACGCGACAAACCGTTAAACCTGGTCATTTTGCTGCAAGAAAGTCTGGGGGCGGGGTTTGTTGAATCGCTGGGCGGCAAGCCGGTGACGCCAAATCTGGAAGCGCTTAAAAATGAGGGCATCTGGTTCACACACTTGTATGCCACCGGCACGCGTTCGGTGCGTGGGATTGAGGCCGTTGTCACCGGCTTTCAACCAACGCCATCCGATAGCACGGTGAAACTGGATTTGAGCCAGAAAAACTTTTTTACCCTGGCATCGTTATTGTCCAAACGCGGCTACCTGACTGAGTTTATTTATGGTGGCGAATCCCATTTTGACAATATGCGCAGCTTTTTCATGGGCAATGGTTTCCAGCAAATCACCGACCAGCCAGATTTCAAAAATCCGGTCTTTGTGGCCAGTTGGGGTGCTTCAGATGAAGATTTGCTGAATAAAACCCATGAGCAACTGATGGCGCATCATGCCAGTGGCAAACCCTTTTTTACCCTGGCATTCAGCTCTTCTAATCATGCGCCGTTTGAATTCCCCGATGGCCGTATCAAGCTTTATGAACAGCCCAAAGCCACCGATAACAATGCGGTGAAATACGCTGATTACGCCATAGGCGAGTTCTTTAAAAAAGCCAAGGCCAGCCCTTATTGGAACGACACGGTGTTTTTGGTGGTGGCCGATCACGATATCCGCGTACGCGGCGATTCGCTGGTGCCGATTGAGCATTTTCATATCCCGGCGCTGATTCTGGGCGGCGCCGTGCAGCCAAAAACGGTGGATGCGATTGCCAGCCAGATTGATTTGCCGGTGACGGTGTTGTCATTAATGGGCATCGCAGCCCAGCACCCAATGACCGGGCATGACTTGTCGAATGTGAGTGCTGACTACCGTGGCCGCGCCATGATGCAGTACAACTACAACTTTGGCTGGATGCAGCAAATAGGGCCAACAGTGACCGAGAATGAGGTGGTCGTGTTGCGGGAAGGCAAAGCGCCAGCATTTGGCCGTTATGATCCTGCCAGCAAGCAATTGCAAAATACGGCCGCGCCAGCGGATAGTGAGGCGTTGGCCGAGCGTGCGTTAGCTAATAGTTTACTGCCTGCGCTGTTGTATAAAGAGCAGCGTTATCGCTTGCCGGAGTAGAACTCGTTTTGAAGAAGACACAACCTTCGATGCTCACGCGTCAGGTCATGATCGATGGCCTGAAATATCTTGCCAAGGGTGGTTTATGGCTGAAGAACAGTCACTTGCCCGCGATCACGCATACGATTCCTGAGGATTTTACCGGTCTATGCGTGGCCAGCAATGCTGACCCGGCCACCGATGACTATGTGCTTGCGCAATTGCAGGCCTTGGGTGTGAAGCGCGTGCGTCTGGATATCAGCGATGACGATGCCCGACCATATCAAGAACGCTTTTTGCGCCGGTTACTGGCAGCGGATTTCTCGCTGACGCTGCATGCGGTACAGCCTTATGAGGCGGCCAGAACTATGCGCAGCAACGAGGTGCAAGCCAGCTGGAAGCAGTTTATCAGCGAGCTGCTACAAAGCTATGCCACAAGTATTGCGGCATTGGAGATAGGTAACACCGTCAATCGCAAAAAATGGGCCGGTTATGACATGCCTGGTTTTATGATCGCTTGGCAAATTGCTTACGACCTGGCCAGACAATATCAAGTGCTGGTGGTGGGCCCGAATATCCAGGATTTTGAGCCTGTGTATAACATCAGTCTGCTCAAGACTTTGGGTGCAGAGCGCCGCTTGCCAGATGTGCATAGCAATAATCTGTTTGTGGAGCGTGTGGTAGAGCCCGAACTGGCAGATTTCCGTATTCTCAAGCACAAGTGGACGCGGGTGCTTAAATTTAACCTGATTAAAAAAGCCAAGTTATTGCAGAAAATCGGCGAGGATTTCGGCGTACCGACGCTGGTGTCACCGGTGGCATTTTGGGCGATTTATCGTATCAAGCGCCGCTTTCCTGATGGCGCACAGAAGCAGGCCGATTATGTCACGCGTTATTTCACGTTGCTCGCCGCGGCGGGAGCGTTACGCCATGCGAATTGGGGCGCATTCGTCTGTCATCGTGAAGGCCTGATTGATGACGGTTTGAAAGATGCTGATTATCCAGCGCTGGAACGCGTGGCCTACTATAAATCAGCCGATGGCATGGTGGCCGATTATCAACAAAACCCGAGTTTTGCTGCGTTTAAAACGGTGAGCTATTGGCTGAACGGTGCGCAGTACATTGCGCCGGTCAGCACCGGCAATGGCCTCGAAATTCACCGTTTGCAACAGCATGGCCAAACAGTGCATATTGCCTGGACGGTGAACGGCCAATGCGCCATATTGGACCAGATTTATTCCCCGCATAGTTTGCAGCAAGCGCAATTATTTAACCGCGATGGTGAATCGGTGCAGGGTAAGCAAATGCTCACAGAGTCGCCTTTGTACCTGGTTTGGCCGCAAGCGGAACAGATTGTCTTGCGCACGCCCCGGCCCGTGTTGAGCGGCACCGTGATTCACGCGCATATCGCGGGTCAGCAGTACTTCCCGATTGAAGAGAGCGATTGGCGCGGCATGATATTAGCCGCCAATGCCGAGCAGGCGCAACAGTTGTGGCAGGCCTGGCATCCAGAAACCTTGCTACCGCCAGCCAAGGCGGACGCTTTGCGCCATGCCAGAAACGCCATCTGGTCGCTGCCGGATCCGCGCGATGCGACGCAACAGGTCACCGTGAAAAAACCGGTACGCATGTACTGGCATAAAACCTGGTTAGATAAACATAAGCCAAGCAAAGCCAAACGTAGCTGGAATGGCGCCATGGAACTGCTGCGTCGCGGGGTTGGCACTGCGATGCCGCTAGCCTACATTGAGCATGCTAATGACACCACCTTGCGCCGTAATTTTTATATTTCGGCGTTTGTGCCACATGATTTTGCCATTTCAAAAGCCTTTTTGGCGTTTAGACATGGTAAAGTCCAGTTTGAGGGCATTGCAGCCGACACTTTGTATCACGCCTTCGCCCGCTTTTGTTTGCACATGCATAACTCAGGCATTTACTTCCGTGACTTTTCGGGCGGTAATATCCTGGTCCAGCGTCAGGGCGAACAATTACATTTTGTGTTGATAGACACCGCGCGCCTGCACGCAACGCCCACCGCGACCATGATCAAGCAACGCCTGTCTGATTTAACACGGGCGCTGCATAAATTGCATTGGGATGGCCGCAAGCAGTTCTTGCAAATGTATTTAGGCATGACTGGTCGACGCCTGCAGTGGCAGTTTTTATGGCCGTTTTATGTCTATGATGCCAAAGTCTGGCTCAAGCGCACCGTCGGTCGCAAAGGCATGCGCAAGCTCTTGCGCCACATCAAATCTCGCTTTGCTTAACGTTAATCTCAGGCCACACTCATGAAAATCATGAATGCATGTTGCGTAGTTTAATCACGACAAGTGCCGTGGGCAGTTTTAATATAGTCACACGTTGATAGCAATCGCTAAGACGAATTTAAGATCAAGGAGAAATGACTATGTGGACTAAACCAGCTGCTACCGAAATGCGTTTCGGCTTCGAAGTAACTATGTATGTAATGAACAAATAATTTGTTCTTCACGACATGAACGGGCGCTCAGGCGCCCGTTTTTATTTAAAGCATGCATTGCAAAACTTTTTATGGTCACGTCGTCTCCAATGCATACATTGTTCATAAGGCTTCAAACCATGCCAAACATCGCGCACTGCGTGACCACATTAGGATTACTGTTTTGTAGCCAGTCGGTGCTGGCTTGTCTGGATGCGCAGGCGCTGAATGGCTTGGCCGACAAAGAAATGCAATACATGCTGCAACGGATTCCGCCAGCATTTGCCGATGCCGTGAGTGACCAGCTGATTCAAGGTCAAATGACGGCAGTCTCAGCAGATGCCTGCGAAGCACATTGGCAATTGCGTTTACCTGCAGCCGATATTGCCGAAGCGCAAGCGCTATTGCAGGCTGACCCTGCCAAGCAAATCATGCTGGCCGCGCAGGGTTACCAGATTCCTGAGCAAGCGGTGTTAGAAGCCGACTTTGCGGTCGATGCTGGTAGTTTGCAAGTGAAGCATCAGGACACCTTACAAACGTCAGCATTGGGCAAACTGCGCGCCAGTGTGGAGTTGATGTACGCCATGCTGACGCAAGCCCGCGCCAATGGTCAAAGCCATGCCGAACCCTGGACCGGTGCTGACAAGCAAGCGCTAGCTGCCGATTGTCAGCAGTCGCCGAGCGTAAAACAGCCTGCGGCTTGTGACTGTTATGTTGCTGGTTTGGCAGAAAAGTATAGCGCGCGCCAAGTGAGATACAACCGTTATCTGTCAACCAATCCTTACGCGTTTGCGACGGGCAACGGCGCAGACTTCAAGCAGCTGGATAAAAAGCTGCAAGCGGACTGTGGCCTGGCGGCATCACGCTAACCCAACCTCGCTAACTGAGCTTAATAATTGAGCTGGCCAGACAGATACCAGCCGGTTTGGTTATCTTTGTTGGCAATGCGGCCAAGGTCAATATAGGCCCCGGTGATCGACACGTTGCGGTGCGGAAACCAGGTCATAAAAATATCGTAGGCGCTCTGTTCTTTGTAGACCGATAGGTTATTTGGTTTGTCGCGATACTCGGTGCCAATCAGCCAGTTATCAGACAACATCACCGCCGCAGACACCGCTGGCAAAATGCGGTATCGATCATGTTTGTCACCGCCAAAGCCCAAGATGCCAAACTGATTGGCCTTGGTTGCATGCAGGTTGGCGTTGAGCAACAGGTTATAGCCATTGATGGCGCCTAAAAATAATTTGCTGGTGGCGACATAGTAGTCAACACCGCTGCGATTTTCTGCCCCGAGTGCCTTGGGCACGGCATTAAAATCTTCGTTGTATTTATATTGGGCGCCGACGGAAACTTGCGGCAACCAGCTGTCTTGCTCGTAAACGGCATCCCCTAGTACGCGGACTTTAACGCCCAGGGTGTTCAGGCGAATCTGCTCACCGGGCACGGTGTCACCGAGGCCAAACCTGGCCTGACTGGCGCTGACTTCGACGCGATTGTAAAAGCCTAGCGCAACGCCAGTGGTGTTGAGTTTGAAGTCACCGCGCGTTTCCGCGTGGGTATAAAACAACGAGCCGCCAATTTGTTTGTCGGTGCCATAACCACTGATGACCGCCCATGGCATGAGCCCGCCGCCTGCAGCGCCTTCAATTTGCGTGACGCCGCCAGTGGCTAGTAGGCGGTCACCTGCGTATGCGGGGACGGCAGTGATAGTACACAAAAAAGTGGCATGTATTAGGCACACAAAAAATCGATAAGCGGATTGCATAAGGCGTATTTCCGGATAGTTGATTGTTGCATTATGTCGTTAACGCGATAAATATCATTGCAAGAAAAGCATAGGGAAGCACATCTTTATTGTGGTTTTGTGGCCAGCATGCGCTCGTTAATATGAGAGCATTGATCCAAAGTGTGGAGAGTAATATGCGTGTGTTCGTGATGATGATCATTGCGATGATGATGGTCGGGTGTATGGCGCAATCTAAGCCTGAGGCGACGTTGTACCAGCGTATTGGTGGCCTGCCCATGCTGAGTAGAATTTCTAATCAAACCTTGGATATTGTCAGCAAGGACCCGCAAACCAGTCGTTCGTTTGAAGGGGTGAAAATGAAAACGCTAAAAGAAAGCCTGACAAACTTTTTGTGCGTGAAGACTGGTGGCGATTGCGTGTATGAGGGTGATACCATGAAAAAGTCTCATGCGGATGCAAAGATCACCACCGCAGAGTTTGAACGTATGGTCGACGTGATGCGTGAGCGCATGGATGTGAACGGCGTCGGCACCAAAGAAAAAAATGAATTGCTGCGCATCTTGGCCCCGATGAAACGGGACGTGGTGACCGATTAGGAGTGGATATGATGCGATGGTTAATGATTTTAACAGGGCTGTGTGCTGCCAGCATCTGCGCGGCGGCTGAAGTCACTGCCGTTGTCACTGATGCGGCAGGTAAGCCAGTGGCTGACGCGGTGGTGGCTTTTTATGATGGCAAGACAACCGCGTTGCCTGCGGGGGCAGGTGGCAAAGTTGTGCAAAAAAACAAGATGTTCCATCCCAAGGTGACCATCGTCCAAACCGGGACCAAGATCAATTTTCCAAACGAGGACACGGTCAGGCACCACGTATATTCGTTCTCGCCAGCAAAAAAGTTTGAGTTAAAGCTGTATGCCGGGATCCCCAGTGATCCGGTGTTGTTTGACCAAGCGGGCGTGGTGACGCTGGGATGCAACATTCACGATTCTATGATAGGGTACATTTATATTGTGGATACACCATTTTTTGCCAAAACTGACGACAAAGGCAAAGCCGTACTTAAGTTAAATGAAGGGCACTATAATTATCAGGCTTGGTTGCCTGGCCAGACTAAACCTGGTGTAGAGCAGAAAATTACCATAGAGGGTGCGACTGAGGTCAAGATCACTCTCCCCTAGACGCACACTGCATGATCAAGTTCAAACATATACATTCACGCATTGCTTTTACCTTTTTAACGGTGGTGGTGCTGATCCAATTGGCCGGGCTGATTCCGCTCAAATACGCCTTGGATAAACACGCGAATCAACTGGCTGAAGAGCAAATTAATGTCGGTGAGCGCGTTTTCGTCAGCTTGCTACAGCACAACACACAAAGCCTCAAGCAGGCGACCCAAGTCCTGGCTGCAGATTTTGCGTTTAGGGAGGCGGTCGCCACGAATGATGCCGGTACCATAGCGTCTGCGCTGGAAAGCTATCAAGGGCGCATTCACGCTCAGATTGCCTACTTCATCAGCAGCCATGAAGACCTGGTGATAGGCACCGCAGATAATGAGCAAGCCTTGTTTGGGGAAAATGCCAAAGAAGATGCCATGCATGCGATTGTTGAGAATCAGCGTGGCACATTGAAGTTTGATATTGTGGAAGGTAAGCCTTACCAGCTGATCACGGTGCCGGTAAAAGCCCCAGAAACCATCGGTTGGATTGTGATGGGGTTTGCAGTGGATGGGCGGCTGGCTACTCAGATCAAGCAGTTGACGCATCTTGATGTCACCTTTGTGCAAAAAACCGATCAACGTGCCTGGCAATTAGTCAGCAGCACGACAACCCCTGAGCTGTCTAACTTGTTGGTAAAAAGCGTGGCCGATATTTATCGGCAAAAACTGTCACTGCACCGCGTCAACCTCAATGACCAAGCCTATCACTTAAAAATCCGCTCCTTGCATGAAACCAAAGATGAGGCTTTTTTGGTGGTGTTACAAGGGTCGGTGGAGCCTTTCACCCAAGATTTGAACACGCTGTTCAAAGTTATGCTGTTGCTGACATTCATAGGGGTGTTGATTTTTGCCGTCCTGATTTGGTATGTCTCGCGCAAGACCACAGAGCCGATCGCGGCACTGGTCAAAGATACCGATAACATTGCTCTTGGGGATTACGAAAAAGAAATTCAGGTCAATAGCACCGATGAAGTCGGTCATTTGGCCAAAGCGCTTAACAGTATGCGCGAGGCCGTGTTGCAACGCTCCTTGCGTATCCAGCGGCTGGCGTTTAATGACGAACTGACAGGGCTTTCTAATCGTCTCGCCTTCAACCAAGGGGTACATCAGGCCATCACCACCCATGCGCAAAGCCAGCAAAAACTGAGTGTGATTGTCATCAATATTCATCGATTTAAACCGATTAATCAAACCTTGGGGCGCGATTTTGGCGATGATTTATTGCGCCATGTGGGCCAGGTGCTTAAGCAAAATGTGCTGAGCGAGCAAGACATCGTGGCACGTCTGGATGCGGATGTATTTGCCGTATTATTACAGCATACTGATCAGGCTAAAGCCACACGCTATGCCGACAAGATTCAGCACGTGTTTGAGCAGCCAGTGAGCGTACAAGGGCAGGCGATTGATGTGCGCACCGGTATTGGGATCTCCTTGTACCCAGATCACGGACTCAGTGAAGAGTCATTGCTCAATCACGCTGAAACTGCTCTGCAGGAATCACGGGCCAAAAAATCACCCTGGATTGTCTACAACACGGCATTGGAAATCGATCAGTCAGAAACCTTGACCCTGATTTCCGACTTGAAAGAGGCCATTCAGCATGACCAGTTACTGTTGTATATCCAGCCTAAGATTGACGTCACGACACGTCGTGCTTTGGGCGGCGAAGCTCTGATCCGCTGGGTGCATCCTGAAAAAGGCATGATTTTCCCTGACCAGTTTATTCCGTTTGCCGAGCAAACTGGTGTCATCAGCGATATCACTAACTGGATGCTACGTCGCGCCTGTCAGGTGCTGGCCGGTTTCAAAAAGCAAGGCTTGCACATCACGCTGGCGGTCAATTTGTCCACGCGCGATCTGAATAATATGGAGTTTCCGGAGCAAATTGGTCATTTACTGTCGTCGCATGGCCTGGATGCTAAATCGCTAAAGCTGGAAATCACTGAAGGTAGTTTGATGCAAGACCCAGAGCGCGCCGAAGTCGTGGTGAAAAAGCTGGCGGCCATGGGCCTGCACTTGGCGATTGATGATTTTGGCACGGGCTATTCCTCGCTGGCCTATTTGCGGCAATTGCCAGTACAAGAACTTAAAATTGACCGCTCATTTGTTATGTTTATGGACAAAAACAGCAGCGATGCCAGTATTGTGAAATCGACCATAGACCTGGCGCACAATATGGGTCTGATTGTGGTGGCAGAAGGCATTGAAAACGAGTATGTCCTTAATCAGTTGGCCAGATTAGGTTGTAACGAAGGCCAGGGCTACTTTATTGGCAAGCCGATGCCAGAAAAAGATTTTTCGGTGTGGCTGGAACGTTGGGAAGGTCAAAATGAGATCGATATTGATATCGGTGATGATCTGTCCTATGACCTGAACCCACAGGATATTGAGCCGCAAGTGCAAGACCCTTTCAAACTCGATCATCTCAGCTAAGCAGTTGAGTGATACACAAGCCTTACCTTATGGTGAGGCTTTTTTGTTTGTTGATTAGTTTTATTAATGGATGCCATTAAAACATTCAACTTTATTTCACAATCCAACCCGCTTAAGATGGTCACCTAACCCTACAGGAGATTGTCATGAGCCAGATCAGAATGCACAAAAAAGCCAATTTCATTGTTCATTATGTGATTAATTATTTTCACAGATAAGCATTAAATATATTGCCATTAAATAGTGCGCTATTTATAATCGAAGCTTATGAGTGAAGATGCAAAAACTAAAACACCCGTGTTACAAGAGCAGTTATGCTTTTCGGTCTATTCGCTGTCGCTCGCCATTAACAAGGTGTATCGGCCATTGTTAAAAAAGCTCGATCTCACCTATTCACAGTATTTAGTCATGCTGGTATTGTGGGAGAGTGATCAGCGCACGGTGAGCGATATTGGCGAACAACTGTTTTTAGACTCTGCGACTTTAACGCCATTGTTAAAACGGCTCGAAGCAGCAGCACTGGTGGAGCGCGTGCGCTCTAGCCAGGATGAGCGTCAGGTGATTGTTGGTCTCACCGCACAAGGGCGGCAATTGCGACAGCACGCGGCAGGTATTATGGACGACATGCTGTGTGCCATGGGTTGTTCGGTGGAAGAGCTCGGTGCCTTGCGTGAGCGCTTGAATAGTTTGCGCAATCATTTGATTCAACACGTTGCCTGAGCCCCGGGCAACTGAGTAAAAAGTGGGTGTTGATTTTTTTAACATTTAAGTAGTGCACGATTTAATTTTGTGTGATCTTTTTTTGAAACTTTAGTGAAAGGGAATTAACAATGAAAATAAGCGCAATCCTCAGCGTGTTGTTTGCCGCCACTGTTGCCGTGACATATCCAGCCTTGGCTGATGACAAACCGGTGACCGAGCAATTGGTGGATACTTTAACCACTTTGTCTGGTGGCCCCCATGCAGGCTATCGTGCCAATCACGCCAAAGGTGTGATGGTGCAGGGCACGTTTACGCCGACGGCGCAGGCGGCAGGCATTAGCCAGGCGGCGCATTTCCAAAAAGCCACGCCAGTGCTGGTGCGTTTTTCTGATGCTACGGGCGTGCCGAATATTCCTGATGCCAATGGCAATGCTTTCCCAAAAGGCATCGCCATTCGCTTTCAATTGCCAGACGGTAGTGCCACCGACATTGTGAGTATTTCGGTGAATGGCTTTCCGGCCGCCACGCCTGAAGATTTTTTAGGCTTGCTCAACGCGGTGCGTGATTCACAAGGCAGCACGGCCAAGCCTAGCCCGGTGGAGCAGTTTTTGGGTGCACATCCGGCCGCCCTGAAATTTGTCACTACGCCTAAACCGGCGCCTGTGAGTTTTGCAACGCAGCCATTTTTTGGCGTGAATGCATTTCAATTTACCAACGCAGCAGGCAAGGCAGTCTATGGCCGTTATCAGATTGTGCCGGTGGCTGGGGCGCAATATTTAAACCAAGCCGCGGCTGACAAAGCAGCGCCAGATTACCTGATGACGGATATTGTCGCGCGCGTGCAAGCCAAAGACGTGCAATATAAACTGTTGCTGCAACTGGCTGCGCCAGGAGATGACGTGAACAATGCAACCGTGGTATGGCCTGATAGCCGTCAAACAGTAGAGCTGGGGACACTCACCTTGAATAAAGCGGTGGCAGACAGCCAAGCGGCAGAAAAACCGATCATGTTTAACCCGCTGCAATTAACCGATGGCATTGCGCCTAGCCAGGATCCTATCTTGCTAGCACGGCCAGCCGCCTATGCGGTGAGTTACGGTAGAAGGCTGGGGCACTAACCCGATTGAATATCAGAGAATTGGGTATTTAAGAAGTCGCAGCGCTGACCATGGTCAGCGCTGTTTTTTAGGTGGCGACGAAATTAATGGCTTTGCCATTGATGCAATAGCGCAAGCCAGTCTCGGTTTTGCCATCAGGGAATACATGCCCCAGATGCGCATCGCACACATTGCATTTCACTTCTATGCGCTGCATGCCATGGCTTTCGTCGGCAAAGTAGGCAATGGCATTACTTGCCAGCGGTTGGTCAAAAGAGGGCCAGCCTGAGGCCGATTCAAATTTTTGCCCCGAATCAAACAGCACTTGCTCGCAACAGGTACAGGCGTAACGCCCTGGGCTAAACGCGACACACATTTCAGAAGAAAACGGCCGCTCGGTGGCACTGAGGCGAGTAATCGCAAACACTTCATCATCCAGAATCTCACGCCAGGCGCGGATGGATTTCTGTAATTTGTGATCGGGCGCCAGATTGCCTTCTCTGGCGAGTTTGAGAATATCTTTCCATTTCAACATGATGTTTATCCATTCGCTGGTGATGCACGGCACAGACGCTAAAAAATGCTAAACCAGCGCTTTCCCCTGTCTTTTTCAAACATGCAGGTATCACGCTGGCAGATAGACTACAGACTATCGAGTATAACATTATCGCAATGGTTCACCAGGCAGGAGACTTTCCGTGATCGTCAGACCCAGACCCCATCTCTTAGAGCTGTTTTTTATCATCAAAGGTTCGATCGTGCTCAGGATCATGCCACTGATGGTGTTTGTGGCGACCCTGTCTGCGGCGGTGGTTTCTTTATATACTTTTAGACCAGACTGGTTGCCCAGATTTGACGGTGGCCCGTTTGCATTGCTGGGCATTACCTTGTCCATTTTTCTCGCGTTTAGAAATAACGCCTGTTATGAGCGCTGGTGGGAGGCGAGAAAAATCTGGGGTGAGTTTATGCTCACAGCGAGAAACCTCGCGCGTTTGAGCCAAATTTTAGATCCCCAGGATGGCAGCCTTAGCCCGTCACGCAGACAACTGCTGGAACATAACATCGCGTATGCACATGCGCTGTTGTTGCAGCTCCGGCCGGGCGATCAATTGCCGAAAATAACGCGGTTATTGCCAGCAGACATTGCCAGCGCGTTTACTCAGAGCAGAAACCCGCCTGAGGTCATTTTGCGCGCCATGGAGCGTATTCTGATTGAAGCGCTGAGAGAGGGCCACATTCAGCCTATCCAGTTCAACCTGCTAGAGGAGCTAATTCAGAAGCTGGCACTGACACAGGCAGCCTGTGAGCGTATCCAAAATACGCCGATTCCGTTTGGCTATACCTTGCTGTTGCATCGCACCGCCTATACCTTCTGCTTTTTAATGCCTTTTGGGTTTGCCAATACCTTGGGTTGGGCGACGCCATTTGTGACTGCGCTCGCCGCTTACACCCTGTTTGGGCTGGATGCCTTGGGCAACGAGCTGGAAGAGCCTTTTGCGCCGATTGCCAACGCATTTCCGATTAACGCGCTGACCGATCTGATTGAAATTGAACTCAGGGAAGCCTTGGGGGATGAGGTGCTACCCGCAGCGCCAGTGCCGAAAGAGTTTGTGCTGATGTAGCTCAGGGCATTATATGCTGATGGCGAAAGGCGTGTGCACCATGGCGGTAGCCGCCAATGGTGCGTTAAAGGGAAATTAAAAGTCGAACTGCGCGCGCATGGTGATCGCATCTTCGTGATCAAACGTGTAGCTTTTATTGGTGCTGCTTGTAGGCGTGGTGACGGTCACGGGCGTATCAAAGTGCGTATGCACGTAGTTGGCGACTAAGCGCACATAAGGCGTCAGAATCCAGTTGGCACCAATTGTCCAGCTATCAAATTCATTAGAACGACCAGCGGACAAGCGACCAGTGCCAGCGGCATTTGTAGTGACAAAGTCACTGCCATCAAATTTGCTGTACCGGGCACCTAGCTGCAATGCGCCCCAGCCATCGCCACCCCAGGCAAAGTCCTGCTTGGGCCGCAAACGCCCAAACATGCCGTCTTTATAGGTGCTGGCAAATGCTTCGCCGGTCACAATCCAATTGACGCTGGCATACCATGCGGTCAAGTCGCGATCAAAGTTAGCGCCATCAAACGTTTCCCGGATATGTTCAGTTTGAAATTTCAGTGGTCCGTGTGCGAGCGCCAGTTCATAGCCTTGCCGGCTACGGTCAACCGCTCTGGTAAACGTGTCTGTGGAGAATACGGTATAACCGCGACCTTCGGTCTGGACGTTGAGTGTGGTAATGCTGCCAGGCTCTTGTTGTCCTTTGGCATAAAAACCGCCCATGTGAACGACACTGTCTTTCCAGCCTGCAAATTGTGCAATATTGCCAACGACGCGCACCAAGCCGTCTTTATTGTCATATTTGGCATCTGTTTCGTCGCCGTTAGCGGTGGTTGTATTCACCCCTTTGCCATCGGTCCAGGACGCGTTATAAAACAGGCCGGGGATGGGTTCGCCAAATACCATCACACCACGGTCAAAGGTCGGGCCTAGCAAATAATCGGTAGAGCCGCGTTCTTGAAAGTCGGTAAAGTTGGCGTTCATGGCCCGCTCTAGGCCATAAAAAGGTTTGAACTGGCCAGTGCGTAATTTAAACCCATTAAAGCGGGTATAGTCTACGTGCGCATAGGTTAAGCCTACGCTGCCATTGTTGGCGGTGCCGCTATATTCGGCTTCTAGCCGGGCGGCAACATCTTTCATGGCGACATTGGCACCCAATCGTGCGCGCCTGATATTGAATGTATCTGGCGCGGCAATGTCGGGTGCAAAACTGCGGTAATCGGCTTGCACGCGGCCGTTAATGCCGAGTTTCCACGCCCCGCTACCATCTTCAAAACTCAAGCCATTTTTAAAGTTGGCATACACTGGCTGGCCAGTGGACTGGCCGCGCGCTGACTGCAGCGTTTTTAACTGATCCGCCATGGCCTCAATTTTTGATTGTTGCTCACGCAGTTGCAGTTTTTCTTCTGTTGCGATGGCTGGCGGCGGTTCGGCGGGTTTACTCGATGTTACTTTTAAGGCTTTTAATTCATTTGCCAGCATTTGCATTTGCTGTTGTTGTGCTTCTAACATCTGTTGCAATTGTGCAATGCGGGCGTCTGTTTCAGCGTCTGCTCAGGCTGATGTCATGCTCATCCCTAACATCACCGTGCTGAGCGCGGCAGTTATTTTGTTAATGTGTAAAAAAGGCGCTTTGGCGCCCGCGGCAATGCTAATTGCCTGATGATTGACATGTTTCACTAAGGTTGTCCTCTCGTGATAAATAGGGTGTTTTTAGTCTATGGTCACTATTGCGGCTTTACTATTCCCTTGTAAGTAATAAAATGGTGATCAATAAACTACAAAGATTTTAGCATCGTTATATTCATTCAGGAATATCGTTAATGGGTGATTAAGACCTTGAAGATGATCGATTTTGGCACAGCTTGATGTGAAAGCAGGCGTTAAGAAGAATAGCGTTTGTTGCTTAATTCTTGGGTCGCAATGGCGGGCTGGTCATGCGCCATCAGGTCAGCTAATACCTGGCCTGATCCGCATGCCATGGTCCAGCCCAGGGTGCCATGGCCAGTATTCAGCCACACGTTGGGGTAGCGGGCATCTGCCTGGCCTATGATGGGCGTGCCATCCGGAGTCATCGGGCGCAAGCCTGTCCAGAATAAGGCTTGCGAGAGATCGCCAGCATGTGGGAACAAGCCATTGAATACCATTTCCAGCGTTGCGCGGCGGCGCGGGTTGAGGCGCAAATCAAAGCCTGCCAGTTCAGCAATGCCGCCGACGCGGATGCGCTGGTCAAACCGAGTAATCGCCACTTTGTAGGTTTCATCCATGACGGTGGATAGCGGCGCCGCATCGGGGTTCGTGATGGGGATGGTCAGTGAATACCCTTTGACTGGGTAGACTGGCAGATTCAGTCCGAGTGCCTGCGTGAGTGGGCGTGAATAGCAGCCGAGGGCCACTACATAATGGTCTGCTATCAGTGTTTCCAAGCCAGCATTGGTTTGTATTTCTACGCCTTGCAATTGATTTTGTTGCGTGATCAGGCGCTGGATGCTCACGCCTTGGACGAATTGCACGCCCAGAGCCTGTGCCTTCAACGCCAACTCGCGAGTAAACAACTGGCAATCGCCAGTTTCGTCGCCAGGCAGATATAAGCCGCCTAGGAGCTGGTCTTTTACATGCGCCAGTGCGGGTTCGATACGTGTGCAGCCCGCGGGGTCCAGATGCTCAAAAGCCACCCCCATACGGCTCAATACGGCAATATCTTTGGCCTCAGCGGCGAGCTGTTTTTGTGTGCGAAAGACTTGCAGCGTGCCGCGGCTACGCGCTTCGTACTGGATGCCCGTGTTGGTGCGCAAGGTGCGCAGGCAGTCGCGACTGTATTCTGCCAGCCGAACCATCCGTGATTTATTAAGGTCGTAGCGGGCGGTGGAGCAGTTGCCTAAAAATTGTGCAATCCACTGACATTGCCACACGCTGAAATCGGGACGAATACGGAGAGGCGCATGGCGTTGAAACAGCCACTTGAGCGCTTTGAGCGGTACATCCGGGCTTGCCCATGGCGCTGCATAGCCTGGTGAAATCTGGCCTGCATTGGCAAAGCTGGTTTCGAGGCCAACGGCTGGCTGGCGGTCTATGACGGTGACCTCAAACCCTTTTAATGCCAGGTAATAAGCACTTGTGACGCCAATGACACCAGAACCCAGCACCAACACACGCATGATGACACTCCTACAACGGCAACTGACGATGCCACTTATGTGACATCAGCCATCTTATCAAAATTGATCAGCTAGATGCAGATGGTGTGTGTTGCCTGATGGACGTCAGGATGCGAGTTTTTCCAGCGCTTCCACCATGACTTTGGCGGGGTCACAGTCTGTTTGTGCGGCAATCTCCACCATGCCGGTGGGGCTGGTGACATTCACTTCGGTTAAATAGTCGCCAATCACATCCAGTCCGACTAAAAATAGGCCGTGTTGTTTGAGTGTTTTGCCTACTGTAGACGCGATTTCCTGGTCGCGGGCACTGAGCGGTTGCGCGACGCCTTTGCCGCCAGCCGCCAGGTTGCCGCGCGTTTCGCCGGCTTTGGGGATGCGCGCGAGTGCATAGGGCAACGGCTCACCGTTGATGATCAGGATGCGTTTATCGCCTTGGCTAATCTCAGGAATATAGCGCTGCACCATGATGGTTTGTGCTTCAAACTGGGTAAGCGTTTCGAGGATGGCGTAGATATTCGGGTCGTCTGTACGCAGCCTAAAAATACCACTGCCGCCCATGCCATCCAGCGGTTTGACGATGATGTCGCCGTGTTCGGCCAAAAAGGCTATTATTTTCTCTTGTTTGCTGGTGACGATAAAAGGCGGCGTGAATTGCGCAAAACGCGTGACTGACAGTTTTTCGTTCCAGCCGCGAATAGAGGCCGGGTCGTTGATGATGCGCGCGCCTTGTTGTTGCGCTAGTTCGAGCAAATAGGTGCTGTAGAGGTATTCGTTATCAAACGGCGGGTCTTTGCGCATGAGCACTGCATCAAACCCACTTGGCACGTGCGTGGTTTTGTCACCGGTTTGCCAGTGGTCATGGTCAACAAAGGCAAAAGGCTGGGCGTCAACGTGGACGGTGTCGCGTTGCAGGTGCCAGTCGTGCTGCTCACACACATAGAGCGTGTGACCACGCGCTTGCGCGGCGCGCATGATGGCAATGCTGGTATCTTTATAGCTTTTGAGGGAGGCCAGCGGATCCAAAATAAACAGCAGTTTCATTATGCGCCTCGGCGGTGTTTAATCATTCAACGGGTCGTTGTCCTGTAGCTCCATGCCTGCGGCTAACAGCGCCAGGCGCGCCACCACGCCATAGGCATAAAAACGGTTGGGCGGCGCATCAGGTGCGCCCGCACAGTCGGGCAGGGTGCAGGGTTTTTCAAACGCGAGTGGGGCAAAGTGCATGCCGGGCGCATTGAGGTTTTCATCAATGCCGCGGCTGGTATGCACGCGGTAAAAGCCACCAATCACAAAGTGGTCCATCATATACACCACCGGTTCGGCCACGGCATCGTTGATGTTCTCAAAAGTGTATACGCCTTCCTGAATCATCACCTCAGATACCTGCATGCCTTCTTTAATCACTGACATTTTATTGCGCGCTTTACGGTTGAGGTCGCGCACTTCGTCTGCTGATTTAACGCTCATGATGCCCATGCCATAGGTGCCAGCATCGGCTTTCACAATCGCAAACGGCTGTTGCGTGATGCCGTATTCGTCATATTTGGCCTGAATTTTTTTCAGGATGGCATCGACTTTGTCTGCCAGTAAGTCTTCGCCGACGCGGGCATGGAAATCAATGCCGCTGGCGGTGTCAAAATACGGGTTGAGCAACCAAGGGTCGATCTCAAGCAATTGCGAAAACTCGTCGACCACTTTGTCATAGGCGGCAAAGTGTTGTGATTTGCGGCGCGTAAACCAGCCTGCATGCAAGGGTGGGATCAGGGTTTGTTCCAGGTTTTGCAACATCTCGGGCACGCCGCCGGACAAGTCGTTATTGAGCAAAATGGCACAGCTATCAAACGCCGGGTAATCCACGCCTTCAAACGAAGCGGCCTTTAATTGCAGGCGGTTTTTCACGCGCACTAAGGGCTCCAGAATCAATGGCAGGCCATCGTGGGTTTCCAGCTTGGTAATTGCGGTGATGTCTGGCGACAAGCTGCCGATACGCACATCCATGCCGGCCGCTTTGAGGATGTTGTGCAGCTCAAGCACGTTGCGCAAATAATAGGTGTTGCGGGTATGGTTCTCTGGAATCAGTAATAAACGGCGTGCATCAGGGCAGATTTTTTCAACTGCCACTTGGGCTGCTTGCACGGCGAGGCTTAAAAATTCTGGGTTCAGGTTGTTAAAGCCGCCTGGGAACAAATTGGTATCTACCGGCGCGATTTTAAAACCGGCGTTACGCAGGTCAACGCTGGCATAAAACGGGGCAGGGATTTCCTGCCATTTGGTGCGAAACCAGTGTTCGATATCCGGCATGGCCTGTAACACGCGTTTTTCCAGCGTATACAGTGGGCCACTCAAAGCCGTTGTTAAGTGTGGAACCATGTTTGCTCCTGTGCTTGTTATTGATTGGCCGGATGACCGGCACCGTTTATGCGGATGGTTGCTCGATCACGGCATGTGCTTGTTGATCTGCATGATAACTGCTGCGCACCATGGGGCCGCTGGCTGCGTTGTCAAAGCCCATGGCGTCGGCCTGTTGTTTAAACCAGTCGAAGGTTTGCGGCGTGACATAGCGCAACACGGGTAAATGGTGCACGCTGGGTTGCAGATATTGGCCCAAGGTCAGCATGCTGACGTTGTGCGCACGCAAGTCACGCATGACTGCAATGATTTCTTCGTCGGTTTCACCCAGGCCGAGCATGAGGCCAGACTTGGTGGGCACATGGGGGTACATGGCACTGAATTGCTTGAGCAGATCTAGCGAGTGCTGGTAGTCAGAGCCTGGGCGCGCCTGTTTGTAGAGGCGTGGCACGGTTTCCAGGTTATGGTTCATAACATCTGGGGGTGCTTCGCGCAGAATCTTCAGTGAGACATCGAGGCGGCCACGAAAATCGGGCACGAGAATCTCGATTTTGATCTGCGGCGATTGCGCGCGAATCGCACGGATACAATCAACAAAGTGCTGGGCGCCGCCGTCGGGCAGGTCATCACGGTCGACCGAGGTCACCACCACATAACGCAGTTTCATCTGCGCAATGGTGCGCGCCAGGTTTTCTGGTTCGTTGGGGTCTGGCGGCAAAGGTTTGCCATGCGCCACGTCACAAAATGGGCAGCGGCGGGTGCAAATATCGCCCAGAATCATAAAGGTCGCCGTGCCGCCGCTAAAGCATTCACCAATATTGGGGCAACTGGCTTCTTCACATACGGTGTGCAGATTGTTGTCGCGCAGTACCTGTTTGATTTCCTGAAAACGCGCCGAATCTGGCACTTTCATACGTATCCATTCCGGCTTGCGCAGCATCGGTTGCGGCACGATTTTAATTGGGATGCGTGCCGTTTTAGCGGCGTCTATCTCTTTGACACCGGCCACTTTTTTGGCTGGGCGCACGCTGACCGGATGTTCTGGGTTGGCATTATCTGACATGCGTCAGTTTCTCTTTCAATCGTTGGGTTAACTCTGCTGCAATGTCAGGCATGGTCAGCGCGATATTTAAATCCCGGGTTTGTGTCATTTGCATGCCAGCATAACCGCAAGGGTCAATGTCGGCAAATGGCTGTAAATCCATGTCTATGTTTAAACTCAGGCCATGATAGCAGCACTGGTTTTTAAGGCGTAATCCGAGGGAGGCGATTTTTTTGCCCGCCACATAGACGCCGGGGGCATCGGCACGCGCCTCAGCGGCAACACCATAGGCTGACAGAAATGCTATCAGGCTATTTTCCAAGATGGAGACAAGTTGCCGTACATTCAAGTGGCTGCGTGCCAGATCAATCAGGCAGTAAATGATGAGTTGCCCGGGGCCGTGATAAGTGATTTTGCCGCCGCGGTCTACATTGACGACCGGAATGTCGTTTTGCGGCAGGCGGACGCCACGACGGTTAAGGCCCAAGGTATAGACCGGCGGATGTTCAGTGATCCATAGCTGGTCTGGGGTATCTGGGCTGCGCGCGGCAGTAAATGCCTGCATTTCAGCCAGCGTGGCCGCATAATCAGTCAAGCCTAGCTGGCGAATTTGCAGAGCAGGCATGGGGTAAAGCAGGTTACAACACGACCTTGACCATCGGGTGCGAGGTCAGGCTGCGATAAATATCGTCCAGTTGCGGTTTAGAGGTGACATACACCAGGCAAGTCAGGCTCAGGTATTTGCCATTGCTGCTGCCGCGCATCTCGATCAAATGCGTGTCGAACTCTGGCCAATGGCCCTGAATAATGCGGGTGACTTCAAGAGTAAAGTCGTCATGCGTTTCACCCATGACCTTGATCGGGAAGTTGGTCGGAAACTCAATCAGGGTTTCTTCTGCTGCAGGCGTTTGCGCTTGCTGGGTCATGGGGTCACCTACCTTTGTGTTTAGTCAGCGTTATGACGACAAGGGTTTACTGCAAATACAGGCGCACCTGGTCAATCATGCGTGAGAAGATGTTGCTGGCCTCAACGGCATGCACGGTCACCAGTGGCACGCTGTGTACCACTTTGCCGCCCAGGCTGAAATCAACGGCACCCACGGTTTGATGCGCTTTGAGAGGCGCCTCCAGTGGTTTTGCAATACGCAGATTCGCCTTCATATTGGCATATTCACCTTGCGGTAATGTTAAGTAGACCGGTTTGGCCACCGTTAAATCGACTTCATTTTCGGTGCCTTTCCAGACTTTTTGACGCGTAATGGCTTTGTCGGCTGGGTAAATCAGCTTGGACTCATAAAACTGGAAACCAAAATTCAGCAGTTTCTGGCTTTCAGCCGCGCGTACATTATCTGAAGTGGTGCCGAGGACCACAGAAATCAAGCGGAAGTCACTGCGTTTTGCGGAAGAAATCAGACAATAACCAGCAGACTCGGTGTGGCCGGTTTTCATGCCATCGACTGAAGGGTCAATAAACAACAGGCGGTTGCGGTTAGGCTGTGTGATGTTGTTATAGGTATAAGATTTTTGAGAATACAGGCGCGCATAGTCCTGTGGAAAGTCACGGATCAAGGCATTGGCCAGAATCGACAAGTCACGCGCCGTCGTCGTGTGCGTCGGGTCTGGCAAGCCAGTGGCATTCACAAAGTGGCTGTTTTTCATGCCTAGTGCAGCGGCTTTTTTGTTCATCAGCGTCGCGAACAGTTCTTCGCTGCCTGCAATGCCTTCTGCCAGCGTAATAGCAGCATCGTTGCCAGACTGAATAATCAGGCCATGTAGCAACTCGTCCACCGTCACCGTCATGGTGGTATCGATAAACATTTTGGAGCCTTCGACCTTCCAGGCTTTTTGGCTCACTGGCAAGGTTTGTGTCAGTACCAGGCGTTTTTGCTTCACGGCCTCAAACGTCAGATAAGCCGTCATGACTTTGGTCAACGAGGCTGGCTCAACTGGCATGTCCGGGTTGTTAGCGGCTAACAGGCTGCCGGTATTCGCATCACGCAGCACAAAGGCCTTGGCGGCCAGGGTAGGCGTAGGCACATTGCCGGTGATGGCTTCAGCCGCCACAGTCAGTAAAGGAATGGAGAGTAAAAAAGCAATACAAGAACGCCACATGGTCATCATTTAACGAGAAAAAATACTTAACGAGAAAAAGTTACCGGGAAAATATCAGCGCAGGTAACTGGAATTGGTCACGCATTTGACTAGCGACTTGAGCCGCCAACGCGTGATCTGGATATGGCCCCAGCACGATCTGGAACACTTTTCCATTATACACTTTGTTGAGCAGGGATTGTGTGTCTGGCAGCGCACTGAAAATGCGCTGTTGCAGACGGTCTGCGTTCTCTTCTTGGCCGAAAGCGCCTACCTGTACATACACACCATTTGCGTCCAACGTCGACAAGGGTTTTGCCGCAGTAATGGTGCGCGTGACTTGCACCGTCTCTTGCGACAGTGCTGGTGTGTTTGCTATGGGTTGCGCAGTGGTGGTCGGGCTCTCTGATGGCTGCGCGGGGTCGATTAATGTCACCTGTACTTGGGCAGAGCCGTGGCGGGTGATATCCAGCTGTTTGGCGGCGGCATAAGACAAGTCAATGATACGGTCGCGGCCAAAGGGCCCGCGGTCATTAACGCGCGCCATGATGGTTTTACCATTGCTGAGGTTGGTGACGCGTACATAACTCGGAATCGGCAAGGTGCGGTGTGCCGCGCTCAGTTTGAACATATCATAAGGCTCACCACTGGCGGTTTTGCGACCATGAAACTTCTTGCCATACCACGAGGCGTGCCCGGTTTGTGTGTATGGCGTACTGAGGTCAGACATAGGTGTCACGGTTTCACCGTTGACAATATAGGGCTTGGTCGTGCCTTTCACAATCGGCTCCACCTTCGGCGTGATGGTGGTTTCGAGCGGAATATTCGGGTCTATGCCGTCTGTGGCATTGCCGCTGCTTTCAGGTTTGGGGTCTATGTTAATCACTTTTGGGCCGCCCATGACTGTGCCATTGCTGGCTGGGGTGTTGGTGGCAGGCATGGATGCGCTGCTGGCAGGGATATTCGCTGCTGGTTTTGTCGGCGGTGTTGAGGGCGCGGTCTGCCGCGGCGGCATGCTGCTGCTACAGGCGGCCAGCCAGATTGTCAGCGTGATGAGGCATAACCGTTGCAAGTGAAAAAACATCCAGTTCCTTAATCGGGATTGACGCGCCTAATCAGTGGCGACCAGGCGCTTGTGCGATTGCACGCTCATTAATAAGCCCAGGCTTAGGCCCAGCGTGAGTAATGAGGTGCCGCCATAGCTGACTAGCGGTAATGGAATGCCGACCACAGGCAAAATGCCGCTGACCATGCCCATATTCACAAAACAATAAGTGAAAAAGGTGGCTGCGATGCTGCCAGCCAGCAGGCGAGAGAAAGTACTCTTGGCT
The DNA here is from genome assembly GCF_008015755.1 of Methylophilus sp. Taxonomy (GTDB): domain Bacteria; phylum Pseudomonadota; class Gammaproteobacteria; order Burkholderiales; family Methylophilaceae; genus Methylophilus. The sequence goes on along the minus strand of NZ_SSGF01000028.1, from coordinate 26,167 downwards.
TGTGACGCGATAATGAAGGCGCGACCAATAATGATGGTAAACAACAACAATAACAGGCTGCAGCCAACCAGGCCAAACTCTTCAGCAAACACCGCAAAAATAAAGTCGGTGGTGCGTTCGGGCACAAAATCCAGTTGCGACTGCGTGCCGTTGAGCCAGCCTTTGCCGGTGGTGCCGCCAGAGCCAATGGCAATGGTGGCCTGAATAATATGGTAACCGGCGCCCAGCGGATCTTGGCTGGGGTCGATCAGGATCTCTACGCGGCGACGTTGGTAATCATGCAGCATGGACCACAAAATGGGCAGGGCGGCGCCAAACGCGACCACACTACCAAAAATAAATTTCCAGCTCAGGCCTGCTAAAAAGATGACATAAAAACCAGAGGCAAATACCAGCGTGGCGGTGCCGAGGTCGGGCTGTTTGGCAATCAGCAGTACTGGTGTGAGCAAAATCACGCCTGCAACAATGTAATCGGCTGTGCGCAGCATGCTTTCGCGTTTGGAAAAATACCAGGACAGCATGATAGGCACCGCCAGTTTCATCAGCTCTGAGGGCTGGATTTTGGTCACGCCCAGATTTAGCCAGCGCCGTGCGCCGTGGCTAATGTCACCGACCAGCGCAACGGCAATCAGCAGGGCCAACCCCAGCAGGTAGGCTGGCAAAGCAATGCGTTCTATATGTTGCGGCTGGGTGTTGGCGACCAGAAACATCACGCCCAGCATCACCACAATATTGATCAACTGCGCATTGACCTTGAGCAGTGACTGGCCGGAGGCGCTGTAAAGCACCATGAGCGCGACCACCAGTACCATGAGCACGGTGGCGAGCAAGATGGAGTCGATATGGCGGATAAAGTGGCCTATCCATTGTCTAATCATGCGGTTCTTCCTCGACTTCTGGCGCGTTGACGACGGCCGCTTCTGCCGCGGCTGCTGCTTGCGCTGCGGCCGGATCTACTGGCACTTTGCCCAGCAAATAATAATCCATCACTTTGCGCGCGATTGGCCCGGCGGTTGAGCCGCCATGACTGCCGTTTTCAACAATCACCGCCACGGCAATTTTCGGGTCTTCTGCTGGGGCATAGGCAGTAAACCAGGCGTGGTCACGGTGGCGTTCGGCAATCAGTTTTTCGTTGTATTTTTCGTTTTGCTTGATGCCTACCACTTGCGCGGTGCCTGTTTTGGCTGCAATGTCATAGCCTGCATTCGCGCCCACGGCAGCGGCTGTTCCGCCTGGCCGTGTCACATCCATCATGCCCAGCTTCACAATCTCCAGATTCTGCACATTCAGGTTTAACTGGTCGGCAATGGCATGCGGCAACATTTTTACCTGATTGGTTTTACTGTCGACGATCGCATTGACCAAATGTGGACGGATTGCCTTACCGTTGTTAGCCAAGGTGGCGGTGGCATATGCCAACTGCATGGGCGTGACCAGCGTGTAGCCCTGACCAATGCCGACAATGACGGTTTCACCCATATACCACGGTTGCTTATAGCGTCTCTGTTTCCAGGCAGGCGTTGGTAATAAGCCGGACAATTCACCTTGAATGTCGATATTGGTTTTTTCGCCAAAGCCAAAATGGCGCACAAAGTCGGTCAGGCGCTCAATGCCAAGCTCAACCGCCAGGCCGTAAAAAAAGGTATCGCAAGAAACCGTAATCGCCCTGCGCATATCCACCGCGCCATGGCCGGAGGGCTTCCAGTCGCGGTAACGGTGGCGGCTATTGGGCAATGTGAAATAACCGGGGTCGCTAATGGTAAAAGGTGGCTGGCGTTTGCCAGACTCAAGCCCCGCCAGTGCCACAAACGGTTTGAACGTCGAGCCGGGTGGATAAATGCCTTTTAATGCACGGTTGATCAGAGGTTTGTCTAAGGAGTTGTTGAGCAGGTTCCAGTTGTCAAAATCAATGCCATCCACAAATAGGTTGGCATCAAATGACGGCATGCTCACCATCGATAGCACTTCGCCGGTTTTGGGCTGTATGGCCACCAGTGCGCCGCGGCGACCGGCAAATTCATGCTCGGCGATTTCCTGCATTTTGGCATCCATAGACAACACAATATTGTTGCCCGAGGTGGGCGACGCGCTCGACAGTACGCGTACTGCCCGGCCATCGGCATCGATTTCTACTTGTTGAAAACCGGTAACGCCATGCAGGTCGGCTTCATAGGCTTGCTCGACGCCCGCTTTGCCGATGTGCTCGGTGCCTTTGTAATTAGAGAGCTGGCTGCTCTCTTTTAGTTGTTTGAGGTCGTTTTCGTTGATACGGCTGATGTAGCCAATGCCATGCGTACCCAGCGTGCCGTAGGGATAATGGCGGAACAGTCGCGATTTGAGCTCAACACCGGGGAAGCGGAAGCGATTGACGGCAAACTTGGCGGCTTCGTATTCGTTGAGGTGGGTGCGGATGGGAATGCTTTCAAACGTATGGCTCTGCGCGCGCAATTTTTTAAAACGTTTTAAATCGGTGGCGGAAATCTCGACCAAGCTGCTAAGTTCGGCAATGGTGTCCTGCAAGCCATCGGTTTTCGATGGCGTGATTTCCAGCGTATAGACAAAAAAGTTATGCGCCAGAATAATGCCGTTGCGGTCAGAAATCAGGCCACGATTAGGCGTGATCGGCACAATCGAAATACGGTTGTTTTCTGCCAGCGTTTGATAATAGTCATAACGAAATACTTGCAGAAAATAGAAACGGCCCAGCAGCGCTGAAAAGGCGCTGAGAACCAGTAAGATCAGAAAAACCAGACGAACCCGGAACTTATGCTGTTCGTTTTGATGGTTTTTGAGTTCGGTGCTATACCCCATCGCTTATAACTTCTTCGGGCGGGTCAGTTCGCCAAACCAGATAATCATGCACTGCCACAAGATCAGGTCCGAAGCGACCGGCAGGGCGTAGGTCCAGTCGGGCAACTCACTACCGGCGAACAGTTTGAGCAATAAAATCAGTCCGCGTTGTACGCCAAACAAAAAGATCACATACAAATAAAGTTGCCAGCGGTTAAACAGCACCAGGCGACGCTGGTAAATCAGGCCGAGAAAAGCGGTGATGGCAAACGTCAGCGCATGCTGGCCGAGCAGGCTGCCCGTGGATAAATCGACCAACAGCCCGGCAAACCAGACCCAGCCAATATTGCAGTGATAAGGTGCTTGCAGCACCCAGTAAATCATGATGACCAGCAAAAAGTCAGGGCGGATGATGACGCCGGTGTCAGACCATGGATAGAGCTGAAAGACCAACCCAGCCAGCATAGTGAACAAAAAGATACTGAATTTTACCGGTTTCATGGATGCTCCGGTGCGGCAGGGGTGAGTGTACTATCAGGCAGTGTGGTGGCGCCTGGTTCAGAGCTGGGCGCATCCAGCACGGGGGTTTCAGTGGCGGGGTGCGGGTCAACCGCCGCGTTATTTTTTTGCAAGACCTCAACCACAGACTGGTCCAGGTGCTGCGCGTTATTGCGTGGTAGCACTTGCCTGTTTTCGCTGGACTGGTTGATGGCCGGTGACTCGGGTACCTTGAGGATCAGCACGTGTTTGTGGTTATTCACGCCTGCAATCGGGCGGCTGATGATTTTGGCAAAAGGGGAGTCCTGGCTTTGTTTGATCTGGGTGACCACCGCCACAGCTAGGCCTGCTGGATACACACCATCAATCCCTGAAGTGACCAGCTTGTCGCCGACTTTAATATCGACACTGGTCGGCAAGTAAGGGATGTCCAGCGTGTTGCGCTTGCCTTCACCAAAGGCAATGGCGCGCAACTGGTTGCGCTCAATCTGGATCGGAATCGACAGTTTTTTGTCGGTAATCAGCGTCACTTCGCTGGTAAAGGTATACACACGCGTAATTTGCCCGACCACGCCTTGCTCATCCACCACGGCCTGGCCTGGGGTGATGTGGTGACGGCTGCCGCGGTTGAGCGTGATAATGTTGCTAAACGGGTCGCGCCCCATATGCAACACTTCGCCGAGCGTGGCTTGCGGAATAATCGGCGCATCCCCCGCCAATAGCGTGCGCAAATGGGCGTTTTCGGCATCCACTGTCGCCAGGCGCTGCAAGGCGGCATTGTCTATCAGTGACTGTTGCTTGAGTTTGAAATTGTCTTGAATCAGCTGGTTATGTGACGTGAAGTAGGTGTTGATATTGCGACCCCACTCATTAGGCGCGCTGGCCAGCACCTCTAGCGGGTGTAAAGCTGTGCTGAACCATTGTCTAACCTGGCTTAAATAGTCAAAGCGTGCATCGACCGCCATCATCACCAGTGATAGCGTGCAAAAAAACATCAGGCGTGAAAAAGGCTTGGGTCCCTGGATAAAAAATGCCGGGGACTCCTGCGGATCAAGCTGTTGGTGTATGCCTTTTAGCATGGTCGGGTGCGTGCCAACGTTGCCCCGAATTATTCGCTAGCAAAAACGTTGCCCAGCTTGTCCATTTCTTCCAGTGCGCGACCGCAGCCACGGGCGACGCAAGTCAGCGGGTCTTCGGCCACAATGACCGGTAAACCGGTTTCTTCTACCAGCAAGCGATCCAAGTCGCGTAGCAGCGCGCCACCACCGGTCAGTACCATGCCTTTTTCGGCAATGTCAGCACCCAGCTCTGGTGGGGTTTGCTCCAGCGCAGACTTCACCGCGCCAACGATAGAGTTCAGCGGCTCGGTCAATGCTTCTAGGATTTCGTTGCTGGAGATGGTGAATTTACGTGGTAAACCTTCTGCCAGGTTGCGGCCAGTGACTTCCATTTCGAGCACTTCGGAGCCCGGGAACGCGGAGCCGATTCTTTTCTTGATGGCTTCAGCGGTTGGCTCGGAGATTTGCATGCCGTAGTTGCGGCGAATGTAGTCGATAATCGCCTGGTCAAACTTGTCGCCACCGACGCGCTCAGACTTGGCGTACACAATGCCGCCCAGTGAAATCACGCCGACTTCAGTGGTGCCACCGCCAATATCCACCACCATGGAGCCGGTCGCTTCCGCCACTGGCATGTCAGCACCAATGGCGGCTGCCATCGGTTCTTCAATCAAAAATACCTGTTTAGCACCTGCGCGCTCGGCAGATTCTTTAATGGCGCGGCGCTCAACTTGCGTAGAGCCTACTGGCACACAGATGATGATGCGTGGGCTAGGTGAGAACCAGCGTGATTCGTGTACTTTGCGGATAAAAAACTTGAGCATTTGCTCGGTGATGGTGAAGTCGGCAATCACCCCATCTTTCATTGGGCGAATGGCTTGAATATTGGCAGGGGCGCGGCCTAGCATGCTTTTCGCATCCGAACCCACCGCCAGTAATACCTTTTTACCGTTGGGACCGCCTTCGGTACGAATCGCCACTACCGACGGTTCATCCAACACGACGCCCTTACCACGCACGTAGATCAGGGTGTTGGCGGTGCCAAGGTCAATGGCAAGGTCATTGGAGAAGTAGCTGTTGATTGAACCGAACATTGTTTTATCCTGTGAAGTTTCCGACTTTAGAACTGCTCGCTAAGTGCGGCATAAAATCAAGGTATAATAGCGCAAAACGCACATGAAATTAAGATGTGCTTTCAAAATCTTACAGACAATTAACCTGACATGGCACTGAATCTAGATGATATCAAGCGTATCGCTCACCTGGCCCGCATTGAGGTCAGCGATAGTGAAGCGCAAGAAACCCTCAATAAACTTTCCGGTATTCTCGGTTTGATCGAGCAAATGCAGGCGGTCGACACCACCGGGATTGTGCCGATGTCGCACTCGCAAGATGTGACACAGCGCCTGCGTGAAGACGTGGTCACCAAAACCAACCAGCGCGAGCTGTTTCAATCGATTGCCCCAGCCACGCAGGATGGCCTGTACCTGGTGCCCAAAGTCATTGAATAAGCCTTTTTCTGCGCCCCTTTCGCGTGTTTAACTAATTAGATACAGCCGCTATGATTAACAGCAGTCTTAAACAGCTGGGCCAGCAGTTGGCCAGCAAACAAGTTTCCAGTGTTGAGTTAACGCAAGCCTATTTGCAGCGCATGGCGCAGCTTAACCCGACCATCAATGCCTACGTCACCATCGACGAGGACAAAACGCTGGCACAGGCCAAAGTGGCAGATGCTCGCATTGCAGCCGGTGAGTTCGGCCCATTGACCGGCATCCCGCTGGCGCAAAAAGACATTTTCTGTGCCAAAGGCTGGCGCACTACCTGTAGCTCAAAAATGCTGGAGACCTTTATCTCCCCGTATGACGCGCATGTCATCAGCCAGTTTGATGCGGCGGGTGCGGTGAACCTGGGTAAAACCAATATGGACGAATTCGCCATGGGCTCCTCCAACGAGACCAGCTATTTTGGTGGCGTGAAAAACCCTTGGGATGTTGACCGCGTGCCGGGCGGTAGCTCTGGCGGTTCTGCGGCAGCGGTCGCGGCGCGCTTATGTGCAGCAGCAACGGGTACTGATACCGGCGGTTCCATTCGTCAACCTGCTTCATTGTGCGGTTTTACTGGCCTCAAACCCACTTATGGTTTGGTGTCGCGTTACGGCATGATCGCCTTTGCTTCTTCACTTGATCAGGCAGGTCCGATGGCTAAATCGGCAGAGGACTGCGCCTTGATGCTCAATGTCATGGCAGGATTCGATGAGCGTGACTCCACCAGCGTCAATCGCGAAAAAGAAGATTACACGCGTGGCTTGGCTAACATGACTGGCGCGCAGCCGCTCAAAGGTCTGCGTATCGGCTTGCCTAAAGAATACTTTGCCGAAGGCCTGAGTGCCGACGTGGCCCAAGTGATTGAAACGGCGATTGCCGAATACAAAAAACTGGGTGCAGAAATCGTTGAAGTCAGTTTGCCTAACAACAACCTGTCTATCCCTGTGTATTACGTGCTGGCGCCGGCAGAAGCCTCAAGCAACCTGTCGCGTTTTGACGGCGTGCGTTATGGCCACCGTGCGGCTGAATACAACGACCTGATGGAAATGTATATGAAATCGCGTGCCGAAGGCTTTGGTGCCGAGGTCAAACGCCGTATTTTGATTGGTACCTATGTATTGAGCGCTGGTTACTATGACGCCTATTACCTCAAAGCACAGCAAATTCGCCGCCTGATTGCGCAGGATTTTGTCGAGGCATTCAAGCACTGCGATGTGATCATGGGGCCCGCTGCCCCTTCGACAGCCTTTAAGGCTGGTGAGAAGACCAGCGACCCGGTCGCCATGTACCTCGAAGACCTGTACACCATTGCCGTCAACTTGGCGGGGTTGCCAGGCATGAGTATTCCAGCTGGTTTTGCTGCCAGCAGTGAAGGCAAGGCCTTGCCGGTCGGTTTGCAGATTATCGGCAATTATTTTGATGAGGCGCGCATGCTGGAGATCGGCCACGCTTATCAACAAGTGACAGACTGGCACACACGTATGCCGGAGGGAATCTAAATGCAGTGGGAAGTCGTCATCGGGTTGGAAACCCACACTCAGTTACAAACTAAATCTAAACAGTTTAGCGGTGCTTCGACCACCTATGGGGCTGAGCCCAATACGCAGGCGTGTGAAGTGAGCATTGCCTTGCCAGGCGTATTGCCAGTACTCAACAAAGAAGCGGTTGAATGCGCGATCAAGTTTGGTTTGGCGATTGAGGCTGAAATGGCCCCGCGCAGCGTGTTTTCGCGCAAGAATTACTTTTATCCTGATTTGCCCAAAGGCTACCAGATCAGCCAGTTTGAGTTGCCGGTGGTAGGCAAAGGCAAAATCACCATTCAGGTGCCTGCGACTAAAAATACCGAAGCCTACGAAAAAGTGATCAATATCACACGTGCGCATCTGGAAGAAGATGCAGGTAAATCTGTACACGGCGCAGTTGAAGGCATGTCGGGCATAGACCTGAACCGTGCTGGCACGCCGTTGCTGGAGATTGTGACTGAGCCGGACATGCGTAGCGCGGCTGAGGCCGTGGCGTATGCTAAAAAACTGCATGAGCTGGTGCAATGGATAGGCATCTGTGATGGCAACATGCAAGAAGGCTCTTTCCGTTGTGATGTGAACGTGTCTGTTCGACCCAAAGGCTCGGATAAGTTAGGCACGCGCCGTGAAATTAAAAACCTCAACTCGTTTAAATTCATGCAGCAGGCGATTGAGTACGAAACGCAGTGGCAGATCGAAACCCTGGAAGATGGCGGCACCATTCAGCAAGCCACGGTGCTGTTTAACCCGGACACGGGTGAAACACGCGCCATGCGTAGCAAAGAAGAAGCCAACGATTACCGTTACTTCCCTGACCCTGACTTGCTGCCGCTGGAAGTGACCGAGGCGGACAAAGCGCGGGTGAGAGCCCAGATGCCAGAGCTACCACAAGCCTTGCAGGCACGTTTGGTGAGTGAATACCAACTATCGAGCTACGATGCCAGCACATTGACCGCCTCACGTAGTCAGGCTGATTATTTTGTGGCGGTGGTGCATGCAGGTGCGGACCCAAAACAGGCCGCTAACTGGGTGATGGGCGCGTTGTCAGCCAAGCTCAACGCCGAAGAAAAATCAATTGTAGACAGCCCGGTGTCTGCAGCGCAATTAGCTGCTTTGCTCAAGCGGATTGCCGATAACACGATTTCTAACAATGCAGCCAAGCAGGTGTTTGAAGGCTTGTGGGCGGGCGAGGGCGAGGTAGACGCCATTATCGAAGCCAAAGGCCTCAAGCAGGTGTCTGATACTGGCGCCATTGAAGCCATTATCAATGAGGTGCTGGCGGCTAACCAGGCCATGGTTGATGAATACAAAGCTGGTAAAGAAAAAGCCTTTAATGCACTGGTTGGTCAATGCATGAAAGCGTCTAAAGGCAAGGCTAACCCTGCGCAAGTCAACGAACTGCTCAAAGCCAAACTGGGTTAAATGGCAGGCTGCCAGTGTATGGCAGCCCTGGTCCTAGTTAGCTAATCTTTTTCAAGCCAGGTGTTATTAATGGCGATTAACTCTGGCAGGCACTGCAACATGGCATCGACCACGGCTGGGTCAAAGTGCTTGCCACGATTGCGCTCAATTTCTGCCACGGCCTCTTCTACCGGCCACGCTTCTTTGTAGGGGCGTTTGTTGAGCAGGGCATCAAACACATCTGCGACGGCGACAATGCGTGCCTCCAGCGGAATCTCTTCTCCCTTGAGACCAAACGGATAGCCGCTGCCATCCCATTTTTCGTGATGGTAGAGCGCAATGGCGTGTGCCAGCTTGATCAGTGGCGAACTCGAATTATCCAGAATGTTTGCCCCCATTTGCGGATGTTGGCGCATGATGGTCAGTTCTTCATCATTCAGTTTGCCAGGTTTCAGCAGCACATGGTCGGGAATGCCGATTTTGCCGATGTCGTGCATGGGGGCGGCATGAACCAATTGCTCGGCATGATGCGCATCCATCCCTAATTGCAACGCCAATCGGCCAGAGACATGGCTCATGCGCATCACATGCAAGCCGGTTTCATTGTCCTTAAATTCTGCCGCACGGCCCAGGCGCTGAATCAATTCCAAATGGGTGCGTTTCAGTTCGTCGATATGCACCAGGGATAAGTGCGTTTTAACGCGTGCGCGTACCAGCGCTGGCGAAATCGGCTTATTGATATAATCAACGCCGCCTGCGGCAAAGCCTTCTGACTCGTCTGCTTCATCAGCCAGGGCAGTGACAAAAATCACGGGAATAGTACTGGTTTCCGGGTCGGTTTTTAAATGGCGGCAGACTTCAAAGCCCGTCATCCCCGGCATCATCACGTCGAGCAAAATCAGGCTGGGTTTTTCTTTTTTGACCAGCTCGATGGCATCCATGCCGTTCTTGGCAAAACTCAATCGATAATTGTCCTGCAGCACCTGTTTCAACACTTTTAAGTTGAGTGGCTCATCGTCCACAATCAGAATTTTGGCTTGTTGTATGAGGGTCTCTATCATCAAGAAGCCTCCTGGGTTTGCGTGGCTAGTAACTGGTCAATCTGCATGACGGCTTGTTCAAAGTCAAAATCGTTCAGTTGTTGCGTAATGGTGTTGAGGGCCTGGTGCCAGGCAGCTGGCGCATGTTGAGTAAGTTGGTTAACGAGGTGATCATCCAGCTCATTCATCACCACCAGCGTGCGCAACGTCTGTAGCCACTCCAGCAGTTGCGACATCGGCAGCGTTGCCTTGTCAGTGGTGGTGGCTTGCTGCGATAGCAATGGGGTAATGGCTGCCTGCAATGCCTGCAAGTGATCCTGTAATTGGGCGACCTGTGCCGAACATGTCGGCCATTGATCCTCAGTCATTTGTTCCAGTGCGTGGTAACTGTGTTGGATATTGAGCAAGGCCAAGTTGGCACTGACGCCTTTATTGGCATGTGCGATTTGCCGGATGACGGCAATCTCCTGATCCTTGATCGCTTGTTGTAAGGTGCTGATATGTTTGCGCGACGCTTGCAGGTAAACATGGATTTCATGCAAGTAAGTTTGTGCGTCGCCCCAAAGCTGCGCGCCTTTTTTCAGGTCAAAATGTGCTGATGTTTGAGCGGATGCCGGGGCGGATGTGGGCGTGGAGCCTCGCTGCAGCGTTAGCACGCGCTGTATTTCGGTCAGTAATGATGGCAGCTCAATCGGCTTAGAGGCAAAGCCATCCATCCCGGCTTCTGCCGCCGCGAGGCGGTCTTGCTCGAGCACACTGGCCGTAAGTGCAATGATGGGTGTTCTGGCCTTGCCAGTTTGTTGCTCGACGGCGCGGATATGCATGCTGGCGCTCAGGCCATCCATCACTGGCATTTGTACATCCATCAAAATCAGGTCAAAAGCCTGTTGCTGCCATGCCGTCAACACTTCCTCGCCGTTGCTGGCCAGCGTCACATGATGCCCCTGTTTCTCCAGCACAATGCTGAGTAGTCTACGGTTTTGTTCAATGTCATCGGCAGCCAGAATACGAAGTGCAGGCAGAGCCAGCATGGATGTCGGGTATGGTGAGCTGCTTTCTGGCGCGTAGCCCGTAACGAGCGGGAGCACCACCGAAAAGCAACTGCCATGGCCAATATTGCTGCTGGCGGTGATGCGGCCACCCATCAGTTCAACCAGTTGTTTGCTAATGGTGGTGCCTAGGCCGGTGCCGCCAAATCGCCTGCTCATAGACGCATCTGCCTGGGTAAATGGCTCGAAAATCACTTCCAGACGGCTTTCTTCAATGCCAATGCCAGTATCTATAATGTCGAATTGGATTTCGCCTTGTGCGGTGGTGTGGACGTTTAATTCGACGTGTCCCGTTTCAGTAAATTTGATCGCGTTGCCAAGCAGGTTGGTCAATACCTGGCGAATACGGTGCTCTGCGCCATGGTAGTAGCCATCGGTTTGTGCGTCTAATCTCAACCTCAGGTCGAGATTTTTCTTGCGTGCCTGAAACCATAACGAAGAAATCAACCCATCGACGAGTTCGCGCAGTGAAAAATCAACCATTTCGATTTCCAGCATGCCTTTTTCTAGCTTGGCGCTGTCGAGAATATCGTTGAGCAAATGCAGCAGCGATTTGGCTGACTGATTGATGGTGGACAAGTAGTTGCGTTGCTCAGCTTGCATGGGGGTATCCAGCAACAACTCGCTAAAGCCAATGATGGAGTTCATCGGGGTACGGATTTCATGGCTCATATTCGCCAGGAAAGTACTCTTGGCGTTAGCCGCCTGCTCCGCGGTCTCTTTAGCCGCCCGCAACGCCTGCTCCATTTGTTTGCGTTCGCTGATGTCCATCATAAACATCAGTACCTTCACCACCTTGCCATCGACGTCACGTACCGGGCTGTAAGAGGCATTAATCCAGATTTGTTTGCCTGCTTTGCCGTAGCGTAAAAATTCGCCATGCACAAACTCACCACGCCGCAGTGACAACCACTTTTGTTTGTAAGCCTCGGTCAGAGCAAAGTCTGGCGCGCAAAAAATAGAGTGATGACGGCCGATCACCTCAGATAACTGGTAGCCCAGCAGGTCAAGAAAGTGCTGGTTGGCGCTCACGACAAAGCCATCAATGGTAAATTCAGCGACATTGTTTGAGAAGTTGATCGCATTCACAATGCCTTCAAATTCGGCATTTTTCTGCTTGGATTCAGTAATGTCCAGCAATACACCGTCCATGGCATAGGGCATGCCGTCTTTGTTCAACAGCGGCGAGGCCACCGCAGAAATCCACTTTTCTTGGCCATTGCGATCTGTGATCCTGAATTCCACTTCAAAGCTTACTAATCGTTTAATCGCCTTGACGGCAATCGGCCGCACGCGCGCAATATCCTCAGGATGCATCAGGGGTGAAAAGCGTTGCTGTCCACTTAAAAAATCACGGGCGGGCCAGCCCGTCATTTGCAGCGCAGCATCGCTGATTAGCAGGATATTCCACTCGCCCTCCAGGCTGACCCGGAAGGTCACCCCCGGGATGTTGTTCATCATCGATTGAATCTGCTGGTCTTTTTCACGCACCGCTTCTTCAATCGCCTTGCGTTGGCTTAGATCGGTAATAAAGCCAACATATAAGGTCTCATTGAACAGATTGACTTCGCCAATCGCCAGCCGGATCGGGAAGGTAGTGCCATCTTTACGGATGGCATCGAGGTCGCGGCCTTCATTGCTGATGGTTGCCTCACCGCTAGCGAGGGCATTTTTTAAGTAATGCAGATGATTTGAGCTGTCCGGTTCCGGGATCAGCACTGAAATGTTTTTGCCTTTTATTTCTGTTTTGCTCCAGCCAAACAGTTTTTCCACAGCATCATTGCAGGCGATCATTTCGCCCGTGGTGTTGATGGTGACGATTCCATCTACCGCCGTATCTAGAATGGTCGACAAACGGGTCTCGCTGGCCTGAATAGTCGCCAGCATTTGCCGGTAGCGTATCAAAGCGTTGATGCCTGTGGCGATAATACCAATCAGAATGGTGACCAGCGTAATGCCCAATGCCAAAGTGATGGATTGGTTGTCATCCGGGTTGAAGCCGGGCTTGGCTTGCCCCAGAAAGCGCGCCGAGGCCATGCCGGTATAGTGCATGGCAGTGATGGCACTGCCCATCAGTACCCCACCGACGATGATGCTCAATTTGGGCGGGATTTTGCCTTTGTGGTTTAAAAAAATGCCTGTCCACAGCGATAACGTTGATAAAACAACGGCGACCACCACAGATACCAGTACCCATATCAGGTCAAACTTGAGCAGCGGCTCCATGCGCATGGCAAGCATGCCAATATAATGCATGGCACCAATACCCGCCCCTACGGCAAAGCCACCTTTGATCAGCTTGCGGTAATCAATCTGATTTTCAGACATCAAGTTGAGCGCATAGTATGAGGCGAGAATGCTAGGCATCATCGAGACCAAGGTGGCGTCTGGGTAGTAAGAAACGGGTGTGCAGATCTGGTAGGCCAGCATACCAATAAAATGCATCGCCCAGATGCCCGCGCCTAATGAGACTGAACTGGCGATGATAGAAAGGCGCCGTGACAGCACAGAGGTTTGTTTTTGTGACAGGCGCGTTAATTGCAAAGCCAGAATAGACGAGCCTATGGCGACCAGCGCCGACAACACCACTAACCAGGCATCGTAGCTGCCATAGAGCAGCGTCGTGGGCGCGCCCGCCCTAAAAAAGAAAATACTGTACCAATCCATGCAATATGCCTTTTGCTGCAAAATATTTATAAAATTTAACACCTGCAGTGTAGCGTTGATGGCTGCAAGGCGAATGCCGGAATAGTTGCCGATTCCGTGTTTAATTTGCGCAATCAGTCTGCTAATCAAATTTTGGCGAGGTGCAGTGGATCAGGCTTCGTGCCAGATGGTGGCTGATCGCTGTGATGGCGGATGGATGGCGAGCAGAGGCAAAATTTTGTTTCGCTTGCCTTATCCAGGCTTTTCGCGGACAATTCGCTCGTTGCTAGGGGTCTGTAAATCCTGTGTGTATACATGGTTTTGCAGTGAGAGTTACCCTTCGAACCTGATGTGGTTGATACCACCGTAGGGAATGCAAACTTCCACATGCATCCTTACGTCTTTTCTTTCTTAAGGATGCTCATGAACGCTATTGATAAGCACATCAAATTCGTCAACGCCGATGCCAAAGTTGACGACGCTGCGACCAAACCATTTGCCAAATCGCGCAAAATCTACGTTGAAGGTTCCCGCCCGGATATTCAGGTGCCATTCCGTGAAATCTCGCTAAGTGATACGCCGTCAAGCTTTGGCGGCGAGACTAACCCACCCGTGGTCGTCTACGATACTTCAGGCCCATACACTGACCCGAATGTTGACATCGATATCCGTAACGGCTTGCCCGCGTTGCGCGCGCAGTGGATCATGGAGCGTGGTGACGTTGAGCAGTTAGACGGCCCGACCTCTGAATTTGGCCATCAACGCCTGGTAGACCCTGAGCTGTCACAAATGCGCTTTAACCTGCACCGCAAACCGTTGCGTGCAAAAGCTGGCCAAAACGTGAGCCAGATGCACTATGCGCGCCAAGGCATCATCACGCCCGAGATGGAGTTTATTGCCATCCGTGAAAACCAGCGTCGCGAAAATATGAGCGAGTTGCTGCAAACCCAGCATCCAGGCCAACACTACGGTGCCAGCATCCCCGCTGTGATTACGCCAGAATTCGTGCGTGACGAAGTGGCACGTGGCCGTGCCATTATCCCGGCCAATATCAACCACCCGGAAATTGAGCCGATGATTATCGGCCGTAATTTCCTGGTCAAAATCAACGCCAATATCGGTAACTCAGCGCTGGGTTCTTCGATCTCGGAAGAAGTCGAGAAAATGGTCTGGGGCACGCGTTGGGGCGGCGATACCGTGATGGATTTATCTACCGGTAAAAACATCCACGAAACCCGTGAATGGATTATCCGTAACTCACCGGTGCCGATTGGCACGGTGCCTATTTATCAGGCGCTGGAAAAAGTAAACGGCAAGGCCGAAGATTTAACCTGGGAAATCTTCCGCGATACATTGATCGAGCAAGCGGAACAAGGGGTGGATTACTTCACCATTCACGCCGGGGTGCGTTTGGCTTATATCCCGATGACGGCCAAGCGCATGACCGGTATCGTCTCACGCGGCGGGTCCATCATGGCGAAATGGTGCTTGGCGCATCACAAAGAGTCATTCTTGTATGAGCATTTTGAAGACATCTGCGAAATCATGAAGCAATACGATGTGAGTTTCTCACTCGGTGACGGTCTGCGTCCTGGTTCTATCTACGATGCCAATGACGAAGCGCAATTTGCAGAACTCAAAACATTAGGTGAGTTGACTCAAATTGCCTGGAAGCAAGATGTACAGTGCATGATCGAAGGCCCGGGCCATGTGCCCATGCACCTGATTAAAGAAAACATGGACCTGCAACTGGAGCACTGTGGTGAGGCCCCGTTCTACACCTTGGGCCCATTGACCACCGACATCGCGCCTGGCTATGACCATATCACTTCCGGCATTGGTGCGGCCATGATCGGCTGGTACGGTTGTGCCATGTTGTGCTATGTGACGCCGAAAGAGCATCTGGGCTTGCCAGACAAAGAAGATGTGCGCGTCGGTATCATCACCTACAAAATCGCAGCACACGCGGCCGACTTGGCCAAAGGCCATCCAGGCGCACAGATTCGTGACAACGCATTGAGTAAAGCCCGTTTCGAATTCCGTTGGGAAGATCAATTCAACCTCGGTCTGGACCCGGAAAAAGCCAAGGAATTCCACGATGAAACCTTGCCGCAAGAAGGCGCCAAGCAAGCACATTTTTGTTCTATGTGCGGCCCACATTTCTGTTCGATGAAAATCACCCAGGACGTGCGTGACTATGCGGATAAATTAGGCGTGGATGAAAAAGAAGCGCTGCAAAAGGGCATGCAGGAAAAAGCGATTGAGTTCGTGAAAAAAGGCAGTGAGGTCTATCAGAAGGTGTAAGGCTTGACGGATCACGTTTGAAAAGCCAGCAGCGATGCTGGCTTTTTTTATGGCTTTTGTGGTGTGCAACAGACAATCTGCTTGGTGTCGTTTGCAAACCTAGCCAGGAGTACCCTCCGTCGTGACAACGGTGTTAAGGTATGTCTACCTGTGTAAAAGGGAGGTGCCATGTCGTTATTAGAAAATGTACTCAAAGAGTTGCCTGCCTATCTGGGCAAATTTACCCGCATGCTGACGCAGCCATCGCGATTGGTGCATGACCACCTCAATGCGGATGACCCGAATGCACTGCTAGCGCAATCGATAGCCTTTTTGCTGCTCTCATTCACCATTGCGCTGGTGCTGGCGGTGGTGTTTCCCGAAATGACCAACCCAGTGCAACTGGTGAGTGATGAGGCTGGCATGGCTGCCCATGCCTTGGCCGCCATCCGGGTATTGTTTGAATTGTTGGGCTTGTCGGCCTTGGCATATCTGGCGGCCAAAGTGGCTGGTGTGCAAAGCGGATTTCAGCGCTTTTTTGGCCTGATGTGCGCCGCCTGCGGCGTCATGCTGGTGATTCAGGTATTTGCTGCTGCGCTCACCAATATCAGCCTGGCTGACCCGGTCACGGCAAAAGCCTGGATACAGCTAGAAAAAGGCATGGCAACGCTGAAACCGCTGATTGAGCAAGGGGTGCTATGCGCAACTGATGGCAGCACTGGTGAAGTACGGCCAAATGCTGCCTTGGGCGCACAGTTGCAAACGCAACTGACAAGCTTACAGGCGACATATCTACAAGCAACCGACAGGCCATTATTTAAGTTAGCCGCAGGCTTGCAGTTACTGGCAGGGTTGATTCTGCTGATCTGGTCTGGGCGGTTATGGCTGATGTATCTCAACGGCCATGCGCTGAGTACGGGTAAGCTGATCTTGGCGACGGTGCTGCTGGTGGTCTTCACCGGTGCGGGCTCGCTGGTCTACGAGCTGGTGAATGCGGGGCGCACCATGATGGACGTTTACAGACATTGCGGATAACTTATTTGGCAGGTATTTGCGACGCTTATTCGCTGATTCTGTATCGCCAACCGGCGGTATAGTCCAGACTCCACCCACGCGGCAAAAAGGGCATCCATCATGGCGGACAACCTGCAAAGCAGTATCGTACGAGACTTTAGGCAAACATTATTGTGGCCGATACAACTCATGACCGATCACAGCTCGGGTTGTGTCGATCGCCCCTGGCAGCAGTTGAAGGCCACGCCCGACTCGCCCTGGGTCGAGATACAAGACGAGTTTTTACAGGACTCGCCACACCTCAGTGAGACCAGATACCAGGAGTTCGTCACCTTTTTACCGTTTGCCCAGCGCTTTTTATACGGCGAAGGCAAGCATGGCCGCGAGTCTGGTGGCTATGGTGAGTCACCGATTCATATTTTTACCCGCAGTGATATTAACCAGGTAAGGATTACCTTGCAGGGCGAGCCCCAGCCTTTGTTGTTGCGTGTCTCCCATGTCGAGTTGTATTTCTTTTTTGACATCGATGTTGCCATGCTGGCCTTTGAGGTCACCGCCAAAGACCTGCCCTTAAAGTCGGCCATGGAGGTGATGTACCGCCTAGGCCGCACGTATCCTAACTACTGGGATGACACCGGTGAGGGCGGCCATTGTGCACAGTTAATTGAGTGGCTGGATGCGCAGGGGCAAGTGATTGCGCGTTCTGATTATGAGGATAAATCGCGCTATCTCGCCTACGTTAAAGAAAACCATGTGCCTTGTGTGTCCTTGCACTGGCTGGCGATGTTGCACCCGCTGGTGCCGCATTATTCCAGCCAACAAGGCGAGTTGCGCTATCGCGAGATTGAATACCAGCGCATGCCGCTGATGGCGTATTTGTCATTTGATGATGTCAGCCAACTCAGCCGCGGTGATCTGATTCGTCTCGGCCTGGTTTGCCAGCCATGGCACTCAGAGACCTTGCCATTTACCGAGCATTTTTTGCAGGAATTTGAAAAAAATAATTGCTATGACCGCTATTGGGACGAAGCCAGGCAAGACCCGTGGAGCACCACGCGCATTATGTGTACTGGGCAAAATTTTGTTGTGGTCGGCAGTCACCAGCACCGCGTGTTTACCAATGAACGCACCGGCATCAAGCGCCACTACCAAAACCAGTATTTTTTGCTGTTTTTAATTGCGCACTTTCAAAAAGCCGCGTTACTGATGTTGTCAGACCGCATGGTGCAAGCCATCAGTCGCCTGGATATGCAAAGTGAGGCGTCGGTCAAAAATTTCCGTCACCGTATCCGCAATGCAACCGCAGTGTTTTTGCGTTTTACCCATCGCTACTGGTTTGAAAATGTGTCCGACCAAGCGGTAGCCAAAGACCTGTTTACACTGATGTTAAAACAACTGGATTCAGTGAGCCTGTTTGAAAAAACCCGTCGCCGCATTATGGACATGGCAGAGTATCTGGAAGGCGAAGAAATCAAGCGTCAGGCCGACACCGTCGTCCGCTTGACGGTGGTGACCATCTTAGGCTTGATTGGCACCATGACAACCGGTTTGCTGGGCATGAATCTGATTGACCTCACCCAATCCAGCACCTTGGAAAAGCTGGCTTATTTCTCTGTCGTGTTTATCCCGGTCAGCTTGCTGACTTTTTACACGGTGATTAAATCCCGGCGCTTATCGCTGTTTTTGGATGCGCTCTCGCATGAGGGCAGTAGCGTGGGTTACAAGCTGGCCAAGTTGCGCAGCGTCTGGGTCGGTAAGCTGGAGGATCATTAACGCCCTGCCAGTTGTGAATGCTGGTGTTGGCGCAGTATGGCGTTGCGGTATGTCTCCAATCCGACCTAAGCTGAAAACAGCCAGCCATGCTGGTTGTTTACTTAGCTGGCTTCTTTCAGCCAGACCGGGCTGATCTCAAAACTACCGCCCTCATAACTCACCAGGATTTGTCTATCCTGGATGGTAAAACTGATGCTGAGCCCACGTGTGGCCGCTGCTGCAAGTTGCTCAGTCTCAGGCAGATTGAGCACGGTTACATTATCGAGTTTAAGCATGGCTTTATGGTGTTGCTCCCACCACATGTCGGCGGTTCTGCCGCCATACAGCACTTGCACCACGTGTACCGAGCGCCCACAGGCTTTGCGAATCTCGCGCTCATCTGGCAGGCCGACACATATCCAGCGTTCAATTGCGCCGGTCAGGTCTTTTTGCCACAGATCAGGCTCATCGTCTTCACTCAAGCCTTTGCCAAACAGCAGTGATTCATCGGCATACAGCGCAAACGCCAGCAACCTTACCATCAGGCGCTCATCCGTTTCTGACGGGTGCTTGGCCAGGGTGAGATGATGTTGCTGGTAATAATGCCGGTCCATATCAGCAATATTGACCTCGATTTTATAAATGGTGGATTTAAGGGCCATGGCAAAGGTTTGTAATAAAAGGTCTGCAATAAAAGTGTTGCGAGTATAGCAAAGCAGCCGTGACGCGTTGCGAATTTGTAACAAGGGCCATACAAGAAATGACTTGCTATTGCTTTGATCATTCGCTTAAAATAAAAATGAAACGTTTTATTTTTATTTTAAGCGAAGATGATGCAAGCGCATACGACAACCGCAAACACCGCCAAAACCCGCGTGGGACGCCCCAAAGCCGGGACCGCCAGCGAGCGCCATAGCCAGTTACTGAGCAGTGCGCTGGCGCTTTTTATGACGGAAGGCGTCACGCAAACCAGTGTGGCGCGTATCGCCGCCCATTGCGGGGTGTCCACCCGCACCATTTATGAACGCTATGACAACAAATATGACTTGTTGATTGCCGCCATTACGCAGATGGTGGAGCAGGATGTGTCTGCCATGGTGCAGCTGGATGACCTGCATCAGCATAGTCTGGAGGAAATACTGACCAACATTGGGCGCTTTATGCTCAATCGCGTGCTGGAGCCGCGCATGGTGTCATTTTACCGCATCGGCGTTTCCGAGTTTTTCCATGTGCCAGAATTAGCGCTGGCCATCAAGCAGGCTGGACCTGAGCGCTTATTTCAGATGTTGGCTGAAGTACTGGCTTTTTATGCGGCACAGCACAGATTTCCAAAAGTGAATTTTAAACAGGCAGCAGAGTCCTATTGCGAATTGCTGATCGCGGGGCCGCGTAACAAGGCCCTGTTTGGCGCGTTGCCAGCAGATTGGGATATCGAGGAGCATATCAATTTTGTGGTCGCATTATTTCTTAATGGCATCACGGGCATGGAGCATCAGCATGCATAAGCGCAATGGCATTCAGCGGCCCCACTGGGTTTGGTTATGCCTGCTTGTTCCCTTGGCTGGTTGCTCGGTACTCGAGGAATACATTCGGCCTCAGCCAGCAACGCCTGCCCAGTGGCAAGCGCCGCTTCCGCATGCCGGCCAAGTCGCCTCCCTCACAGACTGGTGGGCGCAATTCAAGGACCCGGTGCTGGATCAATTGCTGACGCAGGCACAAAAAGAGAGCCCTTCGCTCGAGCTGGCGTTATCCAATATCCGCTCAGCGCGGGCGAATCTTGGCTCAGCCTATGCGCAAGGGGTGCCTACCCTGAGCAGTACCGGATCATTCACTGAAAGCAAGGGTGCCAATGCCGCTTTAGGCGCCAGCACGGTCAAAATCGCATCAGGCACCCTGGATGCCAGCTGGGAACTGGATTTGTTTGGCAAGATCAGGTCTGGCAAGCAGGCTGCCAAAGCGCAACTGGAGTCGAGAGAAATGGCCTGGCATGATGCCCGCATCACCCTTGCTGCCGAGGTCGCTAACAATTATGTCAATTACCGCGCTTGCCAAGAGACCGTCGGTGCATTGCAGGCGGCGATGGATTCGCGTCGCGAAACGGCACGGTTGACCGGTATTTCAAGTCGCGCAGGCTTTACCGCAATGGCGGACCTTTCGTTAGCAGAAGCGGCAACCCGCGCCAGTGAGTCGACCCTGGACGGACAGAAGGCGGAATGTGATGGCCTGGTCAAAGCGTTGGTGGCATTGACCAACTTGGCAGAGCCAGACTTGCGCAGCGTGCTGGCACAAAGCAAGGGTCTGCCGCAGCCCGCCATGTTTGATGTGCAGCGACTGCCTGCCGAACTGCTCACGCGCAGGCCAGATTTGGTCAGGGACGAGCGTAATCTGGCTGAAGCAAGCGCCAACATCGGCGTCAGCAAGGCGGCCCTGTACCCTAGCCTCAGCTTAACCGGTTCCATTGGTTATCGACAAACCACCATTAATGGCTTGGTGATCCGTGGTCAGACCTGGTCGTATGGCCCCAGCCTGAAGTTACCTTTGTTTGATGGTGGCGCAAACCGCGCCGCGGTCGAAGCGGATAGGGCGACCTTTGACAACCTGCTGGCGACTTACAAGCAGAACGTGCGTAATGCGGTAAAAGAGGTAGAACAGGCGCTGGTGAACCTGGACAGTGCGACACGCCGTCAGCAGTCGGAAGGCGAAAGTGCGGCCTTATATGGGCAATATTTTAAAGCGGCAGAAATGAACTGGAAATCGGGCGGTCTCGATTTGTTGTCGCTGGAGGATGCCCGCCGCCAGAAAATCAACGCGGAAGTGAACGTGATTACGCAACAGAAAAATCGGGTATTACAGTGGATCGCTTTGTATAAGGCGTTTGGGGGAGACTGGCTGGAAACCAGACAAACAGCCAACCCTATAGTCAAACCCATGGAAAAAAGGTAAGCATGATGGCAAACAAATTGACAAAAAAAAACACATTTTTAATCATCGCCGCGCTGCTGGTCGGGGTCAGTGTATGGTTTTGGCAACATCCTTTGCATCAGGCCGAACTGGCAGACAAACGTGCTGGCAGAACAGGGCTTAACCCAGCCGCCAATCCTAAAACGAATGGCGCGAACCCAGTCGCCAAGGCTGCCCTGAGCGTCGAGGTCACGCATCCGGCGATTGTGCAATGGCCGATGATCTTGGTGCTGAATGGCAGTATTTCTCCCTGGCAAGAGGCATTGGTGAGTGCAGAAATCTCTGGCTTGCGTATCCAGCAAATCTTGGCCGATGTTGGTTCACCAGTGAGCAAAGGTCAGCCGCTGGTTATGCTGGCGGATGAAACCGTTAAAGCCGATTTGCAAAAACAACTGGCGACGGTAGACCGTGACAAGGCGGCCCTGGCCGAGGCAAAAAGTAACGCCGACAGAGCCCGTGAAATCAAGGACAGTGGCGCCTTATCGGCGCAAAAAATCAATGAGTATGTGATCGCCGAACAAACGGCAAAAGCAAATTTGGCTTTGTCTGAGGCAGAACTGGAAAACCAGAAAATCCGTTTGCGTCAAACCAGAGTGGTGGCGCCGGATGATGGTGTGATTTCAACCCGGTCTGCCAATTTAGGCAATGTGGTGTCTGCTGGTGCCGAGTTGTTCCGCCTGGTGCGTCAAAGCCGCATTGAGTGGCGCGGTGAGGTCAATGCTGACCAGCAAGCTGCCTTGCACGCAGGCCAATCAGTGCGTCTGACTTTACCGGGTGCCAATGCTGTGATCGGTAAAGTACGCCTGCTTTCACCCACGGTAGATAGTAATACCCGCAATGCGCTGGTGTATGTAGATATTCCCAAAGACAGTGCCAAACCCGGCATGTATGTGCAGGGCCAGGTGGACGTTGGTCAGCAACAAGGCTTGGCCGTGCCGTTAAGCGCCGTCACCTACCGCGATGGCTTTGCTTATGTGTTTGAGCTGACAGTAGCCGATGCGCAAGGCTTGCGCAAAGTGATCCAGCGTAAGGTGCAAACTGGCCGCACGCGAGGCGAACAGATTGAAGTGCTGGGTGGCCTACGCGCCGACACTGCGCTGGTGCTCAGTGGCGGTGCTTTTTTGAACGATGGCGATACCGTTAAAGTGGTCACGGTGAGCAAGGGCGGGGCATAAACATGAATTTTTCGGCCTGGTCCATCCGTAACCCGGTGCCGGCAATTTTGCTGTTTGTGGTGCTGAGTGTTCTCGGCCTCAAAGCGCTTAATCAGCTGGGCAAACAAAACTTTCCTGATATCGAATTGCCAGTCATTACTGTCAGTGCGACGCTAGAAGGCGCCGCCCCGCCACAACTCGAAACCGAGGTCGCGCGCAAGATTGAAGACAAAATTGCGACTATTGGTGGCATTGAGCATATGACTACCACCATCACGGATGGCAGTGTCAGCATCGCGGTGCAGTTCACGATTGATACCAAGAGTGAAGAAGCACTCAACCTGGTGCGCAATGCCGTGGATAGCGCGCGCTCGGAGTTACCGGCCGCTGTGATCACACCCACTGTATCCAAAGTGACGACCTCAGGCAATGCCATACTCACTTATGTCGCCTCGGCGGAGAACATGGATGAAGGCGAGCTGTCCTGGTTTGTCGATAACGAGGTCAGCAAAGCCATGCTGGCCGTCAATGGCGTCGGTAAAATCACGCGCACGGGCGGTGTGAACCGCGAGGTGCAGGTCAATCTGGAGCCAACCTTGATGGCCGGCTTGGGCGTGGATGTCAGCGACGTTTCGGCGCAGCTCAAACGCGTACAGCAAGATGCTTCTGGCGGTCGCGGCGATATTGGTGACAATATCCAGTCGGTACGTACCTTGGGCGCCCTGCATAGCGCGGATGAAGTACGCAATCTCGATATTCCGCTTGGTGATGGCCGCCATATCAAGTTGTCGCAGGTGGCCGAGGTGCTGGATACCTACGCCGAGCGGACCACTTATGCGAGCTATGACGGCAAGCCTGTGATCCGTTTTGAAATCACGCGCAGCAAAGGCACCAGTGAAGTCACGGTGGCCAAAGACGTGCGTGCCGCGCTGCAGAAATTTGAGCAGTTGCACCCGCAGGTGAAGATTATTGAAGCCTTTAACATGGTCAAGCCGGTAGAAGATAACTACGAAGGCTCCATGCACCTGTTGTATGAGGGCGCGTTACTGGCGATTCTGGTGGTGTGGTGGTTCTTGCGCGACTGGCGCGCCACTATTATCGCTGCGGTGGCCTTGCCTTTATCTATGATCCCCACCTTTGCTTTTATGCAGTATTTTGGCTTCTCGCTCAACGTGCTGACCTTGCTCGCCATGGCGCTGGTGGTCGGTATTCTGGTCGATGATGCCATTGTGGAGATTGAAAACATCGTGCGCCATTTGCGCATGGGCAAAACGCCGTATCAGGCAGCGATGGAAGCCGCCGATGAAATCGGGTTTGCCGTGATTGCCACCACGTTTACGCTGGTCGCCATCTTTTTGCCAACGGCCTTTATGGGCGGTATTCCGGGCAAGTTTTTCAAGCAGTTTGGCATCACGGCAGCGATTGCAATTTTGGGCTCGCTGGTCGTCGCCCGTTTGTTAACCCCCATGATGTCGGCTTATCTGCTCAAGCCGCATGTGGTCAAAGAGGAACAAGACTCTACTTCTATGCGCGCATATTTGCGCTGGGTGGGCTGGTGCTTGCAACACCGCAAAACCGTGGTGGCTGGCTTTGTACTGTTTATTGTCGGCTCATTGAGCTTAATGCCGCTGCTACCCAAAGGCTTTGTGCCATCTTCTGATAGCAGCCAGACCAAGGTCAATATTGAGCTGCAACCAGGCACGCCTTTGGCACAAACGCGGCAGGTGGTGCAAATGGCTGAACACCTCGTCAAGCAGCATCCCGAAGTCAAGGCGGTGTTTAGTGCTGCGGGTTCTGCCAGCACCGGTGGCGGTGGGCCGAATGCCGCTCAAAACACCACTGATGTCCGTAAGGGCAGTTTGGTCATCAGCCTCACTGACCGCAGCGAGCGCAAACAAAAGCAGTCAGAGATTGAGGCCGACCTGCGTGAGCGCCTGAAAAATCTGCCCGGTGCGCGCGTCACGGTGGGGATTGGTGAGTCTGGCGAAAAATTGCAAATCACCCTGGCCAGCGATGATGCCAATGCCCTGGCCAGTGCCAGCCAACAGGTGCAACAACAATTACGCACCTTAAGCGGCGTTGGCAATATTACTTCTAGCGCCAGTTTGCAACGGCCAGAAGTACAGATTATCCCCGATGTCGACAAAGCAGCAGAGCTTGGCGTGACGGTAGAGTCGATTGCGCAAGTCATACGTGTGGCGACGGCAGGTGATTTCACCAACATCATGCCCAAGCTGAATTTGCCACAACGCCAGGTGCCAATCCGCGTGCGGCTCGGCCCCAGCGTGCGCAGTAGCTTGCAAGAGATCGCTCAACTGCGCGTGCCTGCCCGCAATGGCAGTGTCAGTCTCGAAACCGTCGCCACCGTGCGTATGGGTAGCGGCCCGCAACAAATCGACCGCATGGACCGCATGCGTAATGTCACCTTTGATATTGAGCTTAACAAGCGCCAGATCGGCGAAGTCATGCGCGAAGTGCAGCAACTGCCTGCCATGCAAAATCTGCCACCTAGCGTCAAACAGCTTGAAGCAGGCGATGCCAAACGCATGAACGAACTGTTCAGCAGCTTTGGCGGCGCCATGATTATTGGTGTCATGTGTATTTATGTGGTGCTGGTATTACTGTTTGGTGACTTCTTGCAGCCGGTGACGATTCTGGGCGCGTTGCCGCTATCGTTGGGGGGGGCTTTCTTTGCCTTGCTGGTGACGCATAACAGCTTCTCCATGCCGAGTGTGATAGGCCTGTTAATGCTGATGGGCGTGGTGACTAAAAACTCTATTTTGCTGGTCGAATACACCATCATGGCACGCAAAGAGCGCCAATTGAGCCGATTTGACGCCATTATCGACGGCTGCCATAAACGCGCCCGGCCGATTATCATGACCACCATCGCTATGGCGGCGGGCATGATGCCGATTGCGCTGGGCTGGAGTGCAGACCCCAGCTTTAGATCGCCGATGGCGATTACCGTGATTGGTGGTTTGATTACCTCGACCTTGCTCAGCCTGGTGGTCATTCCGGTGTTGTATACCTATGTGGATGATTTGTTGGGATGGTTGAGAGGGGTAGCCAGATTGGCACGCAAGCATGTTTAAATGGTTGCGGACTTGCCAGATAGTTTAAAACTAGGCGCGCTGAAAAGTGCGCCTTTTTTGTGATTGGATGGATGGAAAAGGTTATTCTTTTTAACTATCAACCATATTCACTCCCTCGTCATTACGGCGTTTGCCTGGAATCCCGGCTCGTGAGACAGCAATAAAAGGTTATTCTTTAGATTGGTTGTTGTAGTTATTGAAGGGTGGACATTGATGCGCACTTGTTTGTGGTTGTTTTTTAGGTTTCTTTTCGCTTTTTCAGCGAGTTACTTTTCTTTGCTTGCACAAAGAACAAGTAACCAAAAGAAATGCACCCCAGCTTCCGCTTGATTCCTGCGTTGCTCGTCAAAGTGGGCGGC